>JBCBCI010000062.1:0-37351 GCA_038530755.1 Cyanobacteria bacterium J06592_8 | reverse complement strand
TTCTTCGGCATTTTTTGCCATCAATTTTAAAACAAGATCTGACAATACTTTTGGAATCTTTTCTTGCTTCCCTAATTCCGGAGGAACTTTAGCAATATGACAATGTACTAATTCCATTGGGTCTGTTGTTTGAAAAGGAAGTTCTCCCGTTAGTAATTCATAGAAGCTGACACCGAGAGAATAGAAGTCTGTGCGATAGTCAATGCCTCGGTTCATTCGTCCAGATTGTTCAGGGGAAATATAAGCTAAAGTTCCTTCGAGAATATTAGGATTAACGAGTTGTTGTTGTTCTTTGGGCAGTAAACTGGAGATGCTGAAATCTATCAGTTGAATTTGTTGAGTTTCGGGGTGTATTAATATATTTGTGGGTTTAATATCTTTATGAATAATCCGTTCTTGGGTCAGATCGTGGAGTGCTTGTGAAAGTTGAATGGCTATCTTCAAAAATTCCATCAGCGAATGCTCTGAGGCTTTCCAATAGTCCCCCAGTGAAATTGCCCCCTGATCTGGCATAATCAAGGCATAACCGTTCCCGTAGCGTTCAAGAGCCAGAGGTTGAACGATATGAGGCGTGTTTAGATGACGGGTGATGATGTATTGGTTGCGAAACTGTACTAACTCGTTGAAACTGGGATGAGGGTTGCGTAGGACTTTAACGATAACAGATTTTTGATTGCAGGTTCGGATCGCCCGATAGACTTGGGTTCGGGTTCCGTTGTAAAGGAGGTTTGTTTCTTGATAACCCGTTAAATTCAGCATCATCAACAGGAATTAAGGTTAAGGGATGAGTTTAGACATAGAATGGTTCTACTATTAGATTAACAATTATTCCACAGAAATAAAATGTCTCTATATTCTAGGTTAAACATTTCCGCCTCAATTACCCACAATGAAATTACTGACATTTTGAGTGGCTTTATATCATAAATTAAGACTGAGATTTAAGCCGAAGAACTTTTCAGGGCTTGATGTTGTGCTTCTAACAGTTCTTTAATTCCAATTTCAGCATAGTCCATGATTTGATTTAATTGCTGACGAGTAAAACTTTCTGCCTCTGCGGTTCCCTGAAGTTCAATAATTCCGAGTTGATCGTTCATCACAATATTAAAATCAATATCTGCGGCGACATCTTCTTCATAATCTAAGTCTAAATAGGCTTCCCCTTCTAATAATCCGACAGAAATGGCAGCAATTTTATGGGCAATAGGCGATCGCTCTAATTCTCCTTTCTCGACTAATTTATTGAACGCATAGGCTAAGGCAACAAACCCTCCTGTAATAGAAGCAGTTCGAGTTCCTCCATCGGCTTGAATGACATCTGCATCAATAATAACCGTTTGTTCTCCTAATGCTTTTAAATCGACTGCGGCGCGTAAACTCCGACCAATTAATCGTTGAATTTCTTGGGTTCGTCCCGATAATTTCATTAATTCTCTCGGGTGACGTTGTTGAGTAGCTCCCGGTAACATTCGGTATTCTGCGGTTAGCCAACCTTGTCCACTATCTTGTAAAAATTTAGGAACTCCCGGCTGAATTGTCACATTACAGATAACTTTGGTGTTGCCGTATTTTGTGAGAACGGAAGCGGCTGAATAACAAGTATAATCAAGTTCAAAAGAAACAGGACGCAGTTGATCCGGTTGTCTATCGCCCAAGCGTTGCCAAGCCATAACTATTTACCTATATTAACCTTGAGAAATGAGCAATGTTCAACGATTGGATGGAGTTGAAGTCGCGGATGCTCTCAACTGACTAAAAATTTCCTCTGTCACCTTTTCAGGTGGTTGATTTCCATCGATATCCAGCAAGCGACCGCGCATACTGTAATATTCTAAAATCGGCATTGTTCGTTCATGAAAAAGTTCAACTTTCCGTCGAATAATCAGAGGTTTGTCATCCGATCGCAATCGCTGTATAGTTCGACTTGCCAATACTTCTTCGGGTACATTTAAGTATATTGCCCAATCTAAATGTTGTTCTAACTCTTCAAGCAAAAAATCTAATTCCTCTGCTTGAAATGCGGTACGAGGATAGCCATCGAGTAACCAACCCTCACTCACATCAGGCTGTAAGAGTCGCTGACGAATAAACTCGATCATAATCTCATCCGGTACAAATTCCCCATTTTCAACGTAAGTTTGAGCCTGCACACCGAGTTCACTCCTGATTGCGATCGCCTCTCGCAAAACATCACCCGTTGCAATGTCAGGAATGTCAAAATTATCAGCGATCTTGTTAGCCTGCGTTCCTTTTCCTGCTCCTGGCCCTCCGAGAATCACCAGTCTCACTACGTCTTAACTCCCTGATATTGTTTTTGATCTCAATGAATCTCTATTGTCTCATTACTCTTAATGATATGGCCTAGTTTTTGCCTTTGTTTAATTATCAGGGTTTAATCATCAGGATTTAATCATCGGGAAATTGCCAACAGGCGATATGTTCTACATCCGAACTCCCACAAGTCGGACAGGGTGCATCGGAAAAGGAATCTACCCATTCAGCGTTGCACTGACGACAGTGACAGAAAATATTATTATCATTGGCTTGTCTGAGATGAAATTGCCATTCTTCTGGGTGAGTTTTTTCAGGAGAAATCTTAGGATCTAGCATTTAGGGTTTTGAGGAATTGAAGTCGGCTTTAAGAGCGAATCAGCAGCTTTTTGAGTAATGGCTTCGCTGAGGTAAATTTGTTTAATTTTAACTAAATTTTCACTAATGAATAAATCTCGAACCATTGCTTTGTCCCCACTGTTAAATGAGGTTTCATAATAAACGTCTTGAATTCCCGCAGAAATAATCAGTTTTAAGCAAGATAAACAGGGTTCTAGGGTGACATAAATACTCGCCCCATCACAAGGAATTCCGTGCTTTGCTGCTTGTGCGATCGCATTGGCTTCAGCATGAACCGCCCGTGAGGGTAAGGATGAACTGCTATCACAGCTTTCTAAACCCGGATAGCAATAGCCCTGGGTGGTGCAGTGTACTGACCCTGATGGAGAGCCATTATACCCTGTTGCGACCACTTGACGATCTTTAACAATCACCGCACCCACTGGAAACGCTAAACAGGTGGAACGGGTAGCAGCGAGTTTGGCTAACATCAAAAAATACTCGTCCCATGTTGGGCGTAGTGGCGGTTGATAAGGTTGAGAATTTTCATTCATAGTTGATAATTGTAATTCATCATTGAGTTAAATTTCGACCATTCCACTCGATCCAAATCCACCTTCTCCTCTCTTCGTTGAACTGAGTTCTTGCACTTCTTCTATTTCAGCATGAATAACAGGGGAAATCACTAATTGAGCAATTTTCATGCCCTTACTTACATTAAATGCTGTTTTTCCATGATTAATTAAAATCACACCAATTTCTCCTCGGTAGCCTGCATCTATTGTTCCCGGCGTATTTAATACTGTGATTTGATGCTTGAGGGCTAAACCACTACGAGGGCGAACTTGGGCTTCAGTTCCCGCAGAAAGTTCTATCGAGATTCCAGTTTGAATCAGTTGACTTTCTCCGGGTAAAATTTCTTTTTCTTCAATGGAAAATAGGTCTAGTCCGGCATCATTCGGATGAGCGTATTTGGGAACGATTGCGGCTTCATCTCGCTTCAAGATTTTAATTTTCATTAAACCATCCTTTAACCTATAAAGATTAATCTCAATATTTTAATAAACATCTTTTCTAAGGAGAAAGTCTGGCTTTCCCCATCCGACTTTTTTCATACCAAGCTGCGACTTCAGGGACCCATTTTTCAACGGAGGGCCACATCAGTTCACAGAGTTTTTGAATTTCGAGTTGTGCATCTTTTTTAAAGCGTAAATCCAGAAAATGGAGTAAGGTTCGCAGATTCAGACTCACAACAAAATGTTGACGATAATCAAAGGGAAGTTTGCCTCTAGCGTGTTCTTCTGCCATTCCGCCTTCAAAGTCGTTTTGATAGCGTTTTGCTGCTTCTAAACACCACTCTAAATCCGCTTGACGTTGTTCAGGAGAGTAGTAATATTTTTTCCCTTGTCGGTCTGAATATTCTCCTACAGGTCGTAAATAAAACACATCTTCTAGATCTTTTTTTCCCTCTGCAACTTCTAGAAACTGTTTACCCGTATACCTCAGAGACTGAACATCAAATGAAATGCCGACTCGATGGGTGCGAGCTTGCTGCATCACACTATGGGGAAAATAGCCACAATTAAACACAATTTGAACGTGTTCTAAAGGGCCATAATGTCCTCGCTCTCCGGCTAAAAGTCGCTTGACAATAATCTCTCCACATCGACTTTCCGAAGGCCAGTTTTCCCGCTCATCAATGATAAACTGATCTGAATAGTCTTGGTGCATGGCTGCATAAATCACGGTCTGCGGGTTTAGGGTTTGGGAAATGACTTCAACACGAAATCTATCCATTTTTTTATCCTAAAAACAGTTAAATCTTATCAATTTTTCTCTCAAGAATTTACCGTGGTTTTATAAGATAAGGAAGATCTTTTATGTTATTTTAAGAGTAGATTTAGAAGAAAAGATGATTCTCTCCTCTCGTTTTCATCAAGCCCTCCTCTATGCCTGTGAACTGCACGCTAAACAAGTTCGCAAGGGGTCAGGTGTTCCCTACATTGCCCATTTGTTAGGGGTTGCGAGTATTGCCTTAGAACATGGAGCAACTGAGGATGAGGCGATCGCAGCTCTGTTGCATGATGCCGTAGAAGACCAAGGTGGCGCATCAACACGAGCAGAAATTCAGCATCGGTTCGGGGAAACAGTGGCTGAGATTGTGGATGGTTGTACCGATACAGACCAAACTCCTAAACCTCCCTGGCGAGAACGCAAACAAGCTTACATTGACCACATTCCAACGGCTTCAGCTTCTGTGCGTCTAGTTTCTGCGGCAGACAAACTGTACAATGCCCGCTCTATTGTACAAGATTATTGTCAAGTTGGGGAAGCCATCTGGGAAAGGTTCACGGGCGAAAAGGCTGGAACACTTTGGTACTATCGAGCAATTGTAGAGGCTTTTGAGAAAGTCGAGAAAACGCCTCTCGTTGAAGAATTGGGACGTGTTGTTTCTGAACTCGAACAGTTAGCAAATTAAAATAATTATGAATGCTGAATTATAAATTATAAAAAACGGAATCCTGGATTACCAAGAGTAGATCTCAACTCTTTCGAGATTAAAGGAGAAAAAATGGCAAATGTTCGCTTAGATAAAATTAATCGAGTTTATCATCATGTCGCTGCAATTCAGGATATTAGCTTTGAGGTTCCTGATGGTGAGTTTTGGGTATTATTGGGGCCTTCAGGGTGTGGGAAATCTACAATTTTGCGAACAATTGCCGGATTAGAAAGCTCAACCAGTGGCAATCTTTATATTAATAATCGATTAGTGAATGAGGTTCCTGCTCGTCAACGAGATGTGGCAATGGTCTTTCAAAATTATGCTTTATATCCTCACATGACTGTGGCTGAAAATTTGGCTTTTGGTTTAAAAATGCGTCAGATTAAACCTCAGATAATTCAGGAGCGAATTCATAATGTAGCGCGATCGCTGTCTATCGATCATCTACTTCATCGCAAGCCAAAACAACTCTCTGGCGGACAACAACAGCGTGTAGCGTTAGGGAGAGCCATTGCTAGAGAACCCCTGGTTTTTCTCCTCGATGAACCGCTCTCTAACCTAGATGCTCAACTGCGAGATGATACCAGAGCCGAACTCAAAAAGCTACATCAACGCTTAAAAATTACCACAATTTATGTGACTCACGATCAAACCGAAGCCATGACCTTAGCCGATAAAATTGTTGTTTTAAATGGAGGAAAAATCCAACAAATTGGAGAACCACAAACCGTTTATAATCAGCCAAATAATCAAATGGTGGCGACCTTTTTAGGGAATCCTCCCATGAATATTTTAACAATTACTTATGGGAATAGTATCTTTTGGTTGGGGAATCAATCTTTCAATTGTCCAGTCAAAATACAAGAACAGTTAAACCCAAAAGAGCGACAAAGTTTCAATCTCGGAATTCGTCCTGAACACATTTACATTGCGACTGATGAGGCGAATCAGCTTAGTGTTCTACCGGAAAGTCGAGCAGTTAATCAAGTTCTATTGTCAGTCGAGGTCGATATTGTTGAACCTTTAGGTCGAGAAATTTTAGTTCTTGCTCGTTTATTAACGTCCGATAGTCCGGGATTTTCTCAACCGTTAATTCAATTTCAAACCCCTGTAAATATTCGCTTACAACCAGGCGATCGCATCTCAGTTCAACTCGATCTTAATCATGGGATTATCTTTGACTCGCATACGGGAAAAACATTGTATGCTTAACGAGTATGCTGAATAAGACCACAAACAAGCTATTCTAGGAATTCTAGTTTAGTAACTGAATAATTTTCTAGATCTTCGATTTCAGTGGCATCATTTAGATTCAAAAGTTGTGAATGAGTTGAATCTTTAGAACCATTCGGTCGTACTGTTTTTGTTGATGCAGCTAAATCCAATTTCACCATTAATCTAGGTCCAGAACTCCCCAGACGAATCACGGTTCCATCTTGAATAAAAGACTGATTAACAGGCTTACTATTAATATAAGTACCATTGGTACCCAAATTCGTCACCTCCCAGCTTGAGCCTCGATCCCAAAGTTCTAAATGATGACGGGAAACAACAGAGTTATAGATTACGATATCGTTATCTTTTGCACGACCGATCCGAATGACCGACTTGTTTTTAAAAGTCCATCGATTCACAGGTACGGGTTTAGTTGGATGAATCAGGAGCAGAATAATCACTTATGGCTCTAAAACTGAGATTCTAGTATAGATAATCTGTACAAACGAGTACACTTGAGCATTGTATTCATTCTAAGTTTTTAGATCGATTGTACTCAATCAATTGTCGGCTATCAACTCGAACGCTTCGATTTTCAAGCATTTCACTTTGGGCTAAGAAAATCTTTGTGAATGATCCGAATCAGTTTTGTCCGTAGAACCTTCTGGAAGCCCTGGAGGCAATTTTTCAGGTTCTCGCTCTTCTGAGATAATTTCAGCTTGAATTTCTTTCATCTCTTCGGGTTTTCCTTTCGTGATTTTTTTAGCATTGCGTTTCAACTCCTCTAGATGTTCTTTCGTTTTCTCAAAGTCATCTTGTAGGAACTCCGCCGCTTGACCAATTCTATCACCTAAACCCTCTGAATACTGCTGCGGGTTTTTGATCGCGGCTTCTAGGACAATTAATCGTTTATTTCCGACGCTAGAAATAGCAGTTGCAGCTAGAATATACACTCCATCTAACATTCCCCGCAACCCTTGAGCGGTGTAGAGATATGTATTAATAAAGCCTGTCTTGATCTCAAAAATATAGTCAACAATCGTACCGATTTTCTTGCCCGCATCTGTCCAAACTTCGTGACCACTGATGTGAATCGCTTGCTCAGGTAAGCGGGTTTCCTCAGATTCAGCACTCAAACGATTAACCAGAACAGCATCTTCACCAATTTGAGTAATATCATCCCAAGAAAAGAATTTTTTTTGACCTCGAATTAATCCGGATTTACAGGTCAAAGCGACAACTTGATGAGATTGAGGATTAATCCAGATTTGTTCAACTCGGCCTTCATCGACCGTCGTATTCCGCTCTAGGATTAATCGATTGATTAACTCACTCCGTTTAATCATTGAGGTTTCAGTATTCATCAAGTTAGCTCCCTACTTATTAGGATTTAACGACAGTTCAGAGGTTGCACTCTTTGAGTTTATCAGAAGATTTAGTGAAGCCAAAACCGAACCAACGGACAGTCGCAATCATTCTGTGATTGTAATATCTTCATCTAATTCAGGATCGATAAATTGAGAAGACCTTGACAGTGGAATTGGATCAACTTGAACTCGAGTTTCGAGCTGATCGACGGTTTGTATTTTTCTTTGCTGAGTACCGATACCCCTCATTGAACGTTGAACAGGATCGGCTGGAATACTGAGCTGAATTTTTGGCCCAGAAATCGCGAGGTGAATAATTTGTCCATCGACAATGGGAGATTTTTGAATCAATTGGCCGTTCAGATAGGTGCCATTCGTTCCCAAGCCCAAAGCAATCCAGGATTGTCCCTGGCGTCTTAACTCAGCATGATAGCGAGAGACGACAGCACTATAGAGAACGACATCATTTTTAACTGAACGGCCAATCCGAATTACCTCCTCCTGTTCAAAAGTCCAAACACGAAGAGGAATAGATTTGTTGGGATGAAGCAAAGTTAAAGTAATCACATTGACAGGTTGCTGTTTCAGTAGAGCACCCAAGCCAAGTTCTAGATTGTTCAGTCTAGATTTTGAACTCCGCCAAATCGTAACAATAGCGGAGATCGGATCTCAATACTCTCCTTCTAGAAATCCCGTTCAAAATCAAACCTGAGATCTGAAAAATTGACTTAGGAGAGTTGAAAGATAAACGAAACGAGATCACCTTTTCCCAGCGAAATGCGATCGCCCGGTCGCAACCGATGCCGATTTCCCTGAGTTAAAGGAACATTATTGATATAGGTTCCGTTAGAACTCCCAACATCTTCAATATAGTAGGAATCTCCCTCAACTCGAATATCAGCGTGAGTTCGAGAGACGACTTCTGAAGCCGGAAACCCAGAAACATCAAGATCTGGAGGAACGCGATCGTTCGGCTTCCCAATATGGATCACAGGTAAACTCGGCGGAAGTTCGAGACTCACATTCGTCTGGATATGCAATAAACGCGCAGATTGGCTTTGGAGTTGAGTATTCGGATTGATAGTTCCAACTGATACCGTCGATGGAGTATTTGGACTGATGGTTCCAACTGATACCGTCGATGGAGTTGAATTGATTTCACCCGTATTTGCTACAGGTTGAACTTCAGCCGGGTTAGAATCAGGAGATGATTTTTCTAGGTTTGGAGATAAGATTCCAGACGAACTAACAGGTTCAGGTGTCACCAAAGGTTCAGAAGTCACGGGAGGCGAGGGTGAGGAAACCACAGTCGGTAAAGCCCCTTCTTGTTCCTCTACAGATGGAGTTACGGGTGTAGGCTGCAAGTTATAGCCACATTGACCGCAAAACGTTGCATCACTTTGAACAGTAGCACCACAGCTTGGACAGTTCGTTGTTGTGGGTAGGGGAGTGTAGCAAGCCTCACACTGAGTTGCTCCCTCTGGATTTTGGTGATTGCAATTTGGACAAACAATCATCACAATTTTAATAGTCAGCTATTTACAATTCTGACACTTGCAGACTCCCTCAGCCATGAAATTGTTAGAAACCGATATATCAGAAGATGCCAGAGATTAAAATCTTTGTCTAATACCTGAAGTCCTCTTCAAGAGGACTTAGATTTCTGCTTACTGTGTACTGCTAACTGTTTAAGACTTGACCTGCGGCTTCATCTAATAACCACCAGAGTTCACCTTGGGGCTGAATGCTGCGAGAGGGATAGGTCATTTCATCAGCAGTTTCAGCAAAAACCTGAGTTAAGGCGGGTTGTTTACTCGCACCTGCGACCAGGAACAAAACACATTCCGCCTGGTTAATCAAAGGGATGGTAAAGGTGATACGAGGTTGACCGGCTTTCTCTCCGACAGTGACTAAGCGATCGCGAACTTGCAAAGCCGGAGTATTGGGAAATAAAGAAGCCGTGTGAGCATCATCACCCATTCCCAGCAAAATCACATCAAAACGGGGAAACTCACCCTCAGAGACTTGAAAAAATTCTCGCAGTTCGGCATCATGTCGGTTGGCATCCGCGATCGGATCGTTCCCTCCAGTTGGCATCCCATGAATATTTTCTGGAGGAAACCCGACTTGATCTAACCAGGCTTTGCGTGCCATTCCTTCATTACTATCGGGATGATCGGGCGCAACGTAGCGTTCATCTCCCCAGAAAATGTGAATTTTATCTAACGGTAGATCTTGAGCGGCTAGGGCTTCATACAGGGGCTTTGGTGTACTTCCGCCTGCTAATGCCAGAGTAAACCGACCTCGAGTCGCGATCGCGGGTTCGATTTTAGATAGAATAATCTCTTTTGCTCGCTCTACAAGCTGATCGCGACCCGGAAAAACTTCAATATTTTTTTGCATAGTCCTAAAAGTTCAATTTCACAACAGATTTTGTGCCACGCACAAGGTAGAAGGCAGGCAATCGTTAATTCTACTGGCTCCTGCTACTGCCATTGTTAAACACTCTATCAAGGTAGTGCCATAGTGAAAATAAAACAGTTTGAGAGTACACTGCACAGAATCAGTTATTGATGATCTAGAGGGACATGGACAATTAATCTGAAATTGCGATCGCTGCAAATATTTTTCTAACTTGCGATCGTGAGTAGAAATCTGTCACAAATCTGTCACAAATCTGCTACAGCTTCGATCCCAGAAAGTCATCTAGCTCTTGAGAAAATCAACAGTTAAAATAGAGGGATTAGAGTCTAATCAGTAAGTCAGCAAAAGCAGGGAGAGCAGATGAGTCAAGCCAAAACTGGGAACAGAAAATATACAGCTTAGGACTGTTTGCTATTAAGAACTCTAATCATTTCTTTAGTTCTGACATGAGAGAAATTAAATCAATGTCTATGTTTGAAAAACCATCTGAGTCTAGTCCCATTGTTAGCCCCCCAAAAAAGCCTCGAATTCAACCCAGATTTCTGACTTCCTTGGGCGTTACTGCTTTTGTTGTCGCTTTTATCTGGCAACTTTCAGAACATCCCGAATGGTTTGAATTAGCCGATCTTAGAGAGATCATTTCCAATACTGGAAATTTTGAAGACGATCTTTCCGATGAAGACAGAGCTGTCGCCGCAGATATTGACAGTTCTGCTGTCTTATTCAATGAACTACAAGGGCCTCAATTGTCGCCCTATCCAACCGATACAACGATTAATGCTGGACAGGATTTGTTGGATGAAGTGCGGGAATCAGGTTTAAACCAGTCTGAACCGCTTCCGACTGTTTCTAATTCTATCTCTGGTCAAGATCCAACAGTTAATCTAGAGTTATCTCCTTTTCCTACGGCTCCCAGCCCCAGCGATCCAGGTAATCTTGTTAATATCAATCCCTCGCCCCAACTTCCCTCTTCTGTACTGTCTGCGCCTGGAGTTCCAACAAATCTCACACCTCCAGTATTTGAAGCCAATTTTCCCAGTGCAACAGTAACGCCGGATGAAACCTCAGCGAATGATTCTAGCCCTCTACAGACGGCGATGGATCAATATAATCAGGGACAAGACCAGTCCCAGAATTCGGGTTCTGCTTCTGAGACTGCAAACACAAATAGTTTAGTTCTCAATTTCAACTCATCTCCGGTGAACCCAGTTAACCCAACAACTGGTGTACCGACAACTTCTGCACCCGTAAACGGGGTTATTCAACCGAGCGTTCAAGTTCCGCAAGCGACATGGGTTGTTCCTCGTGTGACAACGACACCCACGACTCCGACATCACCGACTGTCGCAACGCCCTATCAGACGAATAATTCGATTACTCAACCTGTTATCCCTTCTCAACCGATTATTCCACCCACTCGAACGGGTGCCGCAGTAACTCCAGATGTTCAAAGCATTTACAATTCCTATGGAGCTTACCCGAATATTAACCCAAGCGGGACTTATGGCGCACCTTATCCCAACTACGGGGCTTCTACTCCAACCACTCCAGGTGTCACAAACAATTCACCCAATCCTCAAAATTATCAAGTCAATCAAAATACTAATACTCTGATTCAAAATCCGTCTGACCAATTTAATCAAATGAATCAGCGTCCTTTTTCTGCTCCTCGTCCCACTCCTGGACGTCGAATTGGAGGAGGTAAAATTAATACTTTTGCGAATCCTTAAGGTTGAGTTTGACCTTGCTGCAAAATACATTCAGCATCCAGTAATTGTCGGTGGGTACTCCTGACAACCGCACAACCTTCTACTAGAGTTGAGAGGACAAAAACTTGTCCTCTTTCTATTTTCTCTAAAATTGGTTCCACTAATTTCATTTGGCGAATCATCACACGAGTGGAAATATAATCGGCTTTAAATGTACTTTCCCCATCTAGTAACCAAAAGTCAACATCATATTTACGGATAAAGTCTTGAACTTGGCGCAAATCAGAACTATATTGAGCATTAATCAGGTCTACTAACCGTTGATTAAATTGAGTATAATATCTAACATGATAGGGGAAATCATATTCAGGTGCAACGAGGGTTGAACGTTGAGCTAATGAAGGAATAAAATCACCTTCTTCTGATAAAGTTGCCACTAAAGTCTCTTTGGGTTGTTTCCGCAGAAATTCATACATTAAGGGTTCTTTTCCGGTGCGATAGAGTTGATTGGGGAGGAAAACTCCGGGTAAAAAAGGAATCATGACTAGCACAACTCCTAAACATAAAGTTAAGCTAGAAAGCATTAAATTATACCGATTTAAATTGTTTGCCAACAGTTGAATAAGGGTTTTTAATTGCGCTTCAATCAGTAAAAATAGAGCCAATCCAGATGCCAAAATTAAGACTATTTTCAAGCTATGATAAGTGTAGCGAGTTGGAAAATAAAGCTGGAACAAAACTGCGTGCGCTAAAAAGTATAAAGCTAAAGAAGCTAAAATCACTTCTCCTAAAATTTTCACTTCAGAATCAATGTGTTGAGCGAGAGGAAAGCGTTGAGTTTGTTTGAGTAAAAAGGGTAATGTAAATCCGAATAACGCGAGTGGCGGTATAATTCCTAAAAATAGTAAACCCGTCTGAGGGGCGACTAACCAATAGATCAATTGATTATCGTGAAATAAAAAGGATCGTCCAAATAAATCATCTAGAGGGTAGAATTCGGGTTTTAATTTTGCTTGAGCAACTGTAATCATTTGACCAAATTCAGTTGTTGTTAGTTTGTAGGGAAGTAAAATTAAAACAGCGATAAATCCTCCCGATAACCACGCCAAACGGTTAAATTTAAGAGGAGAGAGACTTATTTTATAATTCCGTATATTAAACAGTCGTAAGGTTAGAATTGCTATAAAAAGCAGTGTGATTTGGGGATAAAATAAACCTGATAAAGCGATTATAATCAGCAAGGGGAATAGCGACTTTCGCAATAAGTAGTATAAAAAGGCAAAAAATATAGGGTAGACAAAGGCTCTGGGCGTTGCAGAAACTAAGTCATCCTCCAACCATAGTCCTTGATTTAATATTAGTGTTGTGATCAAACCCACAGCCGGAATAGGAAGCAGTTGTAAACTGACCCCAAAACAATATACAGTTGTAATTAAGGCTAAAATTAAAGGTAAAATTTTACTTGCAATCAGAGGATTTATTCCAAAAAACGCTATAATTTTATAAAAAGTTCTGTAACCAATTGGGGAAAGAGATTGTAGATAATCAGCGATTAAATCTTTAGGAAAAAGTTCAGGATCGAGAAAGCGTTGCATCCAAAAAACGTGTTGTCTTGCATCATCTTGGATCACCCACTCACTTCTAAACGCCTGTTGCATGGAAATCAAACCATACAAAATGGCAATTCCTAAACTCAAAATTAAACAAACTTTATATTGGAGATGAGATCGATTAGTCGTTTGGGTTGTGAAAGCCTGATGTAAAACTAAAATAAATTGACGTAGAGAAGATTTGAAAGCTTTGATGTTCAAAATATTCAAATGACTTATATTCCCGATAGATTTTAAAAGTGAGTGATGATGTTAACGTGAGCTTTGATAGAGTAAAGAACCCGAAGCAACAAAGCCAACAGCAATGGGGAGCCAAGCCGCAACAAAAGGACTAAGAACAGCGCGTTGACCCATTGCTCCAGTAATAAAAGAGAGGAGATAGTATGAGAAAATAATGATAATACTGAGTCCAAAACTGGTAGCTCGATTGCTTTTCTGAGGACGACAACCCAAGGCAGCACCTAGTAAGCCAAACGCAACACAAACAAAAGGAAGAGCGTATTTTTGTTGAAGCCGCACTTTTGTTTTGAGAATTTGTTTTTCATTCCCACTTTGTTTCATCAACTCTAAATATTCATGGGCTTGAACAATATTCATTTCACCGTAACGTCGTCTGCGGGTGGCTAAATCTAAGGGTGTTCGAGACAGTTGGAGTTCCTTATGATCGAAACGAACAATATTTCGATACGATCCAAAGCGATCAACAACATAAGCCGTACCATCAAAAAAGTCCCAGCTTTGTTCTTTTCCATTCCAGACGGCTGACTTAGACGCAATAATTTGAGTAATTCCGGCTTGTGACTTATCTAAAATGGTCACGCCGTTCATTTGTTTTCCATCAAATCGTTCAGCGTGAAATAATCTGACTAAAATTGTTTTTTCGTCCTCAGAGTCTGGCATTCTGACTCGACGATATTCCGGGTAGAAAATATTATCTTTCTGTATGGGCAGCCGATCTTGATGTAAGGCTTGTTCTAGGGTAATCGAAGCTTGGTAGTTTGTAGTTGGAACGATTAACTCATTAAATGCAAACATAGAAGCCGTAATCAACAAGCTAAAAATCACCGTCGGAATGATTAACCGATAAATACTAATTCCACAGCTTCGCAGAGCAACAATTTCACTATCACTCGACATTCGTCCATAGACCATTAACGTTGTCAAAACCATTGACATCGGAAAGGATAGAACCAGAAATTCCGGCATCTTTAACAGAAAGACCTTAATCGCAATGCTCACATCCAAACCCGACTCAGCGACTTGACGAACTAAGTCAAAAACAGTATCAATCGAAAGCGCAACCGATGTGAATAATCCCACACCGAATAAAAACGGAATAAAGAGTTCACTGATAATATAACGATCTAAAATCGATAAATTAAAACTCGGAAATTTTGACAAACCAATAGACTTGGAAATTGAGGTTTTCATAATCGAAAGCTATCACCAAGGTAATATTGTCGCACTAAAGGATTATTGTAGAGTTCTTCAGTTGAACCTGAAGCAAAAATCTGTCCATCTCGCATAATGTAGGCTCGATCTGTGATTTTTAGGGTTTCGCGAACATTGTGATCAGTAATTAAAATTCCCATTTGGCGATCGCGGAGTCGAGCCACAATTTGTTGAATTTCAGAGACCGCAATCGGATCGACACCCGCAAAGGGTTCATCCAGCAATAAAAAATTAGGAAGCCTGATTCCCGCCGCCAAAGCACGCGCTAGTTCTGTTCGTCGTCTTTCTCCTCCGGAAACTTGATTTCCCATAGTATAAGCTACTCTATCTAAGCGAAACTCCCGCAGCAAGGTATTCAGTCGAGAATGCCATAAATGGGGAGGAACTTGGGTTTGTTGCAAGATTAACAGAATATTGTCTCTTACGCTCAAGTGACGAAAAATACTTGCTTCTTGTGTCAGATAGCCAATTCCAAGCAGCGCCCGTTTGTGGATGGGTAAACTGGTAATGTCTTGTTCATCGAGATAGACTTTGCCCTGATCGGGCTTTTCGAGTCCTGTGGCAATGTAGAATGTAGTAGTCTTTCCTGCTCCATTCGGGCCGAGTAAGCCAACAATTTCCCCTTGAGACACGGACAAATTGACTCGGCTGACCACTGTACGCTTTCCGTAGGACTTGTGAATATTCTCCAGTATAATTTTCATAATTTGGCAAAACCTGACAACTGGCGATGTGAATCCAGACAAATAAAAGCTGAACCCCATACTAGATGTAGACTGGAAAAGCCGTCCTTGGGGTCAACTGTGCGATTGCTCGTCTAAAAAAATATCTACTGCGTTGCTCAACTTAATTTCGGCAGTTTTTTTATTCCTACGAATAACCCCCCTAACTCGAAGCTTAGTCTAGAACCACTACATCATCATTGTTCAATATTATGATTATGGAGCAGCAGGAGCGCTCAAGGGATTTTTAAAGGCGGGTTTCGGGTTAAAGGGTTCAATCGCAGCATCTTTTGTACTGCTTCCATCATCTGGAACAATGTAAATAGATTCAACCTGTTGACCGCCCCCCGGAAGCGCAACAAAGCGTCCTTCATCTATTAGATAAGTAACCGTTTCTCCGCGAATACTATTACCTTCTTGCAAAATAAACACATTACCACTCAAAACAATTCGTCGTTCTCGACTAAAATATTGAGCTTGAGCCGCAGTAGCCTGAATATTACGAGCGGGATAGTTAATTTGAACATTACCGCGAGCCGTAACAATTCCTGTATTCGCATCCGCTTCTTGAACATCAGAACGAACAGTCATTGATGTCGCGGGGTCTTGTTTCGGAGGAGGTCCAGGCTGGGCTTGAGAGACAGAAGGATTGAAAAAGTTTTCAACAACAATTGTGCTAGCAATCGCACTCGGTAGTAATAGTGCAATCAGAAAACTCAATAAGGGTGATTTAAGTAATTTAACGGGATACATTATGACCTTTAGCAGAACGCAACGGAGAGAAAAACAGACCCATGAATGGTTCTGGCTCTTATGGCAATCTAGACTCATCTGTCTGCCTATTGTACTCGATACAATACAGTCATTGTGCAATCCGGGATTATACAGTAGACCCAACGACCTTGCTCAGGGTAAGCGGTACACAGTAGACAGTTAAAGAGTTATCAGTCTCGCAGAGTACCCGGAGGGATTGGCGGTTTCCGTCGAGGAGCAACTGTCGTTGGGCGAAGCCCTTCTCACAGAGTACCCGAAGGGCGCGAGGTCCCACCGCTTCTGACTTCTGACTTGCGCGTAGCACTCTAACTCCTGTACCCCATTTCCCGATTCACAATTGACTGAATAACTACTCACTGTTCCCTGCTCACTGTAGAACTGTTCCTTGCTGACTCTGATATAATTTGAGAAGCAGATTTCTGACCGCTTCTGATGACCCCCAACAGCCTGAGATCGCTTTCGTCTTTAGGCTATTAGTTGTCAGTACATCTATTCGTGTAAACAAGTTGAGGGAATTGCAGTTTCAGGCTGCGATCAGCTAGCTTAGTAATCACGGTAGAGTCTTTGAACTGTAACTTTGAGAATAACCCTCAAACCCCTTGCGGTTGATGCCGAACCTGTGTCACTTTTAAATTAATCTCCAACTAAGCGCGAGTTCCATGCAGACTGAAGCTTTCAGTGAGCTTTTTCCCCTGTTGAAAGGGGCGAATCCAGAGACCTTAGAATGGCTCCTGTCCGTTGCGGTTAAGCACGATTATCCAGCGAATCGAGCAGTCGTGATGGAGGATGCCTGGGGAAATGCGGTTTATTTTATTGTTTCCGGGTGGGTGAAAGTTCGTCGCCTGTCAGGTGATAGTGTGGTAACGTTGGCAATTCTAGGCAAGGGCGATTTCTTCGGAGAAATGGCAATTTTGGATGAATCTCCTCGCTCAAATGATGTGATTGCCCTTTCTCCAGTTCGGCTGATTAGCGTTTCTGCTCAACGCTTTATTCAAACGTTGTTTAAAGATCCTCAGCTACACCATCGAATGTTGCAATTAATGGTACGTCGCCTTCGCCAAACTAATCAACGCTATCAAATTCGTCACCGTCCTCCGGCTGTAAAACTCGCAAATACCTTAGTGGAATTGGCTGAAAATTATGGTCAAATCGTAGAAAAGCGAGCCGATATTTTTAATATCCCAGAGCAAGATTTGGCAGATGTTACTGATATTACCCTCGAAGAAACAAGTAAAATCATGGAAAAGTTGGTCGCGAAAGGTTGGTTAGAAATTGATCTGGAAAATCAAACGATGCACTTACTAAACCTCAAACACTTGAATCATCTAGCCAGTCAATAGCCGGTTGAACTCTCACCAATTCTAAAGTCTTTTAATAGGTATTTCCTAACATACATTATCAATCCAGAATCTATTTTTACTAATGACTGAAGCTATTCAATCTCGTCCTCGTCTCGAAGCTGAACCCCTCCCCGCGATGCAATATTGGGTGGCGATGTCTCAGCCTCAATCTCATTTATTTGAAGTTAAACTCTGTATTCGAGTCGAAGAATTGGGAGCGTTGGTGAAGTCTGGGGTTCTTGATTTGAGAATGCCTGTATGGACACCCGGTTCATATTTAGTGCGAGAATATGCTCGACATCTTCAAGATTTTAAAGCCTACGATCAAACTGGACAACCTTTAACCTGGACAAAAGCAAGTAAAAATAATTGGCAAATTCATCTCGGTTCGGTTCAAGAATTATGGATCGAATATCGCATTTTTGCGAATGAATTAACCGTGCGAACCAATCACCTCGATCAAACTCACGGTTACTTGAATGGGGCGGCGATGTTCTTCTATATTCCCGGTTGGGAAAACAAACCGATTTGGATCACAATTGTACCACCCGAAGCTTGGGCTGTGACAACCACACTTCCTGAAGTTCCCGATCAAATTAATACATATAAAGCGGTAGATTTTGATACTTTAGTTGATAGCCCCGTTGAAATAGGAACTCATCTTGTTTATGAGTTTGAAGTCCGTGAAAAGCTTCATCAACTGGCGATTTGGGGCGAGGGAAATGAAGATAGCGAACGCCTAATCGCTGATTGTCAAAAAATTATTGAAGCTGAAGCCAAACTGTTTGGAGATTTACCCTACAATCGCTATTTATTTCTACTTCATTTATCCAGTCAAGGCTTTGGTGGACTAGAACATAAAGAGAGTTGTTCTTTGAATTATCCTCGTTTTGGTTTACGAGACAAAGACAAATATAATCGCTTTATGCAGCTTGTCGCCCACGAATTTTTCCATCTCTGGAACGTGAAGCGAATTCGCCCAAAAGCCTTAGAAGTCTTTGATTATGAACAAGAGAATTATACGCCTTCTTTGTGGTTCTGCGAAGGAACAACCAGTTACTATGATATGGTGATTCCCTATCGAACTGGAATTTTTGATGTTCAAGGCTTTTTTAAAGCACTCTCTAAAGATTTGACCCGTTTACAAACGATTCCTGGACGTAAAGTTCAACCCTTGAGTGAGTCGAGTTGGGATGCGTGGATTAAACTCTATCGCCGAGATGCAAATAGCGATAATTCTCAGGTTTCCTATTACCTGAAAGGACAATTCGTTTCCTTTTTATTAGATTTATTAATTCGAGAACGTCATAGTAACCGCCGTTCCCTAGATGATGTGATGCGGCGAATGTGGAATGAGTTTGGACAAGAAGAAATCGGCTACACACCCGAACAACTCAAACAGGTGATTGAGTCAGTCGCTGAAACAGATTTAACCGACTTCTTTGATCGATATATTCATGGAACAGAGGAGTTACCCTTTAATCAATTCCTCGCCCCCTTTGGCTTAGAGTTAAAAGCCGAAACTCCCGATGAAACGCCCTATCTCGGTGTGAAAGTCGTTTCTGATAATAACCGAGAACTGATAAGATTTGTAGAAATGGGAAGCCCTGCACAGATGGCGGGAATTGACCCAGATGATGAACTCTTAGCTTTAGATGGTTTTCGGATCAATGCTCAACAGTTAAGCGATCGCCTCAAAGACTATAATCCAGGAGATACCGTAGAGTTAACTGTATTCCATCAAGATCAACTCCAAACCTGTTCTGTTATCCTCACCGAACCTCGCCCCACCAGCTACAAAATTGCATCGGTGAGAGATCCGTCTCCGCAAAATCAAAGAAACTTTTCAGATTGGTTAGGATGTCCTTACCACAAATTATGAGAAGATGTGATCAATCAAACCTGTTTTTACAGAGATGATTTGTCCTTTCAAAATCATACAATTATCGCTATGTCCATGCAAGCACCTCCTCCACCCCCAATTAATCCCCGTCAGATGAATTTGTTACGAGTTGTAACAGCGATGGCTTGGGCGGATGGACACCTGGCTCAAGACGAAGTGAATATTATGCTGGATGAGTTTAGTCATTTGTTTGCGGAAGGGAATGAACAAGAAAAGCTGAAACAAGAATTAACAGAATATATGATGCAAAATATTCCCCTAGAGGAATTAATTCCGAAGCTACAAACCCAAGAAGAACGGGAATTAGTGTTAGCTTTAGGGTATGCAGTGATTGGGGCGAGTGCGCGTACTCCTGATGAACCCAATATTAATGAAGAAGAAGCGGCGGCTTATCAAAAATTAGTCAGTTTACTGGATTTACCCGCAGACGTTGTCAAGAAAATTGAAACAGAAGTTGAAGCAAAATCAACAAGTGATCAAACTATAGTCGCTCGCATGACTGAGCGGTTAGGAACCTTTGTTAAGGGTAAATAATGAGGTGAAGTTTGTCTCACTTTTTGAAGAGTTCGTCAGAACAAATAAGAAGTCGCGTCGCTTGATCGATTTTGACATAACTTTTAAGCTGGCGAACTCTACTGTAATGAACGGGTATCAGGTTTAGAAATCTAACATCATTGTCAGAGAAATTTGTCTTCACTTCAGGACTCCGTAAAATTTCTCATCTTGAAAAGGTAATTTTCATTCCAGTTTCATAATCGACAACTAAGGTGGGAAGTGCAAATGTCAGATTGATCGAGCCACTGTATCAATGAGTTCTCCCCCTGAAAATGCTCACGCCGCAGAATCGCCGGAGAAATTGTCTTCAACCGATGAAGAATTGCCTTTGAGCGTTGAAGAATCACTTTCACTGATAGATGAGTTGCCCCCACTGGTGGAGGTGAGTAAGTACGATCGCGTTATTCCCTCA
Source organism: Cyanobacteria bacterium J06592_8 (assembly GCA_038530755.1). Lineage (GTDB taxonomy): Bacteria > Cyanobacteriota > Cyanobacteriia > Cyanobacteriales > Microcoleaceae > Capilliphycus. The sequence continues at coordinate 16,755 of JBCBCI010000062.1, read as the reverse complement.
ACGCCCTGGTGGATGACTCTGGGAAAGACAATGCTGGGAATTGCAGTCTTTATTGCCCTCACTCTTAATATTATCCACACGACGAACAAGCTGAAATCTTCGCAGATGTCGAGTATGGGAAGCCATGACATGGGAGGACACGATATGTCGGGTATGTCTCACGATGATATGATGCGAGTCGATGGAGCGTTTAACCCCACTCCAGTGACAATAGAGGTCGTGCGTCCCCAAGGTTTGGAAGCCAGTGTCAATTATACTGGGGCGATTTATCCTTATACAGAAGTCACGGTGTATCCTCGTGTGGCGGGTCAGCTTTCTAACTATTCGATTTATCCTGGTGATCGGGTAGAGGCAGGACAAATTCTAGCCAATTTAGAGGCGTTAGAACGAATTACGGAAACCAAAGAAGCAGAAGCAGAGGTCGCAGCACTCTTAGCCGCAGTGGAAGTCAGTCAGTCTGAACTCGAAGAACAACAGCAAATCATTAGTCAAATTCAAGCCGATCTCAACTATCTGCGCCTCAGACGTAAGCGTTTCGGTTATCTCAGCAAAGAAGGAGCAATTTCTAGGGATGATTTCGATATCGTTGCTTCTCAGGTAGAGGCAAAAAAAGCGATGTTGCAGGGAGCGCAAGCTAAGTTAAATCGTCTCAAAACAAAAGTAGCAAGCGATCAGGCTCTCGTTGAGCGCGCTAAAGCACAAGTAGCGACTGTCTCAACTTTTGAGAACTATACTCAAATCACCTCTCCCATCACAGGTATCATTCAAGAACGGATGGCCGATCCTGGGGTTGTGGTACAGCCCGGAATGGGAATTTTCAAAATTGGCGACTATCGACAGGTGCGACTGCGGGCGAACGTGGGACAGCAAGATGCGAATTTTGTTCAGGTGGGAACGCCAATTTTTGCAACTGTTCCGGGTACAGAGACGGGGGAAATTCCGGGTGTAATTACCAGCATTTTCCCACAAACCGATATGACAACACGCACCATAACGGTTGAAGCCGTTGTCGAAAATCCAGGTCAACGATTGCTTTCCGGTCAATTTATTGAGATGGAAATTATTACTCGGCGGACTGTGAATGCTCTTTTAATCCCTCAAAAAGCCCTGGTTGAGTTTAATGGAGAACCCGCAGTTTGGGTGCTAAACGGTGATACAGCCCAGCGACAACCTGTAACAACGGGATTAACCAATGGCGATCAAATCGAGATTACTAGAGGGTTGCAAGACGGAGATGAGGTGATTACTTCCGGTCATAGTCGCTTGATGGAGGACAGTAAAGTTACCATTGTCGATGAACTTGGAAATCCTGTTAATACTCCCGTTAATGACTTCACAACCGCAAAAACGAGCAGTATTGGGATGGCATTGGTAAGTCCGACAACCGTTAAATCTGGCAAAACAGAACTGACTATTGTTCTTAAGGATACTCAAACCGGAGAACCTTTAGCGATCGCAGCGAACGACCTAGACCTTAAGCTAACGATGCCGATGAAGAATATGGCACCGATGATTGCAAAAGTCAAGCTTGAACCGACTGATGCACCTGGCGAATTTAAAATTAACACCTTTTTTGGCATGAAAGGAGAGTGGATACTCGAAGCCACCGTCACCGATGCCGAATACACAGGCAAAACCAGCCTCAGCTTGTCTGTGCAATAAGTTTTCGCTCCTTACACTTTCTCACTTTTACCTCAATGTCACTTTTACCTCAATTAAATCCATGAAAAAATTATTACTCAGCTTAATTGCCGCTAGCATCGTGGTTACAGGTTGTGCGACTTCCGACTCAGATACAACAGCATCAACCGATAACGCCACAAATACCGCCAGTTCAACTACAGAAGCCAATCAAGGTAATGTAGACATTATGTTAGTCAGTCCGCAAGGAACAGTACCGATGGGCGATGCGGAATTGATTGTTGAAGTTAAAGACGCTACAGGTCAACCTGTGGTTACGGATAACTTAATGGTTGATGTTTCTATGCCGATGGAAGGAGAGGAAACTATGTTAACTGAAACAGAAGTGTCTCCAGGTGCTGAACCCGGTTCCTACAAAATTAACACCTATCTCAGTATGCAAGGAACTTGGATTGTTAAGACTGCTGTTAATGAAGGTCAGCAACAGGGTCAAGCCGATTTTGTCATAGAAGCGAAGTAGTTCGAGACATTACTTTTAAGCTCTCGTGTTTTCTGCACCTCCGCAACCTCCGCCCCCTAAATCCCTTGCCCCCAAACCCCCAATACTGCTTGCTCTAAAAAATGGGGACTTTGAAATTGGGAGATAGCTGGGGGACTATACCATCCTAGTTTCCCCCCAAATTTGGGGGGACAAAGGGGGGCTTAAAAAGCCTTTTTCTGAAATTATCTCCCTATCATGAAAGAATTCTTCACCCGCTGGGCGATTAAAAATCCGGTTGTTGTCTTAGCAATATATATTGCAGTTCTCATCTTGTCAGTGTTAACGCTTATCTTACTCCCCGTGCGGATGATGCCCTATGTTGAGAGTCCGCTCGTCTCAATTGTCACGATGGCTCCCGGTTCATCGCCGGCTGAGGTCGAGGCTTATATTAGCAAACCCATAGAACAGCGTCTGAGTGTCTTGGATGGGGTGCGGTTTATTCGTTCGAGTTCTCAGCAAGATAGCTCTTTAGTAACGATTCAGTTTGCTTGGGGCGGTAATATTGACAAAGCGGTGCAGTCTGTGCAGAGTGTGATGACAGCGGCAGAAGGCGACCTACAACTCGATGGGATTAACTCTCGAACCTATTGGGTACTACCAATTGACCCATTAAATCGACCCGTATTAACTCTAGCACTCAGGGGAGAAGGATGGGATCAACTCCAACTTCGAGAATTTGCGGATAATACTTTAGTTGATCGTCTCACGCAAGTTGAAGATGTACAAGCTGTCTCTATTTTTGGCGGTTATCGGCGACAACTTCAGATTATTGTCAATCGTCAACAACTCGCGGCTTATGGTCTTTCTATTCTACAGGTGCGGGATGCAATCGATGCTAATAATGTTAGTCAAGGCGCAGGTGTTCTGACTCAGGGTGACACGGAAATTTTAGTTCGCACCGATGAACGGACTCTGAATTCCTCAACGGTTCTTGATTATCCTATATTAGAATCTAATGGACGAGTGGTGTATGTGCGTGATGTTGCTACCGTCAAAGATACTTATGAGGAACGGCGCAGTGGCTATCGTTACAATGGTGTTTCTGCCCTAGCTGTTAATATTATTCAAAAGCCTGACTCCAGTTCGCCTCAAGTCATTGAACGTATCCGTGAAACTCTCGACAAAATTCAGGCAGAGTATCCGGGTTTAGAGTTTGAAGAAGCTTATGATAACTCCTATCTAGTTAATCTGATCCTCAAAAGCACATTTACAGAACTGCTGGTGAGTGTGATGCTAGCAGGTGTGGTCATTTTGATCTTTTTAGAAGATTTTCGGGCGACTGCGATCATTATGATCTCGATTCCAACCAGTTTAGCCCTCTCTACCTTACCGTTTATCCCGATTGGAATGTCACTCAACTCCTCTACATTAATTGGGATGATGATGGCAATTGGGAAACTGGTAGATGATTCTATTATCGTTCTCGACTCCATTGACCAAAAACTCCGCCAGGGATTAACACCTGTACAAGCCTCTATTCGAGGAACCGGGGAAGTTTTTCTAGCGAGTGCGGCAGCAAGTTGTGTAATGATTGCAGCACTATTACCAACAATATTAGCAGGCGGACTGACAGGATTAATGTTTGTGGGCATTGTTTGGCCGATGGTGTTTGCTTTTGTGGCTTCTCTGTTAGTCTCCATCACTCTAATTCCTTTGATTGCCGCATTTACCCTCAAACCTCTTTCAAATCGACCTCGACGCCGTACCCCGTTACAACTTTTACTCACCCCTATCCGTCTGAGTTTCCGCCTCTTAGAAAAGTTGTACGGCTGGGTACTAGATTGCTGTATGAGTAACCGAGAAATCACTTTAGCAGTTGCGGCGGCTTCTGTGGTGTTGGCGGTTTCGTTGTATAGCTTGATTCCCCAAGAAATGATGCCGTTAGGAGATTCGGGTCAATTCATGGCAACTTTGGAACTGGAAGCCGGAACCTCATTTGCAGCGACGGATGTAGCCGCCTCAGAGTTTGAACAAATTATTCTACAACAGCCGGAAGTTCTGAAAGTTTCCTCTCAAGTTGGCTTTGAACTGACTCGCAACAGTACCTACTTTAGCGGCTACAGCATGGGAGGCGTGAATACTGCCTCGATGACGGTGACAATTTTACCGCTCAATGAACGAGAACGTGATATTTGGGAAATCATGGACACCATCGAAGCAGAAGCTAAACGGACAATTCCTGGCATTCGTCGTTTGGCAATTAAGGAGATGGGAGTAGATGTGATGGCAACTTCTGCTGCCCCTATTCAACTTGCAGTCTATGGCGATGACTTAGAAATACTGCATCAACTGGCTGAAGGGGTTCTACGCATTGCTAAGGCTAATCCTGATATTATGATGACGCATACCAGTTCGGCTTTATCTCAACCAGAGTATCAGCTTAATATAGATCGACGACGAGCGGCGGAACTCGGACTCAATATTCGCGAAGTCTCACAACAAGCTTACTACGCCCTGAATGGGGGTCTAACTCGGCGTTACTACAATCGCCCGAATTTACGCCAAAATTCTATTCTAGTTCGGTATGACGAAAGCGATCGCGCTACAGTCGAAGATCTTTCGGAAACTTATATTACCACTGGCACAGGTCAGCAAGTACCACTCAATACGGTTGCTACTCTCGAACGCCAACAGGGGCCAACGCTGATTGAACACGTTAACGGTAAGCGGGTGGTTTATGTGAACGGTTACTACCGTAAAGAGGAACCCGCTTCAATGGATTTGTCAATGGCGGTGGCTATGCAAGCAGGCGAACAACTCGATTTTCCGCCCGGTTATGGTGTGGACTCGATGGGCGATATGACGGATATGATGATTGAGTTTGAACGGCTACTCAAAGGATTAGTTGTTTCGCTGGTGTTGATTTATCTAATTTTAGTAATTCAGTTTGGCTCGTTTATCCAACCATTGGTGATGATGTTGTCAGTTCCGTTGCAGTTGGTTGGCGTGTTTGGGGCGTTGTTACTCGCAAATCAAACCCTTTCAAGCGTTTCAATTTTAGGCATTGTGATTCTTTCTGGGATTTCACTCTCAGCAGCAATCTTGCTCTTAGAACTAATTTTAGCAAAGCGACAGGAAGGAATTCCACGTGCGATCGCAATTCGTCAAGCTGGCCCAGTTCGCCTCAAAGCAATTGTGATGACAACTCTCACTACACTTATTGTAATTGTCCGATTAGCGTTTTTCCCAGAAACGGGCATGGATGCCTATTCCCCTATTGCGACTGTAATTCTAGGAGGTTTAGTAATTTCTACAGTGCTAACATTGGTGGTTGTGCCAGTCGTTTATTCTTTTGTAGACGATATCATAGAATTTTTCAAAGGTTTTGGGCGACCTACAAAAAAATCTAAATTATCTCGAAGAACACTGTCTTAAGAACAGTTAATTTTGAATGAGTTTAGCGATGAGAATACTATTAGTTGAAGATGAACCGGATTTAGGTAATGCAATTAAGCGAGCATTACATCTCGAAAAGTATTTAGTTGACTGGGTTGAAGATGGTGCAGACGCCTGGAACCATTTAGACACCCCGACCATGGAATATACTCTGGCTATTCTTGACTGGTTACTCCCGACACTATCCGGACTAGAATTACTCCGACGGTTACGGCAAAAGCATAATTCCTTACCTGTTTTGATGCTCACAGCAAAAGACAGTTTAGAAGATCGAGTCATAGGTTTAGATACAGGAGCAGATGATTATTTAGTAAAACCATTTAGAATGGCAGAATTACTCGCAAGAGTCAGAGCATTACAGCGACGTTCTCCCCAACTCCAACCTCAACAACTTCAGGTGGGAAATTTACGGCTTGACTGCGGTAGCCGAATTGTTTACCTTCTTTCTAACAATGGCAACCTACAGGAAGTTCCTCTTACGAATAAAGAATTCCTACTGCTTGAATATTTTATGAATCATCCCAATCAAGTTATGACTAGCGATCAAATTCGGAATCAGCTTTGGGAGATAAGTGCAGAACCGATGAGTAATGTTGTTGCGGCTCAAATGCGCTTACTACGTCGTAAACTTGAATCCATTGGTTGCACTGTTCCAATTGAAACTGTACATGGTATTGGCTATCGTTTAAATCTTAGCAAGAAAGATGAATCGAAATAAGCTCTTTAGTCGGACTCGAACTCAATTAGCTCTTTCCTATGCAGGAGTTATGGGTGTCATTTTAAGTTTATTAGGATTTGGAGTTTATCAAGCAATTGTTCATGCCCATATTGTTACAGTAGATCGAGAGTTAAAATCAGTTGCGGGAACGCTTCACGATAGTTTGGAATGGAAACTTAAACAACCGGGAAAGTTAGAGCCAATTGTTCAAAATATCCTACCTAATTTGTGTCTTGCTGAGGTGAATTGTTCTCTATACAACGTCAGAAATCGCCGTCAGACTCTCAGTGCATTACATCAAAGTGACTACTATATTCGGCTTTTTGATCGTTCAGGACAGTTAATAGCAATGACTCAAACATTTCCAGACGGATTACCTCAGAAATTTAATTCAGAATCTTGGCAAACGCTGGACGATAATCAGGGTAATTTTTATCATCAAATTTCGCTTGCTCTGCATACTCAAGATCGCTCAGATTGGGGATACTTACAAGTTGGGCGATCGCTTCAAGATGTGAATGATTATCTCAATTCAGTTAAATTAATTTTAGGATTAGGATTACCCATCGCCATGATTTTAGTTTGGGGTGCAAGTTGGGGATTAGCCGGATTAGCAATGCAGCCTATTTATCAATCCTATCGACAGATTCAACAATTTACGGCAGATGCGGCTCACGAACTCCGAACGCCTGTAGCGGCGATGTTAGCAACAGTAGAATCAGCTCTATTAATGCCTCGTTTAGATGAACCCGAAGCCCGTAATATTTTAGGAATTGTAGAACGTCAGAATCGACGATTAACTCAATTGGTGGGTGATTTATTGCTTTTATCTCGCCTAGATCGTCAACCTGTTTCTCTGTTAAATCAATGTTGCTGTCTTAATGACTTGGTGAGTGATTTAGTAGAGGAATTGGCAGCTTTAGCGATCGCTTCTGATATCACCCTCACGTCTGAAATCCGAGTCCAAACTGTTCTAGAAGTTATGGGCAATGAAGAACAACTTTACCGCCTAGTTTCCAATTTAATCATCAATGCCATCCAATACACGCCCAAAGGTGGAACGGTTACTGTTATTTTAGAGCGTAGAGATCGTGATGGTATTCTTCAGGTTAAAGATACAGGAATTGGCATTGCTGACGAAGATCAAAAGCAGATTTTTGATCGCTTTTACCGAGTCAACTGCGATCGCGCTCGACAAACGGGAGGGTCGGGATTAGGGTTAGCCATTGCTAAGGCGATCGCTATTGCCCATCAAGGTAGCTTAAAGATAGAGAGTCAACTAAATGTTGGAAGTACATTTACCCTACAGTTTCCCCTGAGAGTTGCTTCATCTAATTACGAACAGGCTCAATCTTCAGTGCGATCGCTCCAACTCAAGCGCAAACTTTAAAGGTTAAGCCAACTTCGCTCGTCTTAACATCACTGATAAGAATTAAACACTTTAGTCTGACTATCTGGCTTAAATCCGACGACATCAAATGATTCTTTGCGAGCACCCATTTCCATACCAGGTGTTCCGATTGGCATCCCTGGAACTGCTATTCCTGCTAAGTTGGGTTTTTGAGTGATTAACTGTTTAACATCCTCAACGGGAACGTGTCCTTCTACTAAATAACCATTAATTTCTGCGGTATGGCAAGAGGTCAGTTGTTGAGGTAAATTATGCTGTTCTCGAATGGCTTGTATTTCTGCTTCCGGTTTAACAATGTCTGTAACGTTGAAGTTATTCTGCTGAATGTGTTCGACCCATCCTTTACAACACCCACAAGTTGGGGTACGATAAACGGTGATATTAAGGGCTTCAGGCGATAATTGAGTGCTGGAAACTTGAGCGGCGCTGGGAGTGGGTTGGTTAGCGGTTTGATTTTGCCCAACACGATCAACTGTCCAGTATCCTATTCCAGCAATGCTAGCGATCGCCACTCCTGCAATTACAAGTTTTTTCCAGTTAGAAGATTGATTGTTAAACATATCGCTTTTTGATTTAAGAATAGATTTATTGTAAAGTCTCCAGTTAACTAGAGAGTCAAGCCCGAATTTCTAAGTTACCCATCATCCCTAAATCTTCATGGTCTAGAATATGACAATGGTAAACCGTCTGACCCACAAAGTCTCGGAATGCCATCCGAATCTTCACTGTTTCTCCAAGCTGAACGAGAACAACATCTCTCCAAGCCAGATAGGGTTCGCTTTGACCATTTCGACTCAGGACTTGAAACGCATTTCCGTGTACATGAAAGGGATACTGTGACATGAAATTGGTATGAAATCTCTGGTAATATTCACCCAGTTCTAAATATTAACCTAAAATTGATTGTCACCCCAGTCACTCCGGATCGAAAAAAAATATAAATCGGGGAGAAATTTTAGGCTAATTCTACTATATTATAGTATTACTCTTACTTATAATTGAGTTCGATTTAGTGTTTATTCAGAGGAATAATTCACAAAAATGTCTACCTTAACTGATAATATTACAAAGAAGGCTCACCAGGGAAATATTGTTGCGATCGCTCAAGTTCTCAACTCAAAATTAGCACATACCGCAGTACAAATACGAGCGGTACTTGTCGATGGAGTCTTGCAACTGTTGTGTGAGGCGACGCAACCGGAACAACTCGATCAATTTACCCTCGTTCCCACAATTCAAAGTATTCTAGAATCTCTTTCTCCTCGTCATATCTATCGAGTTCGGATTAATAGTCGAATTACTCAACCCCAACAACTGCTATGGATTGAGGATATTAACCGCAGCCCAAATACTCAACTTTTATGGTACGAAAATATTTTTCTGAAAAAACCAACCTTTCCCCAACAAATTTCAGGAATTATTCAAGATAGTAAACTCTCAGCCCAAAAGTGGAATATTCCCAAAACAACGACTGCTAATCTTCCTCAAAAAGAGCAACAATTCTATCGAGGATTAGTAGGAGGACTGATCGTCAGTTTGGCTGCATTAATAGTCAGCTTTGGAGTCTATCAATGGTTAAATCTACCCGTATCCAATTCAGAAGAAACGGCTTCTACACCCGTTGAAACACCCACACCCGTACCTGAAAGACCTCCTTCAGATACTGAGAAGTTCGCTCAAGCCGTTCGACTCGCTGAGGAAGCAGCAGCCGACGGGAAAATGGCACAAACGGCTGAAGAATGGTCAGCAATTGCTGAGAAATGGGAAAAAGCAGCCGCTCTGATGGAATCTGTTTCCTCTGAATTTGAGCGCTATGAAATTGCACAAGATCGAGTTTCTAACTACCGTCTAAACTCTGAAGCCGCACTTCAAAAAGCCGGACAAATAGAGTAGGGTGCGTCACTTAACGCACCACATTAGAATGATTACTGATTAGCGGCAAGATTCTCCTGAATCACTTCCATAATACTACTCGCAACAGGTTCAGGAATACGAGTATATTCTAAGCCTTCATTGTAGTTTTGACCTTCACTCATTATCCAATTAACCATCTTTTGAACCGCTTCTGCGGTTTCCGGCTTGTCATAATTTTGCTTGATTAAAATCCAAGTAATCCCGACAATTGGATACCCCGCTTCTGGATCTTGTAAATTAGCAGCTCGGAAATCATTATAAAAGCGTACACTTTTTAGAGCCTTGCTTGTTTCCTCAAAACTTGGCTCCACAAATTCACCTGCTAAATTTTCGAGTTGAGCGGTTGCTAGATTATTTTGACGTGCATAGGTATCCTGAACATAGCCAATTGCACCTTGAGTCTGTTTAACTTGGTTCGCAACTCCAGCATTTTTTGCCCCTTTCAAGGGTTCTCCTGGCCAATTGGGGAGTGGAGAATTATTAACAGTTTTTTGGAATTGGGGACTGCTGGAACTGAGATGGCGAGTAAAAATAAACGTTGTACCACTTCCATCTTCACGTACAACAGGCTTAATGGGTAAATCGGGTAAATTCACTCCAGGATTCGCTTTGGCGATTTTTGAGTCATTCCATTGGGTAATTTGGCCCATAAAAATCTCTGCCGTGACACCACGAGGTAGTTTTAATTCCGTGACTCCGGGTAGATTAAACACAACCGCAACCGCACCACCTGCGGTGGGAACTCGCACAACTCCCTTAGACATTTGATCGACTTGTGAGCCTGTCGGAGGAGCATCAGTTCCCGCAAAATCAACCGTATCCGCGATAAATCTCTCAATTCCCGCACTACTTCCAACCGCTTCATAGCTCACGTCCATACCTGTGGCTTTTTTAATCTCTTGAATATAACGTTGATACAAGGGAGCGGGGAAGGATGCGCCTGCACCTTTGAGAGAAACGGCGATCGCTTGACCAATTGTACCGAAGGATACAGCAACGACTGCGACAGATGCAGTTAGGGTTCGTTTCAAACTTGATCTTAAACTAATCATGGATTGCACCTCAACTTTTAAAATATAATTTTCTTGAAAGATAGCGTAACTATATCAAAATTTTCGAGGGAACTTTCCCCCTGTTTAATTTTTTTTAACCTTCTCGGATTATATATTTTGATTATATATTCTACAGATCCACTCTTTACAGAACTTTATCTTAAAATGAAGTTGGGGGACTTCATCCACTGTTAAACTAACCTTAACGATTCTACAGCAATTCTTATTAAGAACACTATTATTGAGAACACTATTATTGAGAATTGATACAACAGTCGGGTTTTATTTTGTTGCTGTCCTACTGAGTTATGTTTGTGTAGGGTGGCTTTTAATTGCATTTAGGGCTTTTCCGCTCGTTTGGCTCGGAACTCTGCTGATTATTTTATATTTAGCAAAAGCCGGAACAGAAGCCATTGTACTGGCTAATGCTTGGGTTTTGGCTGTGGTTTTTACGGCGGTACTCCAAAAAACTTGGCCTGTGTTTTTAGGGGGTTATATTCCGAAAAAAAATGCTCCACTTTGGGCGGTTGTGATGATGTTACTTTGGTTCGGGGCTATTGCTTGTATTGTCGTTCTTGCTTTTGCTCGTCGTAAATTACAAAAAATGGGTTGGAATAATAGGCAAGCGAGTTTAATTTTGGTTATATTAGCAGGAATTGGATTAATGGGAGGCTGGCTCTTGTTTCAAGTCACTTTTCCTTATTTCTTTTAAGCATTAACTCAATTGTACTAAGGCTCATTAATGAATAAATCTAAGTTTTCACGACAAAATCAAACTCCTGTTCCGTACCAAAATCGAACGCCTGACTATTATCTGAACCAGATACAGCCTCAAATTTTTGAGAGCTTTAATTCTGAACAAATTACAGAAATTCGAGGCATATTAGAACAAGCAATTCCCAGATCATCTCCGAAAATTGTTGATTTGAGATTTACTGTTGATCTAATTCTTTCAAAATTTTACCTGGTTCTATTAGTGGGGAAAGAACGACGTCGAGGTCAGCGGGAATATAGAGTGACAGGAATCACCCGTTTCGGGAATATTGTTGCAGCTACACTGCTGTTAATTGGCATTAACTTGTTGATCAGTGCATTTATATTCTTATTACTGTATCTAATTAAATCAGCGTTAGGAGTTGATTTGTTTCCCGGCCAACATCTCGGAGACCAGCTCAAGAAATTTTAAATTAAAATATCCTCAAATATTACATCCTAAAACATTCCCTGCAACACCTGTCGAATGGTTTCTGAGGGAACTTCATCGGTAATAGTCACGGCACCAATTGCAGTCGGTAAAATGAAGCGAACTTTTTTATTTTTGACCTTTTTATCTGTTTGTAAAGAGACTAAAACCTCATCAATATTAATTCCAGAAGGAAGCTGAGTGGGTAAACCTGCTTTTTGAATCAGGGCGAGTTGACGGCGATCGCTCTCTTCATCCCATAGTCCTAATTTTACTGCAATTCGACTGGCTGCCACCATCCCAATTCCTACGGCTTCTCCATGCAAAACCGTCGTGTATCCTGTTAAACTTTCAACAGCATGACCAATAGTATGACCATAATTCAATATTGCTCTTAGTCCTAGCTCTTTTTCATCTTTACTAACAACATCTGCTTTGCTTTGACAAGAACGCTGAAGAATTTCTTGTAACAACGAAGCCTCGATAACTTCCATCCGATCCAAGCGTTCAGCCTGTTCTAAATGGGTGAATAATTCAGCATCCCAAATTACACCATATTTAATGACTTCTGCCATTCCCGCCTGAAATTCTCGTTCCGGTAAAGTTTTCAAAACAAGTGGATCGATAATCACTTTTTTAGGTTGATGAAACGCCCCAATTAAATTTTTCCCTTGAGGATGATTAACACCTGTTTTTCCGCCAATAGACGCATCCACCATCGCCAGCAGAGAAGTGGGAACTTGAACAACGCTAATTCCTCGCAGCCAGGTTGAAGCTGCAAACCCCGTCATATCCCCGACAATACCACCACCTAAAGCCACCATCAGTGAAGAGCGTTCCAGGCGATGTTCTAGGGCGATATCATAGACTTTCTGTAACGTTTCCAGGGTTTTGTACTGTTCTCCGGCTGGGAGTTGACAGCAAACGACTTCAAATCCAGTATTTTTCAGGGAGGTTATCGCCTGTTCTCCGTAGTAGTTAAAAATCTCTGGGTTTGAGACAACCAAAACTTTTTGACCTAACTGGAGAGAGGCGATCAATTCTCCCAGTTGACTGACACTTCCAGGCGCGATCGCAATATCATAGGAGAGTTTCTCTAGATTGACCGGAATTACAGATTGCATTGTGTCTCCTTCATCAATTTTCCCAGATCTAGATGTATTCTAGCTCACCTCATGTTTCAATAGTAAGGAATGATTTTTCGTGGAGTCAAAAAAAATGAGTATTGGTGCAGTCGTCGCCTACGGTGGAATTTATGTCGCAGCTTTAGCCATTGCTTTTGGCTTTCTGTTTGTATTCCGTGCGATTAAGCTGATCTAGTTCTTTCCTAAAATAGAGGATTTTCTAGACTATCTCGATCAACAGGAGTTTTGACTAAGTGGTTCAAAGACCGAAAAAATAGTCAAGACTTCTGTGCTTTGAAAAAATGCGATCGCGTTTCTCGCCAATCAAGACATAAACAATACTTAATGTAGAAATAGGAGTTGATACTCAAAGTCCTAGATCATTTTGTAGCGATCTCAGAGAAATTGTTGAATTGTTGGATATACAAACAATAATACCTCTTGCAGAGGTTGAGGCAGTTGAATCGGGTAAAATCGATGGACAGAAAAAGCATAATCTTCGCCACTCTCATCAATCATGCGATCGCCTTTTATTTTTCTTCTGATCAGTGTACCAAATTTACGACGAGAGTTTAGACTAAACAGTAAGTAACAGTAAGTTGTAGAGCGATCATGCCACACTTGTTCACAAACCGTCCTCGTCAACACAATCTCTTTAGCAATGATTTGGCTCCCAAAAAACACTTTAACTGGGAGTCAGCCAACGCGATCCTTTATCTGATTGGAGGACTGACCTTTATTGCAGGGAGTGTCTTTTTTCTTCCCAAATATGAAGCTTTTGCTGATTGGGGGGCTTGGATCTTTTTTGGGGGATCACTACTTTACTTGATTGTGACCGTTCACGATCTACTAGAATCGGCTCGATATTTGCGATTGCGGCCAAAATTGGAACTCTGGAATTGGCTAGAATTCCTGGCAGCCAATGTCTATGTAGGTGGTACGATTCTCTTTATCGTTGGAAGTATCTTCTTTTTATCAAAGTTTGGCTTTATTATTACAGGCGGATGGTGTTTTATTATCGGAAGCTTGCTGTTTTTGTTGGGTGCTTGCATTAATGTAATGCAAATTATTCAAGCTGGGTCCCTTGTGACATTACAACTCTTAAACGCGACTGCGATTGCTTTTATCGTGGGTTCAGCACTGTTTTTAGTGGCATCAGTTCCCTACCTATGGAAAATCTTTAATCCACAAGATCGCACAGAGTTATTTACTTATCTAGGTTGGCTATATATTGTTGGGAGTATTCTCTTTTTTCTGGGGGGAGCCTTTAACTATTATCGGGCATATCGGGCAATGCGCCACTATACAGATAAACTTTGAGCGTGATTTTTTCGGGGGAAATAAAGATTCATCACCCAGTAGAATAAGTCAATGCCTAATTACTCTGAACCTATGATCTGTAGTGGCTTGCCAACAGTGAAGTCTTGACTTGCAAACTAATATTTTCTAACACCTCTAACGACTATGAATCAAGCAAACTCTCCAACCATTATTGTGGGTGCCGGATTCGCTGGACTGTTCACAGCCCTGCACTTAAGCAACCATAACTATCCCCATCCAATCATTTTAATTGATCGTAACGATCGCTTTTGCTTTAAGCCACTTCTGTATGAATATATGAGTGGTGAGATGGAATCCTATCAAATCGTTCCCCTGTATGTAGAGTTGCTCTACGGACGTAGTGTCTCTTTTCTGCAAGATACAGTAACGTCGATTGATTTAGAGGCTCGTCAGGTCTATTTAGCAGACGGAACAGCGAGAGAATACAGCAATTTAGTTTTAGCACCAGGCAATGTTCCCGCATTTTTCGCTGAGGGGGCGGCTGAAAATACATTCACGTTTCAGAGTAAAGCCGACGTTGATGCTTTGAAACAACATCTGAGCGAGTGCTGCCAAGAAGCAGTGCAACTCCCATCGTTTGAGGAACGACGATCACGACTAACAGTTGCGATTGTAGGTGGCGGGCCTGCCGGAGTGGAACTTGCTTTGACATTGGGAGACTTACTGCCTCAGTGGTACGAGGCTGTAGATGGCAGTTCTCAAGATATTCGGATTGTGTTGATCAATCGGGGCGATATTCTTCAAGGTGATGCCAATAGCCACCTACGAGATACAGCTATTAAGTCCATGGAAGGTCGCAGAGTTCCACCTGAGTTGATGTTAGGAGTCTCGGTAACAGCAATTCGCCCAGGCATAATCGAATTTACCAAAAATGGTGAGTCCGGACAACTAGAAGCCGGGACGATTGTCTGGACTGCGGGCACGGCGATTAATCCACTCATTAAAGCACTACCAGTCCCAGGAAATCAGCGGACAAAACGGGGTCATCTGCTTGTTAAACCCACTCTCCAGCTTTTGGAATATCCAGACGTTTTTGCGGCAGGGGACTGTGCTGTGATCGACCCGGGAAATTCTGATGCCAAACCACTCCCCGCAACAGCTCAAGTCGCCTATCAACAAGGAGGAGCGATCGCCCAGTGCTTAACAATTAAAGCCCAACAGAAAGAGTCTCTGCCACTTTGTAAGGTTAGCTTTCGCGGAACAATGATGAAGTTAGGTTTAGGAACAGGTGTTGCTAACTTGTTTGATCGCTACGAGATTGTCGGTGCAGTTGGGCAAACTATTCGTCAGGTTTTGTATTTAGGACTTCTACCGACACCCGAACACAACATCAAAACAATACTAGATTGGATTAAAGATGACGTTTTTCATGCTCATGCCAGTCAGTATCACGATATTGACTACACCGCAGACTATAAGATTGAAGAATTGAAGACGCTTGCCTCCGCAGTTACGATGAGTGCTACAGCAGTATCTATGGCGAAAGAGGGAGTTGTATCCGATGTGCTAAAAGCTGCTACCATCAGGCAAGAGCTGGCGGGTGCAACAGTTAAGTACCCCACCAATCGAGTCATTAACGCTCTATTTGGGCATCAAACTAAGCGCAAAATGGCTTGCGATCTTGTCAAGAATGTACCCCCAAAACTGGAGGATTTACTCGCGCAGGCTATTCCTGAGATCAAGCAAGCGATAACTATTTTGACTGAGAAAGCGACTCCAGAGGAACTACATCAATATAAAGAACTAACCTACTCCTGTTGTAATCGTGTTGCTCGAATAGGTGCCAGACCACTGATTGGAGATCAGATGGCTCCAGAAGAGGCAGCAGTTCTGGAAAAAATCCAAAACGCGCTTGATTTCAAAGATGTAAAAGTTTAGTTAAAAATCGCAGTGTAGGGTTAGTCGCTAGTCAGGAATCGACTTTCCCGCACGCACGCTTAGGTCGCCTCAAGTCAACGGGCAAGCTCTGGATCTCAAATCTACGACTGAATGTCACTTTCTACGAAGTACCAAAGACAGAGACAATTCAGCTCAACAACTCGAACAAATTCAAGTCACTGTAAACGTTTTACAATTTAGGACAGTATACTCTTTAACTCCAAGTTGAATATGTCAATACATGGCAGATCGTTCGCCTCGTTCCTGCTATCGAAAACTGATATAATGCGGTACAACCCGTATTAACGTTCCGTTCCTGTTTCCTTCCATTGACTGGAGTTTCATAGGGTGTCGGCACTTCCTATTCCACAGGCTCTAACCGAATAGCCTTCGGCGTAATGTTTTAAAATTAAAGTCAGCGACTCCCTCACGAGAGCCGCTGCTCTCCAAAACCGTACTTGACACTTTTGCATCATACGGCTCCTCAGAAAAACGGCTGTTGTCATTAGCACGTCACCAGCATATCTTGCACCCATTTGTAATTTTCTGGTAGTTT
>JBCBCI010000061.1:0-37960 GCA_038530755.1 Cyanobacteria bacterium J06592_8 | reverse complement strand
TGATGGAAATGCTGCTATTCAGGTAATTTCAACGGTCGAAACATTAGCAATTCTTGATGGAATTGAACCTTCAGAATTAATCGCTGATTTATTCGTAGTTACCCCTGACGTTTCCTTGGGTTAATTCAACAAAATTTTCCCAAAGTTTAGGAGGTGGGGTTGAACAGACTTGCATCCCATCTCCTCTTTACTTTCAAATATACCGCTATCGACGCTTATCTGACACACCTGGCTGTATGGCGGAAGTAGCACTATCGCGCTTACCAGACAGCGAGTGCTAATCGTTCCCCTATGGAACAAGGCCTGAGAGCCTTAAAACCTCAAACAGCCAAACAGCAGGTAAAATAAATGAATAAAAATCCTCATTACTCGTTATGCAATTACAAACCCAAGTTCATAAATATACTCCAGAGGAATATTTACAGTTAGAAGAACAAGCAGAATACAAAAGTGAGTACCGCAATGGAGAAATTATTTCTATGACAAGAGGAACGACCAATCATAATGAAATTTGTCTCAATTTAGCAGCCAATCTAAAATTGGGTTTAAGACAGCAAAATTATCGCGTCTATATTGGAGATGTGTGCCTTTGGATACCCCGCTATCGGGTCTACACCTATCCTGATGTGATGGTAATCAACGGAGATCCTATTTATACTGACAAAGGAACTACCACTGTAACTAATCCTATTTTGATTGCAGAGATATTATCCAAATCAACGCAAAATTACGACCAAGGAGATAAGTTTACTTATTATCGTTCTATCCCTGAAATGAAAGAGTATATTTTAATCTCTCAGGAACAATATCATATTATGCAGTATGCTAAAACTGAAGTGGGTAAATGGTTGTTATCTGAATACGAAACAGAAGATTCAGCCATACAATTAACTGCGGTTGATTTTGAATTACAGTTATCGGAAATTTATGCAGGAGTTGATTTCAGCGAACCTCAATAATTGAACTTTAAAACATTGCTTCTGCAAAACATTCACAATACAATCATTTTGTCAATGCGTCAGTTCTAAGGCAGTTGGATTTTCTAATGATCTATCAACTATTGAAAAAGAATTGCATTAAGTACCCAGGAGTAATATAATTAATAATTAGAGTTGATTAACCTTGATTAACTTGTGTTTTTATACTGGGCAGCCTTTGCCTTTGTATGGTTCACCGGGCAAAAAGTTGATCACCTCAGAAATAAATTAATCGAGAGTTTACGAAGGATGCCATCAACAAAAGGACTAAAGTTTTTTTGTACTAATACAGTCCTGCTTGCAGTTGTATGTCAGCTTCGTAGACTGATAACACATCTACATTTTGGAGATTTCTGACCCATGTCTTTTACGCTAAAAAAAGGTTTTTTTATTGGTCTAGTGTTGAGCCTAGCGATTCCAACCCGTGCCGAAGCGGTTACTTTTAACTTTGACTGGACTGGGCAAATTGCTGGGTTTCAAGTCTCGGGATCATTTGGCTATGACGAGACTCAAAGCTACTTAGACGGAATTGTTAGAACCGATGACTTGGATTTTCTGAATATTTCCTTCTTTGCACCAGATGGAACACTGCTATTGACATCCTCTCACCGCTAAATCAAAGATTCTAGCGGGAGATTCCCAAACTTCACAATTTGGGTTTCCTGTCTCATCCGGTCTTAACTAGACAATTCTTCCGAAGAAGAACGCCCCCGTCAGAACCCGTCCACAGGCAATTTAACTTAATGTCTACCAAGTGCCCCCAGGCAAACAATTACGTGTCGAAATATTCAGTTAAGCTTGTATTCTAGAGTAGCAACGTTTCTGGACATAACGCACGTAGATTGTGGATTTCTACTACTGACAAGCTCGTTCTCATACAGTCAGCGTCGGGCCGCCCCGATTCTCTTGCTCACTCTACGCTTTTTAGCGGTCGGCAATTCTATTATACAGGGTTTTCGCGTTTTTTGTTTGGTCGCAATTCATCTCTGGGCTGTCTGCGTGGGTTTCCAAGGGGTCGTTGCCTGGGGTTTCCCCAGGCATTTATGAACCCCGTCGCTCCGTTTATAAGCCCCGTCTCCCGCTAAACGCTCCGCGTTATAACGTCCGTCCTCTTGCTCCATTTTAGATAGCGAGTTCAATAAAGTCCTTGGAAAAGGATCGGCTAGTTTTAGACAGGGATTAAAATCCCTGGACACAGTAGACAGCTAATGTCTGAATTTGTTCCCCAGAGAACCGATCCCCAACGCCCCTAAAATTAAAATACCAAAGGTTGTTGCAGGTTCAGGAACGGAGGCGGCGGGAAACTGACCGATTTGTACCTCGGTACATCCCTCAAATAGTCCCGCCCCACAACCGCCATTAAATGTTGTAATTTGTTCTTCTAGGAGTTCAGGATTGACTGGCCCGTGCCAACGAATAAAGAAAAAGACCTCAGATTTCTGGGCATCTAATAATCCTTGTCCGCCACTAAAATCTCTCGTTATTTGATCGTTTCCTGTCGGAAGAACCCCTTCAAAAACTTGTCCGCTGAAGCTACCTTTCCCATCATCTCCAACAATGGTTCCTGCTACAAAAAATTCTGATAATTCAATCGCTTCTGCATTAAAAATCACATCATCAAGATCGCACTCTCCTTGACAATTTTCCGGACGATTAATCGCATCAAACCAAACTGTATAGACTCCTGGCTCTAAGTCCTGGGTTTCAATATTCAGTTCGACTCCATCTTCAATTCGAGTTAAGGTGGTTTCGGCTTCACTAACGGCTTCTAGGGTCAATAAATCCAATACTGAAGCTGTTTGTAGCGTCGCTGCATGGAGGGGAGCCGTAGAAAACAAACCCAGTAAACTCGCAGTGATTAGCGTTTTCATAATTCCTGTTTCAATTAAGAGGAGCTTTGATTATGATTGCATCTAATCAAAAATAAGTTGAGAATACAAGATGGCTTTGTAAAATTTTCCGGCTTGAATATAAAGTATTGGTAAAGGTTTCTTGTGATGATTTCATCAACTTTTCGCAATCGCATCAATCAACCGTTCAATCTCTGATTTTTCGGTAAAATAATGAACACTGGCTCGAATACAATCCGGATTTAAAATCGTTCGGACACAAATATTCTCCTGATCTAAAGCATCCACAACCGCTTTATGCGCTGAACCATTCGTGAGTTGAAATGAGACTAAACCTGCTTCTGGCGGGGCGGTTCGTAAGCAATGAACATGAGATAATTCCGATAAACCTTGCCATAAATATTGACTCAGATCGCAAATTTGTTGATAGCGTTCCTCTGCGGTTCCCCACTGATGATGAAGTTCAATAGAATGTCTCAACCCTGCGTATAAAGGATAAGCTGAAGTCGCCACTTCATAGCGTCTCGCATCGGGTTTCCAGTTCACAGGTTTTCCGGTTTTGTCGTATTCAATTCCCCGCCAACCAACATAGGAAGGAGAACTCGCGGTTAACGCCTCTGGACTAATATAAAATCCTCCGCAGCCTTCTGGCCCACACCACCATTTATGACCTGTAAACGCATAAAAATCAACGCCTAACGCCGCTAAATTTAACGGTAAGACTCCCACAGACTGCGCCGCATCCACTAATACTCTGACTTTCCCGGGCGGATGGTTGTGACAACACTCGACAATATCACCCAGTGGCAAAACTTGACCTGTATTCCATAAAATATGACTAACGACAAACAGGCGAGTATTCGGTTTTAAATGGGACTGAATGACAGCTACCGGGTCGCCTTGATTTAATGTTTCTCGTAACGGACACTCTGAAACCTCGATCTGAAACCGTCGTTGCAGTTCCTGAATAATCGCAATGATACCCGGATGTTCGCAATCTGAGAGTAACAGATGATCGCCCGGTTGCCAATCGATTCCCCACAGCGCAATATTACAGCCAAAAGTCACATTTTCGGTCAAGGTAATGGTTTTAGGGCTGACTCCCAACTCTTTGGCGATACACTCCCGCATCAGCTTTGACTCCTCCGTTACCCAGTCACCCGCTTTCACCGAAAAGGGGCCTTTTTCCTGAACTTGTTTGTAAGATTGATAAATTGCATCTAAAGCCGTATCAGGGAGTGGCCCCTGTCCGCCATAATTAAAGTAGGCTTTATTAACTAAGGCGGGAAACTGCTGTCGATAGGTTTCTAGCGTTAAATTTGTCATCGTTGCTTCAGTCTGTGGTCAGTTGCGATCAATGCTGGGTTTTCTTAATCTATACCATGAAGCTAGGCTTTCCTCTAAATTCAATTATGATCGAAGATAATAGAGAAAATCGCAGACGGCTGAGAATCAGAGTTTAACGTCTTCCCCGTTTTCAGTAAATTTCTTTCTCTTTCTGTCAGTCTAATGAAGATTTCATGTTGATTACCGACCAAAACCTTTTGTTCTACCAACGGTGTTCTAGACGCGCCTATCTCGATGTTTATGGAGATTTGACCCAGAAAGATCCGCCGAGTGATTTTTTGCTGAAATTGATGCAAGATAGTTTTGATTTTCAGCAATCGATTTTAGCCGATCAAGAGTATCAACGACCAAATTATCCGAAAAGAGACTGGATTTTGGGCGCGAAAGCCACTCAGGACTTGATGCAACAAGGGGTTGAACGCATTCATAAAGGGGTCTTGCTTTTCAGTGACGAACCGATCGCAAATCTTCAATCTCTCGACAGTTCTTCGCAGGTTGTATTCCTCAGTTATCCCGATTTATTGGTCAAACATTCAGGACCGTCTAAATTTGGAGATTGGATGTATGTTCCGATGGATATTCGACTCGGTAAACGTCCGAAACTTGATTATCAAATTGTAGCAGCTTTTCATGCTTATGTTTTAGGTGAAGTTCAAGGGGCGAAACCGGATAAGTCTTGGCTGATTCTCCGATCAAAGGGGGCGTATAATGTTAACCTAAATCAACGTCTTCCCCAAATGCAGGAGATTTTAACTGATTATCTGCAAATGCTGCAAAATCAGGAAGAACCGGAGGTGTTTATTGCTCGTCAAAAGTGTAATTTATGTCAGTGGTATAGTCAATGTTATGCGATCGCTCAATCTCGAAATCATCTTTCTTTGCTTCCGGGAGTGACGCCGAGTCGTTACAATCGTTTGCAAGCTTTAAACATCACAACGGTTGAATCTTTGGCGGAAACGCCGATAAAATTATTACTGAGTTATCCTGAGTTTAGTGAAGGAATTGCGGCGCAGGTGCTTCAGCAAGCGGATGCAACATTAACGAATCAAGCGTTGTTGCGATCGCCTCAATCTCATCTCCGAAATGGCAAGGTTATTTCCACTCAGCCCGAACAAAAATCGGTTAATTTGATTTTCAAAACTATCTCTAAACCCCTACCCAATGTCTTACAGCGATCGCCGATTGAACTTTATTTTGATATTGAGGCTCAACCGGAGTTAAACTTAGATTATTTACATGGGGTTTTAGTGGTTGATCGACAAAATAAAACGGAAAAGATATATTCCTTTTTAGCGGAGAATGAAACAGAAGAAAAAAGAATTTGGTTAGAATTTTTAGATTTAGTCTGGACTCATCCCATTGCCCCAATTTTCCATTTCTGCGATTATGAATTTAAAACGATTAAACGGTTAGCGAAAGTTTATCAGACTCCAGATTATCGCTGGAAACCCTTACTAAAACGCTTAGTTGATATTCACAAACAAGTGACTCAAAGGGTTACACTTCCGGTCGAAAGTTATGCTTTGAAACCTATCGCCCGTTGGATGGGGTTTGAGTGGAATGATCCGAGTGCAAATGGCGCACAATGCGTCTATTGGTATGAGAAATGGCTACAAACAGGCGATCACACTTTACTCGATACCATTGTTCGTTATAATCAAGATGACTGTCGAGCCACGTTTCATGTTAAAGAATGGCTGACTCATTTTTTAGAAAATCGTGTAGATTGAGCCCATGAATTTCAAAGTAAAAGCCATTCTATTTTCAATCTGTACACTCGGAATTATTGTTGGAATTTTGATTAATCCTTTGCGGTTAATTTTAGCGGAAACTGACAACCCAAATCCTAACGTTGAGTTAATCGGACAAGTAACGTTTCCAACGGGTTTTATGTTCCAAGACACAGAAGTGGGTGGCTTATCGGGAATTACTTACAACCCCAAACAACAAGTATATTATGCGATTTCTGATGACCGCAGTAGTAAAGCACCCGCACGATTTTATACTCTAAAAATTGACCTAAACTCAGAAACATTCGCAACAGATGGTGTTGAAATTATCGCTCAAACTACTTTACTTAATATAGAGGGAGTTCCTTTTCCTAGACAGAGTTTAGATCCAGAAGGAATTGCTTTTACTGAAGACACTATATTCATTTCTTCTGAGGGAAATCCTGGGCGATCGCAACCGCCTTTTATTAAAGAATTTGATCTCACAGGACAAGAACAAAGAAGTTTACCCATTCCCGATAAATTTCTCTCAGCGACTGAGGAAGGAAAACGAGGCATTCGGAATAATTTATCCTTAGAAAGCTTAACCCTAACGCCAGACAAAAATTATCTATTTACCGCCACCGAAAATGCACTGATTCAAGATGGAAAACCCGCCAGCCCCACAGCAGGTAGCCCCTGCCGAATTTTAAGATATAATCTGCAAACAGGTCAACCCGATCAAGAATATCTCTATATTAGCGATCGCATTGTCAGCGTTTCCGGTTTTCCAACAAACTTTCAGGTGAATGGTTTAGTCGATTTACTCGCTTTAGATAAAGATCATTTACTGGCTTTAGAACGATCTTTTGCCTTGGGTGTGGGTAATACAATTAAACTCTTTAAAACAGCTTTAGATAGTGGCGATCGCATTCAAGGACTTGATCGCCTCAAAGGAGAAATTGCGGATTTATCTCCGGTTCGGAAAAGATTATTCTTAAATTTAAACAGCTTAAACTTGCGTTCAGATAATATTGAGGGATTAACCTTTGGCCCAGTTCTTGCTGATGGTCGGCGATCTTTGATCCTGATTAGCGATAATAACTTCAATTCTTTGCAAGTTACCCAAATTTTAGCTTTAGCGGTGAATCTCGAAACGCTCTCAGAGAATGAGAATCCTGAAAAATGATAAAATAGCGCATTGTACACATTTTATTGAGTAGTATCCCAAACAGTAAACTTGCAATACTTAATTCCTCTTTTCCCATGCAAATTCGACTGAGTTGGCGAGATCCGACAACAAATGACTGGCGAACCCCGGTATTAACTCCTCCCATAGCGATTGGACGAGTGGTAGATCGGATGCCGAGTACAATAGAGGGAAATCGAGTCTCACGCATTGCTTTGAAAGGAGATCGAGTCTCTCGCTTTCATACTTTAATAACCTGGGAAAATGAAGAATTGATTCTAACTGATATTGGCAGTCGGAATGGTACTTTTGTCAATGGTGTTCGTCAAGCCCGAACGGTTTTAGATGATGGAGATACGCTGCAAATTCATCATTATCAAATTTTAGTTTCTTTCATCACCAGTTCTCTCCACGCGAATACTTCACCCGGACCATCCCAAATCTTTTTCAGCCCCACCACTAACCAGCCCGATCCTTTAACCGCAACACCCAAAGCCGTTACACCTGCGAGTAATAGCTTCCCGCCGATCGAATTTTTACACGCTGCGATGATCTCTCCGGCTACGTTACAAGCAACAGGATTACCTGTCGAGGAGATAGACTATCTGACGATTGGGGCGGGCTTAGGAAGTTTTATTTGGGCGGATATGTTGAGGATTTCAGGAGTCAACGTCGATCAAATTATGGCTTTGGGAATGGAAGATCAACCCTACGCCCGTTATCAGAGATTGTGTCTTAATTCTCAAATTCCCCCTCACGAACGGTTACGATCCAACTCAGATTCTTGTCCTGATAATCTTTGGGGTTGGCCTAGTTATGCTTGGCGTGAGGCGTATCGTGAAGCAAGCCAGGGAAAATGGGGACTCGCTTTAAATATATTGTGGCAGGTGTTTGCAGAACCGACTTTTGCCGAAACCTATACCCCAAAATCACAAAATGTTTTTGAGTCAATTGATCGAGAGGCGAAACGCATTGGCTGGGATCGGATTTATCGCTACGGGCGAGTCTTGGGAATTCGCAAAACCAATGATGGGCGTTATGCGATCGCGATTTCTCGATCTCAAGCTGATCGACGACAACGGGCGTTTGTTCTGGCGCAATATGTTCATTTAGCCACGGGATATCCGGCGATCCAGTTTCTCCCTGATTTACAAGCCTATCGAGAAAGAACGCGAGATTTTCACCGGGTTGTGAATGCTTATGAGGATCATCAACATATTTATCAGCAGCTAGAAAAAAAAGGCGGAACGGTAATTTTGCGGGGACGAGGAATTGTGGCGTCTCGAATTCTTCAGCGACTTTATGAGGCGAGGAAACGTAACTCTGGTGTGAAAGTTTTGCATTTAATGCGATCGCCAAAAGCCGCCGGACATCAATTTGGACAATCTCGACGGAGGGTCGAAAATCACTTTGAATTTCAACCGTTTAATTGGCCGAAATCCTGTTGGGGTGGAGAGTTGCGAGAAAAGCTAGAAACCGCAAATTCAGAACGGCGACAGCAATTAATTGAAAGTTGGGGCGGAACCACTACCGCTAGTCGTCCAGATTGGCAAAATATTGTTAAACAAGGACTTTCGCAAGGCTGGTATCGGATTGTTTTTGGTAATGTGGAACAGGTCGAAAAAGGCGCAGGAGAACGCACGTTAACGACAATTCGAGAACAGGGGATAGATGCGAAAATTCAACTCGAAGCTGATTTTATTATCGATGCAACGGGTTTAGATGCTCAAGTTCAAACGAATCCGTTATTAGATGATTTAGTCACTCATTATAATTTACCTTTAAATTCTCTGGGTCGCTTGCAGGTTACTAATGATTTTGAGTTAGTGGAAATGCGTTCAGTCACTGTTGCTTTGAGAAAGACAAAAATGTCACCCACATCAACACAGAAACCCAAACGAAAAGGTCGAATGTATGCCACTGGGGCGATGACATTGGGAGGACCCTATGCACCTGTTGATAGCTTTCTCGGATTACAATATGCAGCGTTACAATCCGTGACTCGATTAGCCACCCTTTCAACTCCTAATGTCAAAAAGCTGGGAATCTTGAGATCCTTTAGCCAGTGGTTAAAGTGGGTGATGAATCAATCTCCCTAAATACTCAGATTTACTTGATAGAGAGATTTTGAGTTTGTAAAGTATTACTACAATTTTTCATCAAAACCATCCTCAGCTTGTACTTGACAAACACACTCAGCTTTGCAGACTTGCCACCGACTCAATTGTTTTTGAGTAAAAACTAATCTGACTAACCTGACAATTCCGGTCATTCAATCCGTCTGGACTTCGTGAGTATGAGACTCGTGACTAAGAGAGTCCAGTCGATGTTCAAGTATCGATAAGCGACTCTCCAGTTCAGCAACTTTATCTGGTTGATCCGCCATTCCTAAATAGGTTTTCAAGGCTTCTACCACCAGGTCTGACTTCGATTGTCCAGTTGCTTTGACCTTTGCCATCAATGCTTCATGTAATTCAGGAGGAATTCTAACTCCTAAAAAGGGATTCGGCATGATTTTAGTTGAGGAACATTCGGACAATCAACTTCAATAATGCCTCGATGATACCAGTCTATTGCTAAATTTTTATATCTATCATAGTATTACTTTGTAAAAAGAAAAGTCTCTCCTCATTTTTTTGTGAATTTTTGTGAATTTTTTTGATTGATTGCAAAATTTTTAAATTTTGGTGAACGTTTTATGATAACAATATGATAACAAGTGTTTTCATGTTGATTGGGCAACCGATGATAGCGTAGAGATTCAGAAGTTGCCTGAAGCCGCTTGTTACAGCCGATTCTACCTGCACTAGAACAATTGATAGGGGAGCAGATTTATGATCATGCAACTACAATCTGAACACAAGCAAAACTCTGGAAAAATTTTAATCGCTGATGACGAATCTGCAATCCGCCGCATTCTCACCACTCGTCTGTCGATGGTGGGTTATCAGGTTGTCGCGGCAGCCAATGGCCAGGAAGCTTTGAGTCTCTTTGAAGCGGAAAATCCAGATCTGGTGGTTTTAGACGTAATGATGCCTAAACTCAACGGTTATGGAGTCTGTCAAAAAATCCGCACTCAATCCGATGTTCCGATTATTATGTTAACGGCTTTAGGAGATGTTGCCGATCGCATTACAGGCTTAGAACTTGGGGCGGATGATTATTTGACTAAACCCTTTTCACCCAAAGAGTTAGAAGCCCGTATCCAAGCGATTTTACGGCGCTTAAAAGAAGCCAATCCCGCCCGTGACGCCAGTACCGAAACCATTGAAGTAGATCGACTGCGAGTGGATACCGTTAAGCGACGGGTTTACAAAGGTGAACAAATGATTCCCCTAACCTACATTGAGTTTAATCTCCTGGAACTGCTGCTGAAGCGTTCAGGTGAGGCGGTGTCTCGTTCCGAAATCCTTCAGGAGTTGTGGGGTTATGCACCTCGACGCATTGCCGATATGCGGGTTGTTGATGTTCACGTGGCTCGTTTACGGGCAAAAATTGAAGAAGATCAGCGCAATCCGGAGTATGTTTTAACTGTTCGCGGAATTGGATATTCTTCTCAACGCTTGCCAATTATTGAAGAAGCAATTGGAGCTTAAATCTAACTCATTTTCAATCTTTTAGGTTTAACCAAAAAAGCCTAAAATCTCAATTTTAATTTCAACTTTTTGTTTCACAATTCAATTTGATATTGACTAAAGGTTTGGAAAAATTTTCTGAACTTTTAAGAAAAAAAAGATAGCGATCGCTTCTAAGTGTGTTGAAAAGATATGCTCCGAAGCGATCGCATCCAAGTCTAAACCGCTCAAAGTAAAACAGGTAGACCCGCAAATAGCCTACCTGAAATTTATGGAATTGAGTTGTTTGAACTCAAGGATTATCCTTGACAGAATGAAGATGCAATGGCAACAGCACTATTCATCCAACCGTAGAAATGATTACTCAAAGCAGTAACAAAGTGATGAGTCATCGGTAAACTATCAATCACCATTCCAGTGCAGAGCAACATCATGTACAGGATAGAATACTTAAACAGAGAACGAGCAACTTTTTGATCGTCAGGAGTTTGTAATAGTTGCCATGCTTTTTGAATGAAGATTGCCCCTAAACCCAATGCGATCGCACCATAAACAATGCCGCTAGTGTGTAAAGGATAAACCAGCATTAAAGTAAAGGGAATCAAGAGCAAAGTATAAATCCAGATTTGTTTCGCTGTGGGTTCCTCACCCGCGATCACAGGTAACATCGGAACGCCAACTTCTTTGTATTCATCGCGGATCATAATTGCTAATGCCCAGAAGTGAGGGGGAGTCCACAAACAGATGATTAAAAATAGAAGCCAAGCCGCCCAACTTAAATCGCCTGTTACAGCCGCCCAACCCACTAAAGGAGGAATAGCACCCGCCGCACCACCAATGACAATATTTTGAACGCTGTTGCGCTTTAACCAGTGGGTGTAGATACCAACATAGAAGACAATTCCCAACATGGCCAGTACGGCAGCTAACAGGTTCGCAAATACAGTCAGTAAGGTAAAAGACAGAACTGCTAGCGTAATCGCAAACATTAACGCATGACGGGGTTTAACTCGTCCAGAGGGAATGGGCCGCCAGCGCGTCCGTTCCATGATATAGTCGATGTCACTGTCGTAGATACAGTTAATTGTATTGGCAGAACCTGCGGCAAATGTACCACTAGCAAGGGTAACGAGGAGTAGCAGAGGATCGACTTCTCCTTTGGCTGCTAACCACATTCCGGCTGCGGTTGTGATTAATAATAGAAGAATAATTCTGGGTTTAGTGAGTTGATAGTAACTCTGAACCACTTGAATCAGATTTTCGTGGCGACGAGCGCTACTGGTACTAATGATCTCTTGCATTGATTTTCTCTTGTGAAGTGTTCTGAACTCTGAAATAGAGAATCGGAAAATTTTAAGATTGGCTTGAAGGAGTGAAGGTATTTTTCATCTTCTGACTGTTGCGATCGCGAAATGCGAGAACTGTTAAGGCGATTAAAAGTCCCAATAATGTCGCAGCGATGGCTTGATGCGTTACGGTCAGCGGTTCAACTTGCAAGTGCAAGCGGAAAGTCGCAACTCCAACCGCAATTTGAGCGACTACACAAATTCCAGCCCAGTTTGCTAAGTTTCGCAGTAAGGGATGCAATGCGTAGGTTCGCCAAGCCACAACCACAACGATGAGGGTGGCAACAGTGGGTGGTACAACCCCTGCAATATGGCTATTCATGATAGTGCAGAGTTGAGATCCACCGAAACATTGGTGTAAAGCCCATTGAGAGGCTACTAATCCACCAATCAAACTTTGAAGATAAACTAAAATTGCGGCGATTAAGCTGACCCAAGGCAGTTTCCCTACGTTACCTGTGGCTTTGTAGGGCATCATCGAACATCCGATCACTAGCAATGTTGTGAAAAACAGCAAAGCGGTTCCGAGATGAGCGGTAACAATATCAAACCGCAGCAGTTCTGTCACCGTTAAGCCACCGAGAACCCCTTGAAACACTATTAAACTCAGGGCAAATGTAGCTGCCCAGGGTAGCCATTTCGGTAACTCGGAACGATACCACCAAGATAAACCACTCAGCGCGATCGCACCGATACCAATAATTGCAGCATCTAGGCGATGAAACCACTCTAGAAAGACTTGTAAATTCATCTGAGCGGTGGGAACCAATTGACCGTAACATAAAGGCCAGTCTGGGCAAGCCAAGCCTGCATTCATTACTCGTGTGGCACTGCCGATCGCCATTAAAATTAACGTTGCAATACACAATTTCCACACTAAGCGACGAATCCGATCCTGGGGTTGAATTTGGGATGAAATACTAGGATGAGGTAGAACAGTATTAGCCATGTATTCTGTCTGGTGCTTGAATTTACAATGAATGTTTTAGGACTGTTTTAGGTTAAAACTTCATCAAAGCTTGTATTGTGTACAACAAAACTTCTTTGAAGATTCTTAAGATTAATTGATGCCATTGGTTTTTCTCTCCTGCCCCATCAACCGATCGCTCATCATTAATTCTCTCGTCCAGATTCACGGTTCTACTGATCTACCTTAGCGATACATTTGCCAGATGGACAGACTTTTAGAATGTTTTCGGATTTTATTTGTTTATTACACTCTATTAAGCAAAACCCGAAAAAAAATTTAAGGAAAATGTTAATTTTAATTCAGAAAAGCTCAAGAATTTAGCAGAAGACCTGTAGTCGGGATTCAGGGTAGACCCGATCTGGAAGAAAAGTCTAAGAATACATAAAAAAGACAGCTTGTCTTAGGTGATCTGCTATACCTTAGAAGAGAGGTTTAAGGTTAAAAATTAAACGGATTTTGCCATTGATTGTATTCTCGTCCTGCCCGATTTCAACTTAACCCAGTTCGCTGTAATCATTATTCGCAGTAAAGATAATCACATCGCTGCTCTCTCATGCGCCAAATATTGGGAGTGCCAAACTAAGGAGGTATCAAAGTGAACATTCCCGGTTCAATTATCACCATGCTCTTCGGGATCGCCATAACGCTCCTGAGCATCTGGTATGGTCAAAATAGTGGTCTAATGCCTGTAGCTGCCTCAGCAGAAGCCTCGGATGTGGATAGCTTGTTCAAACTCATGCTAACCATCTCCTTTGGCTTAACTGTTTTGGTTCAGGCAGTTTTGATCATTGCATTCTTTAGATTTCGTCGTCGTCCTGGCGATG
Source organism: Cyanobacteria bacterium J06592_8 (assembly GCA_038530755.1). Lineage (GTDB taxonomy): Bacteria > Cyanobacteriota > Cyanobacteriia > Cyanobacteriales > Microcoleaceae > Capilliphycus. Next base: position 24,173 of record JBCBCI010000061.1, on the reverse strand, counting down.
ATACAGATGGGCCACCCATTCACGGCAACCTATCTCTAGAAATTCTCTGGACAGCAATTCCGGCTTTTACAGTGTTAGCGGTTGGGATCTACAGCTTTGAGATCTATAACCAAATGGGTGGACTCGATCCGATGGTATCCGGTCAACACTCCATGGAAGCTCACATGAAAATGCACGGAAGTGCGATCGCGGCTACTCTACCCGGAGAAGAAGGTTCTATTCCTGAAGCTCAGTCCCAAATTGCTTTAGGAATTGGCGCTCGTCCGGATGAAGAAGGTCAAACAGCAGATGTTGTCGTGAACGTGACTGGACTGCAATACGCTTGGCTTTTCAACTACGCCGATAGCGGAGTCATAGCGGGTGAACTGCACGTTCCGGTTGGCCAAGATGTTCAGCTCAATATTGAAGCTCAAGACGTGATTCACGCCTTCTGGCTTCCGGAACTGCGTCTGAAGCAAGATGCAATTCCAGGAATGAACACTGAACTGCGGTTTACAACTACAAAAGTCGGAACCTACGCCGTTGTTTGTGCTGAACTGTGCGGCGGCTATCACGGAGGGATGAGAACTCAGATGATCGTTCAAACTCCCGAAGAATATCAAGCTTGGGTTGAGGAAAATACCTTTGCTCAAGTTGACTCAGAGCAAACTGTCGCATTGAAGCCTTCAGAACTTTCAGAGAGCGAATTTTTAGCTCCCTATGCTGAAGAAATGGGGATGAGTACAGAACTTCTGTCTCAACTTCACGATTAAGTTCAGTTCCACTTAACAATCTGGGGTGACAGGTGAAATAGATTAGCCCAGAGTTGGCATAGAATTTGTAGATAAAATTCCCTCACCTCACCCCAACCCAGAAATGATCGCACCATTTTCCTGTTCAACAGGGTTGTGAAATATTGAATTCTTTTGTTTTGTTATGACACAAGCACAGTTAGATGTAACTGCCAATCTTCCTGAACCTCACGGTCACGAACAGGAGAGACACTGGCGAGACTTCTTCGGTTTTAGTACCGACCATAAAGTGATCGGGATTCAATATCTCGTCACGGCTTTTGCCTTCTTCCTCATCGGTGGTGTAATGGCGGGTGTAGTTCGTGCAGAACTGGCGACTCCTGACCCCGATGTTGTTAGCCCTGAAATGTACAACAGCCTGTTCACCCTGCATGGAACGATCATGATCTTCCTGTGGATTGTACCTGCGGGTGCGGGTTTTGCGAATTATCTGATTCCCCTAATGATTGGGGCGAAGGATATGGCATTCCCGAAACTGAATGCTGTCGCTTTTTGGTTGGTTCCGCCCTCGGGAATCTTACTGCTGGTGAGTTTGTTAATTCAAAATGCTCCCCAAGCAGGTTGGACGGCTTATCCTCCGCTCAGTTTGGTGTCGGGTAAAATCGGCCAAGAACTCTGGATTATGAGCGTTCTACTCGCGGGAACGGCTTCTATTTTGGGTGGACTGAACTTCTCGATCACCATCTTTAAAATGCGAATTCCCAGCATGGGCTTATATGATATGCCTCTAATGTGCTGGGCGATGATTGCGGTTTCTGCGTTGATCTTACTCTCGACTCCTGTTCTAGCAGGTGCATTAGTGCTGTTGTCTTTTGACCTATTAGCGGGAACAAACTTCTTTAACCCCGCAGGCGGCGGCGATCCGGTTGTTTACCAGCACTTATTCTGGTTCTATTCTCACCCGGCGGTTTACATCATGGTTTTGCCCTTCTTTGGGGTAATTTCGGAAGTGATTCCGGTTCATGCTCGTAAGCCAATTTTTGGTTATCATGCGATCGCATTTTCTAGCTTGGCGATTAGCTTCCTCGGATTAATCGTTTGGGCGCACCATATGTTCACCAGTGGAACACCCGGTTGGTTACGGATGTTCTTTATGATCGCTACGATGATCATTGCGGTTCCGACTGGAATTAAGGTGTTTGGTTGGCTGGCTACCCTGTGGAATGGTAAGCTGCGCCTCAACAGTGCGATGCTGTTTGCAATGGGTTTCCTCTCTACCTTCGTAATTGCTGGGGTAGCCGGAATCATGCTTGCTTCTGTTCCTTTTGATATTCACGTTCACGACAGTTACTTTGTGGTCGCTCACTTCCACTATGTTCTGTTTGGCGGTGCGGTATTTGCGATCTATTCCGGAATTTACCACTGGTATCCCAAAATGGTGGGACGGATGCTGAACGAACCTTTGGGTATTGTTCACTTTATTTTGACCTTCATTGGAACCACGATGACTTTCCTCCCCATGCACTATTTGGGGTTACAAGGAATGCCTCGTCGGGTCGCAATGTATGACCCGAAATATGCAGATGTAAACGTAATCTGCACCATTGGTACTGCGGTTCTGGCGGTTTCAACGATTCCTTTCTTAATTAACGCCACTTGGAGTTGGTTCAAAGGTCCGAAAGCCCCCGATAATCCTTGGGATGCTCTCACCTTAGAATGGATGACAACCTCTCCTCCTCCCATCGAAAACTTTGAAGGCGTACCTGTATTACAAACAGGCCCCTACGATTATGGGATGAAGAAAACTCTTGCCATTCGCGCTCGTTTGAAGAGCCTGACGAATCGTACCAAACAAACAGGGATTCCCCTTTCAGAAGCCCAGTCTTCTTCCCTGTTAGATGACTAATATAGGGAACAGTACACAGTGAAAGCTGATAACTGAAAACTGAAACAATTGGCGACTGAAAACACTTGTATTCGTTATAGAGATTCATGCAAAGTTCAACGATTAACAACACACAAACGGCGGTGGAGCATCAATCCCAAGAAGTTGCAGCTCATGGCCACCACGAAGAACATCCCGATCTACGATTATTAGGTGTCGTTGTGTTCCTGGTAGGTGAGAGTATGATCTTTTTAGGTCTATTTTCCGCCTATCTCATCTTCAGAGCAGAAGCCACAGTCTGGCCCCCAGATGGCATTGAACGCGAACTGTTACTTCCTGGAATTAATACCCTGATTCTGATTACCAGTAGCTTCGTGATGAATAAGGGTACGGCTGCGATTAAGAAAAATGATCAAGCAGGTCTGAGAACCTGGTATCTGATCACCGCTTTGATGGGTGCGGCTTTCCTCGCGGGTCAAATTTTTGAATACAGCAATTTAGAATTTGGCTTGACAACTAATGTGTACGCCAGTTCCTTCTATGTGTTAACTGGATTTCACGGAATGCACGTCACCTTCGGAGTGCTAATGATTTTAGCGGTTCTGTTTCGGGGTCGTAAAGATGGTCACTATACCAGTGAGTCTCATTTCGGTCCAGAAGCAGCAGAAATTTACTGGCACTTTGTTGATGTGATCTGGATTGTACTTTTCCTACTGTTGTACGTCCTTTAAATTTTGACTTAGTTTAATACAATTTTGTTAACCCCGAATGGGGTTTTTTTATGGCTTCTCACTGTTGACTGATTACTGTGTACTGTTCAAATAATCTTTATATAAATTTTAGAGGGTTTTTTAAATAACTATGTTAATTTATTGAGAGTCTTTTGCAGAAAATTAGTCCTTTGAGGTGTGAACATCCAAAACATGAAGATGAAATTTCCCAATCTGTTACGTGCAACTGTCATTAGTGCAATTCTCAGTAGTGTAGCGACTCCAGCATTTGGAGCTTATTTTCAGACGAATCTTGTCTCTAATAGTTCTGAGTTTGAACCTCAAATTCTCGATCCGTTGGTGGTTAATGCCTGGGGTTTAGCGATTCGTCCGGCGGGATTTGGAGGGCATTTTTGGGTGACTAATGCTGACTCTGGAACAGTAACAACCTATGTAGGAGATGTTGGCGGAACTCCCTTATTTCAGGATGATCTGACATTTGTCACCATTCCCACATCACCGAATGCACCGTTCGGAAGTGCAGGCGCTCCCACTGGCCAGTTTTTTAGTCCCCATCCGTCAGATTTTGAGGTGACAATGTTACTCGACCCCAATAATCCAGATTTAGGAAGTATTACGGGGCCAGGACGATTTTTTGCAGTGGAAGAAGGCGGAACCCTTTCAGCTTGGACAGAAGTTCCTACAGATGACGGTGGAATACTCAGACCGACTGAATATCTAGTTGTTGCAGATAATTCTGAATTTGCAACCCAAAATACGGATTCTAATCTCGATAATGATAATTTTGCCATCTACAAAGGTATGGCAGGAACGACCCTAGAAGAGAATAATCTTCTATTTGGGGCAGATTTCAGCATCGAATCACCGGGAATTGATGTTTGGGATAACCAGTTTAATGACATTTCATCTAACTTCTTATTTGAGAATCCTTTTGGGGAAGAGTATGCTCCTTTTAATATTCAAAATCTGGAAGGCACACTCTACGTCGCTTATGCCAAATTAAGTGATGAACCCGGTGAAGAACTTGCTGAGGTTGGTTTGGGACGGCTAGCTGAATATGATATTGAAGGCAATTTGCTCAATATTTGGGGGCCAGATACCGACGCTGCCGACGAAAATCTACTCAACGCACCTTGGGGTTTGGCGATCGCACCGTCCGATTTTGGCGAATTGAGTAATTCTCTACTCGTGGGTAACTTCGGTGATGGTCGAATTGTGGGTTACGATCGCACTACTCGCGAACAGATTGGATTCTTAGAAGATGAATCAGGTAATCCGATTGAAATTGAAGGACTCTGGGGCTTAATCTTTGGGAATGGAGCGAGCTTGGGTGAAACCAATAGTCTCTATGTTGCCGCAGGCCCGAATGACGAAGCAGATGGTTTATTTGCCAAACTAGAAGTCGCTGAGTCTGCATCGGTTCCTGAACCTACAACCAGTCTGTTCACCTTACTGGGAGTCACAGGTTTAGCGTTAAGTGCCAAGCGTCGTCGTGTGTAAGATTGACTACACGCTAGGCAATAGGCAGTAGGCAATAGCTAAGATCTGATCTGCTTCTGCTGCTTTTACTAATGTCCTAACATCAACTTGTACTGCTATATATCTGGGTGCATTATGTTCGAGGCAAAAATTGACCCGCCCCGACGAAATCACGCTTAGGGCGGGTTTATCAACTGAATTAAATATTGTTGGAGAAAGAACAATCTACTGAACTTTTACTGTCTCAGTTTCTCAGACCAAACCCGTGTGGGTAATCCCCAAACATAGATAAAGCCTTCGGCGGCTTTGTGATCAAAGGCATCTTCAGAACCGTAAGTAGCTAAGTCTAAGCTATAGATAGAATTGTCTGATTTGCGTCCAACAATGATCGCATTTCCTTTAAAGAGTTTCACCCGCACCACGCCTGTGACTCTATCTTGAGTTTGCTGTACAAAGGCATCGAGGGCATTTTTCAAGGGACTAAACCACAACCCGTTATAGACAAGTTGGCTATAGGTTTCCTCAATTCCTCGCTTATATCGGGTGACATCCGCAGTCAGAGTTAAACTTTCAAGATCTCGATGAGCAAGAATTAACACTGTCATCGCCGGACATTCATAAATCTCGCGAGACTTAATCCCAACGAGACGGTTTTCGATCATGTCGATGCGCCCAACCCCATGATTTCCAGACATTTCGTTGAGCTTGGTAACTAACGCCACTCCATCGAGTTGTTCTCCATTTAAACTGACGGGAATCCCTTTCTCAAATCCAATTTCTACATATTCCGGTTCATTGGGCGTGTCTTCAATGGCTTTGGTGAGACGGAATACATCTTTGGGTGGTTCAGTCCAGGGATCTTCAAGGGGTCCGGCTTCGATCGCCATTCCCAATAAGTTGCGATCTAGGCTGTAGGGAGAGGATTTTTTCACGGGGAACTCAATCCCGAATTTTTCCCCATAGGCGATGGTTTCTTCGCGACTCATTCCCCATTCTCTAGCAGGTGCGAGAATTTTCAAGGTTGGGTTGAGCGCACTAATCGAAACATCGAAGCGAACCTGATCGTTTCCTTTTCCGGTACAACCATGAGCGATCGCATCGGCTCCATATTTTTCGGCGGCTTCCACTAAAATTTGAGCAATGAGTGGACGAGCTAAAGCTGTTGAAAGGGGATAACGATTTTCATAAAAGGCATTGGCTTGAATGGCGGGAAAGGCGAATTCTTTGATAAATCTCTCCCGGACATCGATGACGAGGGATTCTTCAGCGCCCGAATCTAGGGCTTTTTGCTTAATCGGTTCGAGTTCGTCTCCCTGTCCCAAATCAGCGGCGAGAGTAATCACGCCTTCGACTCCAAACTCTTGTTTCAAGTAGGGAATACAGACAGAAGTATCGACTCCTCCAGAGTAGGCTAATATTGCTTTCGTAGCGCGACCCATGACTTAAACTCCTAAACAAGTGAAGCTTTCATTATCTACCTATCTCCTACAAATCGTTGTCAGGGATGATGCAGATTCCTAACTTTTTTTGATTTGTCTAAACAATTATCAAATAACTCGCGATCGCACTCGATATTTTGCTCTAGACAAATCCGATCTAGATAAATAGATGAATATCTAAATATACAATGGCGAGGTAGGCAATCAACCAAATCATTAAGCTTAATTTAATGACTTGATTTTGCAGGACAATCCGATCCGGTTCTTCTCCTATCGCCAATACTGTTACCATCCATTTGTAGTGCATGACCGCGTAGTAAACAATTGGCACCGTTATCACGAGAGAGGGATTTTTACCAGAGATAATCGTAAACAGGGCATAGCACATAATTGTCATTGTGGCGGTGCTATTGAGTAAGGAGTCTAGAAAAGGAAGAGTATATTGGGCGAGAACGGGGCGTTGTTTATTGACTTTTCCGCGTTGATAAAAAAGTTGTAGATAATGTCGATTAATTAACGAGGTTTCGTATGTTTCGATTTCCGGTTCAGATTTTGCTGTTGACTCTGAATCCAGGGACTGATTAATTAGGGTTAAAAGTTCAGATCTGCGTTTGGCAAAGCCTAAAAATAGAGTTAGAAAAAATGTACAGAGGGTAATCCAAGCCGTTGGAACATCGCCTAAAGCATAGATTCCGGCGAGGAGTCGCAATACAAAACCAAAAGCAATACAACCCACATCGAATAAAGGTTGATTCTTCAGGTAGAGAGAATAGAAAATATTATTGACAGCATACAATAAAATACAGGTAAACGTTGCCCATCCCAAATGAGACGCCCCGACTAAAGAAAATGTGGCTAAAAACAGTCCAATACAAAGGGCAGTTTTAACCGGAACTTTGCCACTGGCGATAGGGCGAAATCGTTTTTTAGGATGTTTGCGATCGCGTTCTACATCTTGAATATCATTAAAAACGTAAACGGCTGAAGCCATTGCAGAAAATAATACAACCGTTAGAAATCCTAAACCAATAGACTGCGGTTCTAACAATCGTTCTCCGAAAATTACACCCGCCAAACAGAAGAAACTTTTTGTCCATTGATGAGGGCGCAATAATTTCAGAATCTCTAAGCCGTTACCCTGTTGTTTTTCTGAACAAGTTTCAACATTAGAGTTCTCGCTTGGCTTCGTAGACAAAGAAATTTTGTCCCGATCAGTATTTTTCATCATTTAGTCCTCACTTACACCACCATAAATTCGTTAGGAAAACTAAAAAATCTGGATTTTTCTTAACGTGACATCATTATAATGCCTGCCAGGATCATTCCCAATCCGATCCATTGATTTATTCCTAATCGTTCTCCGAAGAACCATCCACTGGCTACCGAAATTAAACCAAATCCAATCCCTGCAAAAACGGGGTAGGCGGCGGAGACGGGTAGTTTTTCGAGGGCTTTTGCAAAGAAAATTACGTTAATCCCATACACGCATAGTCCAGCGATAAACCAAGGGGAAAAGAGTAAGCCGACAAGACTATTATCTGTTGCTACTAAACGGGATTTCTTCAGCAGTAAACTTCCCATTGAGTTATTGACTGCTGCAATTAGAAGAAAAGTCCAACCACTCAAATTTAAGTTCATTTTATTACCCTATTTTTAATAAACTCTATAGACGCACATATTGGTCCAAGCTGACTGCTGATTGCTGATTACTTTTTAAGTTAACACTCTTTTCAATTTTTGATTGGTGTAATAGAAGATTCGATGCAAACGAACTGTATCGATAATTTTCAGGGTATAGGAACGGTAGTTCTCATAATCTAGACTGGTCATTTCAAATCCATTGTTTTCTATGTTCTTCTCTAAAAGTTCTGGAATTTTGACAAAATAGGTATCAGGATTCTGCATCGTTGCCCGATATTCATGGGAGGTTATTCCGGTGACTTCGACTTCATCTTCAGGATTTAAAAGTGTATGAAAAGACGAAACAATTATCCAGTCTAAATCGACAAAAGGGCAAAAAAGGAGAAGTGCTTGATAAAAACCATTACGGAAAATATAAGCCCCTTTATAGTTGTCTGGTAAATTAATTACAAACATTCCCTGGTTTTCTTTCAGAGGTTTTATACTGGTAATCGTTTGTTGAGAAATTTGACTCGCTGTTCTCCAAGTTTGACTAGAAAGATAGATTTGATTGATAGACAACATCGAGAAACAGGTGACTAAGAGAATTAAAACAAATTGACGCTTAGTTAAGATATATTCTAAAAATAGAGTCAAGAGAATCGAGAAAAAAGCTGAAGATAAATACAAGAAACGTTCAGACTGAGTATCAGCAGTAGAAACACCAATATTAATAAAGGGAAGAATTGATATCCCCCAACAGCTTAGGAGAAAAAGAGTGAGTTTTCCTGTTTCCTGAGTGGCTTCACCTTGTTTATAGGTATGGTGTAGGAACCAGATTAGGCTAGAGAGAAAAAGAATAAATAAAATGCGCCAGAGTAGAGGTGTAGAGAAAGTCAGGGGAGGGATAATCACTCTTAAACTAGAGTAGAATCCTTGAAATATAGCAAACCAACTATAATTTAGATGAACGTCTCCTCCATATCCACCTAAGAATTTACCTAAACCCAAGTATCGAAGCGGGAAATAAATTAGCCAAGCTGTACTATAAAAGATAGGGAGAAATACAGTTTTTAAAAATGTAAAAAGTGAACGCTGTTTATTGAGAGAATTGAAGACATCATACAGTTCATAAGCAAAGATAAAGCCAGGAAAGATGAGGGCTGACTCTTTTGAAAATGTTCCGCAGAGGAAAAGCAAATAAGAAATAATTAGATCTGAAAGTTTACTGTAACGTTTGTAGCGTAAGTAAACCCAAAAAGCTGCTAAACAAAAGCCTGTAAATACTAAATCTGCGCGGGCGGATATCCAAGCAACAGCTTCAACATGGCTGTGTAAAACTAGAAATATGCAGCTTGCAATGACAGCAATAAGTTTAATATTTTTTTGATAACGCCAAGTTCTCTCTAACAAAGATATTGTTACAATATAAACTAAAAAAGAACAAATAGAATGAAAAATGACATTAGTAAGATGATAGCCCAATGGGTTCAGCTTCCAGAGGCTATAATCTATGAATAACGTTACAGATATAATCGGTCTGAAAAAGATTTCGGGTGCTGTTGTCCAAACTCCAAATATACCCTTGTCTTGAATATTGTAGATTCTATCAAAATCATCAGACAGGAAAAACGAGTCTAATGTTTGGCTGTAAATTAGCAGACTCAGTAGAATAAATCCACCCAAAATACAGAGATTAAATCTATTTTTTTTGACCAAATTTAGCATAAATGAATGATATCAAAATTTCAATCAAGAAACAATTAAGCAAAGAGATTTTACAGCAAAATTTAAAGCTAAGAAAACTTTTTCAGAACCCACAATAGTCTTTGTTTGACCGGACGACGGTGAGCTGAACCTGCTTTTTCTGCTTGGAGTTTATCATAGTTTTGCTGAAACCAATCATAACTTTCTTGGAACATTTCATCATTAGAGTATTTCGGTTTCCAGCCGAGTTTTAGCAAGGGATCGACATCAAAATAAAACTCTTTATGATACGTTAAATAATGCCAAGGGGCGAGTGGACTCAAGCCAACGACATCTAACAGTCTGAGTGTATTAATTGTCAACCCAGTGGGTAGACTTTTGACTTGGGATTTTGTTCCAACATAACCAATTAAATTCTCTAAACCTTCTCGCAAGGTTCCAAAGCGATTAGTTCCCACATTATAAATTCCAGGTTTACCTAAATCAAGGGCGAGGAGGTAAGCATCCATCAAGTCTAAAGCATGAATAAATTGAAATTTGATATTTCCATCACCAATCACATAAACATTTCGCCCTTCTTGAATCCATTCAAATAATATCTGAAAAATTCCGAGTCTTCCTTCTCCTAAAATGGTACGAGGACGAATGACAATTAAGGGTAAATTTCCGCGATCGCATACTTCTCTAACGGCGATTTCTCCAGCTAGTTTTGCCCGACCATAAATTTCAACGGGTGAAGTTTTGGTATCGTTATTAATCGGGCATTTCGCATCGCCAAATAAAGCACTTGAACTCATGTGAATAAAGCTTTGAACGCCTGCTTTTACCGCTTCTTCTGCCGCAATTTGACTGCCTTCGACGTTCACTTCCCAAAACTTTTGACCGGATTTTGTTAGAGGAACTAAAGCAACATTGTGGTGAACAATATCAACTCCTTTCATCGCGGCTGCAACCCCATCGCGATCGCGAATGTCACAGTAAATATATTTAATTTCTTGAGGGCGAGTTGGATCTTCCCAAATATCGAGGATGCTGACATCTTCTCCCCGTTCTTGTAAACGTCGAGCAATTAAGTTCCCTAAAAATCCAGAACCGCCTGTAACAAGATGTTTCATTGACTATCGTTCACTCTCTACACCATTAATATTCTCAAATCATAAACGAATATTGTCAATTCGTAAAAGAGTTTCTAAGTAAGTAGGATTGATATACCCGATTAATTCATCACTCAACTTTAAATGAAGGTAAGCTCTTGATAGAAGGGAGCAACATTAACAATATCGGTTGGTGTTAAGGATAATCCGGCTCCCCCTTCAAGAATGGCGACGGTATCTCCGCCTACAGATAGAACTAAATCTGCGCCAGAAGGAGATAAGTCATAGGTTTCCTGGCTACTCAGCACCAGTCTGATATTATCTCCGTCAGCTTGACTAAAGTTTTGAATCCGAGCTTCTCCTTCGCCAAGGTAAAAAGTTCTTGGGAAAGCTAAAAATCGAGTCTGCTCAACTCTTCCCAGTATGAAAGTGTCCTCAGCACCGGAACTACCAATGAGAACATCAAACTCATCGCTACCATTACTGGTATATGTACCCGTTCCTATCCTCTCAACGCCTGTAATATCGTGAGGTCCGGCTCCAAAAGCGGTGACAACATCATTACCTGAAGTTCCCACAAAGGTTGCAGACCGATCTGACTCAAATTGGCCAACTTGCTTATAGTGATCTAATCCAGATTCATAGGTTCCAGCTTGAACTAAATCTCGAACATCAGGGTTATCGAGCAAATATCTATCCTCTAGGAAATTCTCTATGATCGGAAGTTCACCACTAAAGATAAAGTTAATCTCGCCAGGAGATGAAAACCCCTCAACGCTGACCAATCCATAACGACTCGCATTGAGAACCGTAGTGCCTAAGAGTGTGTACCCGCTTCCCCTCGTTCCGGCGAGTTGGATGGAGTCTTTTTCGGGATCAAAGTTGAGAACTCGAGCAGTTCCAAAACCTTGATAAAAATCTCCAGTCGGTGAATCAGTCAATGCCCGTCCTATTCCAATTACAAAGGTATCAGACCCAGGTGTTCCAATCAGAATATCATTTTCATCTCTAAAAGAAGTTCCAGTTTCATCAAAATTCAAGCCGTTACTTTCATAAATTCGATTTCCATCCTCATCAAACCCAACTTCGACACCAATGATTTCAATTTCACCTAACCCGAAAGCTTCAACAACATCATCTTCACGGGTTCCGACAAAGGTAACAGAGCGAGAAGGATCAAACTGACCAATTTGTTCGTAGTGATGACGACCTGTGCGAAAATCTCCGGCTTCTACAGAGGCGGCTACATCGGGGTATTTGCTTAAATATTCTCGCTCTAGAAAAGAATTAGCTAACCGCTCTTCGCTAGTTCCAAATTGAATAAAATGCTGCAAGCCATTTCTAAAAGTGCCATTTTCAACAAAGGGAACAATATCGGGATTACTCGCTAAATAAAATGACTCGTTGTAGTCTGAAGTTACGAGAGTACGACCCTCATCAGCACCAAACCGAATAAAATGTTCTAGTCCGGAAGCGAATTGTCCTGCATTAACTGCGGCTTGAATTCCTGGATTATTTGCTAGGTAGAATATTTCATCAAAGTAGCGAGAAATTCCAGTTAATCCAGCCTGTAAACCAAACCGCTGAAAGTGATCGAGTCCAGATTCAATCACACCTTGCTCTATTGCAGGAATCAGAAATGGATGACGTTTTAGGTAATATTCCTCATCAAAAATCTCAAAATTCATCGTTGTCAATCCTTGTATTGAAAACATAATTAATTTATAGGTTGTCCAATATGAGGTTATGCACTGACTCGATCTTGAGATTGAATCAAAATTTATAACGTATGATATACATCCTCATTTCGCACAGAGAAGAATTTAAGGATGAATTTTTAGCCTTTTAATTTCCAGAATACCCATCGATTTAAGTCATAAACCAATCCAATTAATTCATAAATTATCTGAACAACTAGATAGTTATAAAACCAGAGACGAGGAACCATCTGACGTTCTCGCTGCTTTGGACGACATCGAACGACATTTTTAACTTTAAATTCACAGAGTTCAAACAGGATTTTACTTCGGACAGCATGAGGAGCATTACAGTATAATATCACTTCTCCAAGCGGCCATAATCCTTCCTGTTCTAACCATTTTCTCAACACACGAGCATTATCAAAGGTATCAAGATAGGGTCTGTCACGGATATTTATCGGATATTTAACCTGAAGTTCAGGTCGTTGATGCTGAAGGTATTGAGCCGCGTATTCTTCTTCAGAGGCTTCATGTATGAATGGATTTCCGGGTGAAATATACACAGGTTCTGTTGCTGGAACTTCTTGAATAATACGCTGAAGAACAGCTTCAAAATAATCGGACAAAAAGAAGGTTTCATTGGGGGTATTATCCTCAGCCGCTAATCCTTCTGGAACGACAATGTGAGTCAACATTAAGCGTCAATTCCTCCATAATTTTCAAATACCCATTTCAAGCTGCGTCGCATTCCTTCTTCTAGATCAATTTTCGGCTGATAGTTCAGTTCTCGTCTAGCTTTTGCAATCGAACAGGCGATGGTTTTATTCATCTCTGAAAGAACGTGTATTTTTTGCTGGTATAGTCCTAAAGATTGCAGTAAATTATCAACACTGAGCGCAACTTCACTGGCTATTCCGGGTAGTTTGAGACGTTTATGTTGACAATTTTGGTTGAATTCAGACTCTAATAAATGCTCAACGGTATCGATAATTTTATTCATGGAGTAGGGACGTTCATCCGCAATCCAATAGGTTTCCCCATTCGCTTTTTCTGTGAGAGCAGCGAGTATTAATCCTTGACAAATATTATCCACATAAGCCATTGATCGCAGATTGTTTCCATCCCCAACAATCGGCCCTTTTCCATCTCGAATCATCTGGAAAAATAGGGTTTGTCTCGGCGGTTGATTGGGGCCATAAAACCAGGGGGGACGAATCACAACGGTTTCAATTTTTCCAGCTTGATAATATTCCTTGATGGCTAACTCCATCAACATTTTAGAACGTCCATAGTTCATGTAGGGATTATAGGGAGATTTTTCATCAAATAAATGATCGGGATGAGGATTACAACCACAGGGAGAATTTGAGGAGACAATAATCGCTCGTTTTACACCTGTTTTGATTGCAGAATTGAGTAAATTTTTTGTCCCGTCTACATTGATGTTGTAAAACTCATGAATTCGTCCTGGATGGATAATTCCGGCGGTATGAAATAGGACTGAATTTTCAGCACCTTCACAAAAGCGATCGCAGTCTTGAGAGTTGCGTAAATCGCCTTGAATCACTTCGATTTTTTCTGATATTTTTTGCAGAATTGTTGCATCTTGATTGGGTAAAATCAGACAACGAATGGTTAAATTTTCTGAAGGCTGGCTCAAGGCTTCACAATCAGCTAATCCGTTTGCTAAAGCTTTCACTAAGCTGGTTCCAAGCCAACCTAATGCTCCAGTTATTAAGACTAATTTTGTGTTAAATTCCATAATTTTTAGACAATATTTTCTACAGTTTTCCTAAAAATTTCAGTGCATTTCGGCGAGCGATCGCCATAATTGATCCTTGAGGATTTACACCGGGAGCCGTACAAAGTAAACTTGCATCAGCAATATATAAATTCTCGAAATGATGAACTTTTCCAAAAGAATTGGCTGCACATTTTTCGAGATTTTCTCCCATTGGACAAGAAGACATCACATGAACCGTCATTAAATTCGTTTGAGACTTGGGTAAAATCTCTGGAATTTGATTGAGATCTTGGTGTTGAGTGAGTCGAGGGTAATTAGAAATACTAGGATACAGCATTTTCGCCCCCGCTTCAAATAAAAGTTGAGATAATTTTTCCAATCCTGCTGACAATTCTTTTAAATCCTGTTGAGTCAGGTGATAGCGAACCAATGGATCGCGAAATCCCGGTAAACAGCGAATAGATCCTTTACTCTCGCTGGTAATCATTGCATAATAGATCGCCATTTTTTGCCAATTTCTGTCTACTTCCTCTCGATATTGAGGATGATCGGTCATTCCGACTGCGAGATAGGGAGGCGAACTAATTGAACACCCAAAACTTAATTTGGGAGCAAATTCTTTAACTTGATGAACGGGGACTCCCATCTCTAATGAGTTGACAATTTCATCAAATTGAGCGATTACTTTAACAGTCGGGTGCATTTGTAAACTATTACCCATATTTTTAGTGATTCCACTACGTCTGAGTAAGGCTGGCGTTTGAATCGCTCCACAACAAACAAATAAAGTTTCCGCGTGAATTTCTAGCTGCTTTTTGCCTTCTGAATGATGAGAATATTCTCCTTTCAAGAGCCAGAATTTCCCTTGCGCTTGAATGCGATGAATTCGAGTATGAGTTAATAGTTTGCAGCCAGCTTTTAAGGCTCTCGGAATAAAAGTTTCGGTCATAGATTGTCGAGTTCCTTTAGGAGTCGCCGCCGGATCTCTTTGTTCGTCATAGCGAAACCAGCGTGGAACTTCTAAAGATTGCCAACCTAGACTAATGGCACCTTGATGCAATTTAAGGGAAGCGAGAGGCGGTTTTCCGGGTAATTTGCAAACATTAACCGCTTGTTCGCAGGCTTCAAAATGAGGAATTAAATCCGCTTCTGTTAAGGCTTCGACAGCAAATTCTTTGCGCCACTTTTCTAAAACTTCAGCAGGTGTTCGATGATAAAGTCCGCTATTAATTTCGCTTCCTCCTCCGACACATCGACCTTCTACATATTGAACTTTAGGCTGACCAAATGCTGCGGTTAAGCCTCCATTTCGATATTTTTGTTCGAGTTCAGTTTGAGAAAATGGAGGACTGGATTTGACTGAAAAATGCTCTCCTTCTTCGATTAATAAAACATCTCGTCCGGCTTCTGCGAGTAGACAGGCGGTAATGGCTCCTCCGGGTCCGGAACCGACAATAGCAATCTCACAGTTTAAAGGGGATTTGAGATTTTTTACTAGATAATTTTCTTTCAGATTAGACATGATTTTGATCTGAATTTTGTGTTAAATTAATTTGCTTAGTTTTCCAGCTTAGAACAACTAAACTTTCATAAAAGCGAATCAAGTCACGACAAAGACTAATGGGTGCATTTTTCCAAGCTAAAATTTGATGTGATCGCTTTTGATGGGGTTGCTGA
This sequence comes from Cyanobacteria bacterium J06592_8, assembly GCA_038530755.1. Taxonomy (GTDB): domain Bacteria; phylum Cyanobacteriota; class Cyanobacteriia; order Cyanobacteriales; family Microcoleaceae; genus Capilliphycus. The sequence continues at coordinate 8,366 of JBCBCI010000061.1, read as the reverse complement.
TGAAACGGAGAACCACTGACAATAATTCCCCAAAAATCAAATAAAATGGTCAAGAATAAGATGGGAAATTTCAGATAATCTGGCATTCTGCTGTGTTGTTGCAAAACAAAGCGAACTATATTATTATGAGGAAAATCATCGTCAGAGTGAAGAGGCTGACAGAACTGTTGAATAATAGAGTAACAGAGGGCAGAAGCCGTGCTTGTGAAAAGCTGATTCATCGTTATTCAGATTGTCGCTAAACAATTTTTAGATAGTGTTGTTCGTGAGTCTGTTGACAGTTGACAAGTGATAGTATATCATCTTAAGCTCAAAAATAACTCAAAATTAAATCTTTAATGAAATTACGGGAAACTCAGAGCGAAGAAGATAAGAAAACTTATATTATTGACGGATTGATTTGGATTTTATATTTATTTCCTATTATCGCCACATTTTGGTTGATTAAAAGATTTGGAGTCAATGTACCGATTTGGGTCGATCAATTTGCTTTGGTCGATCTCTTTGAAGCTGTTGCTAATATTAATGTGCTGTCTTTTTTTCGCGAACTGTGGGAATTAAATAATAATCATCGTATGATTTTCCCCAAGCTGATCTTTGCCGTGACAGCTTTTTTATCAAACTGGAATATTTTCTATGAACTGTACTGGAGTTTCGGTTTAGCTCTAGCCTCGTTTTTAGTTCTCTATAAAATTTCAGAAATCACTCAAAAAAATACCAGTATTTTTCTGTTTCATACAATTAATATAATTACCTGTTTTCTGGTTTTTTCATGGGTTCAATATAGAAATTGGTTATGGGGATTTCAGCTTGCTCTATATTTAATTAACTTCTGTGTAATTATCGCTGTATTTATATTGACGAATTCTGAAAATTTTCAGTCTTCAACCAAACTTAAGTTAGCAGGTATTTTTTGTGGAATTGCCAGTTTCTCTTCCGCACAAGGGTTAATGTCTTGGCTAGCCCTAATTCCATCGATCTTAACTGTAGATGGATCTGAAAAACAAAAAAAGAAGCACATTACTCTATGGATTTTTTCGTTTTTAATATGTTGTTTGATTTATTCAATTCAATACCAAGCAACACCGATTACAGAGTCTTATGATACTCTCACTTATGATTCGATTTGGGGAAAACTGTATGTTTATATTCACTTTTTCCTGAATGTTGTAGCAGCACCATTAACCGGAAGTTCAGCAGTAGCTTGGATCTTCGGATTGATTATCGTTTCTCTTTTCACATTTCTAGTTTTTCGATTTGGGATTGAACAAGTCTCAATTTTTCGTCCTTTTAGAGTTACTTTTATTCCTGAATCTAGTCCTTGGATTTCTATTGGCTTCTTCTCAATACTCTGCGGCTTTTTAATTACAATTGGTCGAGCTGACTTCGGTGTAGAGTATGGATTAACGACTTCAAGATACACAACTCATGCGATCTTACTCGTTATTTCAGTGATTCATCTTCTTAATATTCATCTTTTCCATTGTCAAAATCATTTACAACAGCTAAAATTTAATGATAGAGTATTAGCTTATTGTTTTGGCTTAGGATTAATAACAAGTTTAATCTGGGTTCGAGCTACTCAAAGCTTAGATTTAGCAAAAACTTTAGTTTATCAACCGACTAAAGTTGCAGAGGAATGCTTATATTTGATTGATTATATGGATGTCAAAGAATCAAACTTTTTTGACCGTTCTTCAGAAAGTTGTTTGATTGTGATGACTCCTCAAGCAGTTGGATTATCAGATGAAGCTAAACGTCTCCAGAAAATTAATTTAAGAGATTTTGCGGAAGATATTTCTTTTGTCGAAGAACCCGATCAAGTTTACGGTTTTATTAGTTCGCCTTGGACTTATAAAAACAGCTTAACTGTTCCGACAGCGGGTATTGTAGAGATAGATGGATGGGCGGTTTTTCCCAATCAACTCCAGCAACCTCAACTTGTTTTTCTATCCCTAAATGATCGACAATCTTTTTTCGCGAATGCTTTTATTAATTTACCCAGTCCAGATGTTATTGAATTTTTAGAGTCTGAACATTATCGAAATTCTCGCTGGGAAGTGAGTTGTTCTGCTGATAATTTATCCCCAGGAGAAAATGAGATCAAAGCTTGGGTTTTTGATCCGATAGAAAGACAATTTATGAAACTTTCAGGACAGATGAAAGTTACAGTCGAACCCAATCAAAACATTAGCTGAATCTTAGGTAAGATTGAAAATCTATCGGTTAAAACTAATTGAAAAAATCTGATTATCGACTGTTCCCGACACAAAAATTGAGTAGATTAATGAACGATCTGAACTATACTGAATATCGGCTACACCACTCGCATCTAAAACATCTGAATCTGTCAGATCGACTTTAATTCCGTAGGGATCTCGACGAATAACTTCTCCTCTAAAACGAACCAATTGTTGATCGCTATTTTGAAAAATTAGTTCGGCTTCTCCACTTTCACTCACTCGTAGAGAAACATCTGTGATCCTTCCTCGAAAGCGACTATTCACAGAGTAAGTCCCGGTTCCTTCCTGAATTACACGAATCTCGCCTGAAAGCTCAGAGTTTTGTACAATAATTAAGTTTTCTTGAGGTATGGGTTGGGCGATTGTTTCGGCTGGTATCGTAAATTCGGCGATCGCAAAATTCACCTCAAGTATTGTCGCACCGCAGGCTATAATCATTGATGATATTAGACTTTTCATTCTATCACTCCTGTATTTGTTTACTAAGATCAGTATTGTATTCTTAATTATTCTATTATCTCCTAAATCTTGTATTTTGGGATTACGTTCAACTTTTTTGACTCAATGGCTATTCTAAAGAATTCTATTGTCTCTCGCTACAACTTCTTTTTACTCATATTATACCTAATTCCCGTTCTGAGCGTCTGTGGATTTATCTCTTATTTCGGTGTTAATGTTCCTCTACACGATCAATGGGTTGTTCCTTATTTCTTAGACAAATTTTTTTCTGGGACTCTCACATTTAAAAATTTATTTTCTCTTCATAATAGTCACCGTCTGTTTTTTCCTCGGATTATTTTTATCACTTTATCTTTTGCTTCGGATTGGAATATTCGATGGGAACTTTACTTTAGCCTATTTTTAGCTATTTTAACATTTTTAGGCTTATATCGTCTATCTCTGATTACAACTCCAAAGTCTCTAAAAACTGGGTTTCATCTGATCAATCTCTCAAGCTGCTTTTTGCTGTTTTCTTGGGTTCAACATGAAAATTGGTTGTGGGGATTTCAAATTGCTCTTTTTCTAATTAATTTGTGTGTGGTTCTGGCTTGTTTGTTATTATCGAGTCAATCTCTCAAGCCTCCAATAAAACTCAGTATTTCTGCTCTTTTATGTGGAGTCGCTAGCTTCTCCTCTGCACAGGGATTATTATCTTGGTTAGCACTGATTCCTTCTACTTTTACAATTCCAGGAAATCTTAAACACAAGAGAAAGCGATTAACAGTCTGGATATTTTTATTTTTATTGTCAATTTTGCTCTATTCTTGGGGATACCGAAAAGAAACAGGAACTGTTCCTGACCCAGTTACATCAAACTCAAAAGCTTTAGCTGTTCTTCACTTTTTTTTCAATCTGATTGCGGCACCTTTTTTAGGGAGTTCTAATCTAACCTGGATTTTAGGATTTATTCTGGTTATCTTCTTTTTGTTTTTAGCATTAACTCCCTTATTTAATTCTAGATATCAAGAGAATAATTATAACCTTTATCCCTGGATTTATCTGGGTTTATTTTCTTTGCTTTGCAGTCTTTTAATTGCGATTGGTCGTTCAGGTTTGGGAGCAGATTATGCGATTTCAACCTCTCGATACACGACTCATACAATTTTACTTCCGATTGCGATCATTCAACTCAGTCAACGTATTTTCTCCCCTTCACTGAAAAAGAGGATCATCTTATTTTTTTGTACGGGAATCTTGCTAGGCTTAAACTTTGTTCAATCCGGAAATGTCGTTCCTTATGTACAATCTCGTGTTCCATTTATTCAGGTCGGAAAAACTTGTTTTAATTTGATTGAATATTTAGAGTATTCATCTTTTTTTAGACAATCTGATCGCAGTTGTTTGCGCCCGCTTAATTCATCTCCCTGGATGAACGTAATTTGGGAGTCAGCCGAAAAGCTGAAACGTTTGAATTTTAGAACCTTTCCTCAAAATATTACTTTTGTTGAAAATTCCGTTCAAACCTATGGAGAAATTACAACTCCTCAAACCGATCAAGTTTTTAGCATTTATCAATCAGAATCGGTTAAAATCAGAGGATGGATTGAGCGATATCCTTCTCAAAATAACCCAACTCTAATTCTATTTTCCATCGCGAATAGACCCTCTTTTTTTGCAAATACTTATGCAGTTGATTTCAGTTCTCAGCCCTTCACCTCTACAAAATCCTCATCGGAATATCCTCTAGAATGGGAGATTGAATTGACTGCTGATTTTCTCCCGATAGGAACCCATCTAATTCAGGCTTGGATCTATGACTCAACTCAAAATCAATTTCTCAAACTCGATCATCAAGTTAATCTCAGAATCTCTAAGGCTCAGTCTTCAGAACAATAGCTTTCCAAACAATCCTAAAATAAAGCTGAATTTTTGTTGAATTCTTAAAACTTTATTCTAGGATAGCCTGATTTTTTTATAATTAACTTCCCGAAAATTTGGTAATATATTAAGACAACAATCTTCAGCGTAGCCTAACTCTTAATTCAAATGAATGTTTCTGATGACATCATTATTATTGGCGGTGGTTTAATCGGCTTGTCTCTAGCCGTTGAACTCAAACAAAAAGGTGCAAATGTTACTCTCCTCAGCCGCAACTTTCACGAAGCCGCAGGTCTGGTCGCAGCGGGAATGCTCGCTCCCCAAGCCGAAGCCATTCCACCCGGACCCTTGTTAGAGTTAGGTCTACGCAGTCGCGCTTTATATCCTCAGTGGACTCGCCAACTCGAAGAACTCACGGGGTTAGAGACAGGGTACTGGCCTTGCGGTATTTTAGCGCCTGTTTACGAATATCCGCAGACCACCGAAGTGTATCAGCCTCCCCATTCTCCAGGAATTTGGCTAGACCGAAACGCAATACTGGAACATCAACCGGGTTTGGGTGCGGATGTGGTTGGTGGGTGGTGGTTTCCCAAAGATGCTCAGGTCGATAACCGTCGCTATCTTCTCAAAGCCTTACAAACAGCTAGCCAACAATTAGGCGTTCGTGTCCTCGAAGGGGTCGAGGTTCAAGAGATTCGCCACAACTCCAAAGCCGTGACAGCCGTTGAAACAAATCAAGGGACAATCATCGGGTCACAATATATTTTAACGACAGGGGCTTGGACTGGACAACTCCTACCACAAGTTCCGGTTTTTCCTCGCAAGGGACAAATGTTGTCAGTGAAAGTTCCAGATTCTTTTGAACATCTTCCACTTAAACAGGTTTTATTTGGCCCAGAAATTTATGTTGTTCCTCGGCGAGATGGTTTAATTGTGATTGGTGCGACCCTCGAAGATGTGGGTTTTCACGTGAGTTTAACTCCAGATGGAATTCACACCGTACTCTCACGCGCTATCCGCATTTTTCCCGTGTTGCGTGATTTTCCGATTCAAGAATTTTGGTGCGGATTTCGACCGACAACTCCTGACCTACTCCCCATTTTAGGTAGCAGTCCTTTCCATAATTTAACTCTCGCTGTGGGTCATCACCGCAATGGAATTTTACTGGCTCCAATTACCGCTAAACTGATTGCAGAATCAATATTAGAGGAAAATTCTGACCCGTTATTAGACTCCTTCGGCTGGGAACGCTTTTTAACGGCTCAACTGTTATAAATTATGAATTATGAATATAGGATAACTGACAGCGAGGACAGAGAAGCCTGTTTTCCTGATGTTAAATTCTTTTGATCATTCTGTTAAGTTTATAGGTTAGGATTCCTCCCAAAATAAATTGTGAAACCACAAGCCTATCTCTATGAGATTAAAACAAAATACGGTTTCTGGCTGAAGTGGGTTTTTGCCACTGCTGTTGGTTTTTTTGTGAGTTTATTGTGGATTGAAATCGGTGAACGGCCAGATATGGGACTCTTAACAGGAGTCGTTGGAGGAACAACAATTGGCTTTGCTCAGTGGTTTGTTCTGAGAGAATATATTAATCAACCTTGGCAATGGATTATTGCGAATACTCTCGGTTGGGCTGTACTTGGATACTCACATATTGGAGCGCTCGCTTGGGTTGCACCTCGAACTTTAGACACCTCTACTCGAATAATCTACGGTATCATAGATGGCGGTCAAGTCGGAATTTGGATTGGATTTTTGCAGTGGTTAGTCCTGAGAATACAAGTTCCTCGCGCCTGGAAATGGTTGTGGGTTAGTCCTCTGTGTTGGACAATTGGATTATCCATTGGTTGGGCGTTCGGAGGCGTGATGCGTCAGTCTACTGAATTTTTTTTAGGAGATGTTTTGGGTTTAATGCTAGCTTGGACTTTGATTGCAGGAATGAGTGGAATTGCATTAGTGCGGCTATTATGGATTCTGGATGATTGGTGACCGGTCTGCAATTTCAGAAATGCACTAACAAAAAAATAGCTGGAGTTTTTGTTCCAGCTCTATTCGATAAGATTACTAATAAAATTGACCTTGTCTAACTAAATACTTATGCCAATGTCAGTAAACTCTCAAATTTAAGTTGTCCACCAACAAAACTCACATTAGATGAGATTTCCATACCCGCTCTCATACTAGATAAGTCATCTGTGGTGATGATGTTATAGCTATCTTTGTATCCATATCCATCAGGAATTGTTGAGCCAGCTCCCTCTATAACCGCAACATCTAATCCACCTGCATTGAGAGTTTCAGTTGATGAGTCATAACCCAACCAGGACTCATTTACACCGTAAACTTCGTCAACCACAATGATATCTCCTTCAGAGGGATCAAAATCTGTAATGCGGTCAACTGTTTCAAAATCGCTCTCGTTAGTAATGTAGAAAATATCAGCACCGTCACCTCCAGTCAGAACATCAGCACCATCACCGCCAACCAAGAAGTCATCTCCATCACCGCCAGTTAAGCTGTCACTATTGGATGTTCCCACCACAACCGATACATCCTGACCAGACGCAGAAGTGATAATGGTTTCAAAATTGGTGAGAGTAAAAGTCTCGTTTGTGGCATCATCCACCACAGTTATGCTACCAGTGGTATCAGTTTTTAGAGGGATGGTGATTGAACTACTAATGTTAGTCAGGTCAGCCGTATCATGGTGAGCGGAACCTGTAATATTTTCAATCCCTGCTAGAGAATAAGTTCCTTCACTAACGCTAATTTCGTCTGTATCTGATTCAGGGAATGTGTAGACTGCAACGCTAACGCCACTGCTAACACCCTCGAAGGTTACTGTATCCTCATATTCACTACCAATGATATTTTCGATGCTGAATAGTTTGTCCTGATCCCCAAATCCATCATCCTCAACCTCGACATAGGTTCCGTGATAAGCATCAGAGCCTGTATTAGAGAAGTCAATCTTAATTCCTGCTTCAGAATGGATATAAGAGACCATATCTAAACCCTCATCTCCAATCATCACATCAGTACCAGAACCCCCATAAAACATATCATTACCACCAAACCCTCTGAGCTGGTCATCGCCAGAACTCTCAGGAGCAAAAGAGGTTCCACCGGATGAATCGAGTTGATAACCCGAGAGGACATCACCATAGTTTGTACCCATCAGGTAATCATCGCTATTGTCACCTTGAGCATTAACTCCTGAATAAGCACCAACAACCAGAAAACGAGTTCCTAAATTGTTTAGATCTTCTTGGGTATTGGCATCGAGATCTAGGGTTTCACCCTCTCCACTCCCCAGAACCGCTCCTGACGAATCAATCACCAAAGCATTATCCATGAGCTGTTCTTGGAAACTTTCCTGGGTTGTATTATCCAGAGTCGTGTAGCTATCACCCAGAATCTCAGAAGCAGAAGCAAACTCAAGCGTTGCAAAAATATCAGCTCCATCCTGAGAGTCATACACGAACGTCATATCACTCTGAGTATTGGTGAGGTCGGTGGAAAGGAAAGCATTGATATTGCCTGAATCTGCCAGAGGAATAATCACAACATCTTCAGTTGGATCAAAGTCAGTAATCGTAGCATAGGCAGCAGCATCAGGTGCTTCGACGACATCGTCTTCCTCTGCCATAAATGCTTTAACGACATCAACCACTGCTGGTACAACTTGTTTAGCAATCTTGGCATCAGGAAGTGCCGCAGTGAAAAATACGCTGTTCACATCTCCCGCAAGGCTGAGGGCAAGACTCGTCCAGTCAACACCACCTGCGGTGAAACTAC
>JBCBCI010000060.1:0-38097 GCA_038530755.1 Cyanobacteria bacterium J06592_8 | reverse complement strand
TTCTGGCCACCAACCCATCACCCCATCACCCTATCAACCCCGGCAATTTTTAACTGAGAATGAAACAGCCCTGGGGGGGCTAGGGGAGGTACTCCAACTCACAGATCAATTTAGATCAAAAACCGCAACTGGGTTTCACATCTGTGCTATGCCCAATCGCGGTTGCAAGTTAATCCAGTGCTGAATTCTCAATAAATCCTCTGTTAAATAGTAATGGCAGGTTGACTGGTTCGCAGCGGCATCGGTTTACCTTCCATATGTTCTGGAATCGGTGCGCCCATCAGATCCAAAATTGACGGTGCTAAATCTAGAACATGACCAGAAGAGAGGGTCGAATCGGGATTAATATCAGGGCCAGTGGCTAAGATAAATCCTTGAGAACGATGGCTAGCGGAACGATAGGGCGGTAAGGGGCCAAAACGTCCATAGTCCGGACTCTCCATCACATCAGTCACATATTCTTCCTGCCAAACCACGATTAAATCTGGATCGGGTAACTTAGGATTACGATCTTCGGCATTTTTGCGAGTCCGAACAATATGACTAACCATGGGAATCCCGTTGCGGGGATCTCTCAGCGCGTGAAGTTTCTCGCACAGATCATCACAAACCGCTTCATACTCAGACGGATCGACAATTCCATTCGGTTCGCGACCCTTGAGGTTAATCCGAACATAACCTTCAGCAAAACTCGGAATCGCAAACGCCTTCATCTTCGGCCAGAGGGGTTTATACCATTGAGCGGGATTCCAAGGTACAACGGTTTCGCCTTGTCGTCTGAGTTGGAACGGAGAAATCAGATCGTATTCTCCAGGATTTGCATCTAAGAAAGGTTCAATTAAGTTAAAAATCCGAGTCGGTGTTTCTCGACGTAGAAAGCTGCGAATCGGGTTCGGATCAGACTTTTGACCCCACAGATGTCGTTCCCAAAAGTTCCACTTCATTTTTGTAATCATCGGTGGTAAGGGGTCTGAAATCTTACCACTTTCGATCGCACATTTTCCAGGGAAACTATAGCGATAGAGAAACTCTGGGAGGAAAATGAAACTGGGTAAGTCAATGGTTGCCGCACCCGTACCATGATCGGAGAACAGAACGACATAAGCATTTTCGGGGGCTTTCGTTAAAATTTCTCCAATCGCTTTATCCATCGCCTGATAAACAGCGAGGAGTGGATCGTGGGAAACTTTGGGTCGCAGGGTTTCATAAAGTGGATGATCCGGTTGACTCAGTTGCCAGAATACATGACCTCCACCATGAGATTCACCAAATACCGTTAAGAATAAATCCCAAGGCTGACGCTGGAGCAAATCCTGGCAAATGGCTGAACGGCGCTTAATTCCAGTCAGAAACCGTTCTTCGAGTTTCATCGTGCTTTTCACGTCTAAGCAAACTGCATAGTCCTTATGAAGACCCGGGTGAGGCCCATGCTTATCGACGATTTCTTGGAAGAGAGGTTCAGGAATAGAACCACTGGGAATTTGAGGAGAATGCGCCCCCCAAGCACCGATTTGTAACCCATTGGTTTTTGGGTTGAGTCGCAGTTGAGGAACATCAAAGGTGATGACTCGATAATCTTCCCCTAAAGCACAGAAAGGAGAAAATTCTTTGTAGTCGTAGGCAGCGCGAGTTTCTGTTTCGTAGGTTCCGTCTTTGAGTCCCATCGCCGCCCAATAGCCTGTTTTTTCAGGACGACAACCTGTAGAAAAGGTCGTCCAGGCGGTTTCCACATTGGAGTCTTTAAAGTTTTTTAAACGGCTATAAAGGCCTTGCTCCCGTAAACGGCTTAAAGTTTTTAAATACCCTTTAGACATCCACTCTTCGAGTAAAGAAGGTTGAGCAGCGTCTAATCCAATCGCAATCACAGGATTCTTGGCATTTGGCATGAAATCATTCCCAGTTTGTTGAGTATTGCGCTTCTCTACAGAAGCTTGATAGTAAATGCTCAGTCTAACCTTTAACTATAGAAAGACACGAAGATAGTCTTTGGTTTTCTTCTACAGGGTCAATATTTCGAGACTTCTATCATCCTTTCCCAAGGACTGTTTTGACTCAGCCTGATTGAGTGTTAAACGATTTGAAAATATTTAGAGGGTCAGTTTTTTTATGATGCACGTAATTATTATACTCCACCCTCAAAGCGAATGTCTAGAGTTGAATAAAACGTCCAGGAACTGTAATGGCTGTAGACTTAGAGTGACATAATTTCACATTCGTAGCTTGAGCTGAACTCTTCTAAAAATTCCTTGAAGATTTGAGAGAGTATGTTAATCTAAGAATTGTCATGCAACCTGCTGAAATCCTTAACTTAACAAGAATTAGTGGAGAGATTGAATCAAGTCGGACTAATTGCGATCGGACGCAATGAAGGTCAACGTTTGCATCGATGTCTGCTTTCAGTGCTAGAGAAAGTAGATGTGATTGTCTATGTAGATTCGGGATCAACTGATGGTAGCGTTGAGATGGCGCAGTCATTAGGAGTTGAAGTGATTGAACTCGATCTGTCTATTCCTTTTACCGCAGCTCGCGCTCGCAACGCCGGATTCCAACATCTACGACAAACTCACCCCCAGATTGAATTTGTTCAATTTGTTGATGGTGACTGTGAAGTTGTGAGTGGGTGGATCGAACAAGCTCAAGAAACACTCCAAACTCAACCTGATGTTGCCGTTGTTTGTGGAAGACGGCGAGAACGGTTTCCAGAACAAACAGTCTATAATAAATTGTGCGATATTGAATGGGATACTCCTGTTGGGGAAGCGGAAGCCTGCGGAGGAGATGCCATGATGCGAGTCAAAGCCTTTGAACAAGTCGGGGGATTTAATGACTCCATTATTGCTGGAGAGGAACCGGAACTCTGTGTACGCTTACGTCAACAGCAATGGAAAATTCTCCGTCTCGATGCTGAGATGACGCTCCATGATGCACAGATGACCCGTTGGAATCAGTGGTGGAAACGGATGCTACGAGCGGGTCATGCTTACGCTGAAGGGGCTTGGTTACATGGTCAATCTCCCGAGCGACATTGGGCTAAAGAAAGTAAAAGTATTTGGCTGTGGGGATTATTCATTCCAGTATCGGCTTTAGGATTTGCTTTTCCCTCCCATGAATTAAGTCTATTGATGTTACTGGGTTATCCGTTTTTAACGTATAGAATTTATCGTTACTATATGCAGCAGCGGGGTTATTCTCATCAAGACTCAGCACTCTATGCTTTATCCTGTGTCCTGGGTAAATTTCCGCAACTTCAGGGTCAAATTCAATTTCATTGGAATCGTTTACTCGGTCGTCAGCGAACATTAGTTGAATACAAAACCTAGTAAAATTTGCTAGAATTTGTCTTACATTTTTAAGAGAAGCTTTAGTTATTTTTTGATTGATTACTGTCAGACTCAAATATGCAGAATTCTATAGAATCTACCTTAATTACAGAGAAGAAAAAAAAACAAATTTCAGCAACAGAGCCAGATTGGGAGCGAGAAAAATTTGAGCGGTGGTGGTCTCCAAGCCGACAGCTTCTCAAGTCAATTCGTCAATATCAAAAATGGGAAAAAAAAGGTGGAATTTTTGCGAAGTTCTTCCAGAAAATACATATTTTTGAACATCGATTTTGGAGTGTGGTTTCGGGCGCAGATATTCCCATAAATTGTCAACTGGGTGGAGGGTTGCGCTTGACTCACCCCAACGGAGTTGTTATTCATCCTCTCGCCAAAATTGGCTGCAATTGTCTCATCTTGCAGCAGGTAACGATTACTAATGGTGTTGAAATTGGAGGGCACGTTGATATCGGAGCTGGAGCTAAAATTCTAAAGGAAACGAAGATTGGAGATCATGCCAAAATTGGAGCAAATGCTGTTGTTGTATGTGATATTCCAGCCGGAGCGATCGCTGTTGGAGTTCCCGCTCGAATTCTCAGTGCTAAACAATCTAATAGCAGTGAACCTGCTTCTAATTCTGAAAATAATCTAGACACAGATTCTGTATATTGTAGCGATCAGGAATCATAAGTAACAGAGACAGAGTATTCAGAAGATCGTGAGTGAACCCTCTTGGTCGCTTGAATACTCACAACTTATTCAATACTGCTATACAATTCAAATTGAGCTAAACAATAGATCGGAGCGATGGATGGATCTGGATGTAGATGAATTAAAAGTATGATTCCTTTTGATTGAGAACTCGGCAGTAAATCTAGATGCCAAATTTACGCTTGCCTTTCGGTAAAACTGTACGCCAGTTAGTTTTTGCCAAGGCAAGTTGTTGCTTTGAAATTAAAGCATGGGTGAGATTCGCACCGCATAAATTTGCACCCCGTAGATTGGCATTACTCAAATCTGCGTATGTGAGATTTGCACCCCGTAGGTCAGCATTTTCTAAATTGGCATAGCTCAAACGGGCGCGAGTTAAATTACTATCTTTGAATAGCGTATTCGTCAGTGTGGCTTTACAGAAATCTACTTTGGATAAATTTGCCCCTTCAAAATTGGTGCGTTGTAAGCGAGATTCTCGAAAATAGGCACCGGAGAATTTTTCGTTGCGTAAATCTAAACGTTGGAGATTACAATCTGTAAAATAGCGATCGCCTCTAATATAAGCCTGATGTAAACTCGCCTCATCCCAAGATACCTGGGACTGATTAAATAAGGTTGCTGTGGGTGCCCCTTGAGAGGCACTTAAACCCCCATGAACAGACACGAAATTGTTTCCGAGTGAATTACTTTTTTTCTGGCGACGAGCATTGCGTTCGCGAATTTGCTGGGCGAGTTCCGCATAGGGTCGTACTGTTGTCGGTTCTTCATCATCGGAAACGGTTGTGCCATCATTTTCAGGGTCTAATTCTGTTGGAACTTCAGAAGGATCAACTTTAGGTTGAATTGTTAACCCGTCAGAAAAATCGGTGTAAATTTGGCTCTGATGATTTAATGCTCCTAAAACTTGCTCCGCAGACTGATAGCGTTGGTAAACAGACATCTCTAGCATCTTCTGCAAGATTCTAGCGAAATCATCACTGACTGAAACCCGTTCGCGCCACATGACTTCCCCGCTCATTGGATTGTGATCGAGAGAACTCGGCGATTTTCCGATCATTAAATACACACAAGTCATCCCCAACGCATAAACATCACTGGCATAAACCGGACGTAATGCCATCTGTTCGGGTGGAGCAAACCCAGATGTTCCGATTGCAAAATTCGTAAAAGCGGTTTGTCCGGTTCCAGATTCCGTGACCTGCTGAACTTCATCTTTAACGGCTCCAAAATCAATCAAAACTAATCGTTGATCTTGAGCGCGTCTGAGAATATTCGCAGGTTTAATATCACGATGAATCACTTCGCAAGAATGAATATAACTGAGAATCGGTAAACTTTCTCGTAAAAACGTTTGAACTTGTTCTTCTGTGTATAAACCCGATTGTCGAACTTCTTCTTTTAAATTACAGCCTTCAATATATTCCTGAACCAAATAAAATTGTTTCTTACCCGAAAAATAATCGAGGAGTCGAGGAATCTGAGGATGATCGCCAATTTTACCTAAAGTTGTTGCTTCTCGCTGAAAAAGCTCCCGTGCCATCTCCAACACGCGAGTTGATTTCGCGGCAGGGCGAAGTTGCTTAACCACGCATCGAGGAGAACCCGGTAAAGACAAATCCTTCGCCAAAAACGTTGCTCCAAATCCACCTTTTCCTAAAGGCTTGATCACACGATAGCGATTTCGTAACAGCAGTTTCGCACCACAGGTTTGACACTGGGAAGCCTCGTCAGGGTTTTCTGGATAGGAACAAGCGGGATTGATGCAGTAGCTCATGATTTTCAACAATGCTTCAACTTTAAGTTTAGCGGAGACGGACCAGACCGCCCTTGAGAAACTGATCACAAGCGACAGTCGATTCAACATTACTTATAGATTTCGACTTTATTAGCAGATGCTCAAATATTTGTCAAGAGACAGTTTCCCCCTAACTCTTATTCTCCACCAAAGAGACCGCAAATTCCGGAATCACGGCTCCAATTGATTTAATATTCAGTTCAAAAATTAATCGATGCTGAAGTTTCCCCTTTATTCTATGATCGAGTTGGATAATTAAGCTTCCAGAACTGGCGGTAAGCGTCTGAACATCCTAATCGCACGAATACTGAACTCCTGATAAAAGAATGCGTATCTCTCTGAATTGGCTACGAGAATTAATAGACATCGAAATGACTCCCGAACAGTTGGCTGAAACGTTAACTGTTGCTGGCTTTGAGGTTGAAGACATTGAAGATCGTAGCACTTGGGCGGATGGAGTCGTTGTTGGAAAAATTCTCGCAGCCGCTCCTCATCCCAACGCCGATAAACTCCGAGTCTGTCAAGTTGATATCGGGGAGAGTGAGCCTTTAAATATTGTCTGTGGCGCACCGAATGCAGCCGCAGATTTAATTGTTGCTGTTGCTACTATTGGCACCTACTTACCCAAGGTTGATTTAAAGCTGAAAAAAACTAAACTGCGCGGTGTTCCTTCGATGGGAATGATCTGTTCTTTAGCCGAATTAGGATTAGAAAAAGACTCATCCGGAATTCATTCATTTGCACTGGAAAACCCAGAACTTGGTAGTGATGTTCGACCCTTACTCGGTTTAGATGATGTGATTCTTGATGTCACAGCAACAGCGAACCGAGCTGATGGTTTAAGCATGGTGGGAATTGCACGAGAAATTGCAGCATTAACCGGGGTTCGGTTACGTCTTCCTGAAGCAACGGGTATTATTATCGAAGATAAAAAAGCCTCTTCTAAGTTAGCAGTTGAGATTAGTGAATCTCAAGCTTGTCCGATTTATACAGGGACAATTATTGAAGGAATTAAAATTGCTCCGTCTCCTCAATGGCTGCAACAGCGTTTGAATAGTGCAGGTGTACGACCGATTAATAATGTGGTCGATGTCACGAATTATATTATGTTGGAATGGGGTCAGCCTCTACACGCTTTTGACTGCGATCGCTTGCAAAAAATCACAGGATCTCAAGATTTAACGATTGGCGTTCGGTTCGGAAAATCGGGTGAATCTTTAACCACGCTCGATAGCCAAACTCGCAAACTTCAAGACGAAACTCTGATTATTACGGCTAACGATCAGCCTGTTGCACTGGCCGGAATTATGGGCGGTGAAGAAAGCGAAGTTTATGAAGAAACTCAGAACTTAATGTTAGAAGCGGCTATCTTTAGTTCGGTGGCAATTCGACGTTCAGCACGCGGTCAAGGATTACGCACAGAAGCTTCTACCCGTTATGAACGAGGCGTTAATCCAGCCGAATTAGTTCTTGCTTGTTGTCGAGCGATTTCATTAATTACAGAGTTGGCAGGCGGTATTCCAACTCAGCAAGAATCCGCGAGTAGTATTCTTGATGATGTTACGTCTTCTGAGGTAACATTGCGTTTGAGTCGGGTGAATGAGATTTTAGGCTCATTAAAACGGGGTGAACAAACGGCAGTTGAATCCTTCTTGCAACCGGAAGAAATCGAAGCGATTTTAACAGCATTGGGCTGTGGTTTAGTCCGTCAAAAAACTGCAAATGAAACTCACGATGTGGTTTGGACAGTGACAGTGCCTGCCTATCGAGCGCGAGATTTAGAACGAGAAATTGATCTGATCGAAGAAGTGGCTCGTCTGTACGGTTATGATAACTTTTCAGATACTTTGCCCGATCAGAGTGTACCGGGTTATTTGCCCGCAGATCAGATGGCGTTGCGACAAATTCGATCTGCATTTCGGGCTGAGGGACTGACTGAATTAATGCACTATTCTTTAGTGAAAACAGAAGGCGAAGATCAAGTCGTGATTTCTAATCCTTTGTTAGTGGAATATTCAGCGTTGCGAACTGAAATGTTATCGGGATTAATTGATGCCTTTGCGTTTAACTTAGAAAAAGGAAACGGCCCTTTAAACGGGTTTGAAATTGGGCGTGTTTTCTGGAAAGAAGGAGAAATTTTTAAGGAAAAAGATACGATCGCAGGTGTGATGGGAGGTGATATTAGTCAAGGACATTGGACAACAGGTGGACGAGAAAACCCCCTCAGTTGGTTTGAGGCTAAAGGCATTTTAGAAGCCATTTTTAAGCGGTTATATTTATCTGTTGAATACAAAGGTGAGTCTGAAGTTGAACAGTTACATCCTGGACGAACGGCTTCTTTATGGTTAAATGGAAATCAACTCGGTGTGTTTGGTCAATTACATCCTCGACTCCAACAACAACGAGAATTACCAAAAGAAGTTTATCTATTTGAGTTCAATTTATCTGTATTAATGGATGCTCTAACTCAAGGAGAAAATCTAGTTCGCAAGTTTAATTCGTTCTCAACTTTTCCGCCTTCAGATCGAGATATTGCCTTTTTTGTTCCAGTCGAGGTTTCCGTTTCTGATCTCGAAAAATGTATGATTAAAGCGGCTGGGAATTTGCTCGAATCGGTTAAACTTTTTGATGAATATCAAGGCGAGAATGTGCCTGAAGGTCAACGCAGTTTGGCTTTTCGTCTCGTTTACCGAGCTAGCGATCGCACATTAACTGAAGAAGAAGTAGAACCGAAACAACAAAAGGTTCGAGAAGCGTTAACTAAACAATTTAACGTCGATCTTCGCAGTTAACAAACTGAAGTGTAGATTATGGATTATGAACTCAGCGATCAAAGGTTTGTAATCCATAACTCTAGATTGTTAGAGAATTTAATTCTGAGAATCATGCCAAAATATATTCTATTCGGAACCTACTGCGATCATGTCTTAGAAAAGCGAGAACCTTACCGACAAGAACATTTAGAAGGAATTAAAAAACAGAAAGAAGCGGGGATCGTGATTACAATTGGTCCGACTCAAGATTTAACGAAAGTTTTCGGAATTTATGAGGCTGAAAATGAACAGGTTGTACGAGATTTGATCGAAGCCGATCCTTACTGGAAAAATGGAATTTGGACAGCATATGATGTCAAAGCATGGATTCAAGTTTTTTAAACATAGAATTTGCGATCGCGCTTTTCTGGCTTCCCACTTTGAGTCAGTTCAAATCACTCCATAAACCCTAGCCTATAACCATCCCCGTAAGCGATAAACAACCATTCCGATATATTCCTTTAAGGCTTGAGTAAATTGTTGTAGTGCTTGAGTATCGGGGATAAGATCGAGTATCTTTCCTTGTATTGTGGCTGTTGGCTGAAAGTCTTGTTGTGAGACTAAAAAATCCGTAGGTGCAGGAATGACTTCTATTCCTTGACGCTGAAAAACCAATCGCGATCGCGGCATATGTAAAGCTGATGTTACTAATAATACTTTGCCTGTGATATTTTTTTCTTCTAAAATTTTGCGAACATTAACTGCATTTTGATAGGTATTGAGAGAAGAGGGATCTTGCAAAATCGCTGATTGGGGAACGCCCATTTCTCCTGCTATTTCTGCCATATCTGATGATTCTGGAGGTTCTTTTCCATCCCATTGAATTCGCCCTCCACTTAAAATTAACCAAGGGGCTTTCTCCTGTTTGTACAACAACGCCCCGTACAAAATCCGATCTCCGGCTTCACTCACATCAACCCAAGGACGAGGAGGAATGGGCGGTTTAGTTCCGCCACCTAAGACAACAATTGCACTAGACTTTGGTAGTGTACGACTGGGAATATTTTGCCATTCTAGCGATCGCACTAAATGGTGAGAAATCCCATGATTACTACTGGCTAAAAGAATCATTAAAGCTAAAGCGATCGCTCCGGCCGCCCAGCGAGGCTGTTTCCACAGTAATACTAAAGCAACAATCATTAACAAACAACTCAATCCTAATGGATAAATAAACAGAGGTAGAAGTTTAGATAAAAATAAAAACATGATCTTAAGCTGAGAAGATAGACTTTGAGCAATCTCAGTTTACTTAGATTTTAGTCAGAACTGAGTTAGTTTTAAGAAAAATTTTTAGCATTAGCATTACATGATTTGAATGTAAAATTAATCTTAAATTTTCAGAGGACAAATCAACTCTATAAAAAAGGTGGACAACTTAGTTAATAATGATACAATTTGAGAACCATAAATTAGCCGTGAGATCTAGATTCAATTGGGCTACTGTGAGAACTTAATAATCTATAATTTGACAAAAATTTGACAAAACCTTTTGTCAATCGACATAATAAAAGTTAAATTTGTCTACGGAGTCTTTGATGAATAACCTTGAGTCCGATTCTTTACCAACCGAGGTCATTTTAACTCACCCTCGACGATCTTTAGGGAGTGTTTGCTTTGATTGGACACCTCAACCGGGTCATTATCTAGATCTCCAAGGCCAAACCTACGCAGTTTTGGAACGCCGCCATCGCTATCAACTGAAATTAGGTCGTTATCGACTGTATCAAATCTCTCTCTACGTGCAGTCGGCAGAACGCCCCCAAGAAAGAAGTCTGATGAATGGACGTTGGGTTCTCGGTGATGCGACTTGTCGGTTCAATGCTCATTCAGAATTAGTTCGTTGTGCAGTTAATCCCGAAGGGCCTTGTGGTCAATGCCGCTCCTATGAACCCGCGAATCCTATTTCTCAATCATAGCAGAGCAGATCAAACTGATCGCCCAAGTCAGTATCGCTGCTCGTAAAATACCTAAGAGTAAGGACAGTTTCATGGGTGCAGTCAAACTCAAAACTGCTGTAACTGGGTTAAAATAATCCAAATGGTGTCAACTCTTGCAAGAATAGGAGCGGGGATACAACCATTAGAGGATCGAGAGGAGCTGGAACCATTTCGCCTCGGAGATCGAGTAGAGACACCAACAATAGATACGCGAGTGCTAAAACAATAGAAATTGCACCTGTTAAATAAGCTACCAATTTAGATCGTTGCATCAAACTTTTTACATTTCGTTAAAATTTTTCTAATATTAAAGTAACAAATCTTTAATCATTTCTCAAGTGGGTCTAGGTTCCTTTCTCGCTCGGGAAATGGGACTTAAAAATGCAAATAGAGGGGAGTTTCCCCCTCTACGAATATCTCCTCATCTGGGATATAATAGGATCACCTAGTATTCAAAGAAAAGGAGATGCGCCCTGATGGTAGAACACCCGAATTGATCGAATCGTAAAGCATTACGTTCCTCAATTGAGGAGTTGTGGACAGTTTTGGACAGTACGGACAGTTCACGTTTAATGCTTTTGACCAATTAAGGTGTGCGAGTCTATATTGAGATTATTACAGTTCGATCTTGAGAAGTTCAAGAGGTCTATTGCAATTACCCACTTTTTCACTAACAGTATTGAAAATTCTAGGTACATAGATGCAGGATATAGCCTGAGAGTTTCTCCATTTCGGACTTTTAACTTGTTTTCGTCCTTCTTCGGACAATCTCAATTTTGATTCAATCCCATTCAATGCTTTAATGGTATATCTTATCCCCTTGAACCAACTTAGCTCAAGCTAAATTTGTAAATTCTAGTCAACAGATGTAATCGTGCCGGATTGGGAGAAAATCAAATATCTGCCCATACAGGTCAAGACTGTAACAAATTTTCCCAAAATTCTGACGGATTACAGGCATCTTGTAATGGATAGAAGTTTTTCAGTTCAGGGGAAGTCCTCAAGTACAGATTGACGAGTAAGTCCAGATGACAGAAAGAAGACAAAGGAGAGCCACTAACACCCTCGTTCGACGCCAAGCTACTCCGAAAGAGAGACAACTTATCCATCTACTGGCGAACTTAGGATGTTCGTTAGTGCGGTATGGAATGCAACACGCCAATAGCAAGGGAATTATCACTGCGGCGGAGCGCAAACATCTCGCGGAATGGCACAATCTACGACTCCAGCAAATTCGCCGGATTGAGCGGAGTTTAGAACCTCTAGCCACGCTCAAACGAGTTTATTTCCGTAGCGAGCTAAGTCCTCGTAACCTCAAATCTCTGAAATTACTTTGGATGGATGAGGAAAATAAGAGTCGCGTTAAACGAGTCGATCCCATACTTGATGAAATCCTCAGTGAAACTTTGGATAAGGGTGATACCCTTAAGCAAGTCTTTCACACAGCCGATGTTGGAGAGCGACAGTTTTCTTTGACGGTAGAGAAGGGAAAGGTTCCCCTCTGGGTTAAAGAATGGGAAGAATCAGATTATGAAGTTGAGTTCTTTCCGCCTGCGTTTTCGGCTTGGGCTAATATTGTTGATGATTAGTGAAGACGGGCGTTACGCCCATCTAAGTCTCAACTAATCCTCTTCATCATCTACCGATTTCGGCTTGTATGTAGAAGCAACATACAGTTCTTTCAATTGTTTCTCGTCTACTTTAGACGGTGCATTTGTTAATAAACAACGTGCCTGTTGGGTTTTTGGAAAGGCAATTACATCTCGAATTGATTCTTCGCCTGCTAGCAACATCACCAGCCGATCCAAGCCATAGGCAATTCCACCATGAGGGGGTGTTCCATATTCAAAGGCATCTAATAAGAAGCCAAATTGATGGTAAGCTTCTTCAAGAGATAATCCAATCGTTTCAAAGACTTTTTCTTGAATATCTCGCTGATAAATCCGTAGACTTCCGCCCCCGATTTCATAGCCATTTAAAACCAAATCATAGGCTAGGGCGCGAGCAGTTTTTAGGTCATCTACATCATCGGGATGAGGTGCAGTAAACGGGTGATGTAACGCTTCTAAACGGTTTTCGTCTGCATTCCATTCAAACATCGGAAAATCAGTCACCCACAGCAAATTCATCTGATCGCTAGGAATGAGTCCGAGTTCGTTGCCAATCACTAACCGTAAACGATCTAGGGTTTTATTGACAGTAGCAGTATCTCCGGCCCCAAATAACAGCAGAGAACCGGGTTCAGCTTGAGTTCGTTCCAGAATTTCCTGTTTTTGTTCTTCGCTTAAATTATCTTTTATTGCCCCAATTGTATCCAGTTTCCCGCCTTCTTTAACTCGAATATAAGCTAAACCCTTTGCCCCCGCTTCACTGGCTTCTTTAAATAGGTCACCACCCGGTTTGATTCTGACATTAGAAAAGGCTTCATTTCCACCGGGAATCGGTAATATTTTGACAATTCCGCCGGATTTAACCGCACCAGAAAAGACTTTGAATTTACAGTCTTTGACAACATCTGAAACATCCACCAACTCTAAGCCAAAACGAGTATCAGGCTTATCACTTCCGTAGCGATCCATGGCTTCGGCGTAGGTTAAACGGGGAAAGGGAAGGGAAAGTTCTATTCCTTTGACGGCTTTGAAAATATGCGCCACTAACGCTTCATTTAAAGCTAAAATTTCTTCTTGAGACATGAAACTCATTTCCATGTCTAATTGAGTGAATTCCGGTTGACGATCCGCTCGTAAATCTTCATCTCGGAAACAGTGAGCAATTTGATAATATCGATCCATACCGGATACCATCAATAATTGCTTAAACAGTTGCGGAGACTGCGGGAGTGCATACCATTCTCCTGGAGTGACTCGACTGGGAAGAATATAGTCCCTCGCCCCTTCTGGGGTGGAACGAGTTAGAACTGGGGTTTCAACCTCAATAAAGTTTTGTTCGTCTTCGAGGAAACGACGAATGGCTTTAACTGTTGCGTGACGCAGTTGTAGGTTGCGACTCATGCGATCGCGCCGCAGATCGAGGTAACGGTATCTCAGACGCAGTTCTTCCTTAACCGATTCTGATTCGGCGGTGGAGATTTGAAAAGGAAGTTGTTTTCCGAGGGCGTTGAGAAGTTCAATTTGATCGGCGTAGATTTCGACTTCTCCAGTATCAAGCTTTGGGTTGAGAGATTCTTCTGGACGTTGGGAGACTCGCCCTGTAATTCTCAGCACATATTCATTTCGCAGACTTTCCGCAATCTTATAAGAGTCTGGAGTGCGTTGAGGATCGCTGACAATCTGGACTAACCCGGTGCGATCGCGCAAATCCAGAAAGATCACGCCACCATGATCTCGACGACGATCTACCCATCCGCAAAGGGTAACGGTTTTTCCGATCTGCTCACTTCTCAATTGTCCACAGTAATGGGTTCGCATGGCTGTCGATCTCTTATTCTGGATTCACATACAAGATTAGCAAAATAAGGGTATAAAGTAGGTAAGCAAAATTGCTGACTTAATTTTTATTTTATTTTTTCGGGTCAATTTGACTGGGCTTGGACTGCTTACGGGGTGAATCGGTCGAACAATTGAGAACTGCTAAGTTTGAATGTATGTCATACTGTGTACTGAAAAACTGTAGTTGCTCTACTGCAATGAGTCATTATCAGCAATTAATTCGAGTTTCGACTACTCCCAAGTCTTTGGTTCGAGTCACGCATCAAGTTCAGGATATTGTTGCTGAATCTGGTGTCAAAACTGGATTGTGTACGGTCTTTTTACGCCATACTTCTGCGAGTCTAATTATACAAGAAAATGCCGATCCGGATGTATTAGTTGATTTGGAGAATTTTTTATCAAAATTAGTTCCGGAAGGAAGTTATTACATCCATGACGCAGAAGGGCCAGACGATATGCCTGCCCATATTCGCAGTGTTTTGACTCATACTTCTGAGCAAATCCCAATTTCTCAAGGACGGTTAGTATTAGGAACTTGGCAGGGTATTTATGTTTGGGAACACCGCAGCCATCGCCATCATCGCGAACTCATGGTTCATGTTTCTGGAGATCCCTACTAAAAACAGATTACTGACGATTCTCCAGCCAATTAACTAAATCATTACGGTTGTTAAAGTCTAACAAGGCTTCCCCTAAATTTTCTAACTGAGTCAGAGATAATTCTCGGATAGTGCGTTCCAACTCAGTGTCAATTTCACCTATTCGCCGTCGGAGTAAACGTAGTATTAGAGTGGCTTCGTGTTGTTGTCCTTCCTGTAATCCCTGTTGCAGTCCTTCCGCTCTTCCTTTTGCTGTCGCCTGTGCGACAATTTCTTGATAAATCACAGACTCTTTCATAATCTCCTCCCTATTACAGTGACCAGTGACCAGTAAGCAGTGACCAAATTACTGGCGATTCTCTAGCCAATAGAGCAAATCATCACGGTTGTTAAAGTCTAACAAGGCTTCTCCCAAATTTTCTAACTGAGTTACGGAGAGTTCTCGAATTGTTCGTTCTAAATCAGGAGCGATTTCACCAATTCGCCGTCTGAGTAAACGTAGTATTAGAGTGGCTTCTCCCTCAAGTCGTCCTTGTTGCAGTCCTTGTTGCAGTCCTTCCGCTCTTCCTTTTGCTGTCGCCTGTGCGACAATTTCTTGATAAATCACAGACTCTTTCATAATCTCCTCCCGTAAGATTTGCTGAATTAGTTCTTTCTCTAATCGTAATCCAGCCAGTATTGATGTGGCGGCGCTGACATTGCTGCGTTGACGCTGATTTTCTATCGCTTCTATCTGTTGGTTAATTTCACGTAAGGTTTGAACTCGATTTTCGGTTTCACCC
The DNA here is from genome assembly GCA_038530755.1 of Cyanobacteria bacterium J06592_8. Taxonomy (GTDB): domain Bacteria; phylum Cyanobacteriota; class Cyanobacteriia; order Cyanobacteriales; family Microcoleaceae; genus Capilliphycus. The sequence goes on along the minus strand of JBCBCI010000060.1, from coordinate 22,691 downwards.
AACACCGCTAATGGTAACAATCCCGGAAATTGTAGCAGTTCTTCTACAGGTTGCTCCCAGAGTCGGATCACTTCAAATTCATGGCGAGTTCCAGGAATTGCGAAAACCGTTTGCTCAACGAGTTCGGAGTTACTAGGTTTGAGGTAGATTACCACTTGTCGCATCTGTTTTTGGGGATAACGACGATAAACCCGTAGTCGATAATCAGCCATCCGGAACGGAATTGATGGGTCAGCTTGAGTCTGAAATTCCAAATGTAGAACAGTATTTTCTGATTCTAATAGTATCAGCGCATCGGCTCGGATCGGTTCGACTTGCAGTTCAGATGGACTCAGTTGGGTCAATGGTATCGATTCTCCCAGTAACCATTGAGAAAAGTCAGATGAGTAGGTTTCAGCCAAAAATTTGCAGACGTTGTCGTACATTTCTGAATTAAGATTCTCGATCTGAAGGCCAGCGATCACGCCATTTTACAATTCCTTCACTGGCAATGACCCAACGACGAGCGACCAAATTTTCTCGTAGAGGAGACTGTCCTTGTCGTAGCATTGCATACTTATAGTTAATCAGTTTTCCGGCAGTTTCATTAAAGGGAATTTCTGCAAACCAGGTATTACTATTGATGTATTCTAAGGGATAGGCTTTGGCAATATCCCAATTTCCCAGTTCTGGACAATCTCCAATAATCACAATACTTTCACCGGGAAGGGTTTGCACAGCATTTAACTGAACTCTAACAATCGTTTGAGCTTTTAGTCGTTCTCCGACGTGCGAAAGAACAATAATCTGTTTAGACTCTAGCTGAAGATTGTTTATTTTTCCCTCTACAACTTCATATTTATTGGGTGACATAACATCACTATGTTCTCCATCGGGTAAACCTGTTTCTACCGCTTCTAAGGTGATATCTTCTCCTCGGTTCATGGCTACGAAAAGTCTAGAATCTCGATAACGACGAGTGTAACAATAAACATCTGGCGTGATATATTTTTCCCATTGGCTGCCCATAGAAACGGCTGGATTCAGTCGGCGTAGACCGGAAAGTAAGCGAATTTGTCGGTACAAATCACTGTTTCGATCCCATATTTCCATCATTGGGCGGTTGTATGGATCGTTGTTTCCGTAGGGGTTTTGATCTCCATTGGTATCATCGTGAAGATATTGTTCTGTCCCATAATACAGACAAGGAATTCCTCGTGATGTCATAATTAAGGCAACGGCTATTTGTAAATCTTGGGGATTTGGATTTAAGGTTTGGAAACGGTGCATATCATGGTTATCGATGAAGGTAATGAGTTCTGTTGCACCATCATAATAAGGATCTTTATCCAGTACATCTTTAATCAGATAAAAACCTTCTTCTTCATAGTTCCCTAACGCCCGTCGAATTGCCATACATAAGCCAAAGTCCAGCAGTGACATTCCAGAATTATTGGCAAATTCAACAGAACGTCCGTCATCGGGACTCGCATAAATCCACTCTCCGAAGATAAAAATATCGGGTCGGTAGGTGGTAATATCTGCAATGAATTCTTGCCAAAACCAAATGGGCATATGTTTGACGGTATCAATTCGCAAAGCATCAACGCCTCGATCTAACCATTGTTTAATTGCACCTTTAATGTAATCTCGATAGTTAGTATTATTTTCATTAAATGAAGCGAGTCCTGCGAGTTCACAGTTTTGAACTTGCCATTCATCTTCCCAATCTGTTACTTCTCCGTAGTGATGATACCAATGATTTTTATCATTGTGGAAGTCGGCAATTTTTACTCCATCATCGTAAAGTTCGCCTTTATTTCCTTCTACATCTGGACTGCTATGGTTACAAACAATATCCAGAATTAACTTCATATCCCGCTGATGTAATTCTTCAATTAGGCGATCAAATACGGTATCTTTCGTATCTTGAGTTGCGTTGAGTGAAGGGTTCTCATCCACTCCAATAAAACGAGGATTGATTCGCTTAAAGTCTTTTGTCCAGTATCCATGAACTGCTGCACTTTCAAAGAAAAATCCCTCAATTTGTTCAAACAAAGGAGTTAACCACAAAGCCGTTACACCCAAATTTTTGAGATAGTCTAACTTATTAATAACACCTTGTAAATCGCCTCCCCAGTATTTCCCCCACTCTTGTTTTTCTGCGTCGTAAAGTTCAGGATTGGGGCCTTCATTATTCTCTGGATCTCCATCACAAAACCGATCCACAACTATAAAATAAATCGTTTCCTGGCGAAACTCAATATCTCGTGTATAAATAAACTCTAGATCAATATCTTGTTCCGCAGAAGCCTCGATTGTTTCTTCTATTTTTTCAATCGCTTCTTGTTGAAGTAATCGCTCAAAAGAAGATTTTTTAGAGGGAAGTTGAGAACTCATAGTTCGTAACGTTATTGATAAAACTAAAGGTGAAGAAGAAAGACATTTACTTAAAATACCATTTCTGTAAAAACTAGCCCTCTATCTTGAGATAGATGGAATATGTAGGGTATGATAGATTGTATTTAAAGGCGTTTTTGAACTGGGATTTGTACTTCACTGTACTTTAAGGATTCTGGTGTCATGGGTGAATTATAAAATAGTCGTCGAGGAACACCAACAACTTGATATTCTGGATACTGCTGTAACCAATCTTGAAGTTTCTGAAGGTGAGTTTCATAGCTTTCCCAAGTATAAGCCCCTTGAATACCAATACTAACGACCATCATTTCTTGAGTATCAACGACTTCAACATTAGCCTGAACTTGTTGTGGAGAAATTTGAGGGCTTGAATACAAAAATGAAACATCGGCTTGAGAAGCGTCTTTATAGCGGGCTTCCACGGGCGTTGTCATGGCAATATTATTGCTGCTAATATGCTGAAATAAAGGGTTAAATGCTTCTTTTGTGGCTTGGGTTATATCTCCAGCATGAGAATAGGTGACTCCTCGATAAGCCGGATAAGATTTAATTTCGACAACACCTGCTTGAGTCGGTTCCGGAAATCCTTCAGGTAAAGAGGTTGACATTTTTACACTCTTTTTTATCATTCTTTTAGAGTAGTGTAGCAGTTTTAGGATCTTTTTTAGAGATTTTATGGATAAACTTTAGTCAACCTCTGGGTTTAGTCAGGGAAAATTGGACAAAAGTCTGAGATTTGTTTGAGATCTGTTAATGTGATTTCAGGTTTATCACGATACATCACGACTTTTCCACTCACGTAAACGTAACCTCGCCCTAAGCCTGAATACCGTTTTTGAATGAGTTGAACGATGGGTGCATTGTGTTCATTTTTAGCTTCCGGAATCCATAATTTCAGGATATGATCCTTTGAACCTGTATGAATTAACGCCCCACTTCCAATCCATTTGGTTACGCCATCTTGTAAGTCACAAAAAATGGTAATCCATTCTTCTTGTTCAGCCGCAGCGATGATTTTGGGATAATCTAAGCGAACTGAAAGCACTCCTGCTGGAATTCCACTCTGACGATAATCTTCAATGATGGAGTCTCGTAATGTCCACCAAGATGTCAATAAATCGTAGTTCCGAAAAGCACCATTTTGATTCGTGTGTGGGTCCCAAATAATTCGATGATAGGCTTGGGCTTCGGCTTCGGCTTCCATCATTTGTTGATGATAAAAGATCGAACGACCATATTTAATAAAGTAAGGACTCCAGCCTTCTCGAATTAGCCAAGTATTATAGTTTTCACCGTCTTTATGAATATAACAAATAATCCGACCGTGAGTATCTCGGTATTTCTCTAAGCATACTTCAATCGGTTCATCTCCATCAAATTCTACATCGACTTCTGTCAGTTCGCCATCGGGTTTGGTGAAGTATTTGATTGCCATTTCAGAGGATGCAATTCCTGCGTTTGTTACCGGTTTTGTTCCACAGGGAAATGATTCTTCGGTGTCTACACAATGCAGTCTCAAAAATTCCCGATGACCGTTTAACAATACTTTTAGGGTGTCTCCATCAACAACCCGTGTTACTTGTAAGTTTTTAATCCGAGTTCCCACTTTTCTTTAGATACAAAAAATTCAACTATAAGTGCTGAACATGATATCATAGTTAGATTGCGAATCCCCACAATTGAAATGCAAAGTTTTGTCACTTTAAGGAAAACAGGCTTCTGTTGGGAATTTGACAGTGAGGAAGCCTTAGAAGATTTTTTGTTTACTCATCTTGATAAAATTCTGGGATGGACGGTTATCGAACGTCAATATCTTGTTCAGAGTCAACGTTGCGACCTTTTAGCAATAGACGAAACGAGGCGACTGATCGTGATCGAATTAAAAAATGTTGAAGATCGAGGCATTGTTCAGCAACTGACTCGATATTATCATGGGTTGCAAGAAGAACGACCGTTTCGCGATCGCATCAATTATGAAAAATCTGTGAATTTAGTGGCGATTGCACCGAGTTTTCACCGAGATAATTTTATTGATAGACAATATCATCGGCTGGATTTTGAGTTTTTTCAGTTTTCTATTGTTCAAGAGGATCAAATATTTTATCTGATTTTAAAAGATGTTGATGAAGATTCTGAGTTTTGATCCTCAAATGCAAGAGTTTTCTAATAGAGGAAGTATTAAGTATGAAAATGGAACTGCAAAAAGTGGTAAATATTGTGTTGAATTGATTCTAAGTAAAACATATTCTTTGGTTTTATTTCTCTGGATACCCTTAAAATGTGGTGAAAGTAATCATATTGGCCGTGCTAGAATTTAGACGGATTGGCATGAAAAAGCCTTAATTGAGGGTTATATTGGAAGTGGTTTAGGAAGAGAGATTAATAAACAGAAAAGAATTGCTAGAAGTTTGATTGAAGCAATAACTTTTGGTCAAGAAGGAGAACTCACCTATTACGATTACGTTATTAGTAATGACCAAAGATATCGTATTAATTTAGAGATCACTAAAAAAATGAGAAGACAATATACTAAGTTGCTGAATACTTTGCCTAGAGATATTGAAAAAAATAAAATGATAATACAAGAAAATATTGAGTTATTTGAGATTGAGATGAAGTTGTTAAAAGAAAGGTATAATGTAGACAAGGAATTTGAGAAATCACCCTACAGAAACTTAGACTCACTCATTGATTTAGCTTTAGAGAAATGGATAGAACGAGTGAGTTTAACCCGTCCGAAATCCGAGATCAATTTTAAATTATTCAAGATAACGGACTTAAAGTTGACCACACTTCTAACTTCCGTTCCACACAGCGAATAATTTCATCTGTGAACTCACTCATCATCATTTGTCCACCTAAATCCGGAGTCGCTTTACCCTGTTGCAACGTTTCAAATACTCCCTCATAAATTGCACGAGAAGCCCGTTCTGCTTCCGGAGTTCCCAAATAACTTAATAACGCCGCCCCTGCTAAAATCATCGCCATTGGGTTAGCAATATTTTTCCCTTGTAAAGCAGGTGCCGTTCCGTGAGGGGCTTCCGCCATAACCGTTTTGACTTGAGTTGTAGTTTCATCAAACCCTAAAACAAGACTTTCTGAACCTGCAATACTCCCATACATTTGTAACACCATATCCGAGAGTAAATCTCCATCTCGGTTCAACGCAGGAATCACCAAAGCTTCACCCGTAGTCTGCAAAAGTAAGGCAAAAGTTGCATCAATTAATAAAGGTTGATACCCAACATCTGGATAACGTTGAGAGGCTGCATCTAATTCTTCTTTAAACATCCCCTCGTAGACGGGACTTACTGTAAATTTCGGACCCCCAAAAACACGGGCTTTCGTTCGTTGGGCGTATTGAAACGTAAATTCAGCCACCGCCCGACAGGTGAAGCGAGAAATTTTTGAGGTTCGGAAGGCGATTTCGTCTCCATCTTCGGTTGACTCGCGCCACTCCTTCGCCCCATAGGCATCATCAACCGCCATCCGCACAATTGCAATGGGTGCATACAGCCCTCCAATGGGTCGAATACTGGGAATGCGCCGCCCGATGCGTAGAATCACTTTCGCCTGCAATGCTTCCCGGAGAATCGCATTTGGACTACCAACATCACCTGGCGTTTCGGGGGTAATGGTTGCGGCTTTGAGGGCGAGTCTATTGCTAGAAGCCGCTTTTGCCGCTTCGTGGACAACTTGGTTGCTTGTGGCTTGACGGTTTTCCAGGCTTAAATCAAAATCTAGAAAATTGAGAGGTTGACGAATAACCGTCGGGTTGAGAACACGCAAGGCTTCACCAAGCAACTCCTCTCCGGTTTGGTCACCGTGCATCACGACGAGATTAGGGGTTTGTTCGCTCATCAGCAGAGTGATTGATTTTGCACCGTTCACAAGATATCATTAAGTTCTCGAAATTGCTAGTCTACTACTCAAAATTAACGAATTTCCTGGAATTAAGGAGAGAAATGATTTCAGTCATAAAATTTTCACCCAAAAATACTTTAAATACTTGTTTGATAACAATAGTCATTGCATCAAGAATGATGAGAATATTTCGGGGGTTTTAGTCAGTTTATAGGACAGAGCATCACGACGACTATTGAGCTGTTTTAGAGGGAAACTGAAGCGGTGAAGTCAAGTACAGTTAAACCAGCAAGCAAAAGCCGCTCAAAGCTTCTTCAAACGAAAACCTTAAATTTTTGTGCTTTGAACTGGAAAACTGTTTTACAATAGAGAGCATTCAGGGGCTAGGGTGAAAAATCCTATACAGATCGCATTTACTGTTATACTTAAAAGCTGAATCACTCTATATTTGAGAATTTTACAATGCAAAAAAAACTAACTTTTCCACTGATTGTGATTGGTATTTCGTTGCTCAGTGTTGGGACATTATTATTGTTGAGGAATCCGAACAAAGTTCATCAACTCACGATAGCCACAGGAGGGAAAGATGGTGAGTATTATGCTTTTTCTCAAGCTCTTTCTGAAGTTGTGGCTCGACATAAACCTGAAATTCAAATTAAAGTCATTGAAACCGAAGGATCAAAACAAAATCTAGAATTATTGAAAAGTAAGGATGCAGACTTAGCTCTAATTCAAAGTGATTATTCGATTCCATCAAGTACAAAAGCAGTTGCTTTTTTGTTTCCAGAAATGTTTCATTTAATCGCAACTCGACAATCTGGAATTGAAAATGTGAGCGATCTCAGAGGAAAACGAATTGCTTTGATGTCTGAAGGCAGCGGTTCCTATAATTTATTTTGGTTTTTAAGCGAACATTACGGGATCAAACCTAATGAACTTGAAACGGTTGCTGTTCCCTCGAAACAAGCCTACACTTTACTGAATCAGGGAAAAGTTGATGCGTTATTTCAGGTGATTGCTTTAGGAAATAAAGGGATAGATCAAGCTTTAAAATCCGGTGAAAATCGTCTAGTTCCGATTGACCAAGCTACTGCCCTACAACTGTTTCAACCCGCTTTAGAGGCGAGTAATATTCCGATTGGAACTTACGATGGTTCAATTCCAATTCCGACAGAGGATTTACCTGTTGTGGCGTTGAGAGCTGTTTTGATTACACGTAAAGATATTGATAAAAATATTATCCATGAAATTACACGTATTTTGTTTGAAGAACGGAATGAATTAATTGCGAAGACACCCCAAGCTGCAATGATTTATCAGCCCGAATCTTTGAAAAACTTAGGATTTTCGTTTCATGGAGGTGCGAAGGATTACTACTACCAAGATGAACCGACATTTCTAGAAAAATATGCTGAACCGATGGGGTTTTTGCTATCTGTTGCTGTGTTGGGAATATCTAGTCTGTGGCAATTTAGGCTGTGGTTTAAAGGAAAGCAAAAAAATCGTGCAGATTTGTATAATTTGGAGCTTTTGAGCCTGATTGATCAAATTAATTCGACTCACAGTATTGAGGAGTTACAAAGTTTCCGTCAGCAACTATTTACTTTGTTTAAAGAAGTGATTGGTGATTTGGATGAAGATCGAATTTCTCCGGAATCTTTTTATTCTTTTACATTCACGTGGGAGGTTGCAATTAAGTCAGTCGATTATCAGGAGAATCTGCTGAGATCATCTACTCAACAGGATCTGATGCCATTTCGAGCTCAAACGACACATTAACTTAAGAATCTGAAAAAATCAGGACTCGATTCCCATCTTTCATTGCCTGTTTAAGTGCTTCTTCTGAGAGTTGAACTAGGGTATTCGCATTTTGAATCGGAGTGGGAATGGTGCTGGTGACTCCTAAACTTAGGGTGACATAAGAACTGACTGGAAAATCTCGATGTGGAATTTGTAATACATGAATGCGAGTCCGAATAGCTTCTGCAACTTTTACAGAACCTTCAAGATGAGTATTAGGCAGAAGAATTGCAAAGATTTCTCCATCATAGCGAGCAACTAAATCAGCAGGTCGTCTCGCCATTTCCAGTAAAATAGATGCTACCAGTTGTAAGCAAGAATCTCCCGCTTCATTACCATAAATTTCGTTATAATGTTTAAAGCCATCAATTTTACAAAGGAGCAAAGATAGGAAAGAAGACTCACGCTGAAGTCTTTTCCACTCCACGTCTAGGACTTGATTAAAATATCGATAATTGGCAATTTGAGTTAAGATATCTTTAATTTCTTGTTCTTTTAATTGTTCTTGAAGCGCTTGAAATTCAGTCAAAAGCTGACTCTGCTGAATCGCGATCGCCGTTTGCATCGCTACTTGACTCAAAAAATCAAGTTCAAACGGTTGCCAATGTCGTGGATAACATTGATGAACAACAATCATTCCCCACAATTGTTCTTCCGAGGATTCTTGAAGCTGAGAACTATGGATTAAAATCGGTATAATGAGTTCAGATTGAATAGAAAATTTAAGTTTTTGAGCTTGAATTGACGAATCGACATCTGAGGAGCTAAAAATTTTGCCTTCCTGAAGTTGACGTAAAGCTTCAGGGGAGTTCCAAGAACTATATTGAATATTTTTCAGACTAACAATATCAAGACTTGACAAGGATTCTGACAGCAGTATATCTTTGCGATCGATGGTCTTATGATAGATTAAAATTCGATTAGATTGTATAATTTTTTGTAGCTCTGTTGTAACAGTATCTAAAGTTTGTTGGAGATGTTTTCCTTGATGAATATCTCTCGCAATTGTTGTGAGTCCATCAATTATATACTGATGAGGCTGGAACAGATTTGATTGACTTTCTCCTAAGCTCTGTTGGTTCATGTCGATTACCTCCTCTCTCAAATCTCCTGTCGATTAACACTATTTTAGCTTTTAGTTCTAGTTTAATCTCATTTACACTCAGAAAACTCTAATTAGCAGCCGAAAAAACGCGATCGCCTCCATTGATTTTTGCTTCATGGAGAGCTTGATCCGCTCTGAGAATTAATGTTTTGGGAACCAAAGGGACTTCAGGAATGATGCTACTGACTCCGACACTAATTGTAAGATCAGATCCGATCTCAGAATTATCATTCGGAATTTGTAGCGATCGCACCCGTGAGCAGATCTGTTCTGAGACAAAAACAGCACCTTCGAGATCGGTTTTGGGTAAAAGAATCGCGAATTTCTCTCCGTCATAACGAGCGACTAAATCTCCTGATCGCCTTCCGACTTTCTGCAAAGTTTGAGCTATTTCTTGTAAGCAAGCATCTCCAGCTAAACGACCATAAGTATCGTTATATCGTTTAAAGTAATCAAGATCGCACAAAATCAAGGATAAGGGTGCTGATTCTCGCCTCATTCTTTGCCACTCTTTTAACAACATTTCATCAAAGAACTGCCGATTAACAACAAGAGTTAAATGGTCTGTTATTGTCATTTCTTCGAGTTCTTGATTGCCGATTTTCAGTTTTTCGTAAAGTTCAGCTTGTTGAATCGCAACCGCAATCGGTGTTGTCAACTGTTCAAGTAATAAAATTTCCCATTCTTCCCAGCGACGATTTTGATGAAATTGATAGGCAATTAACACACCCCATAAGTTGTTTTTAGAAGCGGATTGAGTCGGTAAATCTTGAGGAATAATCGGAATAATTAGCTCAGAATTAATATCAAATCTAGACCAAAAGTTTCGTAAGCTCATCGCAAGGTGAGATCGATTAAAATCATCGACTCTCGTAATAATTCCTTGCTCTAATACAGGTATAAAATGGTTAGGAATTAGAATGTCTTGTGATGCTCTTTGGAATTGTCTAATTAGATTTGAGGCAAAAGAATGAGCGAGGATGTATCCATTATTTTCATCAGAGAAGCGATAGCACAATACTCCTTCAACCTTGAGTAGCTTTCTGACTTCAATCACAGTAGTCTGAATAATATTTTCAAGGCTTAATGATTGGCGGATGCGTTGGGTCATCTCAATCAAAAGTCGATTCTGTTCGAGTTGCTGATACAGTTGGAGTTCGAGTTTTTTCTGTTGGGTGACATCTCGACCAATCCAGAGAAATTCTTGGGAATCTAAAGCGCTTTTCGTCAATCTAGAGCAAGAAAAAGAAACTGTAATTTCTCGTTCTGTTTTAGTTTTACATTCGACTTCTATTTGTTCAGAATAGCTAGATCCTGATAAAAAATCTAATAATTTAAAACTTGATTCTGAAAATTTATCTAAAAAAATGTTAGTAATTGATTCATGTAGCAATTCATCTTCTCGATACTCTAGTATATCTTGAGTCGCTTTATTCAGTCTCGTGATAATTCCTGAAGAATTTGTAATCAGCAACATATCATTCATTGAGTGAATGATTTTATTAATATAATGATTCGCTTGTTCGAGCCGAGACACAGATAGCTCATATTCACGATAAACTTGAGTATATTTTTGTTCTCGAATCATCCATTCTGTGGTCTCATCCAGTAGAACAATAATATCTCCATCAAAGTAAGTTTCTTGTTCATTTTTTAAAATATAGATATCAAAATAAAGAGGAGAATCTACATCTATCTCTCTTGAGATTCCTTTCAACTCAAAATGACTGATTCTACCTGCAATGAGTTGATGAAAGATTGATTCAAGGCCGATAATTTCAGGAAAACTCAAGCTAATCTCATTTCCAGGTATAACAGCTTCAGCACAGTCAGAAAGCCGTCCGACATTTTGAGAAAATTCAACAATAATACCCTCAGCATCGAGAGAAATATATTCATACTCAATTTGTCGAGGTGTAAAAAAGGTTTTGAGGAACTCATTCATGGGAAACTATGGGACTTGGATTATTTTTAGGTATCTTGATAACAAACCTGAATAGACTGAGTGTTTTCCGGAAATTTTAAACTGAATTTGAATTGAGTTGAATTGATTAAGCTTAAGTGCCAACAAACCAATCAGAAAAGTAAACAGTATATTCAGACACATTTTGGGATTCAATGGAAGCCGTATTATAACCCAAATACCCTCAACGGTCAATTCATAAACAAAAAATTTTTACTCTGTGTTGCTATGATACTAACTGATGAGATAGCATCATAAACATTTCATCAACATAGTCTCCAGTTTTCGCTGAAGTTTGATAAGTTGATAAAATTTGACTACTTTTACTAAAGAACATCTTCCGCTCAAATTCTTCTAGACTGTCTGAATCCAGCAGATCGATCTTATTGAATGCAACGATTATCCATCCTTTAGGATTAACAGACAGAAACAAGTCAATATGCTCTGGAATCCGCTCTAGCGTGTCTTGACGAGTAACATCTCCAACTACAACAGCACCACTGGCTCCTTGTAAATAACTGGGTGTAATCCCTTTAAACTTGGTATGACCTTCCAAGTCCCAAATTAACAGTTGTACTGATTGTTGAGATTGATTTTCCGACTCAGCTAGATCCAGCTTTTTTCTAGAAATTTTGACTCCGACTGTCGAAAGATACTGATCGCTAAATTGACGATCAACAAATCGCCGAATTAAACTGGTTTTCCCAACACTAAAATCACCAACTAAACAGATTTTTTTAGAAACTACAGACATAATTACTTACTCCTCATTTTGATTATTTTCTTGGGGTATTATCTCAAAGATCACGGTTCGACTCAACCAATCGGGTTGATTTTCATCAACTCCAGGGGGACGTTCTGTTTGTCCTTCAACTTTCATTCGTGTTCGATCAATCCCATAACTTTCTAAAGCTGTTTTCACCACTTGTGCGCGCTGCAACGCTAATTTAGATTTAGAATTAGATTTTCTCTGAAACTTTTCTTTCGGATGACTATACCCAATAATGCGAATCTTGAGATTTGGATACTGTTTGAGATATTGAGAGAGAGGATAAATTTTAATAATCATATCCTCTGAGCGAAACTCTGGAGAGTTCAGATTAAAATAAACCCGTGTTGTAATCGATGGAGGTTCAACTTCAACACGAGAGACAATAGAATTCACTCCCTCAATTTTCTCGAATGCTTGAGTCACTTTCTCCAAATCGCTGGGTTGAGTTACTTTCCCTTCAATTCTCACAATATCAGGATCATATTGAGTCGAAATCGAGATTCCGTTTATTTGATTTAGGGTTTCTGTCATTCGTTTCACTTCAGCTTCTACGAGTAGCGGTTCAGGTGGAATCTTAACCGCAATGATATCATTCTCTACTATCCAATCCGGTACGGTTTCCTGCACAACCGTTTCAGCTTTCTCTCGTAATCGCTGATTAGGAAGTTTACCATTTAACGTAACAATATCACCTTTAGCCTCGACATCTAAGCGGTAAATTGCGAGTTCAGGTTCAGAATCTAAAGCTTGAGTCACCTCAGTTTTAACCCGATGAACAACACTACTTCGGTATTGCAGGAATCCCCAAGTTAAAATTACAATTGAAACCGTCACTCCTGCAAATGCTAATAGAATCTCTGGATACTGATTTGAATATTGAGCTTTTCGCTGTGTCTCTCGTTCGATCAACTGCTCTAACTTTGCTTTAATTTCAGGTGGAATTGTTTCAGGATCGCCTTCAAAAGTTTCAATTTCTTTCCCATATTTTTGTATAATTTCGATTAGTGTGTTGCGAATTTCTTGAAGAAAATGTTTACGAATTTCTCCCTTGAGGATCACAGCAAGATAACAATATCCAGCCACCTCAATCAAAATCCGAGAATCCCCGTATTCAATCTCACTAAGTTCTTTAATTTCTTCTCCTTGAACAATACAATCATTTACGAAACTGCGAATCGCTGTTAGCATTCCCGCCAACATTTCCGATTCCAACATTGCTTCACCCGACTGCTGAACCTCAGAAATAATCAAGCCGGAACTTTTGTGAATCAAAAATACAGCTTTAATTGTACATTTTGCTACCTCTTGTAAAATCAGTTCGGCTTCTGAAACGCCTTGAATTTTTGCCTGAATTTTGCGTTGAATCCCCTCTAAACTCAAAGCATTGGCAACTTTGTCATTAATCTCTCGAATCGCTTCTCCTAAGTAGCGAGTAATCGTATTTCCAATCACGGGATACAGCGCATCAACCATTGCATCCCGCTCTAAAAGCACTTGTTCTTTAATCGCTTTACCCATCGTTGGGGCTAAAGCATCTGCAATTTCATCTTGATCTAAACGGATTTGTTCTCGAATCGCAGCCCCCATTTCTGGTGCGATCGCTTGAGCAATTTCTTGGGGATAGTTCAAAATTTGATGTCGAATTGCTTCCGGTATTAAATCAGCGATCGCTGCACTCATTTTTTCTCGATTTTCTCGTGCTTTAGCCAGAATAATCTCATCAATAATCGGCTGAAGAGCTTGAATCACATCTTCTTTCGACTCATTAACTTTATAGCTTAAAATCTCCGCTATCCAAGGACGAATTAATTGCATCAATTGTTCGGGATCGTAAATCTGATGTTCTAAAGACTGTAACTGAGCTGAAATTTCTCCTAATAGCTGATTAACTTCTGGTAGATTCGATTCAGTAACTTGCTGTTTTAACTGTTCAAACTCTGAGAGTGTAGATCCGAAAATTAAACCTTGTAGCTGTTCAAGAATCGGATCGGCTTTTTGGTCGGATTCTTGTAATTTCTGATCATTCTTTAAATCAGAGGATAGTTTTGTATTTTCATCAACTTGATCGGTTTTCAAAGCATGATTTAGATGATCTTCTCCTGTTTTCTCGGCTTTTTCTGCTTCTAGAGGTGTGACAGAATAGCTGACATCCACTGCATCCGTCGGAACTTCAGATAATGTTTCTAAATCAGCTAGATCAAATTCATCAATATCTGATGAGTCTTGTTCTTTAAACTCAACTTTTGTTGACTGTGAATCGGTTTTCTGTTGTTCGTTCGGTTGAGATTGTTCGGAATTCGGTTCTTTTTCTTCTCCTCGTTCCTTAGAGGGTTGATCTAGATCAAATAAAGACTCAAAACCCGATTTATGTTGAGATTTATGCTCTGTTTTTTCGGTAGATTCAATAGGAGAGGGATTGACAGCCTCAAACACATCCTCTAAACTCGACTCTATATTTTCAGTATTTTCAGTCTGTGCTGATGAAGCGGAAGATTGAGAGGATGAAGATTTTTTCTGGGACTTCTCAGACCCATTAAAGTCAGAAAAGTCAGATGATGTTTCTGATGATGCAGAGGTTTGACCTTGCAATACCTGTAAATCAAGCAATAAATCCAGTAAAGGATCTAACGCATCTACTTTCTCTGAAACCTCTTCTGAAGCCCTAGATGAATCCGCCGGAGATGGAACTGAATCACCTTGAGAAGAACCCGATTCTTTTTTTGAGACTGTCATCGCTCGATCCTAATTATTGTTGCGTTCCTTCTGGGAGTAAAAAATCACCGTTCGCTTCCTTTTCTGTCGCACCTTTTAAAGCCGGAACAAACTCAGTATTTTTCAATCTCATCCCCACTTCAAACAAAATTTCTGCCATTTCTCCACGAGCCACTTTTCCATCATTCAAATGAGAAAAACGACGTTCGAGTTCTTCAAAAACTTGAGTTCTCAGAGTTTTCATTTCCTCATGTAGCTTAATTTGAGATTGAGAGACTTCAGTTTTCAAGGATTTAGTTTGAGTCTCTACATTTTCTCGAATCACATCAACGCTATGAGAAAATTTTCGATGAGTTCCATCGAGTTGGTGGCGAATATCTGCTGTTTCTTCTTGAGTGCTTAGGGTTAAAGTTTGGAGCTTTTTCTCAACTGCATCTACAGACATATGCAGTTCACTTAAAATCGCGGTCCGCATCTGTTCAATGCGATCTTGAAGATTTTGTTGAACTAGGGATAAATTTGATTCTAATTGCTCAAAGCGGCTATTATATTCGCGGGCTTGCCCTCCGAACAAAATATCACGAATTTGTTCAATATTGCCTAAGCGATCGCGCATTTCTTCTTTAGATATTTCAGCCATGAGTTTAAATAAACCTCTAGTATTACAAAGGGTTAAAATAGAGTCGTTGTCTATACAAGAACACCCATTCGTTCACTATAAGTTGAACTTGTACGGTTTCTAACACCGTTGTATAATCTTAGCTCAACTCTTGCCCTGGATAAATCCTGATCCCCTCAATCAAAATTATCGGTTTTTCCCCAACACTCACCGTCAGCAGAACGGTACAATAAATCCAGTTGTCACTCAACGTGATATTATCTATGACCACTGCTTCACGGGTAAAAACTGAGTACGAAGTCATCATTGGGCTAGAAACCCACTGTCAACTGAGTACCGAAACCAAAATATTTTCCAATTCTTCCACCGCTTTCGGTGCTGACCCGAATACAAATATAGATCCCATCTGCATGGGACTTCCGGGGGTACTCCCTGTCCTCAACCAAAAGGTATTAGAGTACGCGGTCCTGGCTGGAGTGGCTCTCAATTGTGAAATCGCCTCCTATAGTAAATTTGATCGTAAGCAATATTTCTATCCCGATCTGCCTAAAAATTACCAAATTTCTCAGTATGACCTCCCGATTGCTGAACATGGCTGGTTAGAGATTGAGATTGTTGACGAGGATGGAAACGCCACCTGCAAAAAAATAGGCATCACTCGCCTTCACATGGAAGAAGATGCCGGAAAACTGGTTCACGCAGGCAGTAGCGATCGCCTTTCCGGTTCAACTCACTCTATGGTAGATTATAATCGCGCTGGAATTCCTCTGATTGAAATCGTTTCTGAACCTGATATTCGTTCGGGGATAGAGGCGGCTGAATATGCCCAAGAATTGCGTCGGATTGTGCGTTATCTTGGCGTCAGCGATGGCAATATGCAGGAAGGTTCGCTACGCTGCGATGTTAATATTTCTGTTCGTCCTGTTGGACAAAAAGAGTTTGGGACGAAAGTTGAAATCAAAAACATGAACTCTTTCAGTGCCATTCAACGGGCGATTGACTACGAAATTCAACGTCAAATTGAAGCAGTCGAATCCGGAGAAAAAATCCGCCAAGAAACCCGTTTATGGGAAGAAGGATCGCAACGCACGATTAGTATGCGAAGCAAGGAAGGTTCGAGTGACTATCGTTATTTTCCTGAACCCGATCTTCCCCCAATCGAAGTTTCACCTGAACAATTAGAAAGTTGGAAATCGCAACTTCCAGAACTTCCGGCGGATAAACGTCATCGTTATGAAACCGAATTAGGATTATCTCCCTACGATACTCGGATTTTAACGGACGATCGTTCCATTTCAGAATACTTTGAAACTGCCATTAAAAACGGTGCAGATACCAAACAAGCCGCCAACTGGGTGATGGGAGATATTACCGCCTATCTCAAAAACGAGAAACTGACCATTGATGAAATTGCTCTCAAACCCGAAGCTTTTGCTGAACTGATTGGTTTAATTGAAGCCGGAACTATTAGCGGTAAAATTGCTAAAGATCTTCTCCCGGAGTTGTTATCAAAAGGTGGCTCGCCTAAAAAATTAGTTGAGAAGAAAGGCTTAGTTCAAATTTCCGATACTGGGGAGTTAGAAAAGATCATTGATGAAGTATTAGAAGCTCATCCCAGTGAACTTGAAAAATACAAAGCTGGGAAGAAGAAACTACAAGGCTTTTTTGTGGGTCAAATTATGAAGAAAACCCAAGGACGAGCTGATCCGAAGTTGACGAATCAGTTACTCGGTAAAAAGTTAAATGCTTAACTGGCTCCCTTTGAATTCGTGTTTTTTTCAAAAGTTCTTCTCATCTTGTGAGGAGAACTCTTTTTTTAAGTATTTCTGACCAACGGTCCGTGCCATCTCCGTCGTGTCTTGGCGGAGTAAAGATGACTATCGTGAATCGCGAGATCTTTAGACGCAGGGTATATTGTTCTGTATAATGGACAAAAGGTGTAATTTACAAGAATGCAGCTTGATGAGTCCTATTCGTTCTCTTTTTCAATCTGAACAGATACTCCTCACATTCACTGACCGCAGAAGGTGGTGAGTCTAGTCTGTTGGTGAAGGATTGCAGTCATGGGAGTTTCCCCATGAGCAACTACCGAACCTGAAGGTTCACTCGCAAGCACCGTCTCTTGGTCAGCTTCTTCTAGCAACTTACAAAGCCGCCGTAATTTCACAGCAGTTTTTTGACGATACACCTTGCTTTCAGGGAGACGAATAAATAGCACTCAAAAGAGAAATAGTCAAGCATTTCAACTGGTTTAATTCTGGATTCACACTCAAGAAGTATATTTACTCAAAACAATGAGTGATTTTAGCCCAAGCAAAGAAACTTTAGGACAAGGAAACGTTCAGGAAACTTCCCCACTCAGAGAAGCTTTCAGTATTTCTGTTGTTCCAATCATTGGTCTATTTTGCTGGACATTTCACGGAACTTTACTCAAGCTTTATAAACCATCCATAACTCTTTACCAAAACTTTAAATGAGGGGCTTGACCCCTCACCTCAAAACAGCTATATTATGATATAGATGCACCCTGATGGTAGGGAGAGTTGCCAAAGCGACTCTCTCTTTTCTTTTGTGTAATATGGCAGAAAACTTGTGGATATTGAGTAATTCTCCTCAAGAAAGAAAAAAATATCAGCTTTCTGAAATTGCATAAAATCCCGGTGTTCAGCTTTACAAAGCCTTTACAAAAATCTCTGTTTTTTTTACAGAACCTTTAAAATCAAACCTTGACTTTAGCAGGGAGGTTGAGAGATTATATTTACAGATGCACCCAGATGGTAGGGGGAGTTGCTGAAACGACTCTCTCTTTTTACTATTTTAATAATGACTAAAAACTGCCTCACAAACAATAATTCAAAGCTTTATAAAAGCCCTATTTTTTTTACAGAACCTTTACAATAAAACCTTGACTTTCACAGAGATATTGAGAGATTATATTTACAGATGCACCCAGATGGTAGGGGGAGTTGCAAAAGCGGCTCTCTCTCTTTATTATTTGAATAACTCTCAAGAATTTTCCTCAATATTCTCATCGAGAGCTTTACAAAAAGTGGAATTTTCTTTACAGAGACTTTACAGTCAAAACTTGACGCTATAAAGGGTATTAAGACATCATAGATATAGATGCACCCAGATGGTAGAGGGAGTTGCAAACGCGGCTCTCTCTCTTTATTTTTTTGAAAAATCAATCCATTTTTGAAGTAAGTCGAGTAACTCTTCTTGCATAAAAGGCTTACACAAGTAATCATCCATACCTGCTTCTAAACATTTCTGGCGATCGCTTTCCATTGCATGAGCAGTTAAACCAATGATAATGGTATGCTTCTGATTTCCTTCCTGCTGACGAAATTGTCGAGTGGCTTCATAACCATCTAAAATAGGCATTTGACAATCCATGAGAACGATATCATAGTCTTGGTCTTGCTCTGAAATTTTGTCAAGGAATTCCTGTCCATTTTCCACACAATCAATTTGACAGTTTAACTCATCTAAAAACATCAATAACAAATCCCGATTATCTATATAGTCTTCGACAATTATGATTCTGATTGTGTTCTCTCGTACCGGAGTTGATGAAACCGTCGGTACAGGTGGCGCAGTTGCTATCGAATCAGTTCATACACCGTATTGCCTAATAATAAATATAAAAAAGTTTAATATGATCAGAACTCAATCTTCCCTCCACTGACCCAATCAAAACAGTCTTTTCAACCTCAAGCTGAATTTCGCTATAACAGAAACAGTGGAAACACCGCCGAAAGGAACTGGAGATGAAGGAACAGGCTGATCAGTTATTCAAGCAAGGAATTCTGCAATACCAAGAGCATCAATTTGAAGCGGCTCTGCAAACTTGGAAAGAGTCTCTCGCCCTTTATCAAAATCTTAACGATCGCAAACGAGAGGCAGCGACATGGGGAAATCTAGGCGTAGGTTACGAGGCTCTGGGAAATCTAGATCAAGCGATTAAATCTTATCAGCAACACTTGGCGATCGCAACTCAGATCCAAGATCTCAATGGACAAGCTCTAGCTCTAGGAAATTTAGGCAATCTCTACTCAACTCAAGGAAATTATCTACAAGCTATTGATACCCAACAACAGCGTTTAGCGATCGCCCATCAATTGCAAGACTTTCAAGCTGAAGCCCAAACCCTCTCTAATTTAGGGATAGCTTACCACAGCGCGGGTGATATTCCCCAGGCGATCAAGTATTATCAGCAACAGTTCATCATTGCCAAGAAGACTGATAATCAACCCAGTCAAGGAAACGCTCTCAAGAATTTGAGACTCGCCTATCAAACCTTGGGAGAAGAAACCCTCGCCCAAGACTGTTATCAACAACAATGGACGATGCTGCGTCAGAACTTCCTAGACCAAAAAAGTGATGAATTTGTTAAGATTGCTCAAATTGCTGGATTAGATCTGCGAGAAGACTTTGTTGGGGCAGATCTCAGAGGATTTGATCTCGACTACGCTGACTTGCAGGGTATTAATCTCGAAAATGCCAATTTAACACAAGTGAATCTTGCCCTGGCTGACTTGAGTGCCGCGAACCTAGCCCACGCCGATCTCACTCAAGCTACTCTCAGTAATGCGAACCTGCGAGACACCAACCTCAGCCACGCGAATCTAACCCTTGCCGATTTACGAACGAAACTCCCTCGTGCTAACCTAAGCTATGCAAATCTCACTGAAGCCGATCTCAGTGGTGCTTATCTGCCCCAGGCGAACTTGAGTCATGCCAACTTGTTCTCAGCAAACCTAAAATATGCTGATTTGAGTGGAGTAGATTTCAGGAATGCCAACCTAGACGAAGCCAACTTGAGTCAAGCCGAGTTCAAAGATGCGATCGTTGAGAATGTTTCCTTTGCCAAAGCGACTGGAATTTCTCGACGAGTTAAAAGCACCTTAATCGAACGAGGAGCAATTTTTAATTGATTCTTCAACTTATCAATTAAATTTGTAAATTAAATTTGTAAATTAAATTTGTAAATTATTAATAACAATAATGACTCGTGTAGAAGGATTGTGGCCCCAGAATGTTAGTCCAAATCGATTAGCCGTATTAGAATGTAAGTTATCAGTATGGTTGCGATCGCAGAACTTAAAATCAGAAATCAAAGCGGAAAACCTACAAGTTCTCACCCAACAAGCCGCTGCCGCAGGCTCTGACTTTTCGCCCCTGCAAAAAGAGATTAAGACTATTGTCGAAGCGAAAACCGACAACTTTTTAGAATTAGCAAATATTGCGGGTTTAAATCCTCTAGAAGACTTTGCAGGAGGAAGACTTTTAGGAGTGAGTTTAACCGGATTAGACTTGAGTGGAGCGGAGTGGAAAGGAGCTTATTTAAGAGGTTCAGATTTAAGCGATGCCGATTTAAGTAGCGCGAACTTACAAGCTGTTAATTTAAGCGGGGCTGACTTGAGTGGGGCTTTATTGAGTGATGCAAATTTAATTCAAGCGAATTTACATCGAGCTAGTTTAGCCTTAGCTAATTTAAGTGGAGCCAATTTAACTGAAGTCAACTTAAGTGATGCGAATTTAAGTAATTGTAATTTAAGTAATTGTAATTTAAGCAACGCAATTCTTAAAAATGCTAACTTGAGTCAAGCAGGTTTAGCATTAACAAATCTCACAGGTGCAGACTTTACCGAAGCAAACGTTAAACAGGCGAGAATGTGGCATGATTCGGGTTTATCTGAACAAGTCAAGCAAGATTTAATTAAAAGAGGTGTTATTTTTGAGGAATAATACTATTTTTTGATCTTACCATTTTTGGGGGTAAACTTTTCTGAAAATCAAGGGTTTAAAACTTTTGCAACAGTTAAGTTTAATTCTGGAAAACTTGGTGAATCAATTGTAACGATCTACCATCTAATATCATTTAAGCTCAAATAAATGAAAACCTTTATTTCCTCTAATTAATCATTTTGGATTATAACTTTGAACAGAACAATCCTCGTGTAGAATTCGGATTATTTCAGCCCGGAAAGCGACTTTGACGGAAACCAAATGTTATCTGGAGAGAAAACGATGAAATCTGAGTATAATTTTTCTAACGCAGAACAAGGAAAATTTTATGATTCTGATGCGAAGTTTTATTATCCAATTTATCTCGAACCAGATGTTGAGGAATTTTTGACTAAAATAGCTGCAAAGAAAAAGATTGAGGTTCAAGTTTTGGTTAATGAATGGTTGAGAAATAGTATTAAACTGATTCAAGATATTGAGTAGTTTAATAGTAGGGCTTTTATTGTATTAAGAAGAAAAATAAGTTTTTTATATTAACCATTTGTCGTGACGAAACTTTTTCAATAATCAAGGGTTTAAAACTTGTTCAACGGTTAAATTTAATTCTGGAAAACTGGGTGAATCAATTCTATTTTGTCCTTGAAATTCAACATTCTCATAAAACCCTGAAACTAACGTTAAAACTGAAACTTTGAGTTCTTGAGGATCGATAATCCAATATTCAGGAATTTCTAAAGCCGCATATTCGGAACGTTTGTAGCGATAATCATCATCCGGATTCCCCGCACTGACAATTTCAACCGCTAACACAGGAGGTTCCTCAAGAATAGCTGATGATAATGTTTTCAGAAATTGACGTTGAGTTTCAGTAATTACGATTAAATCAGGAATACGAGATTTTGTCACTCCCGTTCTCACTCCTACGTTTCCAGGACGTACAGCCCAATCCAATTGTAACCGTTGAATTTCTGCTTTCAAGATATCATAGATTAAACATAAAATTTCAGCGTGTAATCCACTCGCAGGAGGCATTGGAATTAATTCTCCGTTTAAAAGTTCATATTTAAAATCGCTCGGATCTTTCAAATCAAGATAATCTTGAAAGCTATAGGTTCGAGTTGCGGTTTCTAGCATAAAAGTAGCTCAACTGCAATTAGAGTGTAATATGATTGTAGCAAAAAGTCACATTATAGAGGTTATTTCCATAATAGATGATGATCTATAATATCAAAATACATTAATCTGGTTATTGGAAGCAGTTCAATAAGGTGAGGAAGAGAAAAATTTATGTCAAGTCCTGAAGAATTGTTTAAACAAGGACAAGACTATCTAGATCAAGGAGAATATTTACTCGCCTACGAAAAATTTCATCAGTTAGTAGAACTGAAACCAAACCGTCCGAAATTTTGGTCTTGTTGTAGATTTAAAAAACTGCATGATTTACAATCGGTTCAAAAAACTATTAAAGATTCTAGTAAAGTCTTAGAATTTAATTGTAGCTGTTATTTAGACTGGAAGAACTGGTATAGTCAAGGCATTTCATTTTTAGAGTTAGAACAATACGAAAAAGCTATTGACTGTTTTGAAAAAGCTTTGAAAGTTAACGCATATTCATATGCAGCTTTATGCAATAAAGGTTTAGCATTATTTCATGTAGAAAGATATGAAGAATCTATTAAATTATATGATAAAGCATTGAAAATAA
>JBCBCI010000059.1:0-38859 GCA_038530755.1 Cyanobacteria bacterium J06592_8 | reverse complement strand
CAGCAGGTGTTCGCTGAATCTTATTAATTTTAATAGCTCGGTTTAATGCTGATTTCTTCTTGACCCTTCGACTTCGCTCAGGGTCAACTTTCGGACCGGTTTGTTGAATCGTATGGGTCAGTTCATGGGCTAATAATTCTTTCCCTTGATGAGAATCTGGGTTGTACTGGCTGGAATTAAAATAGATATCCTCTCCGTGTGTAAAGGCTTTGGCGTTGAGATCTTGATTCATCTGCACCGCTTCAGAACCTGTATGAACTCGCACATTCCCAAAGTCATTACCAAAGCGAGATTCCATAAAGTTTTGGGTGGGTTTGGCCAGAGAACTCCCACCGCCTTTGCTACTATTAAGACGATTTTCAATATTAGGACTGGCTTGAAACGCACCATTTCCCTCAGCTTTCAAGGTAATATTAACGTTCTTTTCATCTTCGCTGTCTTCTGAATTATGAAGGAGACTATAAGGAATTTTAGATCGACTTCTAGAACGCGGTTTACCTGCCCTTTGAATAGATTCAACGCCAAGAGGGATTGATATCACTTGACGGGCAATGCGATCGGCTTCTTGTTCTTCTTGACTTCTGGATGCACCGACAATTAATTGAGTTTGCAGGGGAAATAGGGTAGATTCTGGGGATTGAGATGATACGGGTTTTAAGTTAATACTGACATTTTCTTCATCCGAGGATCGCTGAATTTGTGGAGATGATTTTCGTTGAATTCGGTTGATTTTTGAAGCGCGATCGCGAAGTGTTTTCCGTTGAACTTTTGCACCCGTTTGCTGAATAGTATGAGTCAATTCATGGGCGAGTAATTGCTTTCCACTGGTTGAATTAGGGTTATATTCTCCGGCGTTAAAGTAAATATCATTCTCGTGAGTAAAGGCTTTGGCTTTTAAATTATGGCTGAGTTGAACGGCTTCACTGTCGGTATGGAGGCGAACTTGACTAAAATCATTCTCAAACCGAGATTCCATGAAGTCACGGGTTGAATTGGGAAGGGGAAGACCGCGACCTTTACGTTGGATAATGCGATCAGCAATATTTGAACTGGCGACAAAAGAACCGTCTACTTTGGCTTGACGTTGCAAATTGGGCTGATTGTCCTCTGGAGGTGGAGTTTCTGGCGGGGCGGGTTCGCTATTTTCGCTTTCACTTTCTCCGAAAATGCTGCTGTCTTCCTCTCCCTCAGTTGTTGGGGAGGTGAGAAGGCGTTTCATCTGGAGTGAGGCGGGCGTGTAATCAAGAATAGAAACTCGGTTCAAGGAGTAGCCTGTCGGGGAGTGAGACTGGGGCTGTATATTCGGCGGATCGGGAGGAGAGAAAAAATGCGATCGCCCTTCGGTAGTCGTTTCTGAGGTTGTGGTTTCAGTTTCATTAAACGATCGCGATCGGGGTAGGGCTGTTTTCGCCTGTACATTCGAGGTTACAGGTTGTGTTTGTGGGGCTTTTGTTCTAATTTTCGTCATCCCTTTCCCCTCTCGTTATTTGGAAGCCTATCTCTAAATTTTATCGTTTCGCGGTTATCTTCAGTACAAATTAGAAACCTCTTTGTGAGTCATTTCCAGTCGCTGTTCAACCCTCATTTCCTCGTAACGGATCAATTAGGTTTTGAAGTTCGGGTAACTTATTTTCTACAACATCCCAGACTACCTCAAAATCTAGCTGGTCATATTTATGCACAATAATATCTCGCATTCCGGCCATTTCTCGCCAGGGAATTTCTGGATGTTGTTGACAAAAGGTTGGCGATAACCGTTTGGTCGCTTCGCCAATGATTGTAATCTGGTAAAGGATGGCAGATAATTTCTCATCATTTGTCTCTAAATCGGTCCGACTTATATTAGCTGCATAGCGTAGGATACGATTAATAGCGGTTGAAATATCAATGAGAGATTCTTGATCGCGAGACATAAATAGTTTGTGCTGATTCTAAAATATTTTTACGTCTGAGCCAATTTTCACTACGCTCAATTGCTGCTTTAACAATCATATCTACTTTTCGATCAAACAGTGTTTGAAGTTCATCGCGCATCTCCAATGTTTCAGTTAAGCCCCGTTTAGCAGTTGGGGAAAAGGTAATCAATACATCAATGTCACTGTCAGGGTGGAAGTCTTCACGCAAGATAGAACCAAACAGAGCAAATTCTGCGATCTGCCACTTGTGACAAAACTCAACAATTTTCTCCATTGGTAGTTGAATTGCAGTCATCGTCATTGTTAGTTTGCTCCTGTTCAATTTGGAGGTTTTGCCATTAGATTACTACTTTCTGAATGCCAATAAACTCAGTGGTTGATTCTTCCTCAAGTTCCTCAAGACAAAGTTCAATAACCTCACGGATATTTTGCATGAGTTCATCAATGGTTTCTCCCTGACTATAGCACGCCTTGAGTTGCGGGAGTTCACCCACATAAATTCCATCAACGAGTTCATGCCTATAATCTCTACATTTTAACTGGAGAAACAAATTGAATCGACTATTTGAGCTAAATAAATACGAGTATAACGAGGAGATATGCTAGCAGCATTATCTAACTGAATAACCAGTTCATCAAAGGATGTAATTAAATTCGCTTGTACTTCTTCTGCTGTCAAATTATATCCGGCTGAAACAGCAATATTCACTAAATCTTGGCAAGTAGAAACGGCTATAATTTTTTCTTGTAATTCTGGATTATTCTCAATCGCGTTAATAAAGTCTTCCATGAAATCACCTTTTAATCTGAGTTAGACTTATGATAAAATTAGTTGTTCAAAAATTGGGGATCTATCCAGCCAGGCTGCACTCCTAAATAGGCTTTAAATTCTAAGGGTTTTCCTGAACAATAGGTCATTTTTAAATAGGCTAATCTTCGGAACAAAACACTTTCCCATTGAGAACCCAAAAGTTGCGATCGCTGTTGTAAATGTTGTGGCCAGTTTTGAGGAGAATCTTTTTCACGGGTCATCCCACCAAACTTCAGAATTGCATCTCGTTTTTGAGGTAAACAAAATCCAGTTTTGACTAAACGATCCAGGAAAATTTGCCAAGCGTCTCGATTTTCAAAATAGCATTCAATGGCAATTTTAGTTGCGATTTTACTCTCAAGTTCTAACTGTAAATTTGTTTTTTTGATTCCAGGAGCAAGCATCATCAAAATTGTCTCTAAGTTTTTGCGATCGCCTTTCCATCCAATTTTATCTAAATAGACACTAATCTGTTTTGTAGAAATATCGGCTATGTAAAATCGGATTGTCTGGGAGTGTCTTCGACTCAGCAAAACTCCGGCTTGAAATAAAGAAGCAGTTTTGGGTAAAATATTGAAAATCCGATCAATTTGTTGGTGTTGTTCAGGCGAAACTGGATGATCTAGCAATAGATTTAAGCCCGTTTCTAGAGAGGCTAAATCGGAACCGAAAAAAACACTGGGAATCGGAATTTTAGGCGGATTGGTTTCAAGATCAAATTCTATCCAGAGGTCTTTAATATGATTGTAAAAAGAGGTGTTTGGGGTTGACCACTGAATACAGAATTGACGAATTTTTTGCCAAACCGGATGGTCAATTAATTCGGGAGATAGATTAGGAATGGTCGGACAACCTGCCAGTAGATGATAAAATTTAGGTCGGGTTTCCACGGCTTGCGCTCCCGCGAGAATATCTCGGCCACCTGTTTGGGGAACAACTCGCAGAAATAAATCGGCTTGGGGGCTAGCTTCAGCAAGGCGACATTCAAACCCAACTAGAGAAGCAATGGTACTAGGGAAATGCTGTCCCACTGTGGAAAGATCATGTAGAGATTCTGTTGAGATGAGATCGGGCGAAATCGAAGGGCTAATCGCATCCCAATAATCACTTAAAGTTCCCGTCATAACATAGCAGCTTGATGGTGCAGCGTTAAGTTAATAGTATCAGAAAATCTATAAATGAAATAAAAAAATCAAGAAGGATTTTGGCAGAGATTTATAATGTAGAGGTTTATAATTGAGTATAGCTACGCTGATTGAAATGTTGGGAAAATGAATCGGACAAAGCTGCAAATTCTCTCAACAGTTTTTCGGGTTGGGAGTGGAATCCTAACAACACTATTATTGATGTCAGATGGCGCGATTGCAACTCCTGTGACTCCTGAGTTGATTGGGCAATTGCCGAGCCTTGAACGTCCGCCTATTCCTCCGGTCAATGTTCCTCAACCTAGAACTCCTATTGAAATAGAGATCGAGACACCAACACCGCCTCAACCCAGAAATCCGGTTTTTCCCGCGAATCCTCCAGAAGTCGTCCCCTCAATTTCAGTTCCTGATCCGCTACAATCTTCGCCAACTCCAGCCGCAACCGATCTAGAAGCCTCGGACTCTTTGGATGGGTTTGCAGATTTCAACTATTGGGCAAATTTGTGTCACTTGTTAGCCGATCAACAAGACTATGGAAAGGCTCTCAGTGCTTGCAATCAGGCGATTGTGTTAAAACCAAAAGC
The DNA here is from genome assembly GCA_038530755.1 of Cyanobacteria bacterium J06592_8. Classification (GTDB taxonomy): domain Bacteria; phylum Cyanobacteriota; class Cyanobacteriia; order Cyanobacteriales; family Microcoleaceae; genus Capilliphycus. Next base: position 34,403 of record JBCBCI010000059.1, on the reverse strand, counting down.
AACGGAAATTTGGGTAGAGAGAACTCGTATTTTGTTAGCCGCCAGACAATATACGGAAGCGATCGCAGCAGCGAATATGACCCTGAAACGAAAGTCGAAATATTCCTTAGTTCTAGCTTATCGTTGTGCAGCATTCTCGGCATTAGGGCAATATGAAGCAGCAATAGCAGACTGTGACAGGGCTTTGGAAGTCGATCGCAATTGGGATGACAGCACTCCGGCTCTTGTCTTTTTTCAAAAAGGGCTAATCCTCGAACGTCAAGCCCAATATGAAGCGGCTATCGAAACCTACACCGCCGCTTTAGAACGAGAACCAAATAATTCTCAAACTCTATTTCATCAATGTTATTCCTGGTATCAATTGCAGCAACCTTCAGAAGCGATCGCGGCTTGTGACAGTGCTTTACACATTGATAGTAATTGGGGAGAAAGTTCACCCGATCAGGCTTGGAAATATCGGGGATTTGCGGCGATTAATTTGGGAAACTATGAGGAAGCAAGTCTTTCTTTCGATCGCGCTTTGAATTTGAATCAAGCTGATCCGACGCTGTGGGCGGCTCAGGGATTTGTTTTGGGTATCCTTGATCGCGATCGCGAGGCTCTCAATACCTACGAACGGGCGATCGCATTACGACCTGATTATTCCTACGCTTTAGTCAACCAGTGTCAGTTATTCAACGATTTAGGACAGTATCAAGCCGCTCAACAAGCCTGCGAAAGTGCAATTAAAGGAGATGGCGTTTGGGATCAATGGGGTTCAGCCCTCGCCTGGAGTGAGTTAGGAATCGCCCTCGCCGCTCAGGGAAAACTCGAAGCCGGAACAATCGCCAGTAACCGTGCTGTCGGATTTCAGCCTAACTATGCTGAAGCCTGGAACAATCGCGCCGTTATCCTCTGGTATCAAAAAGAGTATCAAGCGGCTTTGGAGTCTGTTGATCGCGCCCTTCAACTTGATTTGAGTTCAGCGAAAGCTTGGCAAAATCGAGGTCGAATCCTCACCTCTCTAGAACGATTTGAAGAGGCGATCGCGGCTTATGATTTAGCATTAGAACTCAACCCGAACAATTCAGATTTATGGTCGAGTCGCAGTGTTGCGCTTTGGAAAGCCGGACAGTATAACGAGGCGGTGATTTCAGCTAAGGAAGCAGTCATTGTCAACCCAGACTTTTTCCAGGGATGGTACAACATGGGAACCGCACTTATCGCTTTAGAAAAGTACGAGGATGCTGTTTTTGCTTATAAACAGGCAACCCGAATTGAGCCAGAAAATGCTAACGCTTGGGCGATTCAAGGTTATGCTCTAGAACGATTGGGTCAGATAGAAGCAGCTCAAGAAGCGATCGCCGAAGCCCTAAAGTTAAATCCGAATCAGCCTGTTGCTTTACGAATTCAGGATAAGCTCAAAACTGAACTTTCAGACACTCAGTAGTCTCTCGCTTGTTAAAAACAAAATCAATAGTTTTCGATTTCTCCGAATCAAAGATGAGTTACAGAGGAATTTATCGCCAAATCTGAAATTGAATGCGTTCGGCTAATGCAGGGTAGTGTAGAACAGGGATGTGAAGAAGTCACTTTACCCGTTGGATTTGCAGCTAACTTAGCTGAAGTTGAGCCTCTACCTCCTGAATGTAGCTTTTAGCAATGCTTTCTAGGTTTAACCTTTGAACTTACTCTCCTGAATCTAAAGTTAAAATCCCCTTTTTGTAGTCTACATTTAACCGTATTAACTTTAACCATTTCACGCCGATGAGAATTGCCGGTCAATCAATTCCAGCATGAAATCGATCTCAAAAATCAGTTCATCTTCAACTCCTAATCGACTTCTCGACAAGCTGGAAGCACCGCCCTGAATCATAAGTGTCCACAGGTTCCAGTTTCGTTAATACCATAGATCATCAGTTGACTTTTAGGACAATAAATTTTCACTTTCCACACTAAACTTTCCCAGTCCGAATCGAGTAAGTAATACCCACTTTCAGGTTCAATGGCAACACACCAATTCTGATGAGTATCAATTAAGCGAGACCGAATTTTGTCAAAATGTCGATAACAACGTTGGTCAAGTTCTCGCTTTTGAGCCTCCCGTCGGTTTAATTCTTCCGGTGTCAGTCTAATTGCGATTAACGCAGAGCGCGTCAGTGGCGTAGCCAATCGCATTATCTGAGGATCACCAAAAGTTGCCAAGACCCTTAATGTGGTCTTGCGCCAGCGCGATGATTGTGGGTCGAGTGATTTATGATTGCAGGTCACTACATGTAGGAGATAATTCTCTGTGTTCAGTGTTATGTTGAATATCCCAGAGGGAACGATAATGCCCTCCATTGACAAGTAAATCTTTGTGAGTTCCTTGTTCAACTAATTGGCCTTGATCTAAAACAAAGATACAGTCTGCTTGCATCGCTGCTTGGAGTTGATGAGTAATCATAATCACCGTATGTCTGCCGGCTAGAGAGGCAATCGTTTGATTAATCGCGTCAGCTATCTCAGCCGAAAGACTACTGGTGGGTTCATCGAATAACAATATAGGTGGGCGATGCAGCAATGCTTGGGCGATCGCAATCCGCTGGCGTTGACCCCCAGATAACTGCCCTCCCCCTTCGCCGACCATAGTTCGATATCCCTCTGGTAAACTCAATATAAAGTCATGGATTTCAGCAGCAACAGCCGCAGCAATAACTTCTTCCTCTGTTGCTTCGGGTTTCGCGACCCGGATATTATTCATAATTGTGGTGTTAAACAGAAAGGTTTCTTGCAGTACAATCCCCATCTGCGATCGCAAAGATTTCTGATCCAAGCAACGTAAGTCCTGTCCATCAATCGTTATCCGTCCCTCGCTGGCATCATAGAAACGCATCAGCAGGTTAAATATCGTACTCTTACCCGCACCACTCGAACCCACAAATGCTACAAATTGTCCAGCTTTGATCGACAAATTAATATCGTGCAACTGCCGCTGTGTATTGTTGTAACTAAAAGATAAATGCTCAAAGCGAATGATCTTCTCAAACGAAGTCAAAACATGAGCATCCACAGCATCAATAATTTCGATTTTTTGCTTGAATACCTGCTCAATTCGTTCCATCCCGATACTCGCTTCAAACCAGCGACCAATCCGCTGATTCACCAATTGACCTAAGAGGTCATACATTCCATGAGAAATCGTAAAGAAAGTGACCCAACCTCCCAGGGTAATTTGGTTGGAGAGAACGTAAACGCCTCCAATTCCCATCACCCAAACATCAAGCAAATAAGCGGAGAATGTAATTGCATATTTAAACACTAGAAAGCTGAATACAGCTTCAGTTTTTCTGTCCTCCAGTTTTCTCAACTCATCACTAAAATATCCTGTAAATAAAGCCTGCAAGCCATATCCTGAAATCATGGGTCTGGCACGAATTCCTTCTTGCACCGCATCTACCATTAAGGCATTCTGGTTAATAGCATCTAGACCTCGCCGACTCATATTAACTGTTAAATACAGAGTGATGGGTAGCATGACAACCATAGGCAAAATCCCCAGTAGGGTTAAAGTGCCACTAATGCGAATCATCATCCCCACATTGACGAGAATTATGAGCATTTCACCGACACTGCGAACCATTTCTTGACCTAAAATCGGCTCTATTTTATAGATATCTACAGAAAAGTGAGTTAACAAATTTCCGAGTCGAGCCTGTTTATAGAAGTTTTGTGAAAGGGTTTGCAGTTTGACAAACAAGTCGTGGCGGATATCATTAGCAACACGGCTGGAAACGCGAGCTGATAAACGACTCCCTAATAGATACAAGCCAAAGGCGATCGGTAATAGGATGGCAAGTTGGATTGCAGAACTGATTAGAACCGTCGCTCCTTCATCGATTGCCCTACCTAGCTTTTGAGCTGCAATGAGTTGGTATGCAGGCATCCCCATTAAGCAAATCGCACTCACTATCGCAATTAGCACATAAGGAGACCAGTAAATCCAAACGTATTTGAAGAATAGGCGAAAACGAGTAATGAATTCTTGGATTAATAAATTCCAACTACCGAGGTTGACTTTCTGATTTTTCTGAGGGAGTTCATGCCCTTGCCAGGGTGAGGTATCTTTGAGTTGAGAAGAGATCTGTTGAAGTTTCTTAGATGGCGGTACCCAACGATCTAGAGAGAAAAGTTGCGTAAAGCGTGCGATCGCTTGCAGAGGCGGGGAAACTGAATTTGGAATCTCTGTTTCCTTATTATCAATTGACTCGCTTGAGGATTGTCTGCGAAAGTAGTATACGAAACCCCAACAACCAACAACTGCAACAGCTACAGCCAATATTGTTGGGGAAGGTGAGATTAATCTCTGATAATCCATTCCTAATTTAGTCTTTCTCTGGTGGGGTTGTCAGGAGATTGAGTTGGTGAGAGTCTTCACCCCGGACTACAATGGAAGGCATCGGATTGCCCGCAAAATTTTTGATTTCAACATCAGGTTTAGCAAAGCGAGCCACAAGACCAAAGCGGGTTCGAGAGTCATTATTTCGACTGACACCATGCCAAATTCCCCCTCTAGTAAAGCAGTATTGACCTGCTTGCATTTCAATCGCTTTAATTTGATGAGGTGCGTTTTCGGGGTGCATCCGATCAGCTAACTTGAGTAGACTCTCAGCATCAGTCAGATCGCACTCTCCTGCTGCTTCCAAAGCGGGAAGATCTGCTTCATATTTATGGGTTCCGGGGATCACGAGGAGACAACCCGTTTTCATGGTCATATCAGTCACGGCAATAGAAGTATGAACCCCTTTGATCCAACCATTAATCACATCTATATGCCAAATTTGACCGGTCTTTTTGACAATGTGACCATCATGTCCTGGCTCTCTCACAATCGTTTCTGCCATCCAAAACAGGAGATTTGAGCCAATAAAATCAGCAACATCATCTAAAATCTTAGATTCTGTAGAGAGGTCGTAAACTAACTTAGAAGTTGTATGAGCAATCCTGCGATCCATAATCGGACTTTGAGCCGTCTCATTAGAAGGGTCTTGAGCTTGAGAGTGTTCTACCTCTTGACTCATAGCATCACGTAGAGCAATTAAACTAGCTGTTTGACCTAGCGTAAACGGGCCAACAAAGCCTTCTTTCTCAAAGAAAGCGACCTTCTGCTCAACTTGATTTAAGTTAGTTTGACTAGAACTGTATGTTTCAGAAAAGCCAACGGATTGCATCATCAAATTCTTCCTCTCACAGATGGGCGTATACAAACAGTCATTTATTATTCTATTGAAAATTCAGCTCAACTCCTACAAAAAACAAAAAAATATTTTGAATGGGCGATCAAGTAACATTTATAACAAGATTTCAGGGACTCGAAAGGTCTACAAAGCCATAGACAATATTTTCTCTAGCTTCAATGGATTGACCCAGGTTTGCCAATCTTGGCTGACATTCTCCCCCAAAATATGCCAGTGAGTATGTCCCATAAAACTAGAAATGATTCGAGATGAATGATGCCAGTAGTCTTTGTTATAAATTTCAATAATCGTTGTTCCGGCTCGGCAAAAAATTTGATTATATATTCCCGCCCCGTGAGATCCAAGGACAACCTCAGCCTCTGAAAACAGACCAATCTGTTCAGCGAAGCTCATGCTTTCACAGTGTACAACCTCAAAGTTATAATTTTTCAAAACCTGTAAAATCTCCTCTTCATTAACTATTTTTCGTGAGGATTGGGAGCGAGAAATATAGAGTCGTCTAGAGGCTAAATTATGATCTTTTTTGTCTATAACAGAAGAGAGGAATTTGTCTCGGATTGTTAAAATATGCTTTTGACTAGGTCTACCGAGATTTTGCGCTGCATAACACAGAATGAGTTTCTCAACCTGGATGCCTTGTTCTGTAATGGGAATAGTTTGAATCTTTGGAATTCCTAATAGTTTGAGAGAATCTATAATATAGTGGGGCGAACCTTCAGGAATAATAAATTTTAAATCAGCTTTGACACTATCGCTTAGTGATTCTAGCAAAGAAAGTTTTGGCAAGCAATCCATCAACCAGTGAGCAAAATTTAATGTATAGTAAGATAGAAGCGATACATAAGTTCCGGGAATAACTTGATTATCCTCAATCTTTTTTTTGATTTGTTCTGGATTTAAACTAATCTCCCGGTTTTGACCGGCTAGAGATTGGCGGATGATTTCAAGGTCAGAGGTAATCGTCAGTCCTATTGGATTTAAAATCACAGCATTGGGAATAACACAGATAAAAGTTTCGTCTATTTCATAATCGGTAACGCAATGAAGATGATAAAAATATTCTTCTCGACCGAATTTAGTACGTTCTTCGGCTGGTTGTTTCAGAAGTTCCGCCCAATCTTGAATAACATACAGGAGATCTTCTTCAATCGTGTTAGAAGGGTAGCTGATCTGAGTGCTTGGGGGAGTAGCAACCTCAAATAGCCATCCATTCTTTTTTGCCAATTCTTTGAGATTCGTATTAATATTTAGCATCTTAAATTTCCTTAAGAAGATCTCTCCAGTTTTAACTCATACACATTCCACAATCTCCAACTTAACCCAGAGAAACGCACATTCTTCACCTCATTACGAATAGCCGAGAAGGAGAGAGGATTAACGAGGTAAATAAAGGGGAGATATTCCTGGGCTAAAATTTGAGCCTGAGCATAAATTTCTCGACGCTTTTGTTCATTCAACTCTTGGCTACCTTGAATATAAAGGTCGCTGATTTTTTGTTCCCAGTCGGGAATCACTCTTCCCTTCAAAGGAGTGCCATGAAAGACGTTTTGATTAAAGGTATGAAGGGTACCATCGACTGACCAAATTCTGCGGCCATTATCCGGTTCTACACCACCGCCAACAAAGTGCATAATTTGTGCATCCCAGTCGAGAGTCTTTAAAACTTTCGTGATAAAAGTATTGAACTCAAGTTGTTGCAAATCTACGGTAATACCGATGTTAGCAAGATCTCGCTTGATTTGAACTCCGATTTTGACTCGAATTTGGTTGTCGCTACTGGTCAGCAGAGTAAAACGCACCAGGTTGCCGTCAGCATCTTCCAGTTTTCCCTGACTATTGTATCGGAAACCTGCCTGTTTTAGGAGTTGTTTGGCACGAGAGGGATCGTAGTTGTAAGTGGGTAGCCCTTCTTCTGGCGAGAGGTAATAGGGACTTTGTTTATAGATGGGAGAATTGTGGGGTCTACCTAATCCCTGAAAGATATTATTAATCATCGTAGAGCGATCGATGGCATGGGCGATCGCTTGGCGAAATTCTAGGGTATTAAACCAGCGAGACTTAATCGGGTCTACCACAGGTTTTCCCTCACGGGTCGCCTGATTCAAATTGAACGTGAGTAAATGGGTTGCGGGTGCGGGTCCGCCATTGTAGATTGTAAAGTTTCCCTTATCCTCTTCCCGCTTCATCAGTGAAAAGAAGCTACCTGGAAGGTTAATCATATCTAATCCCCCAGAGCGAAACTGAATCAGTGCATTATCGGTCGATCCGACAATTGAGATGACAATGCGATCAATATAAGGTTGGGCATTACCGCGATCATCTTTGCGCCAATAGTAGGGATTGCGCTCTAGAATAACTCGCTGTTCGGGTTGGAATCTGAACAGGCGATAGGGGCCATTCGTAATTAATTGTTCTGGCGGGGTATCCGTTCCCCAGGCTAATAAAAATTGGGGCTGACCCTGTTCATCAGTTGTATTAACTGCATCTTCTAGGGCGTGTTTGGGTAACAGCTTCACTTTCCCGGCATACCGCAATAGAGGCGCAAAGGGTTCCGGACTGAGAAATTCGACTTGGTTGCTGCTAATTTTGCGAACTTGGGGAAACTTCCCCGCCTGACCAATCTGAAAAACATCTCGCTCCCCGTTCGGGATGTCATCGTTGAAGTAGATTTTGTTAAAGCTAAAGACAACATCGTCTGCTGTCAGGGGTTCTCCATCGGACCAGTAAACATCTGAGCGGAGGTTAAAGATGATCTGTTGCTGGTTGTCGGAAATTTCCCAAGACTCTGCGATGCCAGCTTCAAGTTCTCCGGTTTCTCCATTTTCAGTAATCAGTCCTTCATAGATTAACCCTAGCATGGCATGAGGATCGAGGCTCATCACCGGGTTGAAGGTAGCCGGACTATTCAGTTCGCTCGTGACTAGATAGGGAATTTGGTTAGTTTCGTTCATAAACCAACTGGGAACGCAACCCTGGAAGACGATGACCATTGCCATGATCCCAACCGGGAGAAGCCAGAGATATAATCTCCGCCACCTGATTCGTTGCCACAGTAGCCAAACCTTCTCTATTCGATATAAGTACATAGAAGTTTTGTAGATCTTAATAGTTTCCATTAGCTAAATCGCTTTTTGGAGTTGAGTACAGTTGCAATGCTTGCTGGGCAGAATCTGTCTGACCCAAACGTGAAAGTGCTTCACTGATTAGATCAGAAACTTCAGGAAGTGCAGGAGCCATTTGCAAAGCGATCTGAAGATATTTGATTGCCTGTTCAACTCGATCTTTTTCTAACAAAACTCTCCCTAGATTTAAGTAAGTTTCAAAGTTTTGGGTCGTTGAGGTAAGATTGCTCAAAAAAGGCTGTAACGAGGGATCTAAAAACAAACTTGCTGAAGAAAAAAACTCTTGTAGCGCAGGAGGGAGAATCACTTCGTGTTCTGGTTTTAACCGCTCAAGCATCTGTTTGAGTTCTGTGTAGGAATAACCTAAACTCCTTAGTAAATCTTCGCCCAAAAATTCTAGATAATTGTCAGCAGATTGCCATAGGATGGGATTTTGTAAATCTTCTTGCCAGTGATTGCTCTGAGCATAACTGGGTTTGGTTTCCTGGTGAATGAGGGATTGGTCTCCAAACTGCCATTTCTCAGAAGCAGAATTGCCGTAGTTAATAATTTCTGGATCAAAAGAAACATTTAGAAAACGACAAACTGTTTGAATTTCTTTTTCTGGGTGACTCAGTAAGTCTTCATATCTCAATATAATACTGTTATCCTGAAAGTCAAGTAATCCCTGAGCAATTAAAACTGGAGCTTTCAGTAAATCATCTTGATAATACTGGATTTTCCACCAATGCTCTTGAATAAACGTATTGAAAATAGAACACAAAACAGCGAGAGGATTCCTAATCAGAAAAATATATTTAGCATCAGGAAAGGTTCTGTATAGCTCTGGTAAAATATAATAATATCTTGGAGTTTTATCTAAAAAAAATTTTTTGTCTGATTCTCGTAGCAATCCTTCATATAAATTCAAAGACATTTCTCGTACAGCTTGGAAATAAGCCGCTTCACCTTCGGGGTGTAAGTTCAAGAAGTGATCGAGTGCTTTCTGACTATTATGAACACTGTATTCAGCTTGATGTCCATCCCGACGCAGGGCGTAAAGAGGATGTAGCATAATCCAAGGTTCAGACACCGTATAAATGTCTCGATGGCTTCCTAAAATTCGCTGAGTTAAGGTCGAACCTGCACGAGGCTGAGAAATCAGAAATATTAAGTTGTTTTGGGAAAAGGCAGCCATTGAACACCTCGAATTTGAGAATATATTTCGTTAGTTTAAGCTGGGTTGAGTCGGTTATAGATAGATGAATCTCCTTTAAATGACTGGCTTTCGATGCCTTCAATATTCACAGGTAAATTTCCGGCAATTGTTACTCGTTGAACACAACGCGGCTGGGCACCAAAATCATCGATTCCATAGTGTTGCGTGACTCGGTTATCCCAAAAGGCAATATCGCCCTGTTCCCAATGCCAACGGACAGTATTTTCAGGGCGCATGATGTAGGACTGCAACATCTTCAAAATCTGCCTAGACTCATCTACAGAAAGCTCTCGAAACTGACGCACAAAGGCACCAATAAACAGGCTGCGATCGCCCACCTCTGGAATCACGCGAACGACTGGATGCAAGGTTTGGTATTCAGTAGCGGTAAAAACTTGACCCAATTCTTGTCGCTTTTTTGATATATTCACTCGGGCGGCGGCATAGTCATTATAGGTATTGCTGTGAACTGCCCAAAGTTGGTCAGCCAAGATCCGCAACGGTGCAGGCAAATCTTGATAGGCACTTACTGTGTTTGCCCACAGTGTATCTCCTCCCAGTGCAGGCATTTCAACGGCACGCAAAATAGATGCAAGAGGAGGGCGATCGAGAAATGTGAGATCGGTATGCCATTGGTTAGTTCGATTCTCCATGCGCCCATAGTCGAATTCTAAAATCTCTGGATGACCAGGTAAAGAGGGCAACATCGGATGTGCAGTAGTGACAACTCCAAATTGTCGGGCGAAGGCAACCTGACTCACCTCGTTTAACTGCTGCTGTCGAAAGAATATCACCTTATATTTGATGAGTGCTTGGCGAATATCATCAATTGTTTCATCGCTGAGGGTTTGTCTGAGATCGAGTCCAATTATTTCTGCGCCGATTCGTCCAGCTAAAGGACAAATATCAAAGTTCTCAGACTCGTCTGTTTTGAGCGGTGGGGTTGTTGGGGTTTGAGTTGTTTGACTCATTAATAATTACTCCTACTTAATTGTTAATTGAGTTGCCTCATTTCAGGGTCTAATTTAATAAATCTCAACACCAATAAAGCTCCTCACAATATTGTATGTATTCGTTTCTCTGAATATTGCCAAATGAAAACCAAGCAATATAGCTTCGCAACTCTTCGCAAGGCAAAGTTGTAATATCTTTAACGTATAAAACCTCTTGAGATTCCCAATTGACAATATTAGTTGAAAGCAAACCGTAAAATGCTTCCTCCCAGGAATGAGCAGTAACATCAGATTTATGGTGAGTGAGCTTTGTATTCATGGATGAACTCCCCGGAAGAGCGTTTGCCATTGCATGAATAATATCCATTGTGTGAGTTTGATATAAATTATTTGCCTTCTCTGGATTGGGATTATTCTTATTGCGTAAGCACCACTCTTTAATGATTAAAGTTGAGAGTCGATCTGATAACATCCCGATAGAATTCATACCTACTCCTAAATCGGCTTGGGCTTTACTCCACTCGAGCTGAGGACGATTGAGATTTTTATAGGTGTCTATCGTACTTACTTTTAAACTCACAAGCTGATTCGACAAATCAGGTAAGAGTTCTTCTAGAGGAATAATCTCAGAGGATAACTTTAAAACATCTAGAAGTTTGTAACTTTCAGAGGTTAAATCCTGAAAATAGGACACGAGTTGTTGTTTCATATTCTAGTTTTATTGATTGTTTTACGGAGGCAGATCTAATGTTTAATCACATAAGCTGTCGGGCAAGGATAGTGTAAAGCCTTAATTTGGATGTTCTTCTCTTCAAAGAATTGATCAGCACCTTGAGCTTCTGACCATTGATGATAGGCATATTCATCGAATACAACCATCCCTCCCATTGAGACTCGGTCCCAAAAAGCATTTAAGGCATGATAGGTGGGATATTGTAAGTCTAAGTCTAAATATAAACAGGATATTTTTAAACCGGGTCTTTGACTAACAAAGTCTTGAGCCACTTGGGAAATATCGCCTTTAATCAGATCGTAGCTATTTCGATCAAATCCTGCATTCGTAATCAGATCGTGAACAAATCTTTCTGCTCCTTCTTCATGCTGATAGCCTCTCACCTCAAATAGACCTTGCATAGAAGTCTTATCTTGTCCTGATAAAGAGTTCAGTAATGATTCTGTGTCAAAGTAGTCAAATCCAATCACTTTTTTAAGAGCGTTTGGTGCGAGAATTTTTTTCAGTTTTAGCCAAGTTAACATCCCACTTCCCCGATAGACTCCCGCCTCGATAATATCCCCTGGAACATTAATAATTTGCTCAAAAATTAAGGTTCTAGCTACCAGCTTGGCTAATATTTTCGTATCCTCACTAAAAATAAATTTCTCAAATGCGTCATAAATATCCCGTTGATTTTGGGTTCTAGTTTCCAAAGTCACAGCGTTATTTTGTTGGCTTGAGCGTTCAGTTTCAGCTTGAGAATTATCCATAACAAGTATTTTCCTAATTTTGCTTAATATGAGAAACAATAACAAATTTATTCAGAATTTAAAGATCAGGATTTTCTACAACCCTTAAATGATCTAATCCTGCATCCCTCGATAAATTCACCGCATAGCTGGTGAGTAGCCCCGAAGCTTTTTTGTCGTTGATACAAATTCGTTCTCCTGTCGGCACCCCAAAAACAGCCATATTGTAGCGTAGTCCGTGACGATTTAATAGAGACAATGTGGCCTCACGCATTTCCTCTGGACGGGCGGTCAGTAAAATAATAAAGTCTTCTGGAGAGATTTGATCCCAAAATTTCTGAACTCCAGGCAGTAAGATGTCACCCTCTTGCTTATAGCCGTTATGTTTCAGAATCACCCCATCAATATCAATTAACCAAGTTTTAGGTAAACAACTTAATACTAATTCTGTCATTTTACCATACTCTCCAACCAAAATAATCCATTATAAAAACTAGCGAGTATTGAATCATAGTCATCTTTTACATATCCTGATAAGGAGAGCCAAATCAAAGAATGTAATAACTTAATCGTAGACATTCGGGTTGGGAACTGTTCTGTAAATATTGGCTCTAAATCTTTCCATCCATTACTTTTAATCTGAATATCAATTTGGTTTCCAGTAATTTTCAGTTGAAATTGACGACGGTTAAAACAATCGTAATCTCCAACAACTGAGTAGTACAATTTTGCCCAATCATACATCGGATCGCCATACACTAAGCTGGAACCAAAGTAACCTCTAGGATCGATCAGCCAAGCTTGGTTGTTAGCATCAATCAGCATATTAGAGAAGGTTGGGTCGCCATGAATCAGGGTAAATTCATTAACGGAAATTTCATTAACAAGTTGAGACAACCAATTCTCATATCGAGTATGAAAGGGATTTCGACAGAGTAAACCATTAACTTGAATGGTTGGTTGGTCGAAAAAAGGAATCAGTTGAGCGACACTCTGAACGCGACTACAAGTTTTCTGAAGATAGACTTCTAATATAATTTGAGGTTCGGCGACTTTTTTTGCGCAATTATGGAGTTGAGTTAATGTCTGAAAAATATCAGTCAGAATTTCTTGTTTCTGCTGAAAGTTAACCTCTAATTCAAAAGGATGGGACCCGATAATCCGAGAGAGAGTCATCGGATGTTCAGACATCAAAGTGGGTGTGCGATCAAATCCAAAGGAGTGAACAACGCGATACCAATTGCACTCTCTGTCAATTAATTTCTCAAATTCTTGAACTCGTGCTTTTTTGATGACTCGATTTTCTGAAATCTCCACCGAGTTGAAGAAACGACTCACAAGTTTGGTGGCTTGATATTCAGCGAGATTATCTATCGTTCCCAGTTCATAGGTGTTATCAAGAAACAATTCATTAAATTTTATCGGTTGTTGAGAGAACCAACGAACACACTCTCCGGATGATGGAATTTCTTTGAGAACAGCTTTATTTTGAAATACGAAAAATCCGGCTATTCCTCGCTCTGTAGAAGGTTGTTCTACGCACATTCCGGCTTGATTGTAAGACCAGCGACATTTAAAAGAACGACTCAGACCAATCCAGTTCTGTCCATCAATTTGAATATTCGGTATTTGTTCAAGCAGTAAATCACACCAAATTAATAAAAATGGATCGTTATCTGTAATACAGGTTAAGGCTTTATCAATCCCTGAGAGTGTTCCTCTCGTTTCGGGTTGAATTAACTTCACGGAAACTTGGGGAAGAAAAACCTGGAGATATTTCTCTAAAACGTCATACAGATAGTCTCCTATAACTAGAAAATTAGCGGATGGAAAGCGATCAAAAAAATGATAGATGAGGGGTTGACCTGCAACTGAAAGTAAACACTTGGGTTTATTCCAAGTATAATGTTTTAATCGAGTGCCTTGGCCACCTGCTTGGACAATTACCCAGGGAATTTCCTGTAACTCCACAATTTACGCCCCATAATCTCAACAGAGGTTTAAATACTTCTGATTATTTACTATATCATGTTTGCATAATCTTCGGTACATTCATATTGGAAATTGAGGCTAATTGATTGATATGAACAATCCCAATTGGGATCTTATCTTTGACTACAAAAACATTAGGGACTTCTTGATTTTTGAAAAACATCAATAATTCTGAAATCATCATCTCCGGAGAAATAGACAGAGGTGAGGGAGTCATATATTGACTAACAGGTTCTTCTAAAGAGACTTCTGCTTCTAAACTTCGACGCAGATCTCCATCGGTGAAAATCCCAATATATTGATTTCGGTGATTAACAATTCCCACACATCCTAAACTTTTAGAGTTCATCTCGATAATAGCTTCTTTAATGGATGCGCTTAAGTCAATTATAGGCATTTTATTGCCCACATACATTAAATTCTTGACCGGAATAAGTAATGCACCTAAATTCCCACCTGGGTGAAATTCCTTAAATTTTTCGGTGGTAAAACCCCGTAAAGACATGACAGCGATCGCTAACGCATCACCGACGACGAGTTGACAGGTTGTTGATGTTGTCGGGGCTAAACCGTTAATACAAGCTTCAGGGGAGTCAGGAATTTGTAAGATAATATCTGCAAAATGGGCTAAGGAACTGGTGGGATTTTTTGTAATGATAATAATGGGGACTTTGAGCCGTGAAGCATATTGTACAATGTCTAATAGTTCAGTCGTTTGACCCGAAGCGGAGAGTATAATTAAAATATCTCTACTGTCTAATAAACCTAAATCTCCATGACTAGCTTCTGTGGGATGAACAAAGATTGAAGGCATCCCTGTTGATGTAAATGATGCGGCAATCTTCTGGCTAATATTACCACTTTTTCCGACTCCAGAAACGACAATTTTACCTTTACACTCCCGGATCGTTAGGACAGCTTTTGACCAGGAATCATCAATAGTTTCACGGAGTTTGACTACTGCATTAATTTCTTGTTCTACAACAGTTTGTAGTTGCTTCTTAATCATTTCATCAATCGACATTTTCTATCTAAGGCGTTATCGTAATAGTTTAGCACTGACTGACAGAAGTTAAAAACCAAGTTTCAAAAATCAAGGCTTCTTTCACTTGTCATTATCCCTAGCTGTATTAAACAACATCATCTGCCAATTTTTGTGACTATTAAATTCCTGCTTATGTTTGAGGGAACTTAAGAGTTCTTCTTCATATTTGTAAGCATACTCTTTTCCATCAATCAATTCGGTTTTTACCGAAGCCCAATTCGTTCGACTTTCTGAGTTCCCAGTTAAATAAGCGACATTTTTAAAGCTAGCAACCTTTACTCCATAAAAGTCTAAATGACTCTTGAGATGTCTTTCGTGATTTAAGTTATTTCCATCAAGGTTATTGTAGATATAATTTAAGGCTTTTAAACTAATTATCGATTCAAATATACTGAGGTAATCCTCAACATTTTTGTCGTTACAAACTGCATGGCGATCATTGTAGCCGTTGTAATTTTCTCCTGTCGGTATCCAAACTAATTTTGGGTCGAGTAAATGTAACGGTGGATGTTCGACTAGCCAGAATAAATCTGTTCTTGTAATGATAAATCTCTGATAATTATAACCCCGATTTTTTAGATCTTGTAGTCTCGCCCAGAGTTTCCAATAATTATAATTCAAATGAAAACCAGAACCTCTACGCCCTTTGATTCCTCCGAGCCAATTTCCGTCAATTTCAAAGTATTTATGCCATTGTTTTTCTTGGTCTGGCGTGAGTTGACTATAAAACTTTTCTAAAAAGTCTTGATATTCGTTTTTTCCATCCTCATAAATACAGATGTCAACGATATTATAATTGCTAAATTTCTTTAGAGAAGCTTCATCTTCCGAACTGATGCGAGATACACAGAAGACCAAATCAGCATTTAAAGGCTCAATAACTTTCTCGATCAAGTTTTTATAGGTTAAATCGACTGCCCTCAAGGTGCCAACAAAACAGATAACTGGTTTTTCCGTCATTGCTATATCTGGGTTTAATTGAACATTATCCATCGTGATTTTATAATTAAATATTAGCTGAATAATCTGGATGAGGTTTTAATTGCATCTGTTCCTGCACGACCTGCTTAAATTCCAACAAATCTACTTTAAAATCAGCATTTTCATCAAATTGATCATGCGTTATAAAGTAATGTTCTTGACCCAGTCCTTTAAATTGCGTAAAGAAAAAGGGTGTAGGAGAACTTTCGGGATACAAAACTAATATTTTAATTTTTCCTGAGAAGAGAGTCGTTGCTAAACCTGCACCGTGAGGAGCAACAATTACTTCCGCTCGAGTAAAGAGTTTCACTTGTTCTCGAAACGACATTTTTTCCAGAAAAACGACTTTAAATCCATATTTTTTCAGGTATTGAATAATTGCATCTTCATTCAAAATTCTGCGATGTTTGGCATGGGAGCGGGAAATATAGATGCGTTCAGTCGGATTTTCAACAGTCGCGAGATCGAATTTCTTGAATACACAGTTTCTAATGTATTCGTAATATTCAGCAGGCAAAAATCCATTTTCACACCGACTGACATAAGAAGGCAGGATCAGACGATCTACTTTCACCCAACTCCCTTGTGGAACTGATATCGTATTAAAATTTTTAGGCAAAACACAGGATAAAAGTTCTCGAAAAGCATCAGGTAAAGTGTCGGGAACAAGCACGGTTAGTTTTTGATTAGGTCTGGCTAGCATCGCCGAATAAATTCGCGGGATGGAGTCATACAAAAAGTGCCAAAAGTTTTCAGCAGAAAGCGAAAAAATGTAGAGGGCTGTGATCGCAAAGTGTTTTGACCAAAGAAGTTTCAAACGATCCAAGTAAGTCAACCTCCATCGAGCAATCGTAATCCGATATTGCATACCCGAATCCACAATTGCCCTAAAGTCTTTTGTGCAGACAATTCCTAAACCGATATGGACATAGGCGGGAACTACATCACAGACAAATATTTCAGAGCGATCAAAGTAATCTTTTTTATAATAAAGACAAATCTTCAGAAATTCTCGGTCAATGTCATTGACACCAAACTCTACTCTTTCAGGAGGAAACAGAACTTGGTAGTTTTCAATATTATCTCCTAGAGATTCTTTGGGATGAATCGTTTGTCGGAGTTGCAACAACCGCAGTAAAGGAATTCTATCTAGCAGTTTCGATAAAAAAGAGTTTTGATGGTTCTCATCGAATGATGAGAAAACCGCTGGATTCTCAATTAACTGAGTTTTCATCTCTTTTAGCCGCCTTTGCCTGTTTTCTGTCAGCAAAGCCAGATAACGTCGAGAGAAAGGCTTTTGAACTTTATCCTGAGTTTTCATTACGATCGCGATCTTATTATTGTCATCATTCTTGCTTCAAGCCATCTGCTTTTTCATCCTCAGCCGCCTTGGAATTAATACAGTGTTGCGACGTTGAGGAGAAACAGGGCGATGATTCATTAGCTCTAATTGATACCGCGAAACAACTGTCGCCAGAGCGAGTTTGAGTTGATATAAAGCAATTTCTCCGCCAATACAGCCTCGTATTCCTCCACCAAAGGGCAAAAATTCATAGGGAGAGAAACGATGATTTAGAAAACGTTCTGGTTTGAAGGTTTCGGGTTGGGGATAAATATCTTCGCGATGATGAATCACGTAGGTTCCCACAGTGACTAACGTTCCCGCATCAACAGTGCGATCGCTAATCTCAGTGGTTGCTTTGACTATTCGAGGAATCATAAACATAGTCACAGGATACATCCGTAGCGTCTCATTACAAACTGCACTGAGATAGGGAAGGCGAACAATTTCCAGCGGGTCAGAAGAATCACCGAGGCTACTCAGTTCTGCTGATAATTTGGCTTTAATTTCAGCATCACTATAAACTCGATACCAAGACCACCCAATAGAAGCGGCGGTTGATTCATTTCCTGTAAATAATAGCGACAACACTTGCCCGAATAATTCCTCGTCTGATAGGGCTTTTCCCTGTTCATCGGTGGCTGACATCAGCAAAGTAAGGAGATCTTCGCGTTCGGGATTTTTAGGGGCGCGACGTTCAGCGATTTCAGCATCAATTAACGCTTTCATTTGCTGGCGTTGCTGAAGAAACTTTCCCCAAGGACTAAATGAGCCAAAATCCTGTTGTAAGAACCGGAAAAATAAGGGAATACCAACGATATTAGAGGCAAATAAACTGACCATCTCCACCATCAGGTGTCTAATCTGTTGATAGCGCTCTTCCTGATAGGAGCCAAACAACAACTTAATCATCACCTGCATGGAGATCTCCTGAGCTGTATCCCAAACCCAAAAAGGTTGATTGGCGGGTATTGCTTCGATGACATCATTCACCAAGTCACAAATTAACTGTCCATAGGAGTGAATGCACTTACCATGCAGTTTTGGGATCAACAGCTTTCGGGTTTGTTGATGAGCCATCCCTTCAAGAGTGAAAAAAGAACTATCTCCAAAGATTGCTTTCAGTTCACTGTCAAATGCAGTGGTCGTTAAATCCCCATTCCGGTTTTCAATAATTTGTTGAGCCGCTTCCGGTGTGTAAAAGACCACCAGAGGGCGACCAAAATCAATTCCTTTTGCCCAAAACCCATCTGAACAGTCTCGATAAGCCCGAACCCAATACCCCACCGGATTCGTAATATATTCGATCCTCTGCATCCAGACGGGTGTTTTTATTGATTCAACCTGTACCATAAACCCATTGCTTATCTGTTATTCGGTCATTCATCAAGAGTAGGAAGTGGTAAGTGGGGTTTAGGGTTTAGATATTTTATACATGACTCATGACTTAATACTGCCCCTTGCCTATTACCTACTACCTACTGCCTCTGTTGGTGCGCGTTCCTTGGGTGATGGAAAATCACCAGGGTCTTACCGCTAGGGCCTGTTCCCTATTTCGTCGCAATGATAATACCGCTGGGTGCCCAAAAATCACAATCAATTCGACGCATTTGGGTGAAGCCCGCATCTCTGAGGCATTGTTCATGATCGCTCCAAGTGTAAATCATGCCGCCTTCATGGGGAATCGAGACAAAGTAGGATGAATCTAGGGCTGCCATCAACGGCCCATCTTCTTGATCGGAGGTCATCATATTAAAGATAATCAGAGAACCACCCGGCTTAAGCGCTTCATAGGCTCGACGCAGCAATGTGGTATTTTTTTCTAAAGACCAGATTACCAGCACGTGAATAAACAGGAAGCAGTCTTGGTTCTGGGGGAACTCATCGACAAATATATCAGCCCCCATGACTTGAATTTGGTCTGTTAGCTGGTTTTGATCGATATGCTGTTGAGCAATTTTACAACTGTCAGGAATATCCATGAGGGTAATCTTGACATTGGGAAAGGCTTTGGCTAAAGCAATGGAGTTGGTTGCATCGCCTCCGCCGACATCGACAACGGTTTGGAAATTGGAGAAGTCTATTTTCTCTAACCACAGGGGAGTAACGAGTTTTGACCAAGATCCCATAAAGTTATAAAAGACTTGATCCAAGCCTGGATCTTCGTGCAAACGATTGTATAAATCAGGTCCCTGTCCCTGAAATTGTCGCAAGCCTACATTTTTATTTTGTTGTAGCGATTCTACATAATCAATCGAGCCACGATAAACAATTTTGGCTTCAAACAAAACCACATCGTAGAATTCTTTCCAGGTATTTTCAAGAAACAGCATCTGAATGACGAAACTGTTACGATAGCGATCGCTATCTTTCTGAATCAGATTGAGAGCGGTTAGTGCGAGTAAGAGAGCTTTGGTGGGATACTCTTCGAGGTTCAAGTGCTGACTAATTTCTGCTTGGGATAGCTCAGGGTGTTTCCAAAGTAGTTCAAACACACCCAATTCACAGCCTGCGTAAAGATTCTGAAATGCAGAGTGTCCATACAAAATCTGTACGAGGTCATCCATTCTGAGTGTGTCTTTGTTGCTATTGAGCAACTGCAACATCCTTAAATCAGTCTGAGCTTGTCCATTTGTTGTGCCATTGGGAATACTCTTTTGAGAAGCATCCAGCGGTTTAAATTCTTTGACCATTTGTTAATTTCTCCTTAATCCTTTGTCGATGCTTTGCTTGAGCTTAAATGTCTTTAACCTAGAAGTGGTTCAGTCTCTGCTACATCAGCTTTGACAGCATATTTGCTCGACAAAGACACATATATCCCAAAAAGAACTATACAACAAAATAATCCGTTTAAAAGACTAACTTGCTCGCTCAAAATGATCCAAGCAAAAATAGCACTAATGACAGGATCGAGGAGCATCGTCACAGCCACAACGCCTGAAGATAGATAATTTAGAGAATAGGTAATGAGTCCATGACCAATCACTTGGGACAAGAAAGCTAAAGCAACAATTACAGCCCATCCTTGCCAGGATATGGGCAAAAAATGGACATTTGTTGTTGTAAATATACTCAATAGGAATAAAACAGCCAGCACGATCGCAGAGCCAATTATACAACACCAAAGCATCAGAGTTCGAGTTTTAAACTGGCTGAGTAGATGTTCCATGAGTAATAGTTCTAAAGTCGAGCAAATAGCAGACAGCACAGACAATAAATCTCCTTGAAATTTAGAGATAGATTCTGAAAAGTCATTAAATCCGATCAGAATCGAACCCAAAATAGCGATTGTCATGCCAATCAAAAATCTGCTATCATAACGATTCTTAAATAAAATCCATCCTCCTAATGTTGTTAATAAAGGGCGCAAGCCATGCAAAATTGTCACCGAACTCGCTACACTTGTTTGAGTCAGAGATAAAGCCCAAAAGAGTTGAATTAAGCTAAATAAAATCCCAACCAGTAACAACAGACTGACCGTTTTAAGTGTGTAGATTGGTTGCTGTTTAATTGATTGTTCATCAGATACATCTTGACGAAATCTTTCAACCCCACTCCAAATTCCAAAAAACAAACCCGCAATCCAAAACCGATTAAAGATTGTGGCGATCGCACCAATTTCAGTGATGCTAAACCTCATAAATATCGGAGCCAGTCCAATTGCAAAGAGTGCGATTAGGAGGGCAATCAATGGGAAAGCGGCTGTTTTTTGCTCTGGTAATGAGGAGGACGTTTCTAATTGGGTTTCCATGAAAATAGGGTGTAAATTGAGTTGAATTAGCCCAAGGAAAATTCATCATGGCTTTGAGAACAAATTAATGATGCACCTTAAATTGATGGAAAACACAGCCGCAATCAAATATATCCGTAATAATCTCGGTGTACGGCGATAGAATAAGCGTAGTCTAATAGAGTTCCCCAAGTAAATACAGGAAGACTAATCGCCTGCTGAATTGATCGGGCAAAAGGTTGAGTACCAGAACATTCTAAAAGTAAGGCTCCCATATTAGGATAACGTTGATAAAAATCAACAGCAACGGCGGTTAATTCTTGCTCAATTTTGTCATAATTTGCCTTTCGTGAAAGCGGATCGGGTTCCATATAAAGGTTCGTAATTTCAGGGCAGCCGCCTGATTCCATTAAGCCTTCAATCACATAATTACTATTAGGCTGAATCCCAACCGCTTCTAGATGGGCGGATGTTAAAATATCTTTGGAGAAAACCAGAATACCAACAACTTGATCATTTCCGATTAATTGTTGTGCCAGGGAAACTTGCAGCAAACTCGACATAAATACAGGAACTTTCACAGAACCCGCAATGTCTTTCTGAAAATAGGCAAAGTATCCACATTCTCCAGCGATCGCCCGACATCCGATTTTTTCTAATTTCTTCGCCGCTTTTTTAATCGGTTCAAGATAAGAAGACTTATCCTCTTCAAACAATAATTTTTTCCCACACAACCCTTCAGCAATTTCATACTGAATGGGGAATGGATAAGCACTCGCATTGCGAGTATCTCCGGGAAACCCTGGATACTGTTCATCGAGAATAATCACCCCAACTCCCATACCATAACAATGATGCTGGGGAGAGGTTTGAACATTACGAATTCTGAAATCTCTTTGCTGATTGATCATTTGATGTGATCTACTCCTCTCCATCTTCCTTTCATATATTGCGCCAGCCAATAATCATCTATTTCCGATAAGGGTTCAGTAATCGGTTGGTCTAGGGGAGTGGGATGATTTGGTAAAAATCCACCTCTAGGTTTACCTGCTTGTACCGCGCCCCACATCGCTCTGAACGATGGCGTATCTGGCAATTCTCGGCTATTAAACGGAGTATACCAAACCCGTAACAGTAAGCGATCGTATTCCCCGGACTCAATCGGCCAGGAAGAGCGGGCGTGATAAATTATATGATTATTGGTAAGCAGCCAGTCTCCTGGTTCTACTCTCAGAGTCATTCCCACCTGCTGACCAATTTCTTCTAAAAGCTCTAATCCTTGTTTCTGCTTCTCTGTCAGTCTTGGCGCCTCTGGAATGAGTTGACTCAATTTTACATAAGCGGTGGAATATTGGGTGGTAAATTTCCCTTGATGAATGCACCACAGTGGATAAGTAATCCAATTATTTTCGCCTTCAAAAAAAAAGGGAATTTCTTTAAACAATTCTTGGGCAATATCGGGATAAGAGTCGCGCATTTCATTATAGATAGTGATGGCGCTCGCGACGCGATTTTCCCCACCTGTTCTCGCCTGTCTAACACAGAGTAAACTATTGACATCACAGCGATCGCAGTGAAATTTAAACGCATCATTAGATTGTTTACCCTCTTCAGATGAATTTGGGGCTTCAGCCCGAATATCAGTAATAAATTGTGTGCGCTTTCGGATGGGAGAATCAAAGTCTGAATTGGATTCTCTCACGGGTAATCCCATCTGTTTGCAGAGTAGCAAGTAAACTTCTGCAATTTCTGTTTCTGAGTATCGATTAACAGGAATACCCTTTAAAAGAACGGCTCCTTTTCCGTTTTCTAACTCTTCTGAAACCCCGGCTAGAGTTTTGCTAAATTGAGGAAATTCAATCTCGGCATCCTTAGAGTGTTTGAGAGCATCAATAGCAGCTTCAATCTCTGCAATTTCCGTCGGGGTTAATTGATAATTCCAGTAGGGCGAATTTTGAAGTTCATTCCCTTTCCAAGCGGCGGGAATATTACTTAAAGTTTCTAGATCTTCGTCCGATTTCCTGGTAACAGTCTTAGATCCCATGTTGCACCTCCTTTATTTTACTTGTTCGACTCCGACCCATCTCACCTTCAGATATCGGTCTAACCAGTAAGACTCGGTTTCTGATAAAGGTTGATTAATTGCTTGATTGGGCGGAAGCTGATGATTTGGTAAAAAGCCACCTCGCGGCTGACCTGCTCCTACCGATCCCCAAACACGTCTAAATGTATCAGTATTTGGCAATTCTCGACTATTATAAGGTGAGAAACACACTCTCAGTAACAAGCGATCGTACTCACCCGATTCGATGTCCCAAGAAGCGCGGGCATGGTAAACCACATGATTATTCACCATCAGCCAATCTCCTGGCTCTAGCCTCAGCGTTATCCCCACTTGAGAGCCGATCTCCTGTAATAAATTAAGTCCTTCTTGATGACGCTCAGTAAGTGGTGCTGCACCTTCAACGAACTGACTCAAATGTGGATAGGTACTCGACACCTGAGTGGTAAACTTGCCCTGATGAATTTGCCAGGTTGGGTAAGGGATCCATCCGCCTTCTCCCTCATAAAGCCATGGCATTCCTTGAAACAAGTTCTCGGCAATTTCCGGATCAGATTGCAGCATCTGATTATAGATGGTGACTGCACTCGCTAAACGGTTTTCTCCACCTACTCGCGCCTGTCTAACACAAAGCAAACTCAACACGTCGTATCGGTCTGTATGGAGTTTGTAGGCATCATTAGACTGCTTACCGTTTTGAGAAGAACTAGCTTCTGCTTTAATATAAGTCACAAATTGAGATTTTTCCCTGAATGGAGAATCCCAGTTTGAATTCGATTGTCGAATCGGAAGCCCCATTTGCTGACACAAAATTAGGTAAACTTCAGCCAGTTCTGCTTCTGAATATTGAGCAACGGGAACCCCTTTGATCAGTACGGTTCCTATACCATTTTCTAGTTCTTCTACTATGGCTGTTAGTGTTTTTTTCAGTTGATTAAATGATACGGCTTTTTTGTCAGAAATTTTCAAGGTGTGAATGGCGGCTTCAATTTCTCCGACTTCTGTTGGAGTTAGGTGATAATTCCAGTATTTAGAATTAGATAGTTCATCAGCCTTCCATGCAGGGGGAATATTGAGTGGCTCCATATTAGTTAACAGTGAATAGTGAGCAGTGATTTAACTTCTGGCTTCTGACTTCCTAACTAGGGAGTTGGATTAGGATAACGAGCATGAATCTGATCAATCGCAGTTAGAATGTCAGTCGAGAGTTCAAGATCTACACAGCGGAGGTTTTCTTTGAGTTGTTCGAGGGTCGATGCCCCAACAATGGTACTGTTAACAAACCAACGCGATCGCACAAACCCTAAAGCCAATTGTGTTGGAGTCAATCCATTTTGATGGGCTAATTCTACATAGGCTTGGACTGCTTCTTGAAAATTGGGTTTATGGTAGCGTTTGTCAAAACCGGGAAACAAATCAACTCTAGATCCGGTTGGCGTTTGAGATAGATGTTTACCAGAGAGATGACCAAAAGCCAGCGTACTGTAAGCCATTAACCCAACATTATGAAAACGACAAGCTTCGGCTAAATGAATCTGAAAGACTCGGTTCGTTAAATTAAAAGCATTTTGAATCGAGACAATTTTAGGTAATCCCAACTGTTGAGCTAGATGAGAAAACTCACACACTCCCCAAGGTGTCTCATTACTCACCCCTAAATAACGAATTTTCCCGGCTTTGACTAACTCTGCAAATGCTTCTAACTGCTCAACAATTGACACCGTTTCTCTTTCATTGCAGGGGTCATAATCCGAATCGCCAAACAGCGGCACATACCGATCTGGCCAGTGGATTTGGTAAAGATCAATATAGTCTGTCTGTAGCCTTCGCAGACTTCCCTCTATAGCCTCCTGAATATTCTTGCGGTTAATTCGATTTTTTCCTTCCCGAATCCAAGTTAAGGGTAAAGTCCTGCTAATAGAAGGGCCAGATACCTTTGTTGCAATTACTAATTGATCGCGTTGCTGTTTGCGTAGCCATTCCCCAATATATTCCTCAGTTTTACCTTGAGTTTCTGCACAGGTAGGAGCTGGATACATTTCTGCGGTATCAATAAAATTGACACCTTGAGACACAGCATAGTTCAGTTGTGCTTCGGCATCTTCTAAAGTATTCTGTTTCCCGTAGTTCATGGTTCCCAAACAAATTTCAGAAACCATTAAATCACTCTCACCCAGTTGTTTATATTGCATCAGACTTCCTTCATAAAAATAGTTATCTTCTTCATCTGATTTACATTTCAAAAGGCTTAAATCCCAACTACCTTTTGCCAGTTGATGGGTTGCTCTACTATTCCAAAGGTTTGCTCGTCAGGGTTAACTGATTCTGGATCAATGTAGGTTCCAAAAAGGCGATCAAAAATGGTGAAATAGCTACCCATGTTGTAGGCTCCCACTTGGGTATGATGGAGGCTATGATAGCGGGGCGTTACGAAAATCCACTCTAACCATCCCATCCAAGAACGCCACTTGGCATTTGAGTGAGTCCAATTTTCGTGAAGAGCACCAAGCAATCCTAAATAAAACATAACCTCTGGGGGAATTTCCAGGATTGGAAATGCTAGAAATCCAACTTGAAACAAAAAGCGACTGGTGAAACTGGTTCTTTGAGCGGCTAACCACCATAATTGTTGAATAGAGTGATGCCAAAGGTGAGTTTGCCAAAGATACTTATTGTGGTGCATCCACCAATGAGCCACGTAGTAACAAAAATCCTTAATTACATAAGCCAAAATCACTCGCACCCATAGCGGTAAAGCAAGTATACCAAACTGACTGAGCCACTCTTTAACAACGGGAGGAATAAAAAATTCAATGATATCAGCGTAGGCGTAAGCAATAACGATCACAAATAGAAGTGATACAACCGCCGCACCAAACTCCTTGAGAAATTCTTCAGCATAGCGAATCTCTTTTAGGGGATCGGGCTTTTCTAAAAATAGCCAGATCAGCCCACCTGTGACAAATATTGCGAACCATCCGATCAGAATTTGTGTAATCATCTAATTAGTTTTTCTCTATACTCCAATAACTTTGCGCGGTGTAACCACTGCATTGTCTCCGGATGCAAACTGTATTTGCTCAGAGCCTACAACTTCAGGGTCAACATAAGTCCCAAAAAAGCGATCAAAAATGGTGAGTAAAGCACCTAAATTTTTGGTAATAGAGCCAGTTTGAGAGTGATGAATGGCATGAACGCGAGGCGTAACATAAACCCACTCAATGTACTTCATCCAAGAACGCCACTTAACATTTAGATGAATCCAGTTATCGTGAACAAGGTAGTGAATGCCGACAAAAACCATAATTTCTGGTGGAATTCCGAGTAAGGGAAAGCTGAGAAATCCGACTTTAAAAAGCAGCACATCGGTCAGACTTTCTCGTTGGGCGGCTAACCACCAAAGCTGATCGATGGAATGATGCCAATTGTGAGTCAGCCAAAGAGTATTATTTTTATGTTTGATCCAATGGGTGACATAAAAACTGAAGTCTTTTAAGACGTAGGCAATCAATAAGCGTACCCATAATGGCCAGGATAACAACCCCGTCCAACCCATGAAATCCATTACGGACGGAGGAAGAGTGAGTTTAACCAGGGCTACAAAAAAATAGGCAAGAATAATACTATAAACTGCGGAGATCATAGCTGCTCCGAATTCTAAGGGAAAGCGAGAACGGTATTCAACGGCTCGCAAAGGATCTCTAATTTCCCAGATCCAAAACAATATTCCTGAAGCAAAAAGGGTTGATAGTCCAATGAGCGTTTGAGTAATCATAAGATTATTCTAAGAATGGGTAATCCACGTATCCTTGTTCCGAGCCTCCCGTAAATGTGGGACGATGATAGGGATTGAGGGACACATTTAGGGCAAAGCGTTTCGGTAAATCAGGATTAGCAATAAATAATCTACCATAGGCAACCAAATCTGCATCACCCTGATGAATAATATCTTCTCCCGTTTCGCGCGTGTAACCCCCAGCTGTAATTAATGTCCCGCTATATCGAGGTCGAAAATGAGCCGCCCCAAGCTGTACTTTTTTTTCGCTAAAGTCGTCATGACTGCCTTTAATTCGGGGTTCTACGATATGGAGATAAGCAAGTTTAAATGGGTCGAGTTGAGTCACGACATAATTAAATAGGGCTTCTGGATCAGAGTCATTCATATCCTGAAACGTGCTACTCGGAGACAAACGCACGCCAACTCGTTGAGATCCCCACACCTCAATCACTGCCTCCGTGACTTCCATCAGCAAACGGGAACGATTTTCAATACTGCCCCCATAAGCATCTGTGCGATGATTACTGTTATCTTGCAGAAACTGATCCAATAAGTAGCCACTCGCACCATGAATTTCTACCCCATCAGCTCCTGCTTGCAAGGCATTTTCCGCAGCTTGGCGATATTGAGCGATAATATCGGGAATTTCCTCAGTTAAAAGTGCTCTAGGAACGACAAAGGGTTCTTCCTCCTCTGTGAGAGTTAATGCCATTTCCTCTCCAGGAGCGATCGCACTCGGGGCCACAGGTAATGCTCCATCAGGCTGCAAAGAGGGATGAGAACAGCGTCCACCATGCCACAGTTGCAGAAAAATGCGTCCACCTTGCTCGTGTACTGCCTCTGTTACCAACTGCCAACCTGCTATTTGCTTCGGGCTATAAATTCCCGGTGTTCGGGGAAGGCTGGTAGCTTGGGGAGAGATTTGGGTGGCTTCGCTAACGATTAACCCCGCAGAACCTCGTTGAGCATAATACAAAGCATTCAGAGGAGTCGGTGCGAGATGAACATCTGCTCGTCTACGAGTCAAAGGAGCCATAACCATGCAATTCTGTAGCTCCAAATCTCCAAGCTTACAGGGTTGTAGTAGTTTTAATGAATCCATTTTTTCCCTCAACTCACGTCCAATTATTTACAGTCGGATGAGGTCGAAGCCGCTCCAGGAAAGGATGCTCTGCACCTAAGATACTGATAGCAATGTCCAAACTGTTCTGTCCTGAACTATCTCTATAGGCTAGATTGGCGCCTGCTGCGATTAGGGCTTTTGCACAGTTGAGTTGACCTTGTCGCAATGCTTGCTGTAAGGGTGTTTGATGGTTTCCAGTTGCGATCGCTATATCCACAAAAGCCCCCGCTTCTATGAGCAAACGAACGATTTCTGCACTCCCTCCCTGACAGGCTTGATGTAACACAGAAGTACCGTCGCGGCTACCGAGCAGATACAAGTCAGCTTCTGAATTTAACAAAATACTAACCATCTCTAGATTTGCCTGCTTCGCCGCCATCATCAAGGGAGTCAACCCAGTCTCGGTATCTCTAACGTTGATATTTACTCCTATCGCCAAGAGAGATTGCACCATCGAGAGTTGATTGTTTTGTACCGCCTGAATAAACCGCTGATTCAAGTTTCCCTTGAAAGCAGCAACCTCTGAATTGGGGTCAAAGTAAAAGCTCCAGGAGGCAATTTTACCCGCTTCATCTAAGACAATAAATTGGGCATCTTGAACTTCAAAAACTTGCTGAGTTTGTTTGCAGACTTCTTGGGTATGGGAAATAATACAGGCTTTATTCCCCTCGACAATAAATTCCTGCAGATCATAGTTAAGCAGTTCAACGGTTTGGGAGCGAATTTCAAAAGCTGCGGCTACGGCTTGACGCCCGACTTTCTTCCCCAGATAAGGGATTGCTTGATTGTATTCGTTCTGGGGAGCATTGAAAACAACAGTTTCTGATAAGCCCTCCATGACTGCTGCAATATCATCTTTCGCCCAGCTTTCAAACCACTGCCTTAAAATTTGAGTTGTTTTTTCTGTCTCCATAACCGCTATTGAACCAGATTCATTGCACTCAACTTTTCTGCATGATCTTTGTCAACTTTAGTCGCAAACTGATCAAAAAATTCAAACTCTTGAAATTGCTCAGAACCGGTCTTATATCCCGCATCTCGTAAGTTTTGCTGGGTATCAAGATTCTCCAGGTATTCGGCTTGCTCTGGGGTTAGGGAAAGACCCAATTGACGATACACAAGTTCGACAGAGTCTTTAATATTTTGAGTCAGTCGATCAAATGAAAAATAGAGCTTTTGTTCTGGAAGTAAGCCTTCAAAAAACTCGATAGTTTGGCGGGCGGCTTCTGCTCTGACACTGCGCTGCATCGGTTTCCAGTCTGGGTTCTGTGCCACATCAACCCCCGATTTACAACAGGCGGATTGACAGATTAAAGTCATATAGGAATTCATAAATTGTTCCGATGGTCGAGTAATTGTTACAAATAGCGCATCGGGATAGAGCGATTTCATCTTTTCTAACCGCTCTTGACACTCATTATCTTTCGACACATAAATGCGATTACCCCCTCGCAAATAAAGCACTTTTTGAATCACTTTATACTGAGTTTGTAGCATCCGCTCCTGGGTTTTGCTAGAAAGCTTGCTAAAGTTATTCAAATTTTCGAGCAGTTTGGGATAGGGAAACCGATTAATTACATAAAATTGATAAAAAAAGCACTCCTCAAATAGAAAGCCATCATCTTCATAGTCATTTAAGTAACTGTAGTGCATTTTCTCAGCAAGTTCGGCTTGGTCATTACTTCCCCAATAGTTAACCTGGCTCATCCGCTCTAAAAGACCTGTTGATTGCAAAACTTTCTGTAGCAAAATAGAAGGATAGCGCCACTCTAACAGTCGAATACCGAAAAATATTTCTTCATCCGTAGCAAGAGTTCGATGTAAAAATGTAGTGGCACTACGAGGTTGAGCAATAATGAAAACCGGAGTCCGAATTGTTTGCTGTTTGTATTGAGGAAATAGTACCTCATCCAGACACCAACACAGGGCAATGACTGGTAGTTTAAGTGCGTAGTTCAGTAAATAAAAAGCCTGTTTTTGCCTATCTTTAAAACCAATTGATGGCTCTGGATCAAACAGTATGTGCTGCCAGATTTTAAAGTAAGTCGGCCAGTACGGAAAAGGAGTCAGCAGGATAGCACCGATGAAAACTAAACCAACGATCAAGACACCAATCAAGATGGAAAACAACATAGCTGAAAATGAAAAACTCAACAGATTAGGGATGAATCGATTTAGCTAAAATAATCTTCTAAAGAACCTTCTCGAACGGTATCAAGGGTGAAACAGTGGAACCCACCTCCAAAAATTCTGCGATGTCGATGCTGGACAGGGATGGCAGTAAATCCATGCTTTTCGAGTGTTTTAATCAGTTCTGGAAATAAAGAGTTAACGATGATTTTGTCTTCATCAATTGACAACACATTTAAATCAATATATTTGGTGGTGAGGATCAAATCATCATCTTCATAGGTAGGGAAAATATTCTCAGTTGGTTCGGGTGGGTAGATGATATCCCACTTCTGTAGCGGTTCTGGTAAGCGATCAAGAAACTGGGGATTTCGTAGCAGGAGTTTACCCGGTTTTAGAGGGAGGATAATGCTGTCAATATGGTTATCTGCAAATTGATACAGCATATGGAAATTAAATTTTCCTTCAAAATGACGCTCTAACCATTGGTATGCGAGATAGTGGTTTTTTGTTGCAACATTGATTAGGATATCCTTGCCAAAGCGGATGCACTGAGCGGCATCAAACATCATTTCATAACCAATATCAAATTCTGATTCATTTTGAGGATAAACTTCCTGCATTGCAGGCACATTTTGACCCGAAATATAAGAGGTGTCAAAAGATTTATCTGTCATCACAGGCTTAGGCATATTCGTCCATTTTGCGCCTTGCTCAAAGTATTTGTAAAAGATTGGCTTGAGCAAGTCATTCTCAAAATACCTAGCCCGAACTTGAGGCGGTGTTTCTAATATTTCATTGCCTAAAATAATCGCTTGATCTCGAACATTTAAGGCGGGAATGCAGTCAGCTTTCCAGTAAGGGGTCTCAAATTTAATCGCTTGACTTAGAGGAATAGGTCGATGAACTTTAATATTCAACTGTTGTAACGTGCTGACCAGTTCTTCAACATCTTCGTTCAACTCTTCTAAGTATTTTTTCTTCAGGGTATGAGTGGCAACATTTTGAGAGGTTTGAGTTTCATTGGGACGATCGCTTTCATCATTTGTCCCATAATAAGGATAGCAAAATGCTGAATAAGCAACATCGTGAAAGAAAACCTTGAAGGACAGCTCTAAATCCTGAGTATTATAGTTAATTGGGGAACCAACAATCACCTCTTTTAAAGTAGACCACTCATTGAAACTATTGACCATAACAGTTAATTACTCCTTCACGAATATGGGTAGGTGTGACATCAATTGATTGTTCAATGTCCACCTACTGAGTTATCTAAATTTCTCAAATCCGAAGCATAAATGGACATGGAAAAGCTTGAAAGCCTTGCCAAACCACAAAAAGTGATGAACTCTTAGAAGCATAAATTTGCTAGGAGGAGTTTAGCACAGTAACAGCTTCTTTTCTACCCCTATGACCGTACTTTATATTCTTATAACGAAACTGCTAATGGATCTCAGGCACTATTTTAATGAAAAGTCCTACTAGTTGTAGCAGCCAGCAATAAGATCGCCCTCGACCAGCAATAACGATCATTTTGGGCCCGGATTAACTGCAACTAGATTTATGTTTGAGCCCGGATTATTCTGCAACTGAGCCCGGATTAAGGGTCTTGGCAACTTTTGGTGATCCTCAGAGATGGCGATCACAATTGCCCACACCAAAGCAATTACTTCGTATTGAGAAAGACAAGTTAGTGGCTTCCCATCTGAAAGCAGAAGAAGAACCCGACAGTCTTCGTCAACTCCGGAAGCAAATTCGATATCGTTTACCTTGGATTGAATTAACTGATCTTGTCATTGAAGACGATTCCTCTTCTTCGCTCATCAAGGAACTATTCGCCAGCGGCAAGAGGAGGAGTTAACTAATCAGGCAAGTTGTTTAAACTTGATCACTAATGCAGTCGTAACTTGGAACACGCTTTATATGGAAGCGGTGATCAATCAACTGCGAAGTGAAGGTCATCTTCTCAGTGATGAAGATATTAACCGATTATCACCCACTCGCTACGAACACGTTAATCCTTATGGGATCTATCAGTTTAATATTGAGGCTGAATCAAGAAGAGTTCAGCTCAGACCCCTCCGTCAACCATCCCGAAGTTAAGTCATATAATTATAATTATACGAAAGCGCGTTGTTTTTTGTCCGTTTGCTCTCGCAACGCCAGGTAGCGATCGGTATTTCTTTACTCTTTTTCACCCGACTTTGAAACAGATCTGCCGTCTACTTAACCCAAATTCAAGTTATCTTAAATGTTCTTCCCATTTGCGAATTGTAAGTTGTTGAAACAAGTGTACTGCCGGATTTAGCTCTATAATTGAGGCATCGAAGTGCATATCATATCCTTGTTGTTCGGCTTCAACAGCAACTCCATCTTGACTGAGCAGAAGCTTAATCAAAACTGGATTGGCAATTTTAAGGACGAGAGTCATCAGCCATTGGGGAATTCGCACTGG
Organism: Cyanobacteria bacterium J06592_8; assembly: GCA_038530755.1. Taxonomy (GTDB): domain Bacteria; phylum Cyanobacteriota; class Cyanobacteriia; order Cyanobacteriales; family Microcoleaceae; genus Capilliphycus. The sequence continues at coordinate 1,812 of JBCBCI010000059.1, read as the reverse complement.
TATAAAAGGAATTTTAAGGGCATCAAAATAGAATAAAAAAAAGATGCGAGTTGTTCGCTCATCAATCGGTAACAGGAAGCACCAGTGTTTAATTCGACCATCGGTATTTGACCATTGGTAGGGATATTCATAGCAAAGTTCCATCGAGTTCGTATTAACCCGTTTTCGGTCTACAAATAGCCCAGATACTTTGCCTGTTCCAACTTGAGTGTTATAGCTGACGAATATTTGATCTCCCTGTTGCTCACACTTCGTTAATTTAGCATCAGTGAAGGGACGATACTGGCGATGAAGATAAGCGTGGGTGAAATCACTAACATTATCAATAATAATTGAGTGATGTGCCTTCCAAGTAAAATCAAGAGGAACGCACGCCCAACGGTCTTTTCCTTCTAACTCTGGGATATCAGGAATTTGCTTTTCTTGAGCTAATTTAGAGTTTCCAGGAAAGATCCAAATCAGCCCGTAGCGGACTTTGACTGGATAGCTATTAATCTTACAGACTGGCATGGGTTTATCAAAAAGATCATGGGGAATATCTATAACTTTTCCTTCTTGATTGTAAGCCCATCCATGATAATAACAGACCAAGCGATCATCATTAACTTGACCCAGAGAGAGTTGTAGTTGACGATGAGCGCAACGGTTCTCTAAAGCGACTAACTGACCATTTTTTTCGCGATACAAGGCAATAGAAGTTTTCCAAAACCTCACCTCAATAACCTGCCCAGGTTTGATGACATGGTCATACTCAACAGCATACCAGTAATCAGGATTCATTCCCGCTGCCCGTACTTTTTGACGACGATTTTTTGCCTCCGTAAATGAGGGCGGACGATTTTGCTGTGGTGCAGCTCCTAAGACCCGTAATGTTATCTTCAGATAGAGTAGTTCCATCAGCATAACGAGAACTCATCAAGACTTGCAAAAAATCTTCACCCTCAGAACCTTTAGATCTTCGACTTCTAATAATTTGAGAAATTAGTTCGACCATCCGCACACGAGCCTTGTCTCGCCGTCGGAACGATGGTAAGGGTAAATAGGGTTGAAAGAAAGCTAACAGATTGATACCGCCTTCCAAATCATGATACAACTTGGCAAATTCTGTGCTGAGGCGCTGTCGAAACTCATGCCCAATCAGACAACGGCTGGCGATAAACACAGTGAGTTCATTCATCGCCGTGAGCAGGTCTAATTCGCCGGACTCTACAGTTGTTTATTGGCCCAAGCGTGTAATCTAGATTTTCAACAGATGGCCACTTCCACAGGCTTACTGTACAGACGTTTGTGTTGGTTCAATAATTGGTATATCCGTGATGAGACGTTACGTGCAGCTAACAACGTATTAATTGATTATCACTATGACCTGCCTTTAAGTCATTTATGGGGAGGTGGAATGTTATCTTCTTCTGATGGTCAAAGATTTCCCGCGAAAGGTTCTTTACGGCAAGCTCGTTCTTTACCTCGTTACTTCGGTTATGGCAAAGGAGTAACTTTTTATAGCTGGACCAGTGACCAGTTTTCCCAGTTTCGTTCTTTAAGTGCGGAAGGATATGTGATCCAACCTCGTACATTAGCTACTTTAAGTCCCTATCTGACTGGTCATCTCAAGCGTTATGGGGATTATGTGGTTGATTTTGATAATTTGCCTCAACCGTTAGAAACGGCGATGGTTATTTCTCTAGAGCCTGAAACATAATCAGGTCAGGGGTTACAAGTCTATGTGGCATGATTTTACACGTATCTCGGCTCAACGCCGTAAAGTCCCGAATGTGGGTTTTAATTTGACTCTTTTCCCAAATTAATTTATAC
>JBCBCI010000058.1:5806-39343 GCA_038530755.1 Cyanobacteria bacterium J06592_8 | reverse complement strand
TCTCTCGCCAGTTAGATGAGGAGTTCTCCGCCAACCCAAACGATTAGAGACTTGATCAAAAATTGGAGTCGAGCGATTATTAGGATTACTAGGATTATCAGTTAATGTCTGGGGAACTCGAGTTAAGCGATTTGTTAATTTCCAGCGCATTTGAGTGATTTGCCCTGGAGTTGTATATTCCAACCAACCGCAAATCCCCAACACAATCCCAATTATCAATGCAGGAGGGACACTCCACCAATAGTTAATTCGATTCTTATTCTGTAGATGTTGTGCTAGGCTAGCTTGGATAAATTCTTGTTCCATTGGACTGAGTTGATCTCTGTGTTGTTGTAGCTGTTCTTTGGCTTCGTGGAGTGCTGTTCCTTGCAACAGTGTCTTTTCATCTCTTTGCGTTTTTTGCCACTGATTCATCGCTAAACGCAGCCCTTCGAGCCATATTCTAAAATCTTGACGATCGCTCATAGATCCTCCTTTCTTTTTAAAAGCTACAAGAGGATGTTTTTGAGATCCAGAATTTGACATCCCGAAAATTTCTGCACGCGGCGAATAGAACGAGAAAGGGTTGTAATAATAGAAAAGAAATCTGTGAACGAAAGTAATGTTCAACCTGCAACTTGACTTAGATCGCCCAGCTAAAATTAGTTCGCAACTTTCGGAACACATTTTACGAGTACGGCTGCTACCCAATGGCGATCGCACTGCAAATCTACCCTTGCAACTCGCGGTTGCTCTCGATACTAGCGCCTCAATGCAGGGTGAAAAGTGGGAACAGGCGAAAATCGCTTTTGAGAAATTAGTCGCTCATCTGCAACCTGACGATCGCCTATCTTTTGCAGGGTTTGCAGATTGGGTTACTCCGGTTGTACAAAATCTTCCCGCTGATCAACTCTGTGATCTGCAATCGACTTTAAATACTTTAATTCCGGCTGGAGTCACTCGCACGGATTTAGCGATTAATTGGATTCAGTCTACCTTATCTCAAGAACCGGGTCGAGTTCGAGTTGGTATTTTAATTACAGATGGGCATCTAACGACCGCTCAAGGAGAGATTTTAGCAGATGTCACTCCTGTGATTAACCAGGCGATCGCTTTGAGTCAAGCCGGGATGACCCTTTGTGTCGTCGGACTCGGAAATGCGGCTGACTTTAATTCCGCTTTTTTAGTTAATCTGAGCGATCGCGGACAGGGAAAGTTTCTCTATGCCGATCGCCCTTCCCAACTCAGTATTCTCTTACAAAATTATCTCCAAAAAGCGCATCAAATTACTATTGATCATGCAACGATCAAGCTCAATCTTGCGGCGGGAGTTCAGTTAAAAAGTTGTTGTCAGTTTCGTCCAGACTATCTACCTTTGACCCTAAACAATTCTCAAAATATTCATCTGCGAAACCTGCAAACTCATACCCCAACCGATATTTTGCTGGCTTTAGAAGCGCCGATCCTCAGCCCCAGTCAACTTCCAGGTACTTATATCATTGCCCAAATTCAGTTGCAGACCTTAGAATTTCCTCCCGTTTTGGCTCAAGTCGGGCTAAAATTTACACCATCCTATCGAGAAGCGCAACAAATTAACACAGAAATAGATCGCGATCGCTTATGTTGGGATATTAATCGCTTTAGTACCGAACTCACAACCATCAACGATCCGCTACAAACTTGCGAACTTCTCAGCCAAATTCAAGCCTCCGCTTTAAAAACAGGGCAAATTGCGATCGCCTCTCAAGCCACACAACAACTCGATCAACTCTATAAAACCGGGCAACTCACCGCTCATCAAACCACAGAATTATTGAGAGCAACTCGTAAAATTGGAGAAGTCGAATGACGAGTAACTTTGGTTGCGATCCGATTCCAGGAATAGCTCAACTGCAACCGGACAGCACCTATCTGGTTGTTCTCAACGGGTCTGCGGCTAACCAGGCTTTCCCTCTAAATCGATTGCGATCACTGATTGGTCGTAGTCATCCGCCAGATTTTTATGTTGACATTGATCTGAGTGGTTGTGAGTTAAATCGTCAAAATCGCATCTCCCGTCAGCACGCCGTCATTCAATGGGTTAATAATAAACTTCAGATTATTGATCTCGGAAGTCGCAATGGAACTTTTGTGGATGGAGAGCAACTCATCTCTGCATCTGTCAATCAACCTTCCGCCCCAAGGATACTTACAGCCAACAGTCAACTTCGACTCGCTGATTTAGAGTTTGCGATCGCTAATTCCCGATGATGCTGGGGACTAGAATTTCTGGCTTGTTCTAGTTGAGGACTTTCCGTAATTGTTGTACTATTGATTAGTATAAAAGGCTATATATTACTGATAGATTTGCTCTGATTGTCGTGACGAATTAACCATTTTTTCTTCACAGATGCTGTCCCTTGAAAAACTTAGGCTTGCAGTTGCAGGTGTTTCCATAACCTATCCGCTTCCGGTCAACAATCGTTCTGCTCATCAGGCAGCACCACAGGCTAACGTTTCCCCTTCTAGCAGTATGCAAGAAACGCTTCACGATGATGCTTTGCCCAATGCCTCCACTTTTGATGGGGTCACTGACAAGATGGATATGCCCTATTCTCCTGATTTGAACCCAGCGAGTTTCACGGTTGAAATGTGGGTCATGCCAGAAGGAGGTACAGGTTATCAGTCAATTATCGCTTCCGTGGCTGGATCTCCTCTGAGCGGACGTCAAGGTTATCTATTTTGCATTACTCCGTCTTGGCAATGGCAATTCTGGTTAGGGAATGGAGAAGAAAAGGAATTCTGGCATATTTTGACAGGTCCCCAAGTTAGACCGAATAGTTGGGCGCATCTGGCGGGAACTTACGATCAACGTTCTGAGGCGATGACCTTTTATGTCAATGGTCAAGAAGTGGGACGACAAATTGGGGTTCAGTATCACCCTAATGACAGCAATCCTACACGGATCGGTGCATCAGTTACAGAACAACGAGGGGTTAGCCCTTGCTTTTTCTGTGGCAAAATTGCGGAAGTTCATGTTTGGGATCGAGTTTTAACTCCGACTGAAATTCAAGCCCTTTCAACCCATCAGTCGATTGAGGTTCAGGTTGAACCCATTACCGATAGTGAGGCTGAATCTACAGAAGAGTACCAAACGTCTGAGGAAACGGTTACATCTCCCATGCCCATGACAGAAATTCCAGAGACGTATCCAGTTGAACCAGATATTAATCCAGCAACGTCAGTTCAAGAACATCCTCAAACTTCGCCAACGCTTGAACGCGAACGTCCACTCACACAAACCCCAGGCACTTCTCAACAACAGCATCAGTCTGACTCTCCAGTCGTTCTGTGGCAAATTGGGCAACCTGGACAAGGCGGAATACCAACTTCAACAGGTGCATGGACACAAGTTTATAATTATACAATTGGAACCGATCGCGATCCTCTAAATCATCCGACGATTCCGGCTTGCTTGGTTCCGGTGAGTGCCAACTCAATTGCGAACTCAACCAGTCAGCTTAATATTGTTTTTGTTGTGACAGAAGACTATACTGAAAACCAATTGGTTTTTTGTTATGACCGCTACGGCTCTGGAGAAGATTATTTATTTCTCGATGGGCAACTCATCGCTTCGACACCGGGTGCAAGCAATCAACTGAAGCAGAGTCAAATTCGACTCGGAGCAGTTTCGCGAGGCGCTCATACACTTTCAATTACAGTTTCAAATCGTGCCGACAGCGCACACATTATTGATTACCTACAACTTCACACTTTTAAACCTATGCTTTCCAATCTTTTGTCCTCAAACCATCCTTCTCAGTCTGGAAGCAACCAACCCGAATCCCAAAACCCCCAAGCTCAAGCTTCTCAAGGCGGTGGATTACTTGGCGGTGCCGGGGGATTGTTAGGTCCGGTAACAGGAATAGTCGAGCAGGCAACTGGAGTCGTTGGAGGATTAGCAGGAGGAGCAGGAAACCCCGCTGAATTACTCGGACAAGTTACAGGAGTGGTAGGTGGATTGGCAGGAGGAGCAGGAAACCCCGCTGAACTCCTCGGACAAGTCACAGGAGTCGTTGGAGGATTGGCAGGAGGAGCAGGAAACCCCGCTGAACTCCTCGGACAAGTCACAGGAGCTGTGGGCGGATTAGCGGGACAAGCCACTGGAGTGGTGGGCGGATTAGCAGGTCAAGCCACTGGACTTGTAGGAGGATTGGCAGGTCAAGCAACAGGAGTTGTTGGAGGATTGGCAGGAGGGGCAGGAAATCCCGCTGAACTACTCGGACAAGTCACAGGAACTGTGGGAGGATTAGCAGGACAAGCAACAGGAGTAGTTGGCGGTTTAGCAGGACAAGCAGCAGGTTTTGCTGGACAAGCGACAGGAATGGGAGGCAATCTACCCAATGTGGCATCAGTTCAAGCGATCGCTCAACTGGCTCAGTTAGTCAGTCAAATGAGTGTATTAGTCACTCAGATGAGTCAAGTGATTAATCAACTCGCAACAGTGCCTCAGCCTACGGCACAAAGAATGTTACCCCCTCAACAAATTCCTCAAGCTGGAGGACTGTCCCAACAGGGTTTGATTCTCCCCCCGCAACTTGTAGCACAACTGGCAAACCAATCTCCTCAACTGCTGAGTCAACTTCAACAGCTTGCTCAAATGTATCAATCACAGCGATAGCAGTAAATGAGAACTCCAAAATCGCTGGGGCGTAGAGCTTTATCATCGCCAGCTCGAGATACTCTTGAGCTTGACCCAGCCCCGAAAGTGTCACTAGAAGATGTTGGGGGATTAACTGAGGTCTTAGTTGAACTTCGTGAGTTGGTGGCTATTCCTCTGAAGCGTCCAGATTGGCTTGCTAAATTGGGATTAGAACCGACACGGGGAGTGTTGCTGATTGGGCCGCCTGGAACGGGCAAAACCCTAACGGCTCGCGCTCTGGCTGAGGAGCTGGATGTTAATTATATTGCGATCGCAGGCCCGGAGATTATCGGGAAATATTATGGTGAAGCCGAAATGCGGCTGCGGCAAATTTTCCGCAAGGCTAAAGACTCAGCCCCTTGTCTAATTTTTATTGACGAAATCGATAGTTTAGCTCCGAGTCGTAGCGATGTTGAAGGCGAAGTCGAAAAGCGGGTTGTAGCTCAACTCCTCAGCCTGATGGATGGCTTCTCTCCGTTGAGTGGTGTGGTGATCCTCGCCGCGACTAATCGCCCCAATCATATCGATCCGGCTTTGCGTCGTCCCGGTCGGTTTGATCGCGAAGTCTATTTTCGGGTTCCAGACCGCGATGCTCGCTTAGAAATTCTCAAGATTCACACTCGCTCTATGCCTTTGGAGAAAAGTGTTAATTTGGGGGCGATCGCAGATTTAGCATTGGGGTTTGTTGGGGCGGATTTGCGATCGCTTTGCCAAAAAGCGGCTTATACTGCTTTGCGTCGCGCTAACCCTGCTCTAGATTCCGATCTCCCAGACGATCTGTGCATTACTCACTCAGATTTTCTGCAAGCCTTGTCAATTATTGCTCCTTCAGTTTTGCGATCGGTCGCCGTTGAAACCTCAACGGTAACTTGGGATCAGATCGGCGGTTTGGAAGCTGTGAAGGCAATTTTACAGGAATCCGTTGCCGGGGCATTAATTTATCCCCAACTCTACCAACAGATGAAAGCCCAAGCCCCACGTGGCATTCTCCTTTGGGGACCACCGGGAACAGGTAAAACACTCCTAGCAAAAGCAGTTGCGACTCAAGCCCAGGCTAACTTTATTGCCATTAACGGTGCAGAACTTTATCATCGTTGGGTGGGTGCATCGGAGCAAGCCCTACAAGACCTGTTTATGAAAGCCAGACAAGCGGCACCTTGTGTTGTCTTTATTGATGAAATTGATACCCTCGTTCCAGTTCGGGGTGATCAGTTCAGTGACTCTGGGGTGAGTGCGCGGGTTGTGGGTCAATTGCTCGTTGAAATTGATGGGATGCAATCCTCTAACGATCTATTACTGATAGCCGCAACCAATCGACCGGATTTAGTCGATCCCGCATTATTGAGAGCAGGTCGCCTCGATTTACAACTCAAAGTCGATCTTCCGAATGTTTCCAGTCGGTTGCAGATTTTGCAAGTTCACAATCGCGATCGCCCAATAGCTGTCGATGTTAATCTCACGGCTTGGGCTGTGCGTACAGAAGGCTGGAATGGAGCAGAACTCGCCCTCCTCTGTAATCAAGCTGCTCTGCAAGCGATTCGCCGCTATCGTTTACAAGGATTAATAAACGCTACAAATCTGTGCGTGATGGCTGTGGATTTTGAAATCGCTTATCAATTTCTATTAGGATGTCGCTACGATACGGTTCAAAAATATTAACAGAACTTCTCGTTGAATGTTTAACTAAGCTTTGATTCATATAAGCAATATAAATAATCAATGTGAAACCTTTGCCGTAAAAGGATATCACGAACAAGATTGATCCAATTTTTAGATATAAAAACTTAAAAATATTCAGTCCTAAAAAATTTGTTTAGACATAGCGAATTATTTTGATTTGTAGTCAAAATTAGTAAATTAGACAGTTGATCCCTTGAAAAATCAAACTTTTGGTAGTAGCATAGACGTAAATTAATATGTTAGAGAGTCTAAGTTCTGTATAAATTCAGCAACACTCATGGACATCTAGCATTTTAACTATCCACATTACAAAAAAAGGCTGTTATGGCAGTTGAAAAAGTAAACTCATCTTCCAGCTTGGCTGAGGTTGTCGATCGCATTCTTGATAAAGGTGTTGTGATTGATATCTGGGCAAGGGTATCTCTGGTCGGAATTGAATTAATTGCTGTGGAAGCTCGGATCGTAGTGGCGTCCGTAGAAACTTATTTGAAGTACGCTGAAGCTGTAGGTCTGACCTCTCAGGCTGCAATTCCTGCGGCTTAGTAGATTGTCAAATCCTTTCCTGAAGTCGATAGCTTGGTTGTATAAAGGGAGGGATGATTCGTAAAGCCTCGACTTGGAGACGACTAAAGCTTTGAGTTGAGGTCAAGTGCTATCTTTTTGAACAGGTAGAGAAGTAAAGGGAGTCAAGCCATGTCTCTAAGAGAGGAATGGGCAGCAGCACGAGCGCAACGGCAACAAGAAGTCGCCCAGCGTCAGCAAGAGGTGACAGAACAACTTCAGCAAATCCAAGCTGAAAGGGCAGCCCTGCATGAATATCAACGAGCAACCCTGAGTGAATATCGTCAGAATTTGATGGCAGAGATGGCTGACTTTTTAACGACAACAACAGCCAATCGCATGGCAATGGGAGCGGCTCTACGGGCGTCGTTGAGTAATTTCCAGAGTCTTCTGCAAGCTGAAGTGGCAACCTTCCTCGAAGAAACACGCACTCATCAACAGGAAATGTCCCTCGATCAAGCTCAACAACGCGCAGCTTATGTCGCAGCAGTGCAAGATTATGTTTGGGGAACAACCCCAACTCCTAACACAACATCAGAACGGACTCGTTCTTAACGTAGGAGTTAATTGTGCCGACAGTTCTACAAGCCAACTCCCAAAATTTTGTTGATACACCAACAATCGCTCACCTGACTCAGCGTGCCTTACGCTATCTACAGTCAGGTTTCTCAATTCACTTGCGCGGGCCGGCAGGAACAGGAAAAACAACGCTAGCCATTCATTTAGCCAATCTTTTAGAACGTCCGATTTTATTGGTGTTTGGAGATGATGAGTATAAATCCTCCGATTTAATTGGCAACCAGCGAGGCTACAGTCGCAAGAAAGTTGTCGATAATTATATCCATACCGTTGTCAAAACCGAAGATGAGTTTCGTCAATCTTGGGTGGATTCGCGCCTGACGACAGCCTGTCGTGAGGGCTTTACTCTGGTTTATGATGAGTTTAATCGTTCTCGCCCAGAGGTTAATAACGTCCTACTCTCAGCCTTAGAAGAAAGATTACTGGTACTCCCGGCGGCGGCGAGTCAGCAAGAATATATTCGCGCTCATCCAGAGTTCCGCGTTATCTTTACTTCCAACCCAGAAGAATACTGCGGCGTTCATCAAGCTCAGGATGCGCTGATGGATCGTTTGGTGACGATTGATATTCCTGAACCGGATGCACTCACTCAACAGGAAATTTTAATCCAAAAAGCAGAATTAACGGCATCAGAAGCAACATTAATTGTAAATCTAGTCAAGAAATTTCGGGAATATACACAGGCGGAAAAGTCATCCGGTTTACGAGCCTGTCTGATTATTGCTAAAGTTTGTGCAAGTCAGGGAATTCCGGTAGCAGTGACGAACAAAGACTTTCAAGATATTTGTAGTGATGTGCTGATCTCTCGTTCTAAATTGTCAGCCAGTGAATCCCGCTCAATTTTAGAAGCACTGTTTAAGGAACTCGCACCCACCAAAAGAAGAACGACAAGACGGAGGAGTAGCTGATGATTCAAATTCGGACAATGCAACAAATTCGCACCAGTGGAACGATTGCAAGTTTCCGGGCTTGTCAAACCTTGAGTCGTCTAGACTTATCACAAAGCGATCGCGCACGAGCAATCGGAGCATCTGCTAAAATGCTAGCAAGTGAATCCCGTAGACAGTGGCTCATCGATCAGTGGCAAAGACGAACTCTATCATCTATGCCGAAACGGAGATGACACTGAAGGGCAAATGCCTGAAAATATTGGGAAAACAATTCTGATCCTTGTCAGCAAAATTAGGAGATTTTAAGTCATGCCAAATTATCCCACAAATATCCCCGTTCATCTACTTGATAGTGAACATTATCGTCAGATGCTGGTTGCGGATGGTCAGCGTCGCTATCAGGAATGGCATAATGAGTATCTCAGACATCAAAAAGAGTTTCTCAACGATCAGCATCAGCGAATTCGTGAACTTGAGAACTTGCGTAAGGAAATTCATACCGATCATAAACGCAGTTCTCAAGAATCCCGCGAAGAGTTTTTACGGTATCAGCAAAAGTATCTGAATGAAATGCGTCGCTATTAAAAGACTAAACCCCTAAAAAATTAAATTTATTGTGACTTCTAATAAGTCAATATTCCCAAGCGGTTCTCAACCCAAATCGAACTCAAACCGAACCATTGCCACATCAACTCAGGCTTCAACTTTAGCAGATATTCTGGAACGAGTTCTGGATAAAGGAATTGTAATTGCGGGAGATATTTCTGTTTCCATCGCCAACACCGAACTCCTACATATCCGAATTCGCTTGTTGATTTCTTCAGTTGATAAAGCACGGGAGATGGGGATAAATTGGTGGGAAAACGATCCCTATCTAAGTAGTCAAGCTGAGAGTTTGATTACAGAAAATCAACAACTTCGGGAACGATTACAAAACTTAGAAGCCGAAATGCGATCGCTAAAAGCATTAGCCAGTAGTCAAGTCGATTTTGGTGCAACTGACCCCTTAAATCCTTCTGAGCCGACCTCTAGACCCGATCCTTTTATTGATGATACAACAAAGCCAGATGAAATGTAGCTTAAGTATTCTAAAGTTTGGATGATTTGACAGAACCTGTGAAAATAGTAGGCAAAAACTTGATATCATGGCAGATGATAACTCGGCTGAGATTGTACCCGATCCCAATCAACTCAATAGTAAAGCGGGTTTAGCTTCTTTACTCCTGACGGTGGTAGAATTAATTCGTCAGCTTATGGAAGCACAAGTGATTCGACGAATGGAAGAGGAAACTTTGAGTGAGTCGGATTTAGATCAAGCAGCAGAAAGCTTACAAAAGTTAGAGGAACAGGTGCTAAACTTGTGCGATATTTTTGAAATTGATCCGGCTGATTTGAATGTGAATTTGGGAGAATTCGGTACACTTTTACCCAAGCCGGGAACCTACTACCCCGGAGAAAATAGTCAAAATCCTTCTATACTGGAACTATTAGATAGATTGTTAAATATTGGAATCGTTGTACATGGGGATGTTGATTTGGGCGTGGCTAACTTGAACTTAATTCATGCGAAGCTGCGATTAGTTTTAACATCAAAACCCATCTAGGATTTGTTTATTTTTGGGATTAAATTTTGGGATTAAATTTTGGGAGAGTGAGGAAAAGGTTGTATGAGTAATAGTTTTTATCTGTATGGTATTTTCCCCAAACCGATTTCAGAAGAAGTTGTTCTGGAAGGATTAGATAAACAGCCTGTTCATAACCAGACGATTGAGGGTTTTAATTTCTTGTACTCAGAAGCAAAACAAGAAAAATATTTGACCTCTCGCCGGAATTTGTTATGCCATGAAAGAGTGTTAGAAGCGGCGATGAATGCCGGATTTCGGAATCTACTTCCACTTCGTTTTGGCTTAGTTGTGAAAAATTGGGATATGGTGATTGAACAATTGATTCATCCCTATAAAGAGAAGCTAGAAGAGTTATTTCAAAAATTAGAAGGACACCGAGAAGTGAGTGTCAAAGTGATTTGGACGAGTCAGTCGGAAATCGAGGGATTATTAGAGTCAAATCCCGACTTAAAAGCCAGACGAGATTCTCTACAAGGGAAATCATTGAGTATGGAGGAAGTGATCGAAGTCGGTCAAATGATTGAAGCGGGTTTGCAAGGTCGCAAAGAAGATATTATTAATTGTTTTCAAGAACACTTGAATCCGCTTGCAGAAGAAGTTATAGAAAATGACACGATGACAGAAGAAATGATTTATAATACCGCTTATTTGATTCCTTGGGAGAGTGAACCGGAGTTTAGTCAGAAAGTAGAATTAATCGATCAACAATATAGCGATCGCCTGCGAATTCGTTACAATAATTTTACAGCACCCTATACTTTTGCCCAACTCCCCTAAAAAGCACCCAGAACTATGTTTTTGAAACTCTTAACCTTTCCCATTACCGGGCCACTTGATGGCATTCTCTGGATCGGAGAACAACTCCTAGAACGTGCTAGCACTGAATTAGATGACCAGGAGAATTTACAAAAACAGCTATTAGCCCTACAATTAGCCTTTGATCTTGGAGATATTTCAGAAGAAGACTTTGAGATTCAAGAAGAAGAACTTTTACTGAAAATTCAAGCTTTAGAGGAAGAATCTGAGTCTGTCTAATAGTCCAGATTGAAGGTTTGGAACTGAGAAGTTGTGGACTTTGATTCCTTTTGAGCTGTTTTCGCACGAGGTGGAGGAGAAGTCGTCGAACTTGTCGAAGTTAACGGAGATTGGCGTAACTTTTGAATATTTTCTTCGCTATCCTTGATTTGAGTATCCACCGCAACAAGCTGTTGTTTCAAGGCAGCAAGACGTTGCTCGGTGATTTGCATTTCCTGCAAGATTCGCTCCCGTTTCGTTACCATTTTATACAATTCTAATTGTTCGGAAGCCTCAGAGTGAGTACGAGGCATGGTGCTAATTTTGGGTCGGCTCCTTCTACCTTTGGGAATATGCTGCATTTTGACCTAATTAGAAACTATTTATAATAATAAACTTGAAAATAGACATTCAGCAATACTATTATTAAAGTTTAACTTAATTGAGCGCAAATTCTGTAAAAATTTTAACCTAATGATGAATGGTGGAATTATCTAACCTTTACACTTATGCTTTTTTAGAGACACCAGAAGGGGCTTTAGAGTTACCTGTAGATATTCGAGATCGCACAACCTTAGTCAGTCATGGTGGGGTTTCGGCTTTAGTAGAACCGAATGTGTGTATAGAATCTTTGCAGAGTGATGATCAACAGTTAATACAAGCTGTGCTATCCCACGATCGGATCATTTGCGAACTCTTTGGCTTAACGACTGTTTTGCCTTTGCGGTTCGGAACAGCTTTTTCGTCAGAAGAAAGCATCATTGTTCATTTAAAATCTGAAGCTGAAACCTATTTAAAGAAGTTACACCAACTCAAAGGAAAAGCTGAATATTTTTTAAAGTTAATTCCGCAAATCTTCGAGGAACCAACACCATCCACACAAGCGAAGGGAAGACAGTATTTTTTAGCGAAGAAACAACAGTATCAAGCCCAGCAAAACTTTCAAATTGCTCAAACCCAAGAGCAAGAAAATCTGATTAATTAACCAGACTTATCAATCAACCGTTGTTGATCAAAAAGAAGACGGAACGGAGCAAATTTATTTATTAATTAGCGATCAAAATCAACCCCAACTGACTGAACAGTTTATTGCTTGGCAAAAAGCTTGCCCTCGTTGGGAATTGCAGTTAGGAGAGGCTCAACCTCCTTATCATTTTATTTAACTCAATTTCTAGGATTACATTTACAACAAATTAGGAGACACCAGATGGATGAGATGATGATTTTTGACTCCCTGCATTTAGCGATGTTTAGTGGTAAAGGAGGAGTCGGAAAAACAACCCTTTCCTGTGGTTTCGCTCGACGTTGGGCGAGATTATTTCCTGATGAAAAAATCCTGCTGCTGTCTACAGATCCCGCCCATTCTTTAGGAGATGTATTACAAAGTGATATCACCGATCAACCGTTACCACTGACTGATTTACCGAATTTAAGTGTTCGAGTGCTAGATGCTCAAAAATTATTGGTTGAATTTAAGGCAAAATACGGTGAATTTTTAGAGTTATTAGTTGAGCGGGGAAGTTTTGTTGAAGGAGAAGATTTAACTCCCGTTTGGGACTTAGATTGGCCGGGTTTAGATGAAATTATGGGGCTATTAGAAATTCAACGTTTACTAACAGAAAAAGTTGTAGATCGGATTGTGGTTGATATGGCTCCCTCTGGTCATACTTTAAATTTATTGGGAATTAGAGATTTTTTAGAGATTGTTTTAAGTTCATTAGAATTATTTCAAGAAAAACATCGAGCGATCGCGAAAACATTTAGAAGAAGTTATCATCCGGATGAGGTTGATGATTTCTTAGTGAAAATGAAATCGGACTTAACAGAAGGAAAGCAGTTGCTACAAGATGAAACGTTTACAGCCTGTTTGGTGGTGGCGATCGCAGAACCGATGAGTTTTCTAGAAACAGAACGGTTAATCAAAAGTTTGCATGACTTGGAAATTCCATGTACGGGTTTATTCATTAACCAGATATTAACAGATACTGCTCTAGATTTAGACCGATATAGCGAACAACAACAATTACTGGATCGATATCTAAAATTATCCGAAAATCCATCTATTTTTATGATTCCTCAGCAGAGATCAGAACCTCTCGGTAGTGTAGCATTAGACCAGGTGATTCATCAAATTCAAAAGCTCGAAACCGTTGAACTTGTTCCCCAACCGTCGATAAAATGGCCGACGAAGGTTTCTCCTAGTTTGAGTGATTTTATTACCGAAAAACGTCAACTTCTGCTGATTGGAGGTAAAGGAGGAGTCGGAAAAACAACTATAGCGGCTGCCATCGGATGGGCATTAGCAAATCGCCATCCCGATCAAAATATTCGTCTAATTTCTATCGATCCCGCCCATTCTTTAGGAGATGCTTTCGGAACACAATTAGGACATGAACCAACGCAAATTACTGAGAATTTAAGCGGTCAAGAAATTAATGCTGACATTGTATTAGAGCAGTTTAGAAATGATTATCTTTGGGAATTAGCCGAAATGATGAGCGGCGAAGGATCAGAACCCGGTGAAATTAAAATCGCCTATACGCCAGAAGCTTGGCGACAAATTGTAGGACAAGCTTTACCGGGAATTGATGAAATGCTCTCTTTGATTACTATTATTGATTTATTAGACAGAAAACAGCAAGATTTAATTATTTTGGATACTGCGCCAACGGGTCATCTTTTGCGCTTTTTAGAAATGCCCTCAGCATTAGCAGACTGGCTGGCTTGGATATTTAAGTTGTGGATGAAGTATCAAAATGTATTAGGTCGAGTCGATCTCATGGGACGACTGCGAAGTTTGCGACAACAAGTTGTTAAAGCCCAGAAGAAATTAAAAGACCCTAATCATACTGAATTTATTGGTGTAATTCAAGCTCAAGAGGCTATAATTGCTGAACAGATGCGGTTAACTGAATCTTTGCAAAATCTAGGCGTTCAAGAACGTTATATCGTGCATAATCGCTACAATCAAGAGCGAGAAATTGATCAAAGTTTATTCGCCGAGCAATCTATTATTCGCTTACCCACTTTACCTCGTTGTACAGAACCTTTGCAGCAGATAAAAGGGGCAGCAGATCTTCTGTTTTAAATTGAAATTCCGTTTAAGATCAAGTGTCCGAAAGGAGAATGAATAAAAGACGGATAAAGTTCTCCGATTTGCCACATTTTTTGCAGTCGTACACTGTGATATCCCAGGAGAACTAAAAACCCAAATATTTGAAATTTCGGCTTCACAACCCAGTGAATATAAAAATAATTAAGCTTTTGATTTTGGATGAGTTCTAAACTCAAATGTAAAGTCGCAATTAGAAAGCCAGCCAATATTAACGGCCCAAATAAATGATAGGCGATCGCTTGATTTATATCTCCTCGCATCACCGCCATTAGCGATCGCGTTAGTCCCCAGGCGGGACAGGGAATGCCGATATATCGCATTAAAGGGCATCCGAGAAACTGAAGGTGAACACCCAAATTAAATATTACACTCCCAACCAAAGGAATAACTGCGATCGCCAGTCCCAATATTCGCGCCTGTCGCTGTTGAGGAGAAAGAGATTCACGCAATGATACCATTTTTTTCAACTATCGGCTTTTCAGTAAATCAACTCCAAAACAACTTAGATAAATGATAACAGTTGCCCATTGCTGAAACAGAACTAATTCAACCGTTTTCAGCCAAAAATTAATCTCTGACTGAGAGTAAACCATCATCGTTCCTCCAGATAACCCTGCAATCAGAATTAAGAAGATTATTTTTCGGTGTTTCAATGTTAACATGACTTCTTCAACTACGACTTTAGCAATTTAGGCTTATTAATAACAGGCAACTCTTTCCTATAATTATTAAGTCTAACTGTTCGGCAAGATACTGACAGTTAACCCAATCTTTGACTTAAGTGAAAGCTAACAATCCGTAAAAAATCAATGTTCCGAAACAAGGAAATAGCCAGAGTAACAATAACCAAGGAGACTTTCCTAATTTTTGACAAATTCTAGCCCAAGCTTTAATCATCCAAATAATTGCGATAATATTAACACAGGGAATACAAGCTAAAATTGTCCACAAGATGGGCTTTTCTTCATCACCTGCTACAAAAGTAATATAAGTTCCTAAAATAGGAATCCAGGCAAACCAAGCGTTTTCAACTCCACATTTCTGAAAAATTTTCCAGGCAAAAAATGCACCAATCAAGTATCCAATTACACCGCCAGAAATTGTGGCTGGGTCGGTTTGAGGTTGGGTATAGGTATCTCCTGTTGTTGTATCTTGTGCCAGTAGAACAGGTAAAAGACTAATGGCTGTGTAAGCAATCGATAATGCACTCATGTCTAACATCGTTCTTTAAAATCTATCAGTTCGCTATGAATTGTCATGCAGTATTCTTAGACTTACTCTTCGTTTTGTATAAGAAAATTTACTGATGATAGGACTGATTTTAAAAGAACTTTTCTGAAACCTCTGCTAAAGTTTGGCTTTTTTTAAGATTATCAAATAGTCCAACTTAGAAAAATAATGATATCCTCAGTTTGATGTAAAGTTATATTGACAATTTCCGGTTTAAAGCTTATGTTAGCGTATTCATGCTGACCAGAGGGTTAAATCGAGGGACTCTGAGGGATTAGGAGCTGTCTTTAAAATATGATACTGTAGTAGGCGTTCAGTCATGGTTTGCCAACGTTCTGGAGAGATTAAACCGAGAGGCTGTTCTAAACTGTTTCCCTGGGTAATATATTCTGAAATTAATCGTAAAGATTGAGTTTGATACTCAATATTATTGTATTTACTTTTTGGATCAACATAATTATCGACCACAATTTGAGCGGCTTTGGGGATATCTTCTAAGGCTAATTTCCAGCCGATAAATGTGGCTTTCAGAAAGGCTTCAACCTGTTCTCGTTGGTTTTCTAGTAGGGAAGTATGAGCAAATATTGTCTGCACATAAGCGTCATAGCCATAATCACTGAAAGAAATAACTGTCGGTTCAATGCCTGTTTGGTCAGCAAATCCAATGGGTTCATCGACGAGATAACATTGCACTGCATCAACTTTTCCGGTGATTAATTGATCGTACTTTTCTTGATAGGAAATTTCCACAACTTCAATCTCATCTAATGAGAGTTTACTAAATCCCATGACTAAGTCTATGACTTTCTCGGTATCTGCATGAACTCCGACTTTTTTACCGACTAAATCATCTAGAGAGTTAATCTGAGATTCTGGCATTGACATTAACCCCAAAGGAGAGGTTTGGAACATGGTAGCAATGGCTTTGATCGGTTTTCCTGCGGCTTGAGCTGCGAGAATAATGTGTTGTTCTGCACAGGAAATAATAGTCGGATTTTCGGCAATCATCTCTAGTACATCAACACCAAAATTCCAGGGGTTGAGATTGATTTTTATACCTTGTTTCTGATAGAGTTGATAATAGTCTGCTAGCAAAACTCCAGCAAATTGAACATTAGATTTCCAGTCGAGTTGAAAGGTGAGTTCACTGAGTTTTGGGTTAACAAAATTGAGCAATGGAGCGGTTTGAGATGCAACTCCCCATAACCATAACGTACTAAGAAAACTTGATTTTTTAAGGAAATTTCGACGAGTATTTAACATAATAGCATTCTAGCGATTATCTTTAGAGTCTAGCTCAAAAATTTCATTTAATATTAAGCATTATATCTAAATAATGAGTCAAAAACAAATTAAAGCTTGTAGTTGCGCTTTAGCGCAGTACAAATATATAGTGCTGAAGCACAATTACGATTTTTAACAAATAGAATATCATAGCTTTAACCTAACCGAAAAAGTTGAAAACTCGATCATTAATATTGAGGATGAATTGACCGTCCAAATAGTCCCGTCATTAAACGGAGTGCTAAATATCTAAATGCTTTGACATGACGCAAACTCCACAATCCCCAACGACGAACGGTCACCTTGGGTCGCCAATCTCCAGAAAACATTCGATCTAATACATCTGTAAATCCTAAGATGATAAAATTCTCTTTTCGTCGCCAACTTTGATAGCGTTTCAGAACGGGCAATTCTCCGAGATCTTCATCATTTTGAGCCGCTTTTCGCAACACTTCAGCTAACGCCCCCGCATCTCGAACGCCCATATTTAAACCCTGACCGCCAACGGGATGGCAACAATGGGCAGCATCCCCAATTAACGCCAGTCGAGGTTGAATATACCTTCGGCTTTGCATCAGTTGAACGGGGAAAACATAGCGATCGCTTTCTAATTGCAACCGTCCTAAAATCCCACCTGTACGATATTCAAGTAACTGCAAAAATTCTTGTTCGTCGAGATCTTTCAACGCTTGGGCTTCGGCGTGAGGGGCTGTCCACACCACTTGACAACGATTTCCAGGTAAAGGCAACACTCCCATCGGCCCACTCGGCCAGAACCGTTCAAAGGCGACATTATTGTGGGGTTTTTCCGTTTTGATCGTTATCGCCACGCAAGACTGCCAATATTTCCAGCCATCGGTTTCAATCCCTGCGGCTTGACGTAAAGGCGATCGCGAACCATCTGCAGCAATGACCAATTGAGTGCGTAAAGTTTGAGTATTACCCTCAGTTTCTACCGAAATTTCCGCAAAATTCTGACAATATTTAACATTCACAACTTTACCCGGACACAGCCAAGTCACGTTTTCACAGGAATCCAGAAAATCGTGCATCGCCGTCAACATCACCGAATGTTCACCGACATAGCCGAGTTCTTCCGTTCCGAGATCTGAGGGCTGAAAGTTAACCACACCCGGATGATCGCTATCACTGAGGCTAATCTGATAGAACGTGGTAATTTTCGGCAATATTTGATCCCAGACTCCAATTCCGTTGAGAATGCGTCCGGTTTGCAGCGTTAGGGCGTAGGCTTGTTTGCGACTGGCGGCGACGGCTTTCGGTTGCGGTTCGATCAAGACCACATTGAGACCCGAATTTTTGAGTCCACAGGCGAGAGTTGCCCCAACGATACCTCCACCGACGATAGCGAGGTCATAATCAAGATTAAGCTGAGACTGCCTTTGAGATTGAGTTTTAGGCTGTGAGTGCTGCTCCAGAAGCATAATACAGGAAATGGCGATCTAAAGAATGAGTTTACACTTACCCGTATTGTAAACAGTTTTTACAATTTACAGCGAGCATTGAGTAAATAGTCCTATGCGCGAGGACTTTAATTTTTAGACAGTGAACACTGAATTCAGTATCGAGGAATATCAGGATCGACGAGGACAGAATAAGCGTCTATCCCACCGCGAATATTTTTAACATTAGTGAATCCCTGACGCATCAGCCAGTAACACATTTGAGCCGATCGCATTCCATGATGACACATCACCAGAGTTTCTTTTTCGAGATCCAAGTGGCTGTGAATTTGATCGGACCACTGGTTAAATTCACTCAAAGGCAGATTAATAAATCCTTCCACCTCTGCAATTTCGACCTCTTGAGGTTCACGAACATCCACCAGTTGTAGGGTTTCAGAACCCGCTTGCAAACGGTGTCCTAGTTCTTCGACAGTTATCTCTGGGATAGAGTGATAGGAAAACGAGTCGGACATAAGCAGAATCCACCTAAGCGCGTGTATGCAAGAAATATTGTTAATCTCAATCAATTGTAGATAAAAATGCTGCAATTGTAATAGAGATCGCGTCATAACCTATGCTTTAGAGATAAATTTTATTAGCGATTCCTCTAATTTGCAATTCCACACGGGGTTGTTCGCTGTTGTAGATTACTATTCCTTTGTAATCTCTCTGGGGACTACTAAACCGAAGTTGATGACCGTCAAAAGCGTCAACAAGTATCTCGCCAACTTTCATTCGACTGCGTTTGCGATCGATGGTGACTTGCAACTCAACAGCCGTTTCGACATCTCGAATCAACACCCACAGACTTAACCCTCGTCGAACTCGTTTCACCTCCAAATGAGCAATCCGGAAACTATGAATTTGAATTTCACCATTGATGATTTTCACCCTTGTTCCGGCTGGTAATCCTATAATACCTCTATCGGGATGAGATGGACTAGAGGTTCTCTTGTTTTCCTGTGAAGTTGAAGAGGTAAAGCTTCCCAGAAGGTCTAAACGGGGAGGTTCGGCGGAAATTTCTGCGGGAACAATAACCCAATCATAAGCTTTACGCGCAATTTCTTGGCGAATTTCTGCGGCTCTTCGAGGTTCAGCGATATTTGCATAATCTTGTTGTTTTAATTTAGTTGCAATCCATCTTTTTCGGGCAAATTGACTTAAATTCGGGTCATTGACATTGACAAATTTTTCGTAAAATCTAAGTGTTGGGACTAATTCACCGACTCGTTCTAAGGCCACACCGACTTCTTGAACTGAAAGATATTGCTGCCATTGAGAATAAGATAATATTTTTTCAATTAAGTTAATATATCGACTCCTAAAATCTCGTGCTTGTTCGGGAGTCAAACTTGAACGAGCCAACTGTCTAACCAACTCTAATCTAAACTTGATCGCTTCTATTTTCGGAGCTTTTTCAATGCCTGTCATCGCATCCACCCATCGTTTAGTTCGGATTAAATATTCAAGCCAATCTTTTTGTCGATGCTGTTTTTCTAGGGCTTGTCCGATACAGTCAATATACTTTAACCATTGTTGAGTTCCGGGTCGTCCTGCATTCTCCCATTCTTTAATAATGCGTTGATAATCTCCTATTTTTTCTAAATAAGGCAATCCTTCGGGAAATCCTAAAAGTTCTGCTTCTGCAATATTATATTCTCGCTTTTTCGTCGCTCCACTTTCACGCCAACACCGCACCGCTCGTCTGAGATTTTGAGCGCGATAAAAACAGTCTCCTGCGAGTTCTAAAAGTCCATGATACTTGGCTTCATCCAGCCCTTCTAAAATATCTCCTAATCTTTGCCATGTTGATTTTTCCACCTTTTTTTCTCGCATTAAAGTGCGAATTTGACGAGCATATTCATTAACCGCAACTTTCCAAGGTTTAACCAAGCGATTTTCTGCGAGTAACTTACTACTTAAATTCTCCTCTAAAAAGCGAGTAAATGTTCTCAAACTAGCCAGTGTTTTTGGCAGAACCATGAATTCTGTAATCAAACGTTCAACAGGCTTTCGTTCTGGAAAAAGTTGATACCATTCCATTAAAGCTTGCCAACACGTCCCTTCCCAAAAACAATTCCAGGTTTCATTTTCCTTGCCTCTTTGCAGAAAAATAATTCCAGCCGCATGAAACTGTTTTTCAAATTTTAACGCCCAAGCTTGACATAAATCTGCCTTTTCTAAATTCCCTAATTCCTGATAAAATTGTTGAGCGCGTCGCAGAGAAGCTGCATCTTTTTGACTGCGTCCATTGTCCTCAAATTCCTTGGCTTGAGACTCTCGGTTATCTCGATCTAATCCCCCTAAATTATCACCCCAACGAAGTCCTCCTATGGCATCTTTCCACAGGCTTTGATCTTCGACTTTTTGCAGCCACAGTTCCAGGTTTTGGGTTCGATCTATTGTTGCATATTGCCAGAGAAAGCGATCGCCTACTTCCGTATCAATTACAATTAAATCAGACATTCCCCGACTGGCGGCAACGTAGAGTTTATTAAAAAAGTATTCTAACTCTAAAGGATGATATTCTTGATTACCTAAATAATCCCAAATTGGACGTTGAAATTCTTGATAAAATTGTTCACCAAATTTGTACAAAATTACGAGGGGAAATTCTAATCCTTTAGCTTGGATCGAACTTAAGACATTTTTAGGCGGATTTTCATCACTGACTTTCGGGAACAAACTCGCCAGAAATTTGTCATTTTTAATATATTGAATTTCTCCTCCGGCTTCACAGGGAACAATAAAAATAGGTGACTTTTCCACATGACGTTTGAGGGCAGTTGCCGAAAATCCCCGTTGACCAAAAATAAACTTTTGCGGTTCCTGAGAGTCTAGATAAGGTTGCCAAGCCGCTTGAGGTTTGAGTTCTTGAATTTGAAATAACAGATGTCTCCATAAATGGATTAAATTTGTGACTTGAACAATCGATAAACTAGACCGATAATTTGACTCTAGTTCATGGAAAGTCATGTTTAAATTTAACTGATGACTCGGATCGAGAACCGCAATCACTTGATCAAAAAATGTCGCTTTTACACTTTCCCAACGAAACCCAGTTGGATTTAAAGTTTGAAATGGATCGCCTGCAAATGCAAAGGGTAAACTCTGAACCGGAGGATATAAATCACAGTGAGAAAATGCCGATAACTGCATAATCAATCGCAGTTCTAATTTAGTAAAATCCTGGGCTTCATCACAAAAAATTGCCGTATAGTTTGAGGGGAAACACTTTAAAATCAGCACTTTCCGAATTAAATCTTGATCGTCCCAGTAGCCATCTTTTGTGGTGAGTTGATGATACCAAGACCAAACTTGTTTATAGATAGCTTTGAAAATCTCCGGGGAAATGCTTCGTTCTCGTCTCGGAACTTCTTCATAATCTTCTGGACTCATATATCCCTCTTCTTGACCTGTGAGGGTATATCCTTTAATAAAGGTCCGAATAATATGCCAACATAACTCCGGAGAATAACGGCTATGTCTACGGCTGCATTGTTGACGAAAATCGTAAAAGGAAATATATTTATCCGGGTCAAAGTGAATACTTTCTTCAGCCGGAAGTTGATTCAGCAGAAATTGTTGGAAGGATTCAAAACAATTATCAATGGCAGGTCTAGCTTCTGACTCTGCTGTGGTATCGAGAACATATTTATGATGGTTATTGAGTAGCTTTTCGACGGCTTCCTTAGCTTTAGTCAATAACTTTTCATTGTAGGTGAGAAATAGAGGTCGGAAAATATCTTGAGGTTTTTTGGGTGGATTTTGCAGATAATATTTTTGATAGCGATCGCAATAGTCGGCAAATAAATACACCAACATCGTTGACTTGCCACTTCCCGCCCGACCATTAATAAAAACAGGCAGAGTTTGCTGTTCATCAGTAGAAAGTTCATGGAGAATTTCTTCTTCTTCGACAGAAAGGGCTAAATTAATTCCGGCTTCTTGTTCGAGTTCTAGCCACACTTCTGAGTCTAAAATCAGATAACCTGGATAGGAACGGCGAGTATACCGAGATAAATCATCAAAAGTGACATTTTGAGAAAATAAAGTCTGTCCATTATTCGGGTCAAAAACATGAGTCGCCTCACCCACTTCAGCCAGTTCAGCTAACGCTGGGTCTCGATCAAAAGTAGCTAACAAAAACAAAACATTCCGATGGGGAAGATCAACAGTTGACACCGAACTATATAAAATGTAGCGATGTTCGCTAGGTTTCCCACATAAATAAATATTTGACCAGTTCGTATTGTGACGACGAACACCATTATTAAACTCACTCTCTCCCACTAAATTCGTAATAATTTCGTGATAGGTTTTCCATTGCAGTTGAATATCTCGCTGCTTGAACTGGTTGACCCAAATTTCACTTTCACAGATAATCACATCAGAAATATTTCTCGCCCAACTCGGACGTTCTAACCAAAGATGGTATAATCCCTCTGGCAAAGGTTGGCGTTTGGCGGGACGCTGTTCTTCTTGCTGGTTGCTTAAGCTGGCTGCAAGCTGTTGACTATCAATGGCTGTTTCCAGGTAAAGCCGTCCGTATTCTTCTGGACTTCTCAGAAACGCCTCATACTCCTTGCCCCCTCGTGTAAACACGCCCAGCAAACATAAGACCTCTTCTGTACCGATTCGCAGGACTTTCCCGACCAGTCGCAAGTTCCGGACAGGTCGCTTTAAATAGGGGTAGTTGCGTTCAAACAAAGCCTCAACAGCCTGAATTCCTTGAGTCTTGATGGTAACTAGAAGTTCAGCTACCTGACTTTGAATGCCGTATTGCCTCGCTTGTCCATCGAACCGAGGGGTGGTGTATATATACATAGATGTTTTTTTCCCAACGCCAAATCGATGCCCTATTTAGTCATTGTGCTAGATTAAGCTCACAGTTTACAAATATTTTTGACCATTGAGACCGCAGCAAACCCTCAGTTATCGCTGATTGATGGTCGTATCGCCGGGAACAGCTTAATAAAAATTAACAGATTTTGGTCTGTTTGTTTACCAAAAATAACGATTTCATCTTGATATCTAAGAATAGGTTGTGAATATTAGAAATAGGGGTGATCTGATTTTATGTCCAGACGACTGGCTTCAGGCTCCCCGGTACTATTGGCAACCTTGAAAAAGATGAGGTCTTTGTTATGCCCGTATCTTCAATGAGCGACACCGATGTTTGCTTTGCAGATTGGTCAAAGGCAAGAGATTGGTTGCTTAAATACTCCTTCAACGCTGAAATCGCGGGTCCTCTAGAGGTGATTGACGTTACCGGACTAGAGACAGAAGGAATTGAGTCGTTGAGAAACCATTTAAAAAGTCTCGAAATTCCCACTGGATTTTTAGGAGAATTAGTGTTTGAACTCCAAGTTAAAAAAGATCGAATTCGTCGTATTGTCTGGAACTCCAACGCTTCTACACTGAACAAAAAAAACATCATTAAAATGATTCAAAATTCACTTAAAACTTGGCAAGCTTGTGATTACAATCGTGAAGTCCTCACCCTGAGAATTCACATCAACTCCTAGTCTCTCTAACATCGTTTAATAAATCTCTTTCATTAAATGTAGGTTGGATTCCTTACACTTAGTAGAATTCAAAATCATCCAACCTACATAGATACAACAGTAATTCAACAGTAATTATAATCAGCAAATCAGGAGGTCATCTATTTACAGGTTTACGCGCTGTCAATACTGTATAAATATTTTCTCCTTGAATGGAAGTTGGACAAACTGAAACAAACCCGGCTGTTGTCAGCCAGTCTACTAGCATTTTTTCTGTAATCAGTAAGCTGTAAAGTGTTAAACAGGTTGTTTCTTTTTCAACTATATTGTATTGATCCCATCGTCGAAGTCCTAACTTTATATCGTTTACAAATACCCAATGAATGCGGCAAGCCTTACCCTCAACGACGCCTTCTTTTTGAATCACGTAAATTCCAGCCGATTCAAATGAACTTTTATCAACAAGAAGAACTCCACCCGGACGTAAAACTTGATAAAACTGAGCTAAAGCCTTCTGAATAATGACTTTAGCTTTTTCAAGATCACAGGTTTGATTCACAGACCAAGACGCAGCATAGGGTAATGAATTACCTCTACACATGACCATATCGTAGGAATCGGGAGCAATCACACTATCTAAGTGTTCCCAAGATACTTGAGTGCAGGGCATTGAGGCTACAAAGTCATCACTTCCTTGAATCTGGGCTTCTACTTGCTCCTTCATAAAAGCATTGTAGTCATTATAAGCAATATCCCACCCTTTGCGGCGCAACTCAATTGAAGGAAAACCATTGCCTCCAGAAACATCCAAGACTTTCTCTACGTGATTTTCTGTCATAAATGCGGATAAGCCTGCTACCAATTCTTCTTGATTCCAAAGAAGTTGACATCCTAGTCTCCAATAATTGGCAAGCAATCGTTCGCTTTCATCTTTTTTAGAGGATTCAACGACACTCTCATAAGTTGTTGAGGGTGTTTCTTCTGTTAATAATGAATAGGTCGGTCGTTCCTTAAGCCATTGCAGTTTCTTGTTTTCAACATCTATTTCATAAGGTGGATAGTCATTAAATAAAAGAACTTTGGGTTTAAAGTCTTTTTTTTCATCAAGGGTGAGGTCGCAGTAAGCAATGATAATGACTTTGTGTCCGGGTTCAAAAAAATGGGCAGCAGCTCCATTCAGACAGATTTCACCTAAACCCCGTTTGCCAGAAATAGCATATGTAGTTAGACGTGCCCCATTGTCAATATTTAAGACATCTACAGCTTGGTCACCTTGAAGTCCTGCCTCATCCATCCAGTCTTGATCAATTGTTACACTACCCATGTAATCAAGTCTTGATTCTGTGCAGACTGCACAATGTAATTTAGAATACAGTGTTTTAATTTTCACAATTATTTAAGGAATAGAAATGATTTCAGTTTGTTAGTATATCACTCAGCAACTAAAATTGTTAAGTATTGGTTTATGTCAATATTTAAGTAAGTATTAAATTGAATTCTCAATGAGGGATAAAAAATGGTAGAACCTATATCTGTCAATAAAACAGAGAGAGTTGTCATCACAAAAACAATGGTAGCCCTCCTGGCACTCTGTGTGGCTAACTTTGCGATCTCCTTTTCAGGGATTTTTGTTAGGCTTAGTGAAAATGAAATTGGGCCAAGTGCAACTATCTTCAATCGTTTCTGGATTGTTGCAATTATTTTCGGACTTTTAACTCCATTGCAGAGGACACAAGAGACCGGAGAAATCAGTAACACATCTGAGTCTCCTCCAAAACGTTTGTTCCTGCTTGGGGTCGGTGTTTTTTATGCACTATCGCAGATTTCGTGGGCTTGGTCTTGTACTCATACCACCGTTACAATCTCGACTTTGCTCTATAATTTAGCACCTCTATTTGTGTGTTTAGGAAGTTGGCTGTGGTTAGGGACTCGCTATGACAAGCAATTTATTGCTGGACTATTTGTTGCAACTTTTGGTTGTTTTGTGATCGGGTGGAGCGATCTTCAGAGTGCAACATTGCAGTGGCAAGGAGATGCTGCCGCAGTCATGGGTGGTATTTTCTATGCGTTATATATTTTGCTGCTCAAACAATTACGTCCAGCCGTCAGCGCAACGACTATACTTCTGAGTGTTTCTGTAGTGGGAACTATAGTCTGCTTACCCTTTGTTTTGCTCTCTCAGGACCAGCTATTTCCGATTTCTTTGCAAGGGTGGTTATTTGTGATTGGTCTAGCTCTCATTTGTCAAGCTTTGGGACAGGGATTAATTGCTTATTCTCTTGAGCATCTATCGAGTGGACTGGTTTCATTATCTCATTTGTCAGAACCTATATTAACAGGTGTATTTGCATGGCTGATTTTTTCAGAGCATCTCACTTGGTTTACCGGAAGTGCTTTTCTTGTGATTATGCTCGGCTTATATCTGGCTGTTTCAAGTTCTTCTTTAGAAGGCGAGCCGATCAAGTAATCTAGATTTTTTAGGGCGTGACTTTTGCTGATTAAGTTCTAATTATTATGGGTTGAGTTAGGTCCGATCAATTCTTTGTGAAGTAGCAGCTAATTTTGACCACCTATTCTTGTCGGGGCGTAGATTATACGCCCTTAAAAATGCTATTACAAAACCTAACTCAAAGTTTCCGACAACGAATCTGTAAAAAATAAGCGACAACCTGTGAACCTTGCAAATTTGGATGGTGAGTGACGACTGCATCATTAGGCTTGGGTTCAACAAATTTTTCGAGAACAAAACCGATATCAATCAGCAAGTTTAACCATTCACTGATTGTATAATGATAGTAAGGAATCCGAAAATCAGGCCATTGTTGTTGGAGTTCTTCTGGGACTGAACTGAACATCCACTCAGAAATTTGTCCCTCCACTCGCTGAAAATACCTTCCAATTTCAACTGCATAGACTTTTCCTTTTTCATCTCGTACATTTTTTCGATGAGGTGTATCAAAGCAAGGATGAGTAATTGAAAATTGCAAGAATCCTCCGGGTTTGAGAACTCGAAACGCTTCCCTCAACGCAACTTGATAATCCGACACGTCCATCAAACTCATAAATGCGGTTGCGAAGTCAAAGCTTTCATCTTCAAACGGAAGTTTTAAAGCACTGGCGACTTGATAGTCAATTCCTAAAGGTTCGGTGTTTTCTTGCGCTATCGCCGCTTGAATAAATGTTGAGGAAATATCAATTCCAGCAATTTTAGCACCTAAACAGGCTAGTTTTCTTGTATTATGTCCTTCGCCGCACCCAATGTCTAAACCTTTTAACCCTTTAATATCAGGTAAAATCTCCAGAAAAGCCGGAGTATTAAATGAATCTCGACAAATATCATAACCCTGACGAGTCAGTGCCGTCCAAGCTGGAGCATTTTCGTCCCAAAACTGACCGACTTCTCTATCATCCATCTGACTTTTCCCAACACTGCTTTTCCATTTTTAGCAGGTTATTAGCATTTTTGTCAGTCATTTATTAATAGTACAGGGTTTGAGTAACATGGCAGAATTTTTTCTGCGAGCGCTTAATTGAGTAACAAGTTATTTCCTAAGATTTTAGCAGTCATTGCCGCTCGATTCGTAACATCTAGTTTACTAAAAATGCGGCGGAGATAGGTCGCAACTGTCCACTGACTAATACCGAGTTTCTTGGCGATACATTTGTTCGGTAAACCCTCAGCCACTAATTGAGCGATTTCCTGTTCTCGTTGAGAGAGTTTAACAGACGGATTTGACTTAGGTTGACAGCGAACCAGATAATAGCGAGTTCCATCAATATCCGACTCAAAAATCACCTCATTTGCCGAGGTACCAGAAGTTTGTAAAACTTGAGAGGAGGTTGCAGAATGGATTTGATCAAGAACGGATTGGAGAATCTCATGGAAAGTCATAGTTTTCTTTCGGTAGATTTGTAGCTTGTTGGTCTTATGTCAGTTAATACATTTCGATAACTCGATCTGATGCAGTTGTCTGACATTTCAACAACCAGTTCCCTGGCTTATTTGCTATTGAACTGTGACTTTCAGGCTTCTTAAGTCCATTCTGGGTAAATTTCAAAACTGACCTTTCCCTATCAGCATCTTCTCCAAGATTTCATTCAACTTTTATGCGTGTAACCGTATATTTACGGAGGTTTGTGATGTTGATCCGGTAAACTACAGTTAGGACAGTTGAAAAACTGTCATATCAACTGTTATACTAAATTGTTCTCATAGACTGAAATCATACAAGCAAACAAATGCACCTTTCTGTTTATAAATGTCAACTTGACGACCAATCTGATTCAGGTAAGATAACAAAGTTTCAGCTTCGGAATCATCAACCCTAAAAATGATCCATACTCTGTTTTCGCCTCGAAAGGGTTCAAACTCTTGTTGATATCGTTCCCACTCAGCCGATGAAATTTCACCTTCGTCGGGAAGTTCGTAAGTGCCTAAAACATAGTCATTCGGAGAATAGCCATATTTCGGAGCGTAATATTTGATGTGGCTGATGCCTTTAAAGTAGACGTAGATGCGATCGCCAGGTTCCTGCTGAGACTGAATATATTCTAGAACGGGTCGGATTTCTTGTTTGAGTTCAGGTTGAATGACTAATTGACCCGAACTGAGGATAGGATGAGTTAAGATGGCAGCTAAACATATAATCCCCAACATTTTAACCCATTTCTGATGTTGATGAGTTTGAGAAATCAGGAAGAAAACACCTTCTGCAATTAAAATGAGGAAAAAAGGCGTGAGGAATAAAACTAAACGCTCTCGAAATGGGTATTTGTGTAAATAACTGGCGATTAACGTGGTGACAGTTGGGGCAATTAATGTTACAAATAGAATTCTATTACGACGAAAATAAGCAATACAACCGACAATAAAGGCGAACATCGCTACCCCATCAACAATCCCAATAAATCCGAGGGGTCTGTAGAAGAATCGACCTAAAGCGTCTAATAACCAGAGTATATCAAAGGGAGACTGAGGATATCTAGCTTTCCACGAGTCAATCAGATTATCATTATTTAGAGTATTGCTAATCGTTAAAAAGTAGAGCAAGCCAAAACTGATGATCCAAGTGATATAAACAGGAATTCGATTCAATACAATATTTTTTCTCTCTCGATGGGGTGTAGTGATTAAAGCAAAAAATTCCAGTCCAGCTAGTGTAAAAATCGTGGGATGAGAAATCCAAATTGCCATTCCTCCAATTAGAGAAAGTCGGAAAATTTGCTGAAGAGTTAAAGTTTTATGCTGGAGAGGAATCAGGAGTAAACTGAGAACTAAAGCAATCATAATATCACTCGAATATTGCTTTAACTCTGTGCCATAATAAACGATGTAAGGTAAAGTGGCAAAAAGCGCGATCGCAATCGGTGCTGCCCACTCAGAGGCATAACGTTTAGCGAAAAAGAACAAGGCAATCAGAGAGACAATTCCGGCTAAAAATGGAAAAAGTCGGAGTGCGTATTCATTGTTACCCAAAAGTTGAATGGATAATTTTTCAATCCATAAAAACCCTGGAGGTGCGGCTTGATTATTGTCGAGAGGACTGAGTAACTGGAGATAGGAACGGTTGACAATATTTAAGGCTAAATTGGCTTCATCAAACCAAAGAGAACGATTATGAAGATACTGAACCAAGCGAACTAAAATACCAAAAAAAACAAATGCAATCGATAAAGTTGTAGATCTGTTAAGATAAGACGTAAATTTCATTCGTCAATGCTAAGATTTGTCTAACAAAGACCTACAATAGCGGATTAAGGTGGCGATGCGCGATCGCATTTGAGTTTGTCTGGCTTGCAGGGTGGCAGTTTGACGAGAGGTTTGCAGGAAACGGAAATCCATCTCTAAGAGGCGCATCTGTTTGTGGATTTCTGTAACGTAGGATTGTAGGCGTGATACGAGTGAGGGGTCTACATCGCGATCGCGAAGTTGAAGGAATTGATCAAAACGCTGTTGTGCTTGTTTGAACGTTACCGTCTGGGTCATTTTATCTGAAGTCTCCTCTGTGAACTGATTTTGAAGCTGTTCGAGGGACTCTTGAAGTAGAGTAATTGCTTGCTGATGCTGTTGAGGTAACATAATGTTAAGAAATTCGTATATACTGTCAATATTAACCAAAGTTTAACGGTTGATAATCTTAAGATTAAGCTAACTTTGCCGATCACCCCCAAGGGACGAAAGCTAGACATGGCAATGTCTCCAAGTTTCATCATGCCCATGAAACGCTCGCGCTTGGTGAGCTAGTATCTAGCAAACGCAGTGGTATGATACCCAGTTCGTTTGCTGAACAAACCGACTCACCTAAAACCAGATGAATAAAGAGTTATCAATTTCAATTGTCAGATCGAGGAAGCGAGAATATACACACTCGGTTAACAGTTCGTACCCTAGAACGGGTTCACGAGAACTGACAATAGATAACTTTATTAAATCATCAGTTTGCTTACCGATTAGGGTCAGACAATGACCTTACACTTATTATAAGTAGGAGAAAATTGCTCTCAACTTCAATCTTAAGCTGAGGATGCTTAAATGACGCTGACACCGCGCATAGATAAGCAACTCAGGTATTGTTGTACTTGAAATTCCACTGGATTCTTAGACTCAGACAATTAGAAGTGTTACTTCCCCTTGAATTTTGTATCAAAATTACTAGAGTTGTGCCACTTGCACGCCGGAGAACTTTTATCTGTAATTCTTAGATTGAATCACAATGAACACTCGAACCCTAACAACCTCAATCAACTACGACTGCACGATCCCAGACTGGCTACAACAATGTTTAAATCACTATTATTCTAACAATTCTTGTGCCGA
Organism: Cyanobacteria bacterium J06592_8; assembly: GCA_038530755.1. GTDB lineage: Bacteria > Cyanobacteriota > Cyanobacteriia > Cyanobacteriales > Microcoleaceae > Capilliphycus. The sequence goes on along the minus strand of JBCBCI010000058.1, from coordinate 8,918 downwards.
TCAATATTCCACAGATCTGATTTGTCGAGCTTTTGAGTTCGCCTACAAATTACACGAAGGACAGTATCGAAAATCAGGAGAACCTTATATCAATCATCCCATTGCCGTGGCGGGATTATTACGATATCTGGGGAGTGAAGGAACTGTCGTGGCTGCGGGTTTTCTTCATGATGTGATTGAAGATACAGAAGTTACTCCTGAAGAACTCGAAGAACAGTTTGGGGCAGAAGTTCGACAGCTTGTAGAAGGGGTAACCAAGCTTTCAAAGTTCAACTTTTCTAATAAAACAGAACGTCAAGCTGAGAACTTCCGGCGAATGTTTTTAGCAATGGCGAAAGATATTCGAGTGATTGTTGTGAAGCTCGCAGACCGACTTCATAATATGAGAACGCTAGAGTTTTTACCCGATCACAAACGTCGGAGTATTGCTCTAGAAACCCGAGAAATATTTGCCCCTTTAGCGCATCGTTTAGGGATTGGTCGATTTAAGTGGGAATTGGAAGATTTATCTTTCAAATATTTAGAGCCAGAGTCCTATCGAGACATTCAAGGTTTGGTTGCAGATAAACGCAATATTCGTGAAGAAAAGTTAGCTGAAGTAGCAGATTTACTGAGAAGTCAACTCGAACAAGCCGGAATTAAAAGTTATGAAGTCACAGGTCGTCCCAAGCATCTTTATGGCATTTATCGAAAAATGCACTACCGTCAAAAGCAATTTCACGAAATTTATGATATCGCTGCTCTCCGTGTAATTGTCGAAACCAAAGAAGAATGTTATCGAGCTTTAGCCATTGTCCATGATGCTTTTCGCCCCATTCCTGGACGGTTTAAAGATTATATTGGATTACCGAAACCGAACCGTTATCAGTCACTTCATACAGGCGTAATTGGCAAGGCTGGACGACCCGTTGAAGTCCAACTTCGGACGGTAGAAATGCACCATATTGCTGAATACGGGATCGCTGCTCATTGGAAGTATAAAGAAACGGGTGGATCGAATACCACAAAAATGAGTAATTCCGATGATAAATTTACATGGTTGCGACAACTATTAGAGTGGCAAAATGATCTCAAAGATGCTAATGAATATTTAGAGAGTGTCAAGAATAATTTATTTGATGAAGATGTCTACGTGTTTACACCAGAAGGAGATGTGATTGCTCTCGCTCAAGGTTCAACAATGGTGGATTTTGCCTATCGAATTCACACCGAAATTGGCAATCATTGTAAAGGGGCAAAAATAAATGAACGGATTGTACCTTTAGAGACGGTATTGAAGAATGGTGATATTGTTGAAATTCTCACTCAAAAAAGCTCTCATCCCAGTTTAGATTGGCTGAATTTTGTCAAAACCAGTACCGCGAAAAACCGAATTCGACAATGGTACAAGCGATCGCATCGAGAAGAAAATATTATTCGAGGTCGCAGTTTACTAGAAAAAGAAATGGGTAAAAATGGCTTTGAATCCTTGCTAAAATCTGAAGCCATGCAAACCGTTGTACAGCGATGTAATTACCATAGTGTTGATGATTTGTTAGCGGCTTTAGGGTATGGCGAAGTGACTTTAAATCATGTTGTAAATCGCCTCCGAGATGCAGTTAAGGGTCAGACTCAAATTCAAGAAGCGCTCCCCCACGAATCTCAAACGAATCTTCAAGTTGGGAACATGACGCCTCCGGCAACTCCTTCTCCTGAATCATCTCACAGACAATCACCTATTGCTGGAGTAGAAGGATTATTATATGGAATTGCTGGGTGTTGTAATCCGATTCCCGGTGAACCTATTATTGGTATTGTAACGCGAACACGGGGAATTTCGATACATCGACAGGGATGTGGAAATGTTAAAAAAGCTCCCGGCGATCGCTTAGTTCCGGTAAGCTGGAATCCAGTTTCTCAGAATGGAACTCGCCCTCAAACCTATCGGGTGAAAATTCAAATAGAAGTATTTGATCGGGTGGGAGTATTAAATGATATTCTCTCTCGACTCAAGGATAATAATGTGAATGTGTGTAGCGCTCAAGTCAAGACATTTCGAGATGCACCTGCATTAATTGAACTAGGAATTGAAATTTGCGATCGCGCTCAACTTGAGCATACCTGCATTCAAATTAAAAACATCAGCGATGTATTAAATCTACGACGAGTTAATAAGGTGCTTAAAAAGTCCTAATTACTCTAAAAATTTAGATTTGTGATTTGTGATTTTTAATCCTAATTCAAAAACCCCTCAATCTTAATGCAGATGAGGGGCTTTATTTTCTGAATTAATCGGTTGAATCAGAGATGGAAATTTAACGAATCCATTCTAATACAGCTTCTTCTTTAGTATTAGTGCGACGTTCTGGGGTTTCCCGCTTGAAGTTCATGTGAATAGAACGGGTTTGTTCACCATCAGCAGCCACTGCCATAATCGGATAGTCAATGATGCCATCAGGGAAGGACACTTGAATACGGAACGTACCATCTGCATTCAGTTTAATCGGTTGTCCAGCAATAGTCACTTTGGCATCCGGTTCTGTGGCACCATAAATGATCAGTTCTGCCTCAGCGACAAGCCAGAACTTGCGAGGACGAACCGGAGGTATGGAAGCCGCCATTCCCACACCAGACATTCCCACACCAGACATCGATAATCCCATTCCGTAGCCAGACATCGACATCCCTACACCAGAAGTCGTTAACGCCGCACCGGACATGGTCATCCCTGCGCCAGAAGCCGTTAAGCCCATTCCAGAAGTCGTTAATGCCGCACCTGACATTGTTCGTCCGATACCAGAAGCCGTTAAGCCCATTCCAGAAGTCGTTAATGCCGCACCTGACATTGTTCGTCCGATACCAGAAGCCGTTAAGCCAACTCCAGAAGTCGTTAATGCCGCACCTGACATTGTTCGTCCGATACCAGAAGTCGTTAAACCCATTCCAGAAGTCGTTAAACCTACTCCAGACATGGACTTCGCCATTCCCACACCAGACATAACTTGTCCGATACCCGATGCAGTCATTCCAATTCCAGAAGTTGTGAGTCCAACGCCCGACATCGATTTACCAACACCCACACCAGACATAACTTGTCCGATACCCGATGCAGTCATTCCAATTCCAGAAGTTG
>JBCBCI010000058.1:0-5709 GCA_038530755.1 Cyanobacteria bacterium J06592_8 | reverse complement strand
GCCCGACATCGATTTACCAACACCCACACCAGACATAACTTGTCCGATACCCGATGCAGTCATTCCAATTCCAGAAGTGGTTAAACCTACTCCAGAAGTTGTGAGTCCAACTCCAGATGTTGTTAAACCCATACCCGAAGCGGTAATTCCAATTCCAGAAGTGGTTAAACCTACTCCAGATGTTGTGAGTCCAACTCCAGATGTTGTTAAGCCCATACCCGAAGCGGTAATTCCAATTCCAGAAGTGGTTAAACCTACTCCAGATGTTGTGACACCCATACCCGAAGCCCATTGACCTACACCAGAGGGGAAAACATAGGAACTAACAACTTCTTCATGGGAGGTAACTTGGTGCATGGAACCAAATAGGGAACCTGCAACCCGCTTTGCTTCTAGTTCATCTAAACCAAAAATCTCTTTGTAGAGGCGGTCTTCGGTATTGCTTCCCGGCTGAGTAGGTGGTGTCAATTCTGCAAAAGTTTTGCCTTGAAGTTCTTCGTCCCAAGATACTGTAATGAACTGATCTTCAATCCAATCTGAAGGATAAATTGGGGGAATACGAATTGCCGCAGAACGAGCTAAGGATAACCAACGACCATCTGCACAACGATAACCAATTTCTATCACGTAATCGCGATCGCTAACTGGAATTGGCACGTACCATTCCCGTGCAATCTCATCACAGGGATATTCCTGAATACTGTGGGGACTTTGATAAGCCAGGTTAATCTCGGTAACATCGTAAATTCTCAGAGCGAGTTGTTCTCCACCTTGGCGACGAAGTTCCTCTTTGTGTTCGTTCGAGACGTCCCAGTACGCATAAGCCCACTCTGGGTCACGAGCCATAAGGACAATTTGACTCAAGCCATATCCAGTGGGTAAATCCATCAATTCCTCATCTACAGAGGAGAGAACTTCATCTACTTGTTCTCCTTGGCCGACTGAAAATTTGGCAGCTTCTACCTCCTCTTGAGCCTGGAGTGTGGAAGGGGAAGGAGTGGATAATCCCATTCTCTGGCGTTCTATCTCTTGAATGGCTGCCAACAGTTGTGACTTTCGCATCCGGCTATAACGTGAGATTCCGTACTCACTTGCCACTTTACGCAGTTGTCTCAATGTCATTTCTTCTAAGGGGGGACGGTCTTTAACCATGAGTTTGTTATTCTCCGTTTGCAACAACAGGGGAGTGCTTCTGTAGGTTTTCTTTGGGATCGTGGGGATCGCTTAATTACCCAACATATTGAAGAATATTCTTCTAAAGGTCAAGGGGAAATTTGAAGAATTATGAGTAAATGTACGGATTTACAGGCAGATCAGGGATCGTTCTGTTATCAAATCTTAACATTTATCGTTACAATATCACGATTTCTTGACTTTTCTTGGCAAAATGGGGATCGGGTATTTCAGTACACAGTTTGACGGTAGACAGTTAACAGTTATTGGCTGTTGGTCACTGATTACTGGTCACTGTGTAGTAAAAAAATGCTAGGGATTAAAATCCCTGTCTAAAAAGCTAAAGTCCTCTTGAGAGGACTCAACCTAATTTACTGTTAAGTGATTACTGCTTGCCCTGCATTTCGACTAACTTGCCCTGAGCCGGGTCGAAGGGTTCCCTGCTCACTGAAAGAACTGTTTACTGAACAATCCGCCAGTCTTCAATCTTCCATTGATCTTGTTCTCGAACAAGTTGATAGCGAACCCGCAGTGTTTCACTTCGAGAATCAACTTGCACTCCGTCTTGGTAAAATCGAGTCGCTTCTCCAACTTGAGCATCTACAACACCTTGATTGGGATCACCGGGATCAACCTGAACATTGTTAATTTCTAGGCTGTGTTGATAATCGCGATAGGAATTTTCAGACTCAATATCCTCTGCGATCGCGACCCACCGATCTAGAGCCGGATCGACTAAAATTTCCCGCAAGCCTTCAATTCGGTGTTGCGATCCGAGTGCGGCTTCCTTAACATCTAACCACTTCTGCACAACCCCTTCAGCCACCTCTGGCGTGAGATCCCCCGTTAAAAGATTGACAGGTTCAGGTTCAGGAATCGGTACTGGGGGTCTAGCCAGCTCTACCATCGGCTGCTGTTGACCGCCTCCAAATGCTCTAGAGACAACACCCCATAAAGCCGAAAGAATCAACCAAGCTAACCAAAATGCCAAAATTCCCAAAGCACCCAAGATCAGCAAACGACGAAGCATTGCGGGATCAAAGTTGCTGGTATTGCGTCGAGTCGTGGTAGTTCGACGTTCTGGAGGGTTTTCCTGACCCAACATAGGGCTAGAGATCGTTGCTGAAGGAGGGCGCTTGACTCCTAAATCCGGAGAGGGAGGAACAGGTTCACCCAGAGGGGGTGGATCTTGTCGAGAAGCTTGAGAGAGTTCAGCGTCAGGGAGTGGGCTTTTCGTCGATAACTGACTTTTCAACGTTGAGGAACGCGGAGACAATGAAGGAGAAAGCCCGGGTTTCTGTGCAGAAGAAGCAGCCATTGAGGAGGAAATTGTCGCGGCGGTTGCTCCTGCGGCTACACCTCCTAATTTAGAGGGTGGTGTTTTCACCGATGGATTCTGAGAACCTAACACGGGCTGTTGAGTCGTTGTTCCCATATCACCCGAAAGATTATTCCGACGGGGTTGGACAACAACCCACTCATTCGCTGTTCCGACTTCTGAAGAGAGAGATTCTAGGTAGGACTGAACGTGTTCATCCGCAAAATAATCTTTTAGAGAAACAGAATGATTGGATAGATCTCGAAAATGAGGAAAGACCTCATCCTGTAACCATCGTTCTGCATAGAGACACAATCCCGGTAATAAATCGGGAGAATCCTGAGAATTTTCACGAATATAGGCAATGGGTTCGCGTTCTTGGCTCAACTCTAAAGCACGGCTGGCTTCTTCTGTTTGACCGAGGAGTAGCGAACAAACCGCTTTCTCTAAATGAACATCTTGACGCCGACCCAACTGCATTAACATCAATTTTGCCTTGCGGATTAAAGCAGGTTGTCGATTGGCAAATCCTTGAGCAATCTGAGCATAAACGGCTAAATAAGTCGCCACCGCTGAGGGACGACGAGCCTCAGTTTCAAACACACTCTGCTGTTCTGTGGTCGTTAAATGGCGGCGCAATTGTTGAACAAAGCGGAGAAAATCTTCAACATTCAAACCGGATTGATCATCACCATGACCATCAATTCCGCCCCGTTCGTGTAGCATTTCCTTGAGAAGTTGCAATCCTCTGCGGCGTTCAGCCCCCTTCTCATCAGGCTGTTGCAACAATTCCAAAATCCTGTAAGGTCGTAGCTTGTAGAGGTCGGCTTGCATCTCGCCTCTGAGACTCGCAAACAGATTTTCTTGGAGCAAGATTTCTTGACCCGTTTCGAGAGATTCAGCCGCTTTTTCGTACTGACCCTGCTGCCATTGTTCGCGTCCTAACTCCAAGTAAGCCAGAGCGACAGTCAAAATCACATCCGGTAAAATCAGTTCCGGATCGCCAAAACGACCATCCTTGAGACCCATACTGCCATTACCGAGGTAAGGAAGACTGAGCTTGATCACCTGCTCATATTCTCCCAACTCCTGCAATACCAGTAAGGCACCGACAAAATCGCGATCGTCGATTTCAATACTCGGTGCGTGCGTATCCTGAGCAGAACCTTTCGTAGCAGTCGTTCGGACAGGGGTTTCTGTGTCGTAGGTCTTCGCCAAGAAACCCATATCATAAGCTTGACGCTGATCTGGGTCGGCTAACACTCCGTAAGCTTCATCAACTAATCGCTTGCGTGACTCGATCGCAATATCAGAATACTCCCGCCTGGGAAGTTGCAGGGTGCGATCGCGATGAGCTTGCTTTAATTGTTCAGCAGTAGCCTGAATCGGCAAACCTAAAATTCGGTAATAATCCAGTGGAATACGCACAGGCGACTTCCCCAACGGCGAGCAACTTAATTGTACACCTCCAAAGTATAAAACCTTGGACGGGTGTTATTGTAGCTATACTAGCGAAGTTTGGCTCAGATGAGGAGCTTTTCGAGAAAACACTTCATTGAACCGCTCCATTCACCGATTAGTTTACAACCTTAGTCCCATTGCCCTGGTATCACTGATGACCAGAGTACACGGGTTCATAGTTGTTTTCGCTACGTGATTAGTGTATCAGAATCCGTCAAGTTGCCCAACTTGTTCTTAAAGATTTTGCAGCCCAGGGAACAGGGAACAGGGAACAGGGAACTGTTTAGGACTTGACTTTTCAGTATAAACAAGCTACTTGTTGTCATAATTACTGATTACAATTTCAAAAAAATATTTAATTAATTCGACTTATTAATCAACTTATGTCTTTGCGTTTTATTTCTTTTCCCGTTTGGGCTACTTTAACACTAATTGGCTTTACCTCTCAACTGAGTGTGAATGCACAAATTATTCCAGATAGAACTTTAGGTTCAGAGAATTCTGTGGTTACGCCTAATCAAAATATTCGCGGAATTAATAGCGATCGCATTGACGGTGGCGCAGTTCGAGGTGGAAATTTATTTCATAGTTTTGAGGAATTTAATGTTGACGTTGGACGAGGCGCTTATTTTTCTAATCCTGATAATATCATTAATATTTTGACTCGCGTTACAGGTGGGAATATTTCTGAAATTCTGGGAACGTTAGGTGTTTTAGGGAATGCCAATTTCTTTTTAATTAATCCAAATGGGATTGTATTTGGGCCGAATGCACAGTTAGATGTTGGCGGTTCATTTTTTGCCACAACTGCTGATGGAATATTATTTGAGAATGGTATTGAATTTGCTGCTAATAACCCCGAAGCACCGCCATTATTAACGATAAATATGCCATTGGGATTGAATATTCGAGAGAATCCCGGAACAATTGTTAATCAAGCGACTTTAACAACATTAGAAGATGGTAGTACGCTACGAGATAATGCAGGTTTTCTCATTCCTCAAGGTTTAAATGTGCCTCAAAATCAAACTTTAGCCTTAGTTGGCGGTGATGTGATATTTGATAACGGTGTTGCGATTTCTCCAGGGAGTAATATCGAACTGGGTGGATTATCAGAACCGGGAATTGTTCAAATTAATCCAGATCAAAGTTTAACTTTCCCAGAAAATATTCAACAAGCTAATGTCGCATTAACAAATCAATCGCAGATTAACGTTCGTGCAGATGGAGGTCGAGATATCAATATTAATGCTCGGAATTTTGAGATGTCAAGTGGAAGTATTATTCGAGCTGGATTTGATGAAGGCTTAGGATTTCCAGAAGCACAAGCTGGGGACGTTAATATTAATACTCAGGAAAATATTGTTCTCAGAGATAGTAGTTTTATTTCTAGCATCATTGATATAGACTCTCAAGGAAATCCTGGCGATATTAACATCGAAACCCGTTCATTATTAATGGAAAATGAGGCGATTGTTAGTGCTAGCACTTTTGGCCCCGGAAATGCAGGTTCAGTTTCTATCTTAGCAACAGATTCAGTAGCATTATCAAATAGCTTTCTTTTGAGTAATGTTGAAGAAGGTGCAGTAGGAAATGGCGGGGGTATTGAGATTATTACAGGAAATTTATTCATGTCTGAAGGTTCAAAAGTAAGCAGTTTCACTTTAGGACAAGGAGATGGCGGTTTAGTATCAGTACAAGCGACAAATTTGGTTGAATTATCTGGTCAAGATACAGCTTTATTGGGTGGCAGTAAC
>JBCBCI010000057.1:0-39676 GCA_038530755.1 Cyanobacteria bacterium J06592_8 | reverse complement strand
AATTCCTGCTCACGCTGCTACAACAGGTACTAATGATATTGTCTGTCGGTTTAGACATAGAGCAGATAATGGAGAATGGATGACTGCTTCTGCGGGTGGAACTACTCGTGCAGGCGCAAGAAATGAACGCAGCAAAGTGATTAATCGTCTAGAAAGTCAAGCAACCGCTTCTGGAAGTGAGTTAGAAGTTGTTCATCTCGGATGTAATGATCCTTTTGGTAATGATTAATTGAAAGATAGTATTTTTGAATGATTTAATATAACTTTAATAAAAAGCCAGGGTAGATGTAGAGAGTGAGCTTGCCGGATTTGTAGGCTCACTTTGTTTGATTCAATTCACCCAATCTGGTGAAGCCCCATCCTCACACTAAAAGTTAAATTGAGGATAAGTTGAAACTCCTCGATTGCAGAATCAATTACCCCGCCCACTACAGAAGCGGGGATTTTTGTTATTGAGATTTAGACTGCCATTTCAGTAATATTACGGAGAACGACGAACATTTTGATGCTTCAAGAATTCCTAAAGTTCAGTAATTTCAACGTAGATATCCAAGCTTGTTTCGTTTTATATTAACAACAGAGATGGGAAACAAGCCATCTGGGTTGCCACCAACAACTGTCCGTTTAAATTCAAATTTATATAGTTCGTTCCTGATTTTCATTCATAGTTTATCTTTGTAAGTCAATCATAAACTTCAATTTGCAGTTAATTTTGACTGAAGCCCTAACCAATTGGCTAGGGCTTTTTTAATGTAGCTGGATGGTGAATTAAATCAATTCCGCTTGTATCCCAATATTGAAATCCCCAAAACTGAAAAGGTTAACAGACCTAATGTAGTTGTTGGCTCAGGCGTTGATACCAAGGGGACTAAAGAATTATCAATAATAATCGTTACTGTTTCCTCTTGAATCGTTAACGAATTCACAAAAATATTCAGATTCTCTACACTGTATTGAGAGATTTGATTAAAGGTGTATTGAGAGAAATCAGACAGAAAAGTAAAATTATCTATCTGCTCTTGAGAGGCAAATAAATTAATATCAAATTCTGTCTGTTGGGTACTGGAACTTCGAGATAAGTCAAGCCATTCGGTTTCAAGACTGATTATTCCAAGTCTTTTTTTTTGAGTTCGGGAGAAAAGATTGTCTCCGATTCAGTTAAAGTTTGGGGAGCCGTATTGCGGTTAAAGCTACGATTGATAAGGGTTTGAGGAATTTGATTGATATTGGAGTAAACATCGTCATCACTTGAATTAATCCGCGTATCATTATTAGAAGTGACATCGTTATCATTGAAGGCAAGAGTTACATCTCCAATATTAATACCGAAACTTTTACTGAAATCATTATGGATATCACCTTGAACAATACTGGTCTGGTTGTTGGAACCGATATTTACATCGCCACCAATAAAATCATGGCTCTTATCGATATACGTTTGATCGATATTCCAGTGGGTATCATTACCTGGATCTGTATTGATACCACCATTGATTATGGTGTTTATTGGTTGGTTGGGTTGTAACTCCTCCGGTTTGAAATAAAGCTCTACAATTCCTATAATAATGGCTGGTAGAATACCAAGAATCGATAGCAAAAGATGTTGCACCAACTTTTTGCGGGTTGGCTTAGAAAGGCGTGGTTTTCTCTGCTGTGTCATTTAGCCCCTGAGTTGATGGTTTATTGATGCCCCCAGTGGTGTTTCTAGTCAGCTCAGTCAAGATAGCCAACAAAGCGATTCTTTATTCAGTTTTTAGCTAGCAAAGTCTACACTATATACTCTGTGTCTAGCTCTGGGATTTTATACTTTATATCTTACCTATAATCAAGTTAAATGTGTTCAGTATTTTTAATTAATAAAAATGATTGTTTTTTCAGGAATTGCACACGATTTTGTTGAAGTTATTATGCTTGGAGGGGTGGGTTAATTATGGAGTTTGCGAGTGAATTCCCTTAACCTTCTCTTAACTTTAAAAACCTTCAAAACGCCAAAAACTTAGCCGATTCATAAAAATCCGAATATTCCCTGATGTAGTAAGTTTGCAACTCAGCTTAACCTGGAACTATGACTCGCGCCCAAGACGTTCTGCATTTATTTGGGTCAGGTCAGTTTCCTGTTCTGCGGGAATTAGAAAAGAGTGACGGTTTTGATGTTGCTAGTTGAGCTGTTCCACGTTGTTCTGCGGGAATAACGGAATCATTAGGGCAGCATATCGTGAGGTGGTTCTACAGGAATAAGGAAAGATTGCAGTTGATTGAATTTATAACTAACTGGGTTAAATCGGATTAATACGCCTTTTAGAAGTCCGTTTGAGACAATTTATATCCTTTAAATAAGTGACACTCAGAAAAGCGACTGGTAGATAGATAAAGGGTATGTCAAATTATTAATATTACAGGAGTTTGAGCTATTGATTAACTTAATGATTAGCATTGAGTTCAAACTTCAGTTTGTAATAATTTAGAGGTTATCCAATGCCAACAGTTGCAGCCTATCACGCTCTCAGAGATGGCTCCTTTACTCTCAGTCCAAATGGTTCTCAATCTATTATCTTTAACCCAGCTAACGACATGAGGCGGGACGGCGACATTAACAGACCAGTGTTATGTTACAGGGTAGATCCCTCAAACGCCAGCAGCCTTCGCCTCACTGTTCAAAGTAATGGTCAAAACGTAGGACCACGCCTTTCGATTTCAGGCGAAAAGTCTGAAACATTCATGGAAATCATGCCCTTCAGTGCGGTGGGTACAGGGAACAACAATATCACCTTTGAACTGGGAAGCACAGGAACTGGATCTCTCGCAATTTCAGATGTTATTGTATGGTTCATGCGTTCCATCTGACGTTAAATAAGAGACAAAAACTTGGATTTATAACTCGCTTTAACAAGACAGTTAACACAACAAAGCCCCAGCACCGCCGGGGCTACTATTTTATTGAGAAATCAATTATTGAGCTACTTCATTGAGTTGAGGCTGTTCAACACCATTCAAACTCACCTTGACTACACGGTTAACAGTTTCAGGTGCCTTGGGCATAGTGAGAGTCAACACACCATCAACATAGTCAGCCTTAACTTCGGTATGTGCAATAACTTCCGGCAGATTAATCACCCGACGAAATTCACCTGCTGGGAATTCAGAATAGAGAGATTTGTGACCTTCTGCGAGTTCAGGACGATTGGTTTTACCAGAAATTGCCACAGCTTTCTTCGCCGCTTCAATATTAAGAGCTTCGGTATCTAAACCCGGAAGAAACACTCTGAGAATGTAGCTATCTGGAGTTTCTTGTAAGTCAATTGCCGGAGTCCAACGAGTTACAACTTCGGAGTTTAAAACCCGGTCAAATTCACGTTGCATCTTTTCCATTTCAGCAAAGGGGTTGTAAGCTAACATCATATTAATTGCTCTCCTTAAAGTGTCGAATAAATGAATAACTATTGATTACATTTACTATGATGCAACAGTAATCTATTAGGGAAAAGGGAGAGAACCGTACAGTAATAGATAACTTTCCTCTTTTCTCAACTCTATAAAGTTTGTGAGTAGCAACCCTCTCAACGAATGGGGGCAACCTATCTTCATTTATAGAGAGTACGGTGAAAGATTCGCTGTTTCTAAGTTACCGTATAGTTGAAATCCCAGTTGAGTTTGCAGCTCAGTTAAGATTGGCCAAAGCAGCGGAAGATTCGGAATTCTCTCGGCTTTAATACTAAGCCATGGTAGAAATATTAAACTCTTTTGAGATTCAATAATGAGCTTATAGTCTCGATTAATTCGGATTGTTCTTAATTGGGGCCAGGGCAATTCTTTCTTTTTATACTTGATCCCATATTGATTTAGAGTCAGCTCACCCAACTGAATATCGTCGCCTTGTTTATAGATAGCTTTGAGACGGGGAAGCTCTCGTTGCCTCAACACCTCTAAAGTATAATTACCAATCTCTTGAATTTCTGAAATTACCGTCTCCTGCTCTTTTGTCTCAATTCGATATTGATAGAGCCTTTTTCCCTCAACATTACGAAGTCTACCTAACAATGCAAATGCAAAATCGAGTGATGAATTTTCATGGTCGAAGGAGACATTAATTTGCTTTTGCCATACCGTAATAATTTGCTCAAAGGGAATGATTTTGAGTTGACTTCCTTGAGTCAAGAGAAGTCCTCCTTTATAGAGTTCTTGACTTCGACTATGAGTAATTAAAGCAAGTCCAATCAAAATACCTCCAATTAAAACCCCAGTTCCTAATAATCCAAACAAAATAATTAACGCTGATTGGTCAGTTGTTATGTTTCCAGCCAGAAACGCCCAAAGCATTAATGACAGGAAAAATAAAGCTGGAGTTGCCAAAGCTATACCTATTGTGAATCGAATATCTTTCATCAATGGCTTGCGATACGATCCTAGATGCTGACCTAACTGGGGATGGTATTTAGGGATATTGGTTTTCATTAGTGAACTAAGGCTTGTTATCTAATTTTTGTTAATTCTAACTGACTGAAGCTTGAACAGAGTATTTGAGTAGCTTGTTGAAAAATTCTTCAATTGCTTGATTTCATTTCTAATCTAAGAAAATCGAACTTAAATACTGACTGACTTGATTGCTTACTCAAATACTGCGATACTTAATGCAGTAATGCAGTGAATAAAGACTCCAATGACGATTTACGCTGTAGCCAATCAAAAGGGTGGCTCCGGAAAGTCAACTCTATCAGTGCATCTGGCTTACTGGCTGATTGTCAACCAACAGAAAAGAGTCATCTTGGTTGATGGTGATGCTCAACGTTCAAGTTCCCAGTGGGTTGAAGGAATGGAGGAAATGGAGATCCCCTATCAGGTTTTGCAATCTCCCGATGACTTGTTAGAGAAAATCCCTGAACTTGCAGAACAGTACGAACAGATTGTTGTTGACGGCCCCGCTAGTTTATCGGAATCAACCAGAGCAATTTTATTCCGTGCCGACATCGCCCTCATCCCCGTTCAACCTTCGGGTGTGGACTTAAGAAGTGCTTTTGATGCGATTCGATTAGTCAAACAAGCTCAATCCGTTCGAGGGGGACAACCTCAAGCCGCGTTACTGTTGAGTCGTGCGGTGAAGGGAACAAAACTCAAACAAGAAGCAATTGAAGTCCTCTCTCAAATTCCAGATGCCAAATTATTAAAGTCAGTAATTCATCAACGACAGGCGATCGCAGATACTTCAGGTCAGTCCGCAGTCGTTTGGCAGCTTCCAAGTAAGGGAGCCGCTGATGCAGGGATTGAATATGATCGGCTGTTTCAGGAGGTGATGAAACTATGAACACCAAGAAAAGGAAGTCACTCAATGATGCTTTAGCCCAACAGTTTGTCTTTGGTTCTCAACCCGAACCCGAACCTGAAGTTGAAGTTGAACCCGAACTTGAGCCGGAAGTTGAGTTAGAACCCGAACCCGAACTTGAGCCGGAGTCAGAACCGGAAGTTGAGTTAGAACCCGAACCCGAACCTAAAGTTCAGAAGAAATCCAGAACTTCAACCAAAACCAAGAAAAAGGAGTTAAATGTGAACGACCGATTGCAGCCTGTAGAAAGAGAAGCCACAGTTAGAATTACGGTTGATTTGCCAGAATCTCTACATAAACGATTATCAATCTACTGTGCAACATCGGGTAATAAAAAGGCTGAAGTCGTTAGGGTGCTGTTGGATGAATATCTCTCACAGCAAGGAATCAAGGATGATTGATTTATTGCGTTACTGCAATCAGTAAGTATCTACTGCAATGGTGCATGATTTTCAACGGTGGGGTTGAATGCGATCGCCTCCGGCACACTACGCGATCGCCGTGATACTAATACGAGGGATTATAGTTGCAGATAATGTGGGAAGTTGGGAATATAAAATCACAGTTTAAATGACGAAAAGCTTAAGCTTCATAATCATCATTAAAAACTTCACCTTTAGATTGCTCAATTAAGTAATTGAGATATGTTAAATCGGGATTGCCTTCACCTTTGTCATTTCCACAAACAGCATAAATTTCAGTTACATACTTAAGACGTTGAGTCTCATTCAGTTCGCTTAAATTTGGAACAGGGTCTGCTTGAACATCAGGGTCTTCATCTTGTTCTATAGTCAATTTTGGAAGAAATATAAACCTACGTCCAATAACAATAAAATTTTCCAAATGTGTTTCAGAAGGGTCTCCATCTGGATAAACTTGAACAATAAAGTCACCTACATTTGGATATATTTCAACTGTTTGATATGTTTTCCCTAGATATGCTAAGTTGTGATAGGGAAAAGAACTAGGTTTATTGTAGTCGTAGATATAAAGGTATAAAAGAATTTTCTCGGCCATTGTTTTCTTAGTTTAAATGAATGTATATCAGTAAAGTCAGTAAGGAGTTTATCTAAAATTTAATCCTATAATAAAACCTTGATAAAACCTTATGTTGTCAATCGTAGCTACAAAAATTTTGAATGTCAATAACAAAAACTATTTATTTTGAAGACTTTTACTGAAGCAATAGATGCTTTTCGTACTGCCATGTCTTTCCGTTTCTTCAACTGGTTAACTGAAAGTTGACCTTTCAGCAGTTATAAAACCATAGACCGCTACAACCCCTAACAGATAAGGATGGAAGCTTCCAAACGCAGAACAACCAATAACCCCTGCAAGAGTCAATGGGTTGACGTGTGACTTGCAGAGGTGTTTGCCGTTTATGAAGGACTGCACTACGTCTAGTTATCAGCCTTCATAAATAGAACAATCATTGGCTCCACCTCCACAATCTTTCTTGCAACACTTATATACTACACAATTGTAATACAAACGGTCAAGGGTGTAATACAAAAAGATTATTATTCTCGCAGAACAACTTGAGGGTGTCAGACGGGACTCGTTGGCGTAGCCTGCGCGGAGAGCGCATACCCGCTAGTTACTTGTTCCACAAACAAGCGCCGCGACCACTTTGGCTTCTGACACCATGAATGGATACTGAAGGGAATCGAACCCTTATCCCCCTATTTGCAAGATAGGTGCTTTCCCAGTTAAGCTACAGACCCATGAGCAGGAGTGGTAGGATTTGAACCTACACAAATCGATTTAGAAGATCGATGCCCATCCATTAGGCGACACTCCTATAACAAAGCGATTGACGAGATTTGAACTCGTACCCGGAGTTTGGAAGACTCAAATGCTACCGTTACACCACAATCGCATTCAAGCTGGTGATAGGAATTGAACCTACAACCGACTGTTTACAAGACAGTTGCTCTGCCTAGTTGAGCTACACCAGCGTGATTGTCGCGGAGCCAGGAGTTGAACCTGGTAAGAAAAGGCTTATGAGACCTAGCCGCGCACCGTAGCTCCATCCCCGCAATACCCCTGACAGGATTTGAACCTGTAGAAAACCCGTTTTAAGCGGGTCATGTCTGCCAATTGCATCACAGGGGCTTATTTGGTGGGTCGCCAGGGATTTGTAGGCGAAGCCTGCGCGAAGCGCATACCCTGAACCTTCCGCGCTTTGTGGCGGCTACTCTAACCATTGAGTTAGCGACCCGAATATACTACATCCCGTTAATACTGCTGGCAGGATTTGAACCTGCAACATCTGGTTTCTAAGACCAGCACCTCTACCGTTGGGTTACAGCAGCAAGACTGGGATGTTGGAATCGAACCCTCAAACTTCGCATCTCTTCGTGCGACGGCTTTGCCTATTTGCCTACTTCCCAATGAACGGAGAACAGAGGAATCGAACCCCTAACCCAAGAGCTACCCTAGTTTTCAAGACTAGTTGCCGACCATTCAGCGGTGTTCTCCATAATTGGCGAGAACGGAGGGATTTGAACCCCCACTTTTCAGTTTCGTAGACTGACGTGTTATCCAGTTACACCACGTTCTCATAAGGCGGAGAGAGAGGGAGTCGAACCCCCAGTAGACTTACATCCACGACTATTTAGCAAATAGCTTGCCCTGCCGATGGCGACCTCTCCTTGCCGGGGCTGAGTTGGATTTGAACCAACAATGCAAACGCGGCTGTTTTACAGACAGCTACCTACTCCAAGAGGTGAGCCGACCTATAAGCAGTGCCGACGGGAATCGAACCCGCAATCTCCTGCTTGAAAGACAGGTGGCTTTACCAATTTGCCTACGGCACCAAGACGGGGATGACGAGATTTGAACTCGCGGCTTCCTGTTCGACAGACAGGCACTCTAAACCAACTGAGTTACACCCCCAAAATTTGGCAATTTCTAAAATTTTCAAGGTTCGGGTGAGTAAGCAGGCTAGAGTCCTGTATTACCCTGTTGTATACATACTACATTAATATACTACAAACTGTCAACGGTGTAATACAACTTTGTTATTCCTGTAGAACAAGACTGTCCATCGGTGTAAAATAATTACTTTCTAGAACAGAACTTCTCATAAGTAAATGTACTCAATTGCCACGGCTACACTTTCTCTGACGACTCCTTTACCCTTGACCCTACACCCGGCTGCGGTGTACCTTAATGGCTTAGGATTGGGTTCTAGGGCCACAATGCGACAGTCTTTGAATGCGATCGCGAATATCCTGACTAACGGTGAATGTGATGCCGATACTCTTAATTGGGCAGCCTTAACTTATCAACACACGGCAGCGGTTCAAGCCATTTTGTTAGAACGTCATGCCCCAGTAACGGTTAAGAAGATGATGGCGGCGTTACGGCGCGTACTACAGGAAGCCAGAAAGTTGAAGTTAATGGATGCAGAGAACTACAGTACAGCAGTGGATTTACCTCAAATTAAGGTCAATAAGAAGTTAAGAGGACGAGCGTTAACTCAGTCCGAAATTGCAGCATTAATAGAAGATTGCCAAAATGACCCCACCGTTCAAGGCATTAGAGATATGGCGTTGATTGCAATATTGAGAGGTGCAGGACTCCGACGGGCTGAGGTGGTGAAGTTGGGAGTTAGAGATTTTATTTCAGAGACAGGTGGGTTGGAAGTCAGGCAGGGCAAGGGTGGTAAGGACAGAATGGTGTATTTGCCCGATAGTGCTGTGGTGTTGGTTGAGAATTGGTTAGCTGTAAGAGGACGTTTTAAAAGGATAGAGACAGCCTCTACCCTTCACTTAATCTTTAGTATATTAAGAATTAATACTAACTAATTTTCGGGTGTATATCCTGACCTTTCTATTGAAGAATAATCAATCTTTGGAGGATTTTTTAAGAGTTTTGTCATCTCAGACAAAATAGAACGATATAACTCTTGATTTGTTGCAATAATTCTATCAACTTTAGCTTCATCTACTACTTCATTTAATGCTTTATTTATTTCTTGATTTAATGAGGTAATTATTTGCAAACAAGCTTGAATTGTTTGATTTCTTAGCTCGTATTCTTCTTGAACTAAGTTCTTGATCAAATCTGATATGGTTCTGATTTTAGTAACTGTTTCCTTTTCCTTTCTTTCTATTTCTCTTCGATTCGTCTTCTCCGATTCTAAAAGTTTACCATATTCTGCCACAACTGCGACGATTTCACTAGCCGCTTGAGCTACAATAGCAACTTCTTCTACTATTGCTTTAGACTTTACTATGTCGGACATAGCAGCCATTTTTTGATCAGGAGTTAAAAGGACAGATAAAGAATCTATACTTCCTGAGAAAGCTTTGGATGATAAAACTTGAGGTACTATATCTGCATTATTTAATTCATTCTTGTCTGAATTGTTCTGTTCAGTCATAATTAAACTCCTTCAATAATCTTGAAACTTTCTTTTATCTTAGCAGTTATTTCAGCAGTCATGGGGTTTAATTTTCCCTCATGATCTAAAACAGGATAATCCATTAATTCTACTAAAACGGATACTAAATCTTTCAACATTAATATTTGTTCTTTTTGTGGCTTATCTGGCTTTATAATGAATTTTTCTTCTTTAATATTTTTACCGAAAAAACGAGCTATTTGATACTTCAACGATCTCACAAAGAAGAAAAGATTTTTTAAGCAATTTTTTTTGACTACATTTTTTTCAGCTCTTTTAATTTGGACGGTCGCTTGTTGATTTAAATTTTCAACAACATACTTCATCTCATTTATGCGATTTTGTATCTGATTTAGATATTCTTGAGAAGCTTCAATCTTTGCAATATCTATTCGGATATCCTTTTCATACTCCTTGGCTTTAGTTAATGTTTGCTCTCCTGCTTTTCCAATAGCAAAACCAACCCCTGCAACAACCGGAGCAACAAGTGTAGTAGACAAAAATAATTTGCCAATTGTCATACTACCCGCACCTATCTCAGTTATAATTGCTTTTCTGGCTGTAGCATTACCAATTTCTTTAAAAGCCTGCTTACCAAATAAACCAACAGTACGCTTTACGACAATTAATGATGTACGACTACCACCTAATACGAGTCCCTTACCAGCCGCTTGGACACATTCTTGAACTGCTTTAACTTCTGCATCATAGGCGGGAAGCTCTGGTATAGAAATACCATTTAGGCTTTCTATAATTTTTGAATCCTCCGTAGAAAACTTATTATTGATGCTTTTAAGTAAAGTCAAAAATCTAGGTATTGTATCAGTCTGGACTTGAATTTGTAGATCGCCATAGGACTGAGCCAAATTCTGAGTTTCTTTCCACTCAATTTCTAGACGCTCAGTTGCAGAATTATGTTCTTGTTTATTTGTCTCAATAATTTTTTTTGCCTCTCTTTGATTTATCCCACCCTTGATGCCATATCCTACACCCACAGCAGTATGAACAGATTGTGTAGCTACTACTGCATACTTGCTTAGAACATTAGCCAAGGTATTAGCTGCTGAAGAAATAACCCCCGCATCATCTATCAAACCTACTACAGGAATCGTATCCGGAATAAGATCAACTGGAGAAATCAAATAAAGCAATGCACCTACCGCTATAGATTTCTCCTGCCAAGCAACTCTAGGATCTATAACTGCTTTAGATAAACCTTGAACTTTTCCCCAAACCTCTTGAATTGGGCCTTTTTTCATTCTAGGTAAATTTTTCTCGATCTTCTTGACATCATTTTCTAGGTTTTGCTTCTTCGCAAATTTAGAAGCAATTTCAATAGCTTTTCTTTCTTTTTTATGTTCTTTTTCTTCACTCATTTTTTTATTTTATAAACGTCAATGATGAGAATTAATGCCATGCTCTCCAAGTGAAGGAACCATACTCTCGTCGAATTCTGTTTTGTAGCTTCGTAAACAAATTGTCTCCATTGTTCAGATTTCCAGTGATGCAATAGGAAGAAAACATATGACAGTTGTCTTGGAAAAGATGGTATTTTCTCGTCTTTCCTACAGACTCTGATGCTCTTTGTGCTACTTCATCAGAGCCAATAGGATCGCTACTATTTCCAAAACAAGCAACGTAAACAGTGAGTGCATTCGTCCCTTGAATAAATCCACTTTTACCTGTTCGACAGATACATCCACTATCACGACTCAGTTTTCCTCTCAATTCAACAATATCTCCATTACCAACATAAATTCCTGAATGTTCTGCACCATACAAAGAACAAAAAAGAATGGAACCGGGAACGGGACGAGTTGTGTCTCGAACATAATTATCAACGACACTTTCTACAGCAGAATAACCGGGAACAACTGTGCTGGCGATACTATTGAGATCTTGCCAAAATTTTGAAACCATAATTTGCTTCCTTTTTTTGTAAACAAAAACTTACAGTATGGAGTCTTTAATTGAGGTTTTCAGTTCTTGAGAGATATCATCACAAGTTTTGTAAGCTTCCCTTACTGTCCTTACAATTGACTCTCGGTAGCCACCTATTTCTCCGCGAGAATTCAAGTAGATGTTAATTCCTTCTATGTGAGAAGCTAATCGATGATCAATAGTACCGTTGAAAGATTTACGTGTATCAGAGGAACAAGCATCTAATGTAGAACAAGCTGTTGGGATATCAAACTTTTCTGAAACAAAAACAGCTCTATGTTTCTTGTCAAGTCCTACGAAAAAAACCGAAGCTTTAACACCACGAAGTTTGCTATTACTCCAAGCCCTTCCCTCAACAACATAAATTCCATCACGATAAAACGTAACCTTTGCTGAAGCAAATCCTCCATCAATTTTTATTTCACGGTACTTTTCCACTGATTAAAACTCCAGCTCTTGAATGATTTTGTTGATTGTGACTACAGATTGAAAAAACAGATTCCCGAAAAAAAATGATTGTTTTTGGGTTTTTTAAACTTTATTGCGAAATTTACAAAAACTAATATTGATATAGCCTGCCAACTTAAAATGGTAATTAAAAAATTATGAGAGATTTTTCATGTGTCTAAAACTAGGTCAATAAACTCACTAACAAGTAAAGTTGGAAAGAGTGATTGCCTTCCCCAACAACAAAAAACGGGACACTAATCCCGCAGAACACAGCTATTTTATTCTTCCAAGCATAAATATTAAGATTACTTTTTCCTATAATCCCAGGGCTTAACCGCTGAGGGATTCCCCCACACGCCTAACTTATTCTTAACAGCAAACTGACCAGAACGTTGAACCGCATCCCATGAGGGACAATCTGACTTGTACTGTTCATAGGGGTAAACAGCTCCAGAACCTGCCAGGGCAGATTGAATCAAACCATAACCATTCCAAACTTCAGCCACACTGCGACCATAGCGGTCTGTGGTGATGATATTCAGTTTGACTCGATTACCATCCATTTCAAGAATCCGCTTCAATTCATCCCGTGCCTCAATGCCTCCAGGCTGCTTACGTTCGGGAGCGTCAATGCAAGCGAATCTAATTCTGAGTTGTTGGTCTTTTGGAAACCCATTTACATTCATCGGGACGACCCGAATAGTATCGCCATCGTAGACTGAACCGGGAACCACCTTATATTGAGGATATTGTTCTACAGGAATATTGGGTTGTTCTGCGGGAATATCAAATTTTTGATTATTGGGACGACGAGGGTAAAAATACCCTGCCAAAAGTAACACTACAACAACTAAAAAAACCGTAATTCCCCTGATGTCATTCTTGTTCATGGTCTTGTACACTTGTTCAATTTTGTTGTTAGACTATCCGGACTAGGAATATTATGAAATTCCCCAAAGCCATTGCAATTCTCGGTGCTGTTGCTGTTATTATTCCCACTTTTTCTGTGTCAGCACAAACTGTTTCAAGATTTACAAACAATGGGAATGAATATGTCGTTATCGACGGTATTGAGGCTAATACTCGTGTTTCGTTGCAATTGGACTCTCAAGACTTAGTTCGTCGCAGTCGGGGCAACGCTTGTGGTTGGATTCGGATTAGCAACTCAGCCAGTTATCCCTTGCCTAGTGCAATTCAAATTAGTGAGGATTCGGGAGAAACTTATGGAACTTCCATCGATGTTACTTCTCTCAATACTGAAAGTATTCGCTGTCAAAATGGTGTGATTCTTAACGGTGACGGCACTAATACTCCTCCTTCGGGTAACTTTAAAGATAGTAGTGGTGCAGTTGTAATTCCTGGCAAGGTACAGAACCAACAATACTCAGTTAAATACGTTGGAACTCCCGCCAGTTCTAGTGGAAACGCCAACGCTTGTGGCTTCCGACAGGTTTCTCATAGTCCGACTCGAAACCGGGATTTAACCAGTTTTACTTACGATGGAACGAGCTATAATTTAACTTCCTTAACTGAAGCCAATCCGCCATTATGCCGACGAGTTGGAGATAGTTATGTTCGCTACGAAGAAAAACCCTAATTCAAAACAATAAGCTTGCTTCATTTCACCCCTCGTTTGAGAGGGGTTTTTTATTATTCTGGTTGATTAACTAATACTCTTAACTTCTCAAGACTCGACCGCATCTGATTAAAATTCCTCAGCACTTGGGCTTTCTGCCGATCCATTGCTGATATTTTAGCTAAATAACTCTCACTATCCCCTTCACCAAACTGATAATTAATACGTGCGATCGCCAATCGATTTGAATCCCTCAAACCAATCTCCTGAGAAATCTGAAATTCCTTACTGGCTGCATCCGTCACTAACAGTATTTCAACAACTTTCTCCCGTAACGCTTGGGCAATCTCTGCCCGACTTCTTTGTAATTCAGCCACTTTAATCTGTAAATCTGAAATTGCGATCGCACGACTTTGAGCTTTATCACTGCCGCCTAAAATATTCTCTAATAAAGGAATTCCCACCAAAGTTAAAATGTTGTTCGCCAACTGAACAGGGTTGCTGATATCCGACAAGATTTTATCCAACGGCCCTCGCTGCCGTCGTTCAACCATGCGCTGTCGAGTTTCGAGCCGAGTTGTTTGGCGAACCTCTGGGACATTTTCAACCTGTTGCCTCATCTGGACTTCCTGGCGTTGTTCAATCCGAATTTCTCCCGTTTCGGGGTCAACCACTTCAACTGGAACGGTTACGACTGTGGGAACTTCCACCACTTTCGGAACCTGCACCACTTCTGTTGTCGGGACTTCAAGCTGATAACTCTCACTTTCTTGAGTTGTGAAACTGGAAGCTTCACCGCCGAGATAATATTGCAACGCTGGGGAGAGAATCTCAAACTGCACCGATTTCTTATTATTGGCTCTGGCTTCATCGATTTTCATCTGAGCTTCCTCAATTCTCAGGTCAATTTCTTGGAGGGCGAGACTATTCATTACTGCGGCATTTTGTAAGTCCCTCACGCAATCCGGC
The DNA here is from genome assembly GCA_038530755.1 of Cyanobacteria bacterium J06592_8. Classification (GTDB taxonomy): domain Bacteria; phylum Cyanobacteriota; class Cyanobacteriia; order Cyanobacteriales; family Microcoleaceae; genus Capilliphycus. The sequence goes on along the minus strand of JBCBCI010000057.1, from coordinate 25,012 downwards.
GACAAATCAGCACAAAGCAAGTCACCTAAGATAATCTCCCACAATCCATCGTTGAGGCGTTTTTTCAACAATAGATCTAACGAATCTCCAGCCGGATTCAACGGATTAACTTCCATTTTAGGAACCGTGTTCTGTGTCTCCCGTCCAGGGCGACAGTCTGCGTCAAAGTCAGGGTCACAACCCATTTCATCAAAACCCTGTTCCTCCTCAAAACCATCATCAAACTCGTCCACTTCTTCTTCAACAACACCGTTATCCTCAAAATCATCATCTTGACTAAGGACGGGTTGAGTTAGAGTCAGGAACAAGAACAAGCTCAACATACAATAGACCATTCTGCTGACGTTCTTGTTTAATGCGTCTGATTTTGCCCGAATAGGGGGATTTAACGGTTGATAATGCTGATAATTTAGTCTCCACATCGTTTAACTTTTCCCGTAATTGAGTGAGTTTAAATTCCTGGTCTTGCAACCCTTGATGGTATTCCGACATCTGTCTGCTGTAGAACTGTTGCGCCTGATTTTGTTCTTCAATGCGTCGGGCGGCGGTAATAGAATGATTGTATTCAAGTTGGGCGCGATTACTTCTGGCTTTCTGAAGTTTGGCAACGGCTAAATTGAGATATCCTTGAGCTTTTTCAACGGCATTTTGTAAGTTTTTCAACTGTTCTTCTCTTGCCTGTTTGGCTTCATCCAACTCTGCCACTTTAAAGTTATATTCAGCCGCAAATCTTAACTTTTCAAGCTGGGTTTGTTTTAACTTCTCCGACTCGTGAACTCTCACCTCTGGAGGTAAGCCGGGGAGTTGTGCGATCGCATCTAATTTCCGAGATTGATTTTCATGTTTATTAGAGGCGGCTTCACTCTCTGCTGCTGCTTTTTCAATATTGGCTTGCTCGTTCACAAAAGGATTATTAGATAATGCAAATTCATACATTCGTTGGGCTTGTTGTAAGTTAAGTCGAGCCTGGGCAATTTGGGCTTCTTCTTGAGAGAAATCCGCCGGGGGCAAGTTCTGTACAGGTGGCACAGGCTTCGGTGTTTGTGGTTGCATCACCTGTGCATTTTCTAGCCGTTTTATCGATACATTAATCTGAGCTTTTTGTGCTTCAAGTGCTTGTCTTTCTTGAACTCTATCAGCCACAACCTGACCCGCTTGAATAAAATCACCTTCTCTTACCTTTAAATCATTGGGTGAATTAATCGCCACATTAATCGTTAATCGCTTGGGAGCCTGTACAGGTTGAGGGGCTGTAATATTGTTATATTGGGGAGTTTGAGAATTATATTGAGGAATTTGTGGGGGCGACTGTTGAGCAACTAAAGCACGATTGCCGATTGTACTTAAAGCCGCAATCACCAAAGATAAGATTAAGTTGTTAATTTTTTCTGTGACTTGCATAGTTGATTACCTTCAACCTTTCTTTGATTAACTGCTCAATTAACTGACTAATTGATTCCTTTTGTAAGTTCGCTCGAATAGCTTCAAGCTGTATCCATTCATAAGTAGATAGTGAGATTTCAATTGTGTTTTTCATAATAGTTCGGGTTTAGGAGTAATAATCTTTGCGGTAATTCTGCCGACGGCAAACTGGTCAGGAAGTAGCGTTATTGCTTGTTGAACTGGGCAATGATCTAAAATAATAAAGCTTCCTTGTGCCTGAATATATTTGTGTTGTCCGGGTGGAGAATAAGCTTGAATATACTCAGGAGCATCAACAATAAAATTACCCGATAAATAAATAGCAGAATTGGGATGTGAAGCCGCTAAATCTTTGAGTGTTCCGCCTAAATCAACATCATCAAAATCAATCGCTTGCAGTTGCGTTATCGCTCCATTTCCAACTTCAGCCGTTTGTCGTTTGGGTTGAATATCTCCGAAGTCATCAATCCAATATAAGCCGATGGCATCCTGACCGATATAGCCCTTTTGTTTTTGAGCAACAATAAAGAACCGTTGGTTGATTGGACTTCTATCTGTAGTTCGGACTCCTTGAACGTCAATAAACACATGATTTGTACTCCCATTTTCGTTATAAATTTGTTCAACCGCTTGAGGCAAACTGAAGATATCACTCACCCAAAGTTGCATCCCGCCTTGGTCGTTTAACCACACCCCAAAACAGATTAAAATTGTTGCGATCGCCAATACCCAATACTCAGCAGTCGAGCCTGTTGAGATGCGATTATTAGGATTTCTCCCCAACACACACATCACGGGATTCGGAAAGAATAATGCTGCCCCCGACTTTGTAGCAGTGTCAGCACAGATTGAAAGGAAGTGACCGAGTACAACCGCCGCCGACCATCTCCAGTTGAAATAGTAAGCAATGGGAGCAGACAGAACCGCCACAACAATTGTCATTAATATTGAATGAGTTACCGTGCGGTGTCTCCAGCGTTCCTCAATGAACCGTGCTAAAGGATAACAAACCCGACCAATCAGACTGCTGGTGGTATCAATGTCCGGAATTTGACTTCCAATCAACGCCGCTAACATCGTGTGGGGGTCAGTTGAGTTTGGGATGAGAAGTGCTACACCCGCCATTGAAATTGCAGCATGAGTAATCGCCATCATCGGCCCCTTACCTCTCTACGCTGACTAACGCCTTGGGCAAAGTAGCGAATCATAAACACCAAGCACATTGAGATGCCGCCAATCAAATACAGAGAACGGTTTCCAAGCCCTAGACCCAGGAATCTGACAACCGCTACACCGGACAAAACAGCCATCAAAAACGGGGAGACATCAAGGTATTGAGTGTGTTCAACGACTTCCTCGTTCAAGCCCAGACTTGCCTCCCTGACGACTTTTCGAGCCAGTGCAAGATTAGTCCCAACCCGTGACTGAAGCTGGGACAATGTTCTAGGAGAATGGGGAAGATTTAGGGCTACTGCTTCATTTGCCATGATGAGTCTGAGCTGTTCTTCAGTTGGGGGCAAGAGTTCAATGGCGATCGCCTTCAAAAAGATGTCTTTCCTGAGATTGACTTTGGACAACAACACCACACAAGCACCTTTGGCAATCAACTGACACAGCCACAATCGGAGAGAAGACGGCCACAAGTCTGCATCATCACAGAATAGAATCCAAGATGTCCGAGCATTATCAAGAATCTCTTGTCTGAGGTCTTCAGCCGTTAACTTGCGTTCGCCAGTCTCCTCACCCTTGCTGTTGTATTTCGGTTCAGAAGTTGGGATGTGAAAGCCTTCTGCAATGCGAGTTAGGGTTTGCTTGGAACTGCCAATATATTGAGCTAGACAACAGGACTTATCTTCCAGTTCATCAATGGCACGATTTGCCAGAGTGGTTTTGCCGCTTCCTGCTTCACCAATAATCAGACAAGGTTCACCAACAGAAATAGTACGAATAAGCGATCGCAACTCCCGTTCATGGATGCTTGCAACTAGAGGTGATTCCTCAAAGTCTCCAGGCTCTTGTGTGTGCGCGTGTGAGGGTTTAGGGTCATCAAAATCTAAGCCGCAACTGTCCGATGTTGTCTCAGCAACTCTGCGGCGAATGCGTTTGGGTCAACTTGGGGGATGGCGTTGGCTTCTTGAATTTGCTGTTTCAATTGCTCCGGTAACATTTCAGGATTAGCGATGAACTGCTGCGCGAGAATTCCCTCAGCCATGAGAACACCCGCCGCTTTATTCTGAGCTGAGGCTACCAACTGAGACATTTGTTGTTGTTCACTGCCAAAATTACGAGAATTATTTTCTGCCTGTACTGTTGGCTGTTCTGCGGGAATATCTAACGTTGTTTCCTCAGTTTTAACGATAGCCTGTTGGTCAGCTCGTTTCTCGAAGCCCTCCATCTTTCCGTGAGTATCAATCCACTCACCTAGAGCCGCTAATTCTTGATAATCTTCTTCGTCAATCCAGCTTTCATTGGAATGTTTCTGGATAGAAATGCCGAGAAATTCCATGCGTTTATACAGGGTTGCTTGCTTAACTTCCAGGACTTCCAGCAGTTTTTCCACGACTTCACCCTTAGAATTTCCAGTGAATTTCTTAGTCATTTCTGTTCCTCGCTGTAAAAAAGTAATCAAGTGTACACGACCACTCTGGAAATGTCATTAGTGATTTTTACGGTAGTGAGCAGAATTAAACTTAAATTTTTCAATTCCCTGCTTGCATATATAGGCGATTTGTGATTTAAAAATTTTGAGCGGGGTTTCTGCCATGTAGATTTTTCCATCCCGAATCTTAGCCAAGTCATCGGAAATTAGAGTGAGCAGATGTCTTTCCACTTGCCGCTTGGATAAATTTACACCAGAATTCTGTATCAATTCTTCGATAGTACACCCCGGAAATTCCAGGATGGTCTGCATTAATTTACATCGAATTTTTAAGCCCCTGACCTGTGCGGGTGTTAATCTTTCCATGTTGGTTCTCCGTCACGACAAATCAAAATGTAATCAAACTTCACAGTGAAACAAAAAAGCATTCAAACTTCACCAAAGCAGACGAATAAATTTCAGCCGCTTCGCGATCGCTTACATTAAATAAGTAGCTCTATTCTGTTGTGATGAATTCCAAAAGTTCAACCCAATGTTTGAGAATGAAGATTAGTTTATGAGTATAAGTTACTGTCTCAAGTCTCAGAGCTACCTCACCCAATCAGGTGAATTCTGTTGATTCAATAAAAAACTCCCCACGAAGGAGGAGTGAGTCAGTGTTTATGGTGCGATCGCTTCTTGACAACAACTGAGCTAAAATCACTAAAAGCTTATTGGTGGGCAGATTTTTACTCAGTTTTTTCTAACTCATCAATCTTGCCAGTTGCTACCGCTATAAAGAAATCCTCAAAGCTCATACCTTTTTGGGAGGCTACAAACGCTATGGTATCTATCCTGGCTTGTTCATGTCTTCTCAACTGAGCTGTGATGAGGGATTGCAGGTCTTGTGCCATCGACCTATTCATAACAACGTTACAGACCTTTTCAAAATACCAATCTTTCTGTGCCAATGGAGCTACGCTAGGGCGTGCGTCTTTGACCTCTGGTAATGAGGACGCGATCCGCTCCCAGTCAATATCATTAATATCCACCATATTGCTATGTTGTATGAGCGATGTTAGCATACAACATGATAACAGAGAGGACGGGTAAAGGGATATTGCCTGAGAAACGTTATCCCCAAACCCTAACCCCTAACTCTGAACACAACAGAATTAGAGGCTAACAGCATGATACAGAGTAAAATCCTGACCCCACAAGAGTACGCTAATCTCTACGGTTTAACACCTGTAGAAGCAGCTATTGATTTAGGCATAACAGAGAATAGCTTTCGGCGTTACACGTTAACAACAAAGAACAAAATCAATCCCAGTCCACAAACGCTTCGCACGGTTCAGTTACTTAATTTTATTCGAGAGCGTGGGTTAGAACCCCCTTCATTTTTTGATTAATTGCGTGATGTCATTCACAAATCAATACGTCATCAAATTGCACTCCAATATGGGGTGCTTTTATTGTAGAAAATATCGCACAAAACCCAGCACTGGTGAAGCGCGATACCTGCCACTCCCTTGTACATCTGTTTGGCTTTGGGGGTGGCACAGAAGAAGAATTTCTCTGGGAATTAAAACAACCGGAAGACGGTTTTTTATTTAACCTTGAAGGTTCGCTAGTAAATCCATACCCCCCAGGGGAGGTCAGTTTACCACTAACTAATTCATGTATGCAACAACAACAGTTTACGAAATCAAGCACTACCGAGTGAATGGGACTCAAAGATTCAGCAAAATGCAAGTGAGAAAGATACTTGGAATGAGGCAAAAAAGCACACTAATCAACAATGTAAAAGCCCTCAAACAAGCCGGATTAAAGTTTAGTAATTCGTTCACTTGGGAGGACATTTACGAACTGTTAGCTTTAACACTGTATGTCAACATCAAACGCGGAGATACAGTGACTTTCACTCGGAAAATGTACGCAATAATCCGTCAATCTGGCATTGAAAATGTCAAGACCGTTCTCTCTAGTTTCGGCATCGATTTAGACCAACAATTTGAGGAAATCAAGAATGACTTCAACCGTAAACAGACCTTCAACTAACAATCAAAATAAGCCAACCGCAGAGGAGATTTTAAAGCAGGCACAAGCCAAAGTTAAAGAGGAGAAAAAGACAACTCAAGAACCTTTAGAAAGCTGTGAAGAACAGCCTAAAAAAGAGGAAAAGCCGAAACCTGCATTAAAACTGCGGGACAAAACTAAGGCTAAAACTGGGGAGGCAATTCAACAGTACAAGGAAACCTCAAAACAAGCCTACACAGCCTCTTTCCAAACCGGAAAAGAAGAAGGGGAAGCGATTGCAGATATTGAGCGGCAAGGCTCTCACCTTGGCTACATTAATCGAAAAGCACGACACTTAATCGAAGACACAGTGGCACGGCGTGAAGCCCTCCCTCAATTTCGAGAAATGATTGAAGTGGAACTCGCAGAAGCTGAAGAATTCAACAATATTTTAGAGGAGGATACAAGCGCAGAAAACCCTTTGGGAAAATTATTAAAAGGACAGACGAAATCCGAGAACTCAAGCAACAGCTTCTCACTGTTTCTCGAAGGCTAAATAGACTGAGTTATAGTCGGGTTCAGCTACAGCTTTTAGCCACACTACTAGACCGATTACAAGTCAAAGAAGCCGAGGTCATAATGTTTAAATTTTGCCTGGAATTGATGCGGTCAACCTTGAGAGGAATATTTAATCCTGGGGTGGCGATCGCAGAGGGAATTATCGCTTTTGTAAATTTAATGGAGGAACAATAAATGGGATATTTAGCGTTGGCAAAAAAGGACTCTTGGTTTGGTTTTATCAGTAATAAAAAAGACAAAGGCGGAGATTTAACAACTCGTCCAGATACTCCAGATGGGGCGTTGACGCCTGATAATCCTGGTGCAATTGTTCCGCTCCGATCAATGCCAGTACCGACCGAGCCGAGGTATTTCGACAAACTAACAGCGGAGGCTTTGCATACAATAGCCCAGAAGAAAAAAGAGATGCTTCCTAGTACAAAACAGGGATATGAAGCATTAGGGACTGCCAGCGATTGTGACGCGGAAGTTGTCGCGGATCATTCTAATTTCCAGATAAAAGACGCTGGAAATGCGCTCTCACAAGCTCAATCTCAAGCCGGGGTTAAAAGCTTCTTGTCCGAATTAAGACCCGGATATGAGGAAATAGATGCAGGGCTAGGATTTGCAAGCGAAAAAGCGAATAAACGAATTGATTGGATTGAACAGGATCTTGATGAAGCAATGGAAATATTAGCAGCATGATTACCTTTTGGCTTGGCATATTATCCGTTGCAATAATTGGGCATTTTCTTGTAATTTGCCTACTTCTAGAAAGAGTGTATCGATTGGAGGAAAAAAATAGATGAGCAAAGCAAAAAAATCCAACTACCAACTATTAGCAAAATATTTACCCTATATAGGGTTGTTCTTGGGTTCAGTTAGTTTCTTTGCTCTAGTTTCAGTCCTTCCTGTATTCAATCAAATGAATCTTTTTAGAGCTGTATTCCTGTTATCAATTCTTGGATTTGTTTTGATGGTAATAAAGAGTGAATTGAATGGATCAATTGAAACAATCCTGACTGATTTAGGTATTTTAGGACTGATTTCAATCGTTGCAGGTTGGCTCGTTTACATGGTGTAGTCAGTTGGCGTAGGTGTCGAAACGGATGAGTTTATTCTCAAACACAAAAATTAATGATTCCGGAAACGGATAGATTTATGTAACTTATCCGTTTCTTCACTTCGCGAGTCAATCTAGTCTTACAAGTAGAAGTTTAATCTGTTTTCAAGGAGGTGATTTGTATGCAAGGCTTTCTACGCCATTCCCCAGAGGAAAATGCACTGAGAAAAACGCTCTTAATGGTCTACAGTTTTTCAGTTGGTTGTTATTTGATTTCGGGTTCTTTCCTACTCACAATGGGATTTTTGAAGCCCGAGAGTGATAAAGTTCATCGGATTATTTATTGTATGCTAGGTTTCGGGTCGATTGGATTGTGTGGTGTGGGTGCTATAGCTGCTAAAACGACTGAAAAGGATGCTTTAGACCTAGCTACCAATGATTATTTGAGGTCTAATGATCAGAAGAAAGACCTTGCTCGTCGGGCGTACTTCGATGAAACCGAAAGAGAGATGAGATTTGAACAAGCCAAACAGCAAATGCAGATGGCTGTAAATGGTAATTTCAATCAGATTTATGGTGCATTGCAAGCCAATATTGAGCAACAGCAAAACCAACAAAAGTTAATTGTCAACCTAGCTAAACAAGTTCAACAATTAAAGCAAGGAAATCCGGTCAAATCCCAAGTTGCTAACCATAGACCTGTTGAAGATTTAGACCAATTATCGGTGAGAGACTCGGAGGAAAATTATTCGACCGAAATCTCAAACATTTTGCCACCTAATAACCGCAGAAGTCTGCCTGAAGTTATTGCCAGCAACCGCATCACACAGCTATTTTTTGCAGGGACAAGAGTCGGTAAAACTGCTTTAGTAAAAGCTTGTATTTTCAAAAAACTAGAGCGAGAACCGAATACCCTATTCTTTATCTCCGCCTGCAAAAGAAACGATTGGTTCGGACTGGAAGATGTGCAGTCCCAAGAGTTCGGATATCACCATTCAATCAGCAATGGCAGTGATATTCAAGGGATAATTAATCAGGTAAATAATGCGTTCTCCATCTACAATTATCGAGCCAATAATCTTACTGAGGATGAGCAAAAAGCTTCCTCGCCCGTAATCTTGATTCTCGACGACTGGACGGCTCAAATGAAAAACCTCTCAACCAAGCGAGATAGCAAAAATGATGTAGTTTCAAAGTTGGTTTCGATTGCGAACAACGGGGCGGGGTGCAACGTGACCGTTTGGGTAACAGGACAGAGTGCAAACGTAGATACTTATGGCTTTTTGGATGCCGCTACTCGAAGAACAATGAACTTCGCGGCGTTGGGTCGAATTGTTGTTGATGAAAATGGCAGATTAGAAGGGGGATACGATGCGATTGAAACAACAGTTTCTAACACAAATCGAATTTTTACCCCAGATAAAGCGGCTCAATTATCAGAGGAATATAATGTCTGGAGAGGGCGGAGAGATAGGGATAATAATTACTCCATCTCACCATTAGCTCTCCTTTCTATTGGGGCTGAAACCTGGTTTGAAGAGTTGGAGGATTATACCCCAATTATTCAAGCCGCTAAGAAGAATAAGCCTGTATCTTCAACGGGTCAGAAAATCCTCAAAAACATGGAAAAAACCCCGGTCGATGATAACCAAAACAAATTCTGGGGTTATGTCGCCAAGCTAGAAGGTCAAATTTTGGAAAAAGCGGTAGAGAAAGGCTTAACTCCTTCCGATGTCCTCAACAACTGTTCAGCCGCCGTTCAGATTCGTAAGGATGAGGCTATTAAAAACCGCATCTCTAAGGATTTTATCGAGGGGATGTTCCGTAGATTGGCTCAAGAAGGTAAAGGGCGAATTGAGGAAAGTGATCATCAAGGCAAACCCGTTATTCGATTTTTCAGCAGCTAGAACCCCTGAATAACCCCCGATTCTAGCTGTTCTAGTCGAGTTCTAGTGGTTCTAATCAATTTAATTCTAACGACATTTTTGGTGCGTGAGATGCGTAAAAAACAACCTTTCAACCCCATACCCTTAATTGCGATCGCCATTACTTCAGGAGGATTTGCCCTGGTATCAATACTTTCAATCAACTGGAAAGGGGCTGTGATTGAGTCAACAAATAACCCCGAATTACCCAGCCCCATACAAATTGATCTACCTGCTACTACTGCTGCTAATGAGGATGATCAACCAAGTGTTGACAAGGCCCAGGAGGAGATTGAGCCAAAGTATGAGGCTACAGTTTTTGTACCTAAATATGAGCCGATTCTACCCAGTGGAGTCCAGAAAAATTCACCCGCTTGGTTTTGTTGGCAAAGTGGAGGCGGTCGCGACTGTTTATTGAGAGATTGGAACTACTCACCACCACCCCAACCTTTATCTGAGTGGGAGGAGTACGAGCTATCACAGCAACGGAAGACTAAGCCAAAAAAACACAGAAATTCAGTGGAGAAATTATTAAGATGGATACCTTAGACTTAAAATATTACGAGCCGGATCTATTAGAGGTAGAGTACGATGACAGAACTAATCAAAATTATGAGCAGAATTTAGAGACAGCTACCCCATCAAGTGAGGAGCTAGATCAGGAATTGGAAAGTTTACTCCTACTAATGAGTGAGTCAAATACAGGCATACAGGATGAATCTACCCCAGTTTATGATGATGTTGTCGATCCAACTGTTGATGAGATTGAATGGTTAGATCCTGATGAACTTGTAAATCCTAAAGAGTTTAACTATCAACCCACTCCAACAGATCGCAGTAAGTATGATCAAGTACCTACTTGTAGTAGCAATAGGTTTAATTATCAAGCCCGTCGCGATAGTTCAATTAGCAATAATTATAACTACAGCCCAGAGCGTCAAGCCGATAGTAAGTTTAGGTATCAATCGGATCAAGGCAGTAGTAGTAAATTTGATTATCAACCTACTACCTCACAAACTAAGGATGATCGGTTTGACTACAAAGTCCCGTCTAGAGATTTCAACTACCAATCCAATCGGTCTAATCAGTTCGATTACAAACCTACTGCCAAAGAGTACCCATCAACACCACACAGTCGAAGTAATAATCAGGATCGCAATCGCGCAGTGTTAGATGTCGAAGTCGATCAAAATACAACTGTTCGACTGGAAGTTGGGGCAAGTGTTTCGGTGGGTGAAGGTTATGCTCATTCTGCTGCCTATGCCAAAGCTACGATTTATAGAAGGGGGTAACTGTGGTGCATTCAACATCTATTACAAAAACTGATCGATTTATTGCGATCGCGAAAGTTGGAGGGACTTGTATTTCTATCTCAATATGGTGCCTTGTTGGAGTTTGGGTTTACAGGCAGGTTACAACAAGTTCTCAACCTCAGTCTATCGAACCACCCTCGCAGAACATTGAAGAAATCGAGGAAAAAGTTGAAGATATAGAAGTTTCCACCCCACCCACAGTTAAGACCGATCTCGATATCGAGAGTTTCAAGCCTCAATTAAACGAGTCTACTTGGGGAGAGGTAGAGGATATTGTCAATAGCTTTAAAGCCGAAATGAAGCAATGCGAGTCTTATGAAGATGAAAATAAAACCGCTTGCTACGACCACTATAAGACTCAATTCTGGAGAAAAATGGATTCAGAGGTGAAAACTAGAAATTGATTATTTTTGGATGAAATTGAGACTTCACCCCTGATAAGTGGGCATATTATTCAAAAGGAGAAAAGGTTCTAAAAGAGTTAGAGAATAGTAGCAAATGGAGATTGTGCAATGAATAATTCTCTCAAATCTGATATTGCATTCATCTTGGGGATTCGACAATGATTAACAATATTCTCGACAAAGTCAACCACGCTATCACTCAAGCGACAATCCGAAAGCTAGAGAAACAGCAAGCAGAACTCGACAAAAAAATTAAAGATCAGCAGGCACGAATTCAGGAGTTTTCAGATTGATAGAAATCACCTATTTGGGTGAAGATCTTCTCGCTTCATCCTGAGACCATTAAATCAAGTTACTTTTATTTGGTCTATTTTCCCCTCCGCCTCGCTACGGGTGCGGGGATTTTTCATAGACAATTATGAGATAGTCGTCTTTATCTTGATAGACAGTGTAAACGAAATCACCGAAGATTTGTGTCACTCAAATGTGTGTCACTTAAATAGGTGACTGGTAGAGTGTTAATAAGGTTGTTAAGCTTATACTAAAAGTGTTTTATATTCAAAAGTAGTATCAAAAGTGTACTGACCGGGTGATTAATTAAAAAATGAAGCTCAAGGAGAAGTCATTAGATGTCTGGAAAAGCTTCACGATCTCAAATTTTTTTATTGGTAGTGCTTTTACTAATTGTAGGAGTTTCATCCTTACTGATGAGGCTTTCACAAAGTTCTCTATCTCCGCAAGCAAGAGTGGCAACAATTCTTAATAGCTATATTGAACAAGGATTGGTTGTGAATGATTTTTTAGAGAGCGAGACTAGAAGTATAAACTATACAGAGAATACATTTCAACATATAGCAGGCGCATCCATTGAAGAAATCTTATCTCAGGCAGATCAAGAATATTCTAATCAAGATCATTTAGAAAAAATTACTTTGCTTGAGTATATCAAAAAGATTAGTTTAGAGTTGCTCAAGAATACTCCCTATGAAAACAAGATTAAAATTAATGAGACTCCTTCCGAAGAATCGATTAATCTCTTTATTCTTAAAAGTGATCCAGAAAAGTTAGTTAAAAATTTTGAGAATTGTTCATATATTGGGTGGATGAATTCAATTCTCTGCAATATTAAATTTCTTGAGAATGAAGTTAAGTATATAGAATCATTTGAGCAAGCTTACGGAATTATAATAACGGATCTAAGGAGTCGTCAAACTATTGACATATTTAGCGATGGAGAAGAGGAAATGGCTGAAACTATTAGAACTACTATAATCTCTAGCTTTTTAACCTGGGTTTTTGGCCATGAAATCGGACACGCAGTTCTCCATAAAGACTACATAATTAATTCACCTAAAAGAATTCATGAAGACTCAATTGGATATACAGAACGAGAAGACGAAGCCGATATTTTTGTAGCACAAGCACTTAAAAAAGTTTCAGATGAAAGAGGTGAACCTACAAGCAGTACCGCTTTATTTTGGCTTTCTATTGGAGAATATTTTCAACACAAGTATAGAGATGAGATTAGTGACTCTCTTCGGAAAAATATATCTGATACAACTTGGAAATCTGTATGGCTTCCTGTCCATTTAAAACTCAACCTTGAGAAGAGACATAATGAGAATCCCTATCTCTCAAGAATCGTCAACATTCTAGTTACTTTAACAAAAGAAATAGAAGATCTGGACGAAACGGGATTGTATGAAAAAGGAGTTAAACCCAATATTTCTGTGGTTCCATCTCGCTTTGAGTTGACAATCAAATATCTTTTGCATTTTTTAATTCCTACTCTTGTAGGAGTTTCTATTATTATTCCCACTGTCAATAAAATAGTTAAAGGATAAAATCAAATGAGAAAAATTTCATTCAGACTCATTTCGGGAATCGGCTTCATTTTGATATTATTCACTACTTATTACTACTATGGTAGATCTGATGTTCTCAACTTTTCGACAGGAGCCAACTTAATCCCAGCAGTTTTAGCTGCAACATCAATGTTCATCGGCATCATATTTGGTTGCTTGTTTCGACAACTAAAAGGTAAAAATGAGAGTATTAGTATAGTTAAAGAAATCTCTCAAATATTTTCTTCGGCTAGCTTTTGGTCAGCTATTGCAGTTTCTCCTTTAGTGTTTTTCTGTATATTTGCAGTTTCTGGTGATAACCCTGAAGGATTCTCAAACTACGCATTAGCTTTTCAGAATGGTTTTCTTTGTGAGTCAATTTTTCGAGATATGTTTCCTCAAACTCAACTATAAACCCATTTTTAATGTGTACTTTTAGTTGATGTACATGATAAAGTAGCCTAGAAAAATCGCTTATTCAGATGAAGCTGTTGGCACATTCACACTGCCACATTAAAGTTAATGACCATCAAAAACCTCAAGTATTTCCCCGCTTCGCTACGGGTACGGGGGGTTTTCATGCGATACTAATGAAGTATAAAAAAAAGATTAAGCGATGAAAACCACAACCTTGAAAAACGGAAAAATCATCAAAACAATTTACGATCAATATATTCCCTTCGCCTGTATCGAGCGTGAGGGAAAACTCCGAAAATATCGAATCGGAGCATCATGGTATAACGCTGAAGGAAAATTAGTTAAGAGGGAGATTCAGAAATTCCCCTTCAAATCCCTCTGAACTCAAGCGCAATAAACACTGCATCCCTTAAAGAAATGGAATAATAGTTTGGAATCAATAGAAGAGATGAGATTTTCCCATGTCAATAGAAGGAGTCTTTCAGATTACATTGCTCCTAGCTACATTGCTGTGTTCCTTGGTAGCAGGTTTCGTGTTTGCTTTTGCTGTAGTCGTCATGCCGGGTATCAAGACTTTAAGTGATCGGGAGTTTATCCAAGCTTTTCAGGTAATGGATCGCATTATCCAGAATAATCAGCCCATTTTCGTGCTGGTTTGGGTGGGTTCAATTGGGGCTTTAATGGCTTCAGCGGTGCTTGGCATTGGGCAATTGGAGGAACCTGAGCGTCTGCTGATAATCTTTGCCTTACTTGCTTATCTTCTAGTTGTTCAATTGCCGACTTTCACGATTAACATACCCCTGAATAACAAGCTGCAAACGCTGAATGTTGATGCTCTCGATGAAACCGCGCAAAAAGCAGCCCGTATGGACTTTGAACCCCGTTGGACCCGATGGAATTCAATCAGGACAACCTTTGCAAGCCTGGTATCTAGCCTGTTAATAATTCTATTACTTAGGCTTTAGGGTTCTGGTTTTCGGCTGTACACTTATTCATCACCTCCCAGGTTTAAATCAAGAGTGAGCTGTCCATAGAATTCCCGCTGTTTAAGTTCACGTGCCTTGCGGGTGCGGTTCCAATCGTCTCTATCCAAGTTCAAATGACACACACTGCAAAGGGCTTTGAGGTTGCTTGGGTCGCAATTGCTGGGATTGTGATCAAGGTGAGCAGTGGTTAATGTGAATCGTTGAGGTTTAGCAATATCTACTGTTCCCAGTTCTTCGTCGTAGACTTCTTCATAGAGATGTGGCAACCATTCGGGGTGATTATCGATGAGCCACTGCTCTACATCGCGAAGTTTTACACCGGGGGGCCGACAAGGTTTAGAGCAGAATTCACAAGTCCAGTTTGCCGATGTTTTGATTCCATTAGCAATCTCGTCCCAGTTGTCTGGGTAGAGGCTTCTATTTATTGGCATTGTTCAATTGAGTGATTGGTTAATATTCCTGTTGGGCAATCTTCGCGCTATCAATTAATCCCAATCCAGGTCAAGGATTTGTTCTGATACAGATGGAGGCAGTTCTTCAAGCAATTGACCAAACACAACAGATTGAAAATGCTTAACTAAGAATTCCAGTTGAAGCTTGTCAGTCATCTGACAGAGGAGAAACTTAATATCATTCTCAGTTGGCTTCCGGAACGAACCCGCTAACCAATCTGCGTAGCTCACATAAATACCTTGGAAAGTGAACCACATATTTTGATGCTTTTCTTTGAGTTGGAAAAGCTTATAGTTTCCAAATACAAAATCACCAGATTTAAGAGTGTAATATTCTTCAACTGGATTGAGTTTTTCTTGTTGCTTAGAAGCAGAACTGTCACTACCCTTGACCTCACACTCCCCATCTATCTCAGAAAGAGGTCTAGCAATTTCGCTCTCATTCCCTTCTGGCAAGGGATTGACTATACTAGACTCAATACTAGATTCAGAGTTCTCAATACTAGAATCACCACATAGGTCTGTTAAATTACCAGAGGGGTCTAGTATATTTTTTGAGGGTTCTACCTCATTAATATCAAGGGTTTCAGCGATTTTACTAGACTGCTCATTTGTGGAAGGGGGTGTGTGGGGGGTTACGGTGGTGGGCATCCAAACTTTAGCCCGTTTATCCCGCTGACTTCGCCTGCATTTCGCTTTACCTGTATCCCGAAGTTTCTTTAATCCATCCCAAACTTGTTGCTTAGAAAGTTGTGTCAATCCTGAGATTTCAGCAGGTTCTAAGGGCTGAGGTGATGCTTGTAAACATCCCAAAATAATCTCTTTAATGTTGAGGTGCATTTTGCTTTCACCTCCCTGACAAACCATGGGAATCCCTTCAATATCTAACTTAAGGATGTAATCGAAAGTTGAAGCACAGCGAATCTTCTTACTCTTATATTGCCGTGTTCCGTCTTTATTCTCTTCAATCAACAAAACACTGTAAGCTGTATCCTTAATCCGGCTACTGCCCCGCAACTCACCTGCTTTATTCAGGTGATGAATCATCACAATCGCACAGTTGTACGTCTCAGCTAGGCGATTGAACTTCTCAACGGTAATCCCGGCAATGGAACTGTTTTCTTCAAAGGCCTCTCCGTGAATCCCACAGAAACTATCCACGATTAGTAGCTTAGGTTGGCGATCGCGTACTAACTCCTCAAGTTGTTCAAAGTGGTAGTCGAGTTTAAAGTTTCGTAGGAACATCCAGCGGTCATCTTCCGGATAGCTCATATCAATCATCCGGTCAAGAGAAGAGCTAGCACCTTCATCTGAATTGACGATGATAATCCCGCCAGTCGTTGATGGGGTATCTCCTAAAAATTCATTGCCATCGAGGACACATTTACCCAACCAGTAAGCTAGTGTTGTTTTTCCAGAACCACTGGAGCCAGCCAGGATTGTGGTTCCACCAATCGGAACCCCTTGAACAAGGAACTGCACAGGTTCAATATCAGAATTCAAGAATTGTGCGCCAGAAAAGATACTAAGCTGCTTGGACTGGGAGCCAATAGCAGTTTCAATGATTAGCCCCTCTAATGTTTCTCTTGAGATTCCATGATACCGGAGAATATGGGTCTTGATAGTTGCTCTGGCATAAGGATCTTTCTCTAGTAGGTAAGCTTGGATGTCTGATTTAAGCTTTTCGGCTGGGTCTAATTCAACGGCAGTGGAGATGCTATTCAGAACCGCTGCATGATATTCAACTTGGGATTCGGTCAGGTCTGGGAATTCTTGTTTTAAATCTTGCTCAATTTTTTTCTGCTGTTGTTCGGTCTTCTTCTGGGAAACGTACTGCTCGATCTGCTTGTTGGATCGTTTGGGCTTGTGGGTGTGCCGCTCCGAGCCTACTAGAGTTTGTGCGATCGCCTGAGTGTCTCCACAGTTCCAGCAGTTATACTTCCCGGTCTTCAGGTTAATGCTGAGGTTATGTCCATTGCAGGCGGGGCAGATGTATTTTCCCTTCTCCTTCTCATTGGGAGTGAGTTGGTCGATATGGTTGCGGATATCAAAGTTTGCAGAAGATGCACTGTTGTTGCTATAATCAGGGAACATGATTTGGAGGTCATGAAAATGACCCCGGTATATTGCAAGAAGACCCTGTAGCTGTAAAGTCGCCAAACTAAACGAGGCTATGGGGTTTTCGTAATTTTTACTATCATACCTCAAATTTGGGGTAAAGATGATGTAGGTTATAGCCCTATTAAGAACTTTGTAATATTGGCGAAAAAAGCTACTCCCTCAACTCTTCCACTGCTCCTAGAATTCCATTCTTTTCAGGCTTTTAATCAGAGGAAGAGCAGATTTTATCTATTCACTGTCCTCAAACTGTTCAGCCGCTTTGTGGAAGTCGCACCATTTTTGGTCAGCCTTGATGGGTTCACCACAGGCGGGGCAATGATTGGGGAATTCTGCGGGGTCGGGAAGTTCGCCAGTTCCATCGCAAATATAGCAGGGCATATCATAGCGTTTGTGGATTCCCGGTTGGGCTGGAATATGCAGCATTTTAGTACCGTTACATTCTGGGCATTGCATTGTTTTTTCTCCAATTGATGATGTTTGTGTTGGGGCTATAATGCCCCAGTTAATCGACTAGAAAAGTTGAGATTTTAGGTTGCCATTTTCATCTTTCCAACTCACCTCAAGCGTGTGATCATCTCGCCATTCGTAATTGTCAAGGTTACGGATTTCTAAAACCTCATTGATCTGCTCATGGATTTCATCTAAGGTAAGAGGCTCGTTACTTTCAAAGTGAAATGAGATATTGAGTGTGATGTCTCCAGTCAGTTCGTATTTCATGGTTAAAGTTTTGGGTAAAGTGCAGTGATGATAGAGAAACGGGTGCGACTTTTAACGACGTTCGCTCAGGTCGGTTGACTTCTAACTTTCGGGTAATGCTGCGGTTGAATTTTCAGCTAATCGTTTAACTTCCATTTCCTTTGCCGCTTCATCCATTTGACTAATGATGTCATTGTCGAACGGACAAACTTCTTTGAACAGTTCTGATTTTTCAAACTCGGCTGATAATTGACTGATTAACTTTTCTTCAATCTCACTATCAATTGGGCGCACCATCCAATTAACACGAGCATATTTAATCGGGGTAACTTCCCCGCTAGGGCTAACAATTGAACCGCTTTTCACTTCAAAATCGGCTGACCAAATCAGACCACAAGAACGAACCTGCATCATTTGTTCAACAGCCGTTTTCATTGAGATGAAATTATCTAACGAACCTTGCATCGTTCTCGAACTTTTCAGCATTAAATAAAATGTTAGACCTGCGGGAACTTGATATTTTCCTTTCTTGTTGTTGACAGGAACCGCTTCTCCACTAACAGCAACACAGAGTAATAATCCTAACCGTTTGCCTTCGTAAGCATCACGGGTGTAATCAATCCGTAAAGGGATAAACTCTAATGATTCATATTCAGTTTTACCGTCTGTTGAAAAGATGCCAGCCGCGCTGCTACAGTCGGTTTTTAAGAGAATGGGTAAGTTTCTCCTCAGTTCGGCTTCAGCGTAGTTCAGTTGAAAATTAGTAGGAATTTGTTTGATTTTTGTTTCAGTTTGTTCAGTCATTGTTTTAGTTTTGTAATGGTTTTGTAGCAGACTATTATGAGCCGTCTGCCAGGGCATGAGATTAAATCAGCCTGAATTCGTGACGTTTTAATCCGATAACTTTGCCTCTTAGGTTGATGATGTATTCTCCGAAATCTATTATTCCGGTTGAGAGTTTCATCTGTCGAGGTACTGCAATCCTTCCGGTTTTTCCAGTTTCTAAAACTAGAACTCTATCGCCGCACTTGGGCTGAAATCCGAACCCTAAATCTAGGCTTAATTGATAACCTAAAACGGCATCTCTTGATTTTGTAGGTTGCTTAGAGAGAACCACTTTTTTGTCGGTTTGGACTCCTCTATGCGTTCTTCTTCAAAATACTCTTGCATCGGGTATTCTGGCGGTTCTCCGAATAAATCATTAATTGCTTTGATTTCGTCTGGCTCGAATGCCATTTCTCGATTAAGTCGATGATATCTGAGGAGATAATCTATCGCATCATCTAGATTATTAAAGCCTTTTCCTAACAGATTTCTTCGAGAGATAAAAACTTCAATATCTCCAATTTGAGCATGAGCATGAGCTGATTTGCAAATTTTGATTAAACCTAATGTTCGTTGCTCTTTTTTGTATTCGCCATATTCTGTTTTAGGGGGATTCCAATAATTGAACCGAACTGATAAGCCCCAAAAATATCCTTCTGAATCGATTGACTTTGATAAGCTAATTCCTTCGGGAACTGGAGAATTTAATAAGCTCTCAATGGAATGTTTAGAGTTATCTTCAATGTTGATGAACTCGGAGAAGTGACTAACATCGTGTGAACGTAGCCAGTGTTGAACTTGGTGTTTACAACAGTCAACGTAACCCTTGAATAGCTCGGGGATGTGACGATACCCTTTATCTTTGCTGATACGGTGTTTCCATTCAGGGCAACTGCACTCAGATTGACTGACGGTGTAAACGCGATCGCGTGACGTGCTGACCACTTCTGAATCGTTCAGCCAAGTGTGAGCTTTAATTAATCCTTTCTTGAGGAATCGGCTGACTTTAGCTCCGGCTTTTGTCATTCCATGTACCCAGGGGCATTTTCCTCGCCCGAGAGCTTTTTTGAAATTATAAATCCAAGACAAATCGGGGATAACACGCAAGAGTGCGCGATAAGTTGGTGAGAGTTGCATTTTATAATGTCCTTAGAACTAATTAATTTGATTGCCGGGGTGATGCAGGCCTGCTAGCTCCGGTTTTCTGACGTAATAGCTGCGCCTACTTTGAGGTTTCCCCATCCTCTGGCGGGTATCCGGTATTCCTCTTGATACCTTGTGTGTAGCCCTTCGCGTCTTCTGCTGTTAGTATGTCGTCATGCTATTATTATAGTACGTCGGCAAGCTGAATGTCAATAGTATGTCGGCATTATTTTGTTAAAGTTTGTAAAGGAGATCGTAATGATGGCCACAGACTCCGGGATGGGCAAGAAGCCCCCAAACCCTGATGGAAACCCCAACTTCTACACGGACAAAAATCCGGCTAAGTTGACTCAGGAATTAGATGAACCATGTGACGCCAAACTAACGCTCAGAATCCCTCAACGGTGGAAGGATAAGCTAGCTCAGATTCCGAATTCAGAGATTAGAAGGCATTTAAAGCTGTTAGTTGATGCTGAAGAAGAATAAGAAAAGCCCCCCAATTTGGGAGGCTAATTTGATGTTATTTTTTGACCTGACAGGGGATTCTAACCCTTGCATACTCGGATTCATAGCTCACGGCTACAAACTGATTGATGATATATTCAATGATTGTTTTAAACTTGATTAAATGCTGTGGATCATCAAAGTACACATCGACACAGTACCCGGTGAAACTGTGATTTGATTTTCGAGGCTCTTTGGAGATTGCGATCGCATGATGGTATTTTGCTGCGCCTAAGATTTCTGAGTAATTCATTTTTATTTTTCGTGGAGCAACTGAACGGAGGACGGAAGCTGAGGGGGCGATATTGTTTTGATGTGAGAAACAACCTATGAATCTAAGCAAGCCCCCTGCTGGAGAACGGAGGGAAGGCAGCGGAACAACCCCCCCCAACAGACAACTAGAACAAGCTCAACTGACGAGCAGGCGGAACGAACACGAACCAACCACCCGCCGACCAACCGAGGGGCCAACCAGACGGACATTCAACACCAGACGGAAGGAAGACGCAGCAGGGAACGCCCAAGCCAATCGCATAGGCCAAACTCGCCCAAGTGCCGGAACCACCACCCGAAAAGCAGCGAGACGAACGGGAACTGGGAACCAAACCAACCGGACAAGGGGAAGCAGGGAACGAAACCCAAACACCACCCGCCGCCGCAACCGCATCGACGCAAACCACAGACCGAGCCGCAAACGCACCTCGACCACGGAAACCCACATCGGAAACCCGAAACACACGAGCCGAGGGGACAAGGGAACGCACAGCAGCATCAACACCACGAGCGCAACCGACAAACACAGACGAACTGGGGGCAACCGCACCAACCGCAGCACGAACCGCAGACACCGACTCCGACGAAGGGGAACGGGAGCCAGAAAAACCAACGACAGACGCAGAGCTAACTAAAAACATAGAACTAATTAATTCGACTACCTATATTATAGCACGCCGACATACTATTGAAAAGCCCAAAGCAATACCCAGAGGGAAACACAGCCGCCGGTGTGAGCGCGGAGGTGCGCCCCTCGCGGGCGCCCGACAAGCGAGCAATCTTTAAACTCATTGCGCCTCCCCGCAGAGAACGGAACGGAAAAACGCAACAGACGCCTATGACAGCGCCCCCAGCAGAGAACTCGGCAACCCCGGCCCCAGCAGAGAACTATTGGGGAGGCATTAGCGAGGAGACATTCCCCCCCCACGAGAAAACCTTCCTGCTGCATACGCGGATTCCTTATTGGGCTATGTGCGCGTGATCGCAACGAAGAAGTCCGTAAACTACTACAATAAGGTGCGTATGCTATGATTTAGCCCCGTGGGGGAATGTCGTTGATCAGCAATATTCTTTCTGTACGATCAGAGAACTGAGGTTATTAGAAGTAGCCTTGAGGTACGATCAGAGAACTCTTCTTTTAACCCAAATAAAAAAGCGCGATCGCTGGCAAATGAAGAGGCGATCGCAACAGAGTAAACCATTTTCATGTAAATTAATTGAGCGTGAGAAGCTAAATCCCAAAGTTTCGGCGGCGGGATTTTCCCCAAAAAATGCACCCCAGGTAATGAACTAAAAACTAGATTCAATTTGGGTTAAATAAGGAAACTGAGAGCGAGAGGAATGACTCGTTTAGCTCCCTCTTTGGCAAATTCTATTGCTCCAGCTTCAGTGCTTTTTGTCATGATAGATTGACTCCAGTTTTTAAGATTGTTTTTGAAGGAGGGGTCTTTCTTTGCTCTGTTGGCTAGGTCTTCTGCTACTTTCTGTTCAGCTTCTGTCTCACTGTAGGTTTCAGAAAGCTGGTTTAGCAGTTCTTGGATTTCTGTAGCAGCTTCTGCTAGTGATTGTTTTTTTTCTGGAGCATAGTTGTATTGATTTGCTTGTTGCCTAGCATTATCTTCTACTTTGTTAGCGTTGTTGGCAATGTTTGCTCCTCGTTGGTCGTTGTTGAATGTTTCTGGATTATTATTAGCCATAGAATTTGTCTCTATATTGAGTGGTTGATTTGTTGATATGTATATACTTAACCTATGTATAAGGTCATCAAGTGTTTTTGTTTGTGAATGCTTAGTCTGTAAACTATCAAGACTCTGCCCATGGCTTTGAGCTTCCTTTATGTCTAGTTTATACTGTTTTTTGATATCTTCAAGTGCTAATTCGTATTTAGATCTGAATTGTTTTATGAATTTTTCTTTCTTTAAATTACTTTTATGTAAACCTATCTGAAAAGATAAATCACTGTTATCTTTTGTGCTGAGTTCATTGATGGCTAAAAGTGCAACATTGTGTTCAACTTGTACCATTTTAAAGGCATAGATAAAAGCATTCCAGTCAAATTCATCTTCCTCATCAAAAATTATTTCTGCCGTTTGAGCTTTCAAGCGTAAATAGCGGATTAACCAAATAAATGTGATAAAAATACTCACAACTAAGGTTATTGATAATGCTTTAAAAGCTAATTCAAGATATCGGAGATATATAGTATAATTTTTTGCTTGTCTGGTTAGCTTTGAAATGTTATCATACTTATTTTCTAATAGTTCTTCAATTACTCTTTTTGCAGCAGGAGTTTGAAGCACTTTATTGATGAAAATACCCCATTCTTTCTCACTGTTATGAAATGCGAGTCCATAAGGTTCAATACTTAAAAAACCATTTTCAGGATATAAATAGTAATTATCTGGATTATCTAAATACTTTTTTCTTTCTAATTCTGCTTCTAAAATTAAGCTGTCAGTAGCATATGCTATAATTAATCCTTTCTTCAAATAATCTATTCCATTTTCTCTTGTAGGAGGATTAGGAGATTTTCGATTGGCTAATCGATAGACATTTTTGAGAACTGAATATGTTGTTGTATTTTTCATAACACCAATAGGTTCTTCTTCAAAAAGAGGGTTTTTATTAACTTTATCTCGTTGATCTTTTTTGATTAAAAGTCTTGTTCCTGTTACAAAAAAAGGTTTAGAAAAAGCGATATCTTGATATCTTGAATGAAAAGAATTGTTATTACTTTCTTTTCCAGGAATACTGTTTGGACCACATTCAATATCAATTTCTTTATTTCTTAAGATATCAAATCTTTCTTTTTGTACTTCTTTTGGGCTAATATCCTTATATACAATTTTTATTGAATTTTGATTAGGTTCATTCCTTTCTAATTCTTCCAATTCGTTTTTCAAAATACCAGCTAATTGTATGCAGAAACCTCTCCAACTATTGCTTTCTTGATAACTAATAGGATAGGAGTCAGATCTAACTCCAAAAATTAGAGTATTCTTATTCCCTGTCTTAAATTGTTCTAAAATTGAATCTTTATTTGTATCTCTAATATTAGGTGTAATTTCTTGTGATGCAACGGATAGATTTGCACTCAGTAAGACAATCCAACTAAGTAAAAATATTTGTCTCATAGTAATTTAGTAAACTTTAGGCTCTAGCTGTTGATATTACCACCAAGTTTCTTTCTCTTAAGAGATGTCCTAAATCAGTTCAGAAACTTGATTTTGCTTATGCTTTATCAATTTAATTGCTGTTTCCGCTATCTATAAAAGAAATCCGGACACAGTTAGAAATAGCACTCTTGCAGGGGTAATATTTGTTAATTAAAGATAGTCTTGCTACATCTACCAATTGCTCATCATCAAAACTGATATGGATTTCTTATGAATTGGGGCGAAAAGATGAGTAAATCTTACAAAAATTTACAAGGTGTGTAATTTGTTCTAATTATTGAAGTTTAGATTATTAGTTGATTTTAACATCAATAGTTTTAATCTATCTCCAGGGTTGAATAATTGTTCAGTCTTGAGTATAAGCTCTAAGTTCCAGGATATTCCTTTAGTAAAAGTCATAAATTCATCCTAGCTCTTTGTCAATATCACCGTCATCAACTACAGTCTGGTTAGCCTGTAATATTTTCTGCTGCTTCTCAGTTTCTCTCTGCCGCTTTTGAATCTTGATAACCCAAATCAAAAATAGCGATCGCACTCACTCACGCAGAAACCTGACATCACAATTTCCCTTCAGCTTCTATCACGCAATTAGCTCTATAACTTCACAGAATATCGAGACTGTTATCACGTACTGTATTGGGAAAATCCGAGATGATAATACTCAACGGATAAAAAACAGGGAGCCAAACCAATGAAACTCACCTATCGCGGACAGACTTACAACACTGACAACGCAGCAGTTGAAACCGCCGCCACAGAAGCCAAGTATCGGGGACAAACTTACACCGCCACTAATACTCCTGAAGCTTCCACAGCTAAGGCTTTAAGTTATCGGGGTGTCAGCTATAACGCTGAAAATGATGCTGTCAGCCAGCCTTCAACTTCAACAGATTCAACTAGCAGCGTCCCCGCATTTGGTTAATTGTTTCAGTCAGTTCGCTTTAATTCAATATATTTTAGGGTTTTAGTAAAAGTTTAATAGACAGCCGTGAGTGAGCTTGCAGGATTTGTAGGCTCATTCTATTTTATTCGTACTACTCAGCCTAGATTAATATTCAACTCAATCAAACCTAATCCCCAGTTCAAATGTTCTTCAGAATCGAATCGTACATTAATAATTGAACACCCAAGCAAAGGGATTACTTCTGGAGAAAACGATGAAAAAGATTTTAGGTTTAGCAACACTCGCCGCCATTGGTATCAGCTTATTTCCCGTAATTCCTGCTCACGCTGCTACAACAGGTACTAATGATATTGTCTGTCGGTTTAGACATAGAGCAGATAATGGAGAAT
>JBCBCI010000056.1:0-40357 GCA_038530755.1 Cyanobacteria bacterium J06592_8 | reverse complement strand
TTCTTTGGTCTAGATACCTTCAGGTACCTGGTTACAGACGGTAAAGGGGCGACAGCAAGAGGTACTGTTAACGTCACCATTGCCAACGAAGTACCCATTGCAGGGAAAGACAACGTCATCGTTGAGGAAGGTCAGACAACTACCATTGATGTCCTGGCTAATGACACTGATGCTGATGGCGATGTTTTGAGCATTGACAGTATCTTTGGTGATGGTCCGGCTAATGGTACTGTCGAGATTGTTGACGACCAGATTCTGTACACACCCAATGATGGCTTCTTTGGTCTAGATACCTTCAGGTACCTGGTTACAGACGGTAAAGGGGCGACAGCAAGAGGTACTGTTAACGTCACTGTTAACGAAGTAGTTCAAGAAGATCCGATTTTGGGAGATGGAAACTATCGTCTAGGGAACCATCCGGATGGTAATGCTCCTGGTCCTGGCTACGGCTTGAGACTGGATGGTTTATTAACTGGAGACGCCAACGATATCTTCACCTTTGACTTCGAGAATTCACATTCTAATATGGAGATGTCCATCGCAGGGAGTGGCAATCAAATCTCTATCTCTGGAACTGTCTTTGGTGGACGGGTTGATCCGGTAACTGGCGAATATGTCGAAGGTCAATCCGGTTCCTGGGATGTTGACTTCACTTACACAAACGTAGAAAATGTTTCGGGTGATGATGATTTGAGTGTTGATGATTCTCTGGCGGGAACCAACACAGGAACAATCACGCCACAGTTTGGTAATCAAGAGGTTATTGCTCTGGAAGATTTTGCTGGACAGAATTCAAACACCTTCCAGTTAGGCGATCTTGAGGATGATGGCGGCTTCCGTGGCTTTAGTGGAGTTTCGGGTTGGGGCTGGCTTCAAGCCGGAGACAACCGCTTAGTGGATTCTGACTGGCTCTTTACCGTTCAAGAAGAAATTGTTCACTAATGATGGCGACATGAAACGCCGATTGCATCAGGAGGGTTTCATGTAATCCAATTTTTCTCTGAGTTAATACGTCTCTCTTTTGTTACTGTTAGATAGATCATGTTTTGGATTCATCATGTTTTATCCCAGTTGAACAAAGGAGAGATTTTTCATGGAAATTTTGAGCAGATTTGATCGCACTAACTGATCCAACTAAGCTAAGATGCGATCGCAATAGAGATTTAGATGGAGACCGTGCTAAAATTTCGTTTTAATGCTTGGACTGCTTTTGTAACGGTTATTGCTTTGCTGATTGCCAGTCCAGTTCTATTCGTTCTCAGCAGTATTTTCACTAATTCCAGCCAAGTCTGGGGTCATTTAGCGACTACGGTTTTACCGGGCTATGTGATCAACTCTTTGATTTTAATGGTGGGTGTGGGTTGCGGTGTTTTAATTATTGGTGTGGGTACAGCTTGGCTGGTCACTATGTGTCGGTTTCCGGGGAGTCGGTGGTTTGAATTTCTACTGCTGCTTCCCCTGGCTGCACCTGCTTATATTTTGGCTTATGTTTACACAGAGTGGTTAGAATTTTATGGTCCGGTTCAAAGTGGTTTAAGGGCAATTTTTGGCTGGAGTGCGGTGGGAGACTATTGGTTTCCAAATATTCGTTCGATAGCCGGAGCGATCGCCTTACTCACCCTCACGCTTTATCCCTACGTTTACCTACTGGTACGAGTGTCTTTTCTAGAACAAGCCACCTGTTTACTCGAAGCAAGTCGGTGTTTGGGATGTAATCCTTGGCAAAGTTTTCTAACTGTTGCTTTACCTCTGGCTCGGCCTGCAATTATGGCGGGTTTAGCCTTAGCATTAATGGAAACTTTAAATGATTTTGGTACGGTTCAATATTTTGGAGTGGATACCTTTACCACCGGAATTTATCGGACCTGGTTTGGCATGGGAGAACGAGTGGCTGCGGCTCAAATTGCTGCGGTTTTAATGTTATTTATACTCGGCTTAATCTTACTTGAACTCTGGTCTCGCCGTCAAGCCAAATATTATCAGACCCAGAGTCGATTTCAGCAGTTAAATCCCTTTAATCTTTCTGGTATTAGAGCCTGTTTAGCCTTATTGTCCTGTTTTATCCCTGTCTTTTTCGGGTTATTGCTGCCGGGAATCTTACTCTTGAAAATGACCTTAGAAAATCTTAATACGGTATTGGATAAACGATTCTTTCAGTTTGCAGGCAATAGTCTCCTTGTTGCTACAATCACAGGTATTTTAGCCATCATTATTGCAGTGATCATGGCCTATGGAGTGCGACTGAAACCCAGTCTAGGAATGCAGTGTTCTGTGCAAATTGCCGCGATGGGTTATGCAATTCCGGGTTCAGTGATTGCGGTGGGAATTTTAATTCCATTGGGTCGTTTTGATAATGCAATTGATAGCTTAATGCGAACAGTATTTGGGATTTCGACTGGGTTATTATTGAGTGGAACAGTTACAGCTCTAATTTTTGCCTATTTAGTTCGATTTTTAGCCGTATCTTTTGGTGCAGTCAACTCCAGCTTAAGCAAGATTAAACCCAGTTTAGATGATGCCGCTCGCAGTTTAGGTCATAATCCGACCAGTACCTTAGTCAAGGTTCATGCCCCGATTATGTGGGGTGGATTATTAACGGCGGGAATGTTGACTTTTGTGGATGTGATGAAAGAATTACCCGCCACTTTAGTCGTCAGACCTTTTAACTTTGATACCTTAGCCATACGAGTTTATAATTTAGCGGCAGATGAACGGCTAGCTGAAGCCGCAGGACCTGCATTAGCTTTAGTGGGAGTCGGGATCATTCCGGTGCTGTTTATGAGTTTAAAAATTGCTCAATCTCGTCAAAGTTCTATTGATATTTAACAGTGAGGTTGATTTGAGTGGGTCAATGGTAAAATGATTGAGCCGAAAATGTTGTTGTTGAGCGATCGGCTCCGAAACGTATCCCTGCTGGACATTTAACGCAGAAAAACCATGCAATCTGAAACGACCTCCACTACCATCACACCCGAAGAGCAACCTACAAAGCTGCCTGTAGATCTAACGCAGCAAGTTCGGTTTCAGAATCGTGATGGACGACTGCTTCTTATTTTACCTGCGGAAACGGTTAATCCAGAAAGTGATCATCCCCCCACAGGCAACCAATGGACTGAACTTTGGCAACAACTCAAGCATCGCATCAATGGCAGCGAACACGCCTGGAAACCGGATACAGAAGTTGATCTAAACGCTGGAAATCGACTTTTAGATGTTCGCCAACTCCAAGATATTGCCGAAGCCTTAAGCGCTGCTAAATTACAACTCAAGCGAGTTCAAACCTCTCGACGTCAAACAGCAGTTGCTGCGGCTACCGTCGGTTATTCTGTCGATCAGGACTCGGAACATCAACAACTTAATTCTGGCAGCAACGAAGCCGTCACACCTCAAGCTGAACCTCTGTATCTACAAACCACTTTGCGTTCAGGGGTAGATGTCAAACACCCCGGTACCGTGATCGTTGTCGGAGATGTGAATCCAGGTAGTACCATTGTTGCCGAAGGTGATATTATCATCTGGGGGCGATTGCGAGGAACAGTTCATGCAGGCGTGAATGGCAATCTCAAAAGTATGATCCTGGCACTACAGATGGAACCCGCACTGATTCGCATTGCCGATCAAGTGGCACGAGGCCCAGAAAAACCTCCCGCCCAATTTTATCCCGAAATTGCCTACATCGCCTCCAAAGGGATTCGGATCTCTCAAGCTTCAGACTACTCGAAGGTCAAACTTTGGCAACTTCAAAGCGATCGCTAATTATCCTTGAATTTTCTCTAACATTGTCTTGAATACTGCAAATGTCAGAATCTGGAATCTCTTTTAGATGTATCTCTTGCATTTGCAGACGTTCTCAGGCATGATGCTCTCACAGCACTTGATCGCAAAAGTCAATTATAGGGGGAACGATCGCACTTGATTTGCGAATTTAACGATCAATTTTATTGTTAATATCCCGAACAGCTCACACAAGAACAAGCATGAATCGCATTATTGTCATTACCTCTGGCAAGGGAGGGGTGGGAAAAACCACCAGTACAGCAAATATAGGCATGGCCTTGGCAAAAAAAGACCGTCAGGTTGCCGTGATCGATGCCGATTTTGGCTTAAGAAATCTAGACTTACTCTTAGGACTTGAAAACCGAATTGTCTATACCGCTTTAGACGTTTTATCCGGAGAATGTCGGCTAGAACAAGCATTAGTTAAAGATAAACGACAGCCGAATTTAGTTTTGTTGCCGGCGGCTCAAAATCGCATGAAAGATGCAATTACCCCCGAACAAATGAAAGAATTAGTCGGGATGTTAGAAGAAAAATCCTATGATTACATCATCATTGATTGTCCGGCAGGAATTGAACAAGGGTTTCAAAATGCGATCGCACCAGCTAAAGAAGCCGTGATCGTCACAACACCTGAAATTTCGGCAGTCCGAGATGCTGATCGGGTGGTGGGTTTACTTGAGGCTAATAGTATCAAACGAATTCGTCTGCTCGTCAATCGGATTCGCCCTCAGATGGTACAGTCCAATGAAATGATGTCTGTTCAGGATGTCGAAGAAATACTCGCTATTCCTTTGGTGGGTGTTGTTCCTGATGATGAAGGTGTGATTGTTTCCACCAACAAAGGAGAACCCCTTGTCTTGTCAGAAGTCTCCTCTCCCGCACAGCTAGCATTTAGCAATATTGCTCGACGTTTGGAAGGAGAAAAAGTCGAATTTCTTGATTTCAGCACACCCTCGGAAGGATTTTTAACTCGAATACGGCGGATGCTGTCGTCGAAATTTCTCTAGTTTGTTGGATAGTTATCCCCATCGAATCTAAAAAATGAGCATCTTGTCAACTCGCGTGCGATCGCGCCATCACTAATTGTAACAAGATGTTCAAAAGTTCCCCAAAATCATCCCCTCGCTCGTGCAGATTCTCAGCCTAACCTGAACCCCGATCCTCACCGAATCGAAAATCTGATGAAACTCAATGAACTCCTAGAACGACTCTTTCCCCGTCAGACCAATAGCCGCGAGGATGTCAAACGTCGCCTAAAATTAGTTCTGGCTCACGATCGCGCGGATCTCACGCCAGAGTTAATCGAAGCCATGCGTAAAGAAATCTTAGAAGTGTTGTCTCGCTATGTTGAGATTGACACGGATGATTCAGAATTTGGTCTAGAAAGCGATCAACGCGCAACCGCCCTGATTGCCAATCTCCCCATTCGACGGGTCAAGAATACTCCTGAAGTGGAACAGGAACAAGAACCCCAATCAACTCCCGAACCTGTTTCCGAGCCAATTTCTGAAGACTCAACCGCTTAGACAGTGACCCGTTTGACAGTACACAGTTATGGTGCCACGTATTAAGGTTAGAATATCCTACTGTTACCTGTGCTCTGTAACCTGTAACCTCTAACCTGTTGCCTTCTCAGTGAAAATCTCAAATTGACAATCTCTGGGTGTTCCCATCAGTGATACGCTAAAAGATGGTAATTATTCTAGATGTTAAGCTTTCCGAGAAATCGGATGAAGCGATTTGAGGAAATAGACGCTGATCATGGTCACCACCGAACAAAGAACAAACGTAGGTTACATTACCCAAATTATCGGTCCCGTTGTAGACGCTAAGTTTCCGGGCGGCAAAATGCCGGAAATCTACAACGCCTTAACGATTAAGGGTCAGAATGAAGCGGGTCAAGACGTTTCTGTTACCTGTGAAGTACAGCAGCTTCTTGGTGATAACCAAGTTCGTACTGTTGCGATGAATAGTACCGATGGCTTGGTACGAGGCATGGAAGTTGTTGATACAGGCACTGCTATCCGTGTTCCTGTCGGCACTGCAACACTGGGTCGTATTTTTAATGTAGTGGGTGAACCTGTTGATAACCTGGGTCCGGTTAATACGGAAGAAAACTTCCCCATTCACCGCTCCGCACCCGCTTTTACTGACTTAGAAACCAAACCAGCGGTTTTTGAAACTGGCATCAAAGTGCTTGATCTCCTCGCACCTTACCGTCGTGGCGGTAAAATCGGCTTATTTGGCGGTGCAGGCGTTGGCAAAACCGTTATTATGATGGAATTGGTTAACAACATCGCGAAAGCTCACGGTGGTGTATCCGTATTTGGTGGTGTGGGCGAACGCACCCGCGAAGGGAATGACCTCTATCAAGAAATGATTGAATCTGGGGTTATTGACAAAGAAGATCTCAGCAAATCCAAAATTGCCCTAGTTTATGGTCAGATGAACGAGCCTCCCGGTGCGAGAATGCGCGTCGGTCTGTCTGCTCTGACGATGGCAGAATACTTCCGGGATGTCAGTAAGCAGGACGTATTGCTGTTTATTGATAATATTTTCCGGTTTGTACAAGCGGGTTCTGAAGTATCTGCTCTCCTGGGTCGGATGCCTTCTGCGGTAGGTTATCAGCCGACTTTAGGGACGGATGTGGGTGCGCTGCAAGAGCGGATTACTTCCACGAAGGAAGGTTCGATTACTTCAGTACAGGCGGTCTACGTTCCGGCGGATGACTTGACTGACCCGGCTCCGGCAACCACCTTTGCTCACTTAGATGCAACCACTGTACTTTCTCGTGGTTTAGCCTCTAAAGGAATTTATCCGGCGGTTGACCCCTTGGATTCAACGTCTACAATGTTACAAGCCTCTGTTGTGGGTGACGATCATTACAACACAGCACGGGCGGTACAAGCGACTCTACAACGCTACAAAGAATTGCAAGATATTATCGCAATTCTCGGTTTGGATGAACTCTCAGAAGAAGACCGTCAGACTGTTGCTCGTGCTCGTAAAATGGAGCGATTCCTGTCTCAACCATTCTTCGTAGCTGAAGTCTTCACAGGTGCTCCTGGTCAGTACGTTGAATTGAAGGATACCCTCAAAGGCTTCCAGATGATTCTCAATGGCGAACTGGATGACTTGCCCGAACAAGCGTTCTACATGGTGGGTAGTATCGACCAAGCGAAAGCTAAAGCTGAAAAAATGAAGTCCTAGACTCAACAAAGGCTCAGGGGAATCGGAAATCAGCCCTTTGGGGTTTTTGGTAGATTTCCCCCCTACCTGTCTGGGTTCTCTAGTTTTGCTCAAATCACAAACACTATTTATTGATACTTGACAAATGACACTTAATGTGCGTGTAATTGCACCCGATCAGACCGTCTGGGACGATCAAGCTGAAGAAGTGATTCTTCCTAGCACAACAGGTCAACTGGGAGTCCTGAGCGGACACGCCCCGATGATGACAGCTCTTGAGATTGGAGTGATGCGAGTTCGTTCTAAGTCTAACTGGGTTCCGATCGCATTGCTCGGCGGATTTGCTGAAGTTGAAGCGGATGAAGTGACAATCTTAGTCAACGGAGCCGAACGCGGAACATCTATCGATCTCTCTCAAGCTCAGACGGCTTATACTGAAGCCAAAGCGAATTTAGAACAGGTCGAAAATAATGGGACTGACCCCGAAAAAATTAAGGCTAAAAATGCACTGAAACGAGCCAGAGCGCGTCTTCAAGCCGCAGGCGGTAGCGCCGGGTAAGCTAGAAATCTAGCGATCAGTTCTTGAGAGTTACATAAGATTCATAGAGAACTGATCATACTGCTTTTCCTGTTCAACTCATCTCCGGTTTCTGGATCGACAAACTTAACCTGCTTACCAATCAGTTTCAAAAAGCTAGAACCAAAGTGTTGAATCTCCATAAAATTAGCATGACTCGCCGCAGGTTTGTAGATTTTAAATGTTTTCATAATTCCCAAGGTCGCTGCACTTTCTAAAGGACCAATAAAACTACAATCTCGGTCTAGAAAGTACGGTTGTTTAGCCCAATATTGCATCTGTTCAGCATTTAAAAAATAACAGCCCGCATGAGGATTTAAGGTTCGTTTGAACTTCACTGACTGTTCCATCACTTTTCCGATAAATTGGGGCTGTTCTTGTACATTTTGAAACTTGGCGGTTAAATGCGGGAGTAGATCGCCATCAATATATGCTTTTGCGACTTTCCCATTCGGAGACACTTCATAACGATTTAATTGTAATAAACATCCATTTCCCGCATGATGGGTAAACCAGCCTAATTTTACAAATAACCAAGGATCGTGCAAAATTAAGTCATCTTCTAAATAACAATAGTAATCATATTGACCTAAAAAATGTCGTAAAACCTCTTGACATTCAAACCCCAATAACATCGGTTCTACATTCGTGGCATGATGTTTATAGCTTGTCGGAGGAAGGGGAAGCTCAGAGAGTAAATGGGCATTTTGAGTCGTACATATAACAATATCAATATGATGTCTATAGGTTTGGTTTGCTGGAAGTGTCACACATTTACCAATATCAATATCGCATTGAGATTGACTATACAAACTTCGTAATGCGGTTAACCCCATACTCAAAGCCATAATTCGAGGTCGGGGATCTTTATCAAGGGAAGCGTGTTTCCTGTGGTCTGTTGCTTTATAATAATGGGGAAGTGTAAATAGAATTCGCATTTTTTTACTAATTTTTGCTTAATCTAATATGTTTGATGAATTTAATCCATGAACAGTTCCGGAACCCGTTGACGTAACTGTTGATTCAACTCCGGTAAGCGATCGCGCATTTCTAGATACCAACGGCGGCGTTGTGGGTAATGTTGGCATAATAAACGATGATTTTTGACCCAGTTGTAAGCATTGACTGCAAGTTCTTGTCGAAATTGATGATTAGAAATTAACTCCTCTAAATCATGCTCAAACTGTTGAATTGTTCGATAAATTAATCCGGTTTTTCCCGGGATAATTGACCGTTCATACACCGGAGGAGAAGCCAATACCACCACACCATGACCCGCACATTCTAGAAATTTTAGGTCGGATTTCATTAAATTGACGGGAGTAGCCGCCAGAGGAAGTAAGCCGATATCACAACTGCGTAAAATTTCTTGATATCGTTCATAGCTACAAAACGGTTCAAAGGATTTGTGCGGGGTTTCAAGTGAATCAAAAAAGAGTTGATCGTGAATGACTTTGACTTGCACGTTTTGTTGATATTTTGCTAACATTTTATTTAAGCTGTTGATAATCGGTTTCCAGTCTTTTTCCCGGTTTAATGCCCCAAAAAATAAGGTGACAACATGAGTTGGGTACTCACGCGGAGGAGGTAAGTAGGCGAGTTGATTTTGAAAGACTGCCACGTTTGGATTAAGTTGTCGTAAAAAAGCCGCCAAAGGTTCCGTTGAAGTCTGTACACCGTGACATCCTCGATAACTCAAATAGCGATTTTCAGCATACTCTTTCCGTCTGAGGGGATTATCATCAATTTCTGCAATAATCAGATAGTCTTGCTGGAGTAACTGCTTTAATCGGGGAAGATAATCCTGATCAGACATAATCGTTCTTTGCCATATCACCACCTTTTCTTCTCCCGGAATGGGTGAGACTGTTGGAAACGATTTTACCCCAGAAACTGCACGAGTTCCCGGTTGAGTTCGAGTAAAATGATCAGGTTCTAAAACACGCAAGCGATCGCAGGCGGTTGGCGCCATCATTACCGTTTGAATCAGGAGGCGACGGGGTGAGTTTTGAGAACGAGTTGCTCGGATTAAATAATATTGAGCTGCCACTTGAGTTGCAAACCGATTCACATCTAAACCTAATGCCTGAATCATCGGTTGCATCAACTGTAAAAACTGCTGAAATTGCTGATCTTTTTGTCCACGAGTTTGGATTTCATAGATTTGCAGTCCGGCTGATTTAAACAAATATTGAATGCCTTCTAGAGAGAAATCCGGCTGAGGAGAATGTTCAACCTCAGATAAAAAATATTCCTCCGTCATTCCCCATTTTCCTTGCAGTAACTTTACGATATTCTGCCAATACTGTACATTAGAAATACGAGCGATCGCCTCTCCTTCTGGTTTCAACCACTGGCTTTGAGACTGAAGAATTTGCTGGGGATTTTTTAGGATAGGGAGAATATTATCGTAGACTAAGCAGTCAACTTGACCCTCCTCTAAACCCAATGCGTTGAGATTGATTTGCTGAAAATCTCCGACAATCACTCGATCAAAGAATTGACAAGATTCAGCCGACTGAGAATCTGATACAATCCCAAAATATGAACAGTGAGGGTTAATTTGCTTATATTGACGGGCGGTTTTCTCAGAGGCTCCAATTTCAACAATCACCTGAGCATTGCCAGGTAGCAAAGATAGTAAATCCGAAGCTTGAGAAAACGGATTAAAAGAGATTTCTTCTGGAGTAGCGGAACTTGTCATATCGGAATTCATAAAGTTTACAGTCTCTTGACGCTCAAGGTTAAATCTTTAAGACTGGATCAGGTTTTATTCTTAAATATATTTACACTGCTGAAAAGTCGCACCTTGAAAATATATAATGTCAGCATCTGGCTTGCTTAAAATTTCCAACTGATTTAATATTACTCTATTCGATGAAATCTGAAACAAAAATTTCAACGTTGCGACTCGCAGAAGCAACAAGTTTCACTGGCGACTGAATTCCCGTTCAAATCAGTCCTGCCATTCTTATCGCTCAGTTCACCTCATTTTATTATGCCACGAGTTTCTGTTGTTATTCCAACCTATAACCAAGAAGCCTATATTTCTCAATCCCTCGATAGTGTCCTCCAGCAAACCTATCAAGATTTTGAGATTATTGTTGTCAATGATGCGTCTTCTGACCACACCGTTGAGAAAATTCTGGAAACTCCAGACTCTCGACTTCGACTCTTTAGCTTCAAACAGAATCAAGGCGAAAGTGCAGCGACAAATTATGGAATTCAACAAGCATCTGGCGAGTTCATTGCCATCTTACATTCAGATGATGTATTTTGTCCAGAAAAACTCAAAAAACAAGTCAAATTTTTAGAGAGTAACCCTCAGTATCATGCTGTTTTAACTTATCCGCAACTGATTAGCGATCGCGGTGACGTTTTACCGCCTTCTAACTCCTTTCTGAGTCGAGTTTTTCTTCAACCCAACCGCACCCGTTTTAAGTGGCTAGAATATTTTTTCTGGAAAGACAACTGCCTCTGTCAAACCAGTTCTTTGATTCGCAAAAATTGTTATCAAACGGTTGGATTTTACGATCCTCGTTTCCGACAAATTCCTGACTTTGAGTTTTGGGTTCGATTTTGTTTGCAATACGAACTTTATATTTTACCGGAAACTTTGGTCAAGTATCGAGTTCATCAGTCTAATATTAGTGGTATCAAACCTGAAACGATTATTCGTCATCATTTTGAACTCTCTCAACTCTTAAAACGATATTTTTGTCAAGTGGTTTATCATAATCTGCTGGCTATATTTCCGGACTGTTTAGAATCGGGAGAACAGTTTGAACCCAGTTTAGCTGATTTCTTACTGGCTCGATATTCCCTAAAGGTTAAGCGATCGCCTCATCAATACTTAGGCTTAGAGACCTTATTTAATCTGTTAGGAGATCCAGAAAAAGCTCGTTTAATTCAACACTATTATCAGTTTGATGCTTCTGACTTAGCCAACCTCACCAAAAGCTATGATATTTTTAATCTCAAGAATCAAGACTTAAAACGCCCTCTAAATGTAATTTCTTCTCCCTCAGACATTCCCCAACAATCTCCACTTCCTCTGGTAAGTCTGATTATTCCCACCTACAATGGAGAATCCTTTCTGGCCGAAGCCCTCGAAAGTGCGATCGCTCAAACTTATCCTAATTTAGAAATTATTATCTCTGATGATGGCTCTACCGACAACACCCTAAACATTGCCCAGACTTTCCAACAAAAAAACACAATTCCCGTTCAAATTTTAGCTCATTCTAATTATGGCTTAGTCGAAAACTTAAATTTCTCCGTTTCCCAAGCCAAGGGAAAGTATATCAAGTTTTTATTTCAAGACGATCTCCTCGAACCGAATTGTATTCAAACAATGGTCGATGTTGCAGAACAAGATGACGAAATTGGTTTAGTCTTTTCCCCGCGACGAGTTTTCATCGAACCCAACTCTCAATTGAATTCTGCTTGTCAAAAAGCGTTAAGAGGTGTCAAAGAGATTCATCGAAAATGGGCGAATCTCAAATCCCTACAATTAGGTCAAGATCTGCTAGCAGATGCCAACTGTTTGAAAGGACAACTGAATAAAATTGGAGAACCAACAACGGTATTAATTCCCAAAGCCGTTTTTGAAAAAATTGGCAACTTTGATAACAGTCTGCATCAACTCTTAGATGGAGATTTGTGGTTTAGAATTATGGGGAATTATAAAATCGCTTTTGTGAATCAAACCCTTTCTAGTTTGAGAATACACTGCCAACAGCAAACCCAAAAAAATATTTCTGAAGGTCAAAACCTCAAAGATTATCAAAGGTTGTATCAAAAGATGCTATTTCATCCCGACTATCACTTCTTAGATGAGACCTTTAAAGTGAAAATATTTGCAAAACTGATTGCGAAAACCAAAGAATATTTCCCTTTGACTCAAACCCTGATTCAACAGTATCAAACTCAATTTTTCGATCTGAATATCCTTGACTATCTCAATAAAATTCGTCAAATTATTGTCCAATGCTGGTTAAGTTTACCCACAGAAGAACTCGAACCCGCTTATCAAGGAGATTTAGGTCAAACCCATCGGGCTTTAATCGATTCTGATTTACTCGAAGAACAACAAATCGGAACTGAACAATCCTTTGTTCAAGAAATTATTCAACAAGTGGCTCAAGGATTTCAAACTGATCGAGGAATCCAAGCAATCTTAGCCGCCATGTTATATCAAAAAGCCTATCAACTCCCTCTAAATTATCAAAATGCTGCGATTCCTCAATATCTGTTTCCAGATTTTCTCGCTTTTTTATTTGCAGAAGTGAGAATTTGTCCAGAACTTGAAGCCATTCAGCAATATTTCAAATTTATAGAGAATTTACTCAACTATATTTACCAGCATCTTTTCAGTAACCCCACTCATCCAAC
Source organism: Cyanobacteria bacterium J06592_8 (assembly GCA_038530755.1). Taxonomy (GTDB): domain Bacteria; phylum Cyanobacteriota; class Cyanobacteriia; order Cyanobacteriales; family Microcoleaceae; genus Capilliphycus. Next base: position 27,417 of record JBCBCI010000056.1, on the reverse strand, counting down.
TTGGCTGTATATTGCTTCTATCTATGCTCAAATTAATCCTGGAGAAATCTGGAAAGTTTGTCCTCCAGAGTTGAACTTAAAATCCTTACTCAGCTATCGTGCGAATATTATTGAACTTTATCTACAGCAAACAGGATATCAACTTGAATCCCCTGATTTTTCAGCAAAATCTCCTCCATATTCCCGAATTTTCTGGGGAATATTAGTCGATGAAATTGGCTTCAATCCCGATACTTTTGCCATCATTCCTATTCTTAAAAAAATAGACTTGACAAAGTTTAAACCCCTGTTGTACACTTTTAGTATTGAAAATGTTAATTTAGAGATTCTGTGCCAGGACTGGAAAACGCAACCGATTCTACTGCCAGAACCGTTGTCGGAAGCGGCTTCCCAGATTCGCCGAGATAGCTTAGATATTCTGCTAATTGGTTCTGATGTCACGGCTAGAACCACCTCAACGTATAAGCTGGCATTGCACCGAGTAGCCCGCAAACAAATCCTAAGTGGAAACCATCTCCTCACCAGTGGTATCCGCAACATTGACCACATTCTCGCCGGAGAACTCACCCAAGCCGCAACGGAACCGCAGCGCTACCGAGAGCAAGTGATTACCCTCAAAGGATCGGGATTATGTTGGAGTTATCCGGCTCAACTCCCTAATACTAGGGTACAGCTAACTCGTCAAAATTGGGGCGCAACCGCAGAAACAATTATTTTTGCCGTCACGGGGAAAATCAGTGCGATCGCGGCGGAGTTCAGACAGATGTGGAGTCAAATTTTAGCGGCGGTTCCGCAATCCATTCTCGTACTGCTTCCTCAAGCTTCCACTCACCACAATCAACCCCTGCGTCCTTTTTTCCATCAAGTTCAATCTCAGCTTATCCAACGAGAAATTAAGCCTGAACGCCTGGTCATGGTTGAACCCATAAATTCAAGAACAAATTTGAGAAAATGTTTAGAACAAGTCGATCTTTATCTGGACTTATTTCCGAGTTACGACCCTATCTCTTTGCTTGAAGCCTTACAGGTTGGAGTTGTTCCTGTTGTTTATGCAGGTCAAACGCCTCTCCACCGCCAAAGTGCAGCCCTATTACAAGAACTCGGAATACCCGAACTGATTACCTCAACGACACAAGCCTATATTCAACTGAGTATTCAACTCGGAACTCAACCCGAATACCGCCAAAAGTACCGTCAGCAAATTCAGGATAATCTACAAAAAAATCCTCCCTTTCTAGATAGCCAAGCTTACACCCAGCAACTCGAAACCATTATAAAAACGCTGTTAGGGTCTGTAGTTGCGCTTTAGCGCACTAAATGTTTTAATCTTTTACTGGATATCAGATAATATTCTTATGTGAATTTGCATCTGCTAAATGCTTTTTCAACGTTTCATCAGGAAGTGGCCCTTTAAGATGTTGCCAAGGTAGAATATCATCCAGATGCCAATTTTCGTGAACATAATAGTCAAGTTCCGGTAATTTTCCTCGCAACTCTTTAAAAGCGCGTCGATAACTGCCCAAAGTATCGCCATAACCTCTAACTAATTCTAACAGATGAGAGACACGGCGATCGCCTCTGGAAATTAAAGCTTGAATGACTGACCATTTATAACTTTCTGGACGAAAATCAATCCCATTTTTACGGAGATTTTTCTCTAACATTTTCAATCGTTTTTCCGCTTGCGAGTTCACCCCAAACCACTGAAACGGCGTGTGAGATTTCGGGACAAAGGTACTACAACCGAGGGTTATTTTCAAGCCAGGTGCTTGTTTTTTCAACTGCTGCATTAAAGTTAGCGTTTCCTCGACATCTTCCGGTTCTTCACCGGGAACACCCACCATTCCGTAAAGCTTCAAGCCTTTTAAACCCCCAGCTTTAGCATTAATTGCGGCTTGAATAATTTCTTGATTTTCTAGCTTCTTATTAATAATCTTGCGAATCTTGTCACTCCCACTTTCTATCGCAATGGTTAGACTTTTTGTATCTCGTTTTGCTAACGTTTCAGCCAGTTTCGCTGTCACTGTATTAGTCCGAACTGAAGCAATACTGAGGCGAACATCTTCATATTCAGGTTGACCTAAATAATCTAATAATTCGTTAAATTCGGGATGTTGAGTTACAGACGCCCCTAACAACCCAATTCGTTTTGTTACGGTTAATCCTTGTTGAATAGCCGGAATTAAAGACGCTTCTAAACTGGCGGTTCTAAACGGTAATGTCAGATAACTCGCTAAACAAAAACGACACATTTCCGGACAACTGCGAACCACCTCAATCATAAAAATATTTTCCCAAGCCGCTTTTTCCGTAACAACAGTAGAAGCCGATAAAGTATTTCCGCGATAGGTTTGTTTCTGAACTGTTGCAGGAATATTAGAGGTGATGGGTTCGATGGATTTTATTTTCCCTTCCGAACTTTCGTAGGTAACTTCATACAAACTGGGAACATAAATACCCGAAACCTGTGAAAGATGTTGTAATTTTGTTTGACGATTAGCCGTTCTCACCTGTTGATAAGCTGTGATAAAGTTTGGTAAGAGATCCTCGCCATCTCCTAATAATATGATATCAAAAAAATCAGCAAAAGGTTCAGGATTTGCCGTTAAAACAGGCCCTCCACCAAAGACTAAGGGATGATGTTCATCTCGGTTAATAGTCCGAATGGGGAGATTGAGAAATTCCAACCGTTCTAAAATATTGACATAATCCAACTCCCAAGACACCGAAAATCCCAGAAGTTCAGGTTGAGAGGGTAAGGGTTCGTGAATATCAGTAAAAAGCCGACTAACTTCTACATCAGAACGAGAAGCAAAAGTCGCCCAAACAATTTGATAGCCGAGACTGGTAATTCCGACAGTATACTCATTCGGAAACGCAAAAATCATCGGAATTGCGTTAGAATTGGGTGTAGCGGGTGTAAAGAGAAGATGTTCGGAGTTAAAAGCAGAAGTATTCACAAGACTTAGTTAAAATCAGATAAAAATAAACTTCTAATCGAGTTTAGAAGCTTCTAGAAGAGATTCTTAAAAATAGAGTCTCGATACCTAACGATATTTTAGCTTAAAAAAGAGAATCGTTGAAGCCAAGCTCAAAGTCACAACATTTGCTAAGACAAGTGGTAAGTCTTGAATTAAAGCCCCATAAACAATCCACAAAAACACACCCAAACAAAACATCACAAACATTCCCAGGGAAACGTCACGAGTTGATTTGGTTTTCCAGGTTTTAATCACTTGCGGTAAAAAAGCAATTGTGGTTAAAGCCCCAGCTAGCAGTCCAATCGCCGTTACTAAAGAAGTCATCACTGTATTCCCCTGAATTTAGCCTCTCTCATTCTATATCAATCATTCATATAAAAAACAGTGTAGAGAAATTCATCTAGATTTACTATTTCTGTAGAGAATCTACTTCTAGGTTTTTTAAACTTATGTTAAAGAGTTGAAAAATCAATCAAGACTTGACTTTAATCTATGCTAAGCTAAAGAAAAAGTAGTCGCCACAGCATTGCGACAACATCTTCAATCTTTATTGAATACTTAACATTTTAACTCCAATTCGAGGAATAGAGATGGTAAATACTTTACAAGAGGGCGATCAAGGTCTAGTTCCTGTAAACTACAGACAGTTATTAGATACGATTTTCAAAGTTCTGCAAAATCAACAAACAGAAAATCCCTTCAGTTTATCTCCAGATTGTAAACGATTGATAATCAATCTCGATCAAATCGCTTTCCAGGTTGCTTCAGCAAAGGTTAACAATCCCTTGGGAGTTTCTGGTAGCAGTGCGAAATCAGCGACAGTCAATATAAGTTCTGAGTTAAAAAAGGATTTTATTAGTCAGGTTCAGCAGATTAGAGATTGCTTAAAACAGCAGCTAGAGTCTGTTGTGATTACAGAAGATAAAATCCAATCCCTAGAAAATTTTATTAATCATTTAGCAACAGATATTAATCAATTTAATGGAAAAAGTCAAAATTTAAGCTTTCAGTACAATTTTAATAAAAAGGACGATTATCTTCAAAAAAGGCGATTAAGCTTACAATCTCAAACGGCTGATAATTCTCCATTACTGAAGTTTCATAAGCTGACAGTGACAGTAGAAAATCCACAGAAGTTCGATGAAGATCTACAAGCAAGCCTCAACAATTTTATTAGTCAACAAAAATACAATCAAATAGAGCAAGAAGATTTGAATGAAATTCTTGATGATTTAGTCGAAAAATTAAACTCAGAAAAATCAGATCTTTACCACTTAAAACGGTTAATGGATCGAGAAGCACTTGGGAAAGTTCAAAGAGAAGCCAAAATTCAGTATTTAGAATTCTTGAAAGAACATCTGGGGAATCATCAACATATTATTTATCTAGAAGACTTGATTAGGCGGCTAAGATTGCTCGAAAATTATATTAATGATATTAATAAAGTAGATGGAGATTATGAAGTTAACTATGCAGGAATCACAGCAAACTACAGAACTATTTTTTCTGATTCTAGAGCTTTTGATGAACTCCCGATCATTCCTCTAATTGTTGGACATTTGGGAGAAACGACAGACGAGAATAGAAATAAACAACAGTTTGTCTTTGGTTTAAAGCTGAAGTTAGCTGGAAAAGTTCAGGCTCGTGGTGGAAAGACTGTAATTGACTATTATCTGAATTTATTAGACACAAATAGCCAGGAACATAAAGAAGGACTTGCTGATCCGTTAAGAAAAGAATACTTTGTCAAAAAAGTATTAAGAATAGCATTTTTATATTACTTTATTTTTGCAACTATCGATCCTTCAACTCCAGGATACAAGCCTGAACATGATTTAGACTATGACCCGATCAAAAACTTTGAAGAAAAAGTATTGCCGATCTTTCAACATTCTAATGAAAGCCAAAAAGAAAGTATGATGCGAGGAATAAAAAGAGGAATTGAAACATATCAGGCTAGTCATAAAGTTGAAAATTTAAAAGCAATGTTACGCACTATTCTTCAGAAAAAGCCAATTTTACCCCAGAGGAGTTATCCAATTCATATTAGCCTTAAAAAGGGAATTTTGGAGGAAGATTTTAACACAATCTCTCAAACGGGTACTTTCTTTCAAAGCGTTTTGAGAGATAATCCCAAAGCCGCTCTGAAGTATATATCGGTTAATCCTGCAAATGTTGACGCGACTTCACTGTGTACATTAACAGCCAACATCCAGATTAGTGAAATTGCATATTATTCGACTAACGAGAGTCAAAGCTTTAGTATGGAATATGATATTAGAAAGATTTTTACTATTCCAGTTCTCCTGACACCTCAAAAAAGCAAGTCTCTAAAACTTTACCAGGATAGTTTTGGAAAAGAAAAACTCATAGAATTTAATTATAACCATGAGCGGCTCAGAAAAGAAATATTTAATAACTTAGAATCACACCAAATCTTTGTTTATAAATTTACATTCTCATTACTGGCTTATATCAGTTTAAAAATTTTACTTGACGCATCTAAACCCAGATTATTTATCCCAATTTTGCGGCTGCATTTGAATAACAAGCAAGATCCATCACCCGAAGAAAAGTTCTTGCGATCTATGTTTGCAGTATTATCTCATTTGCTGAACGAAAAACATCGGTCTAATTCCCAAGGTTTTTACATCAAAGACATTAAATCCTATAAAGTTGGTAATGCTTTGAGTTCGCTGTACTCTGTTCTTCCTAAAACATTTAAGTTGAGTCAACCTCAAACTAACCCACCCCTTGATAAATTAGCGATTATCGTCGTATCAAGTCGAGAGTGCGATCGCGCTAAATCCAGCAATTATAAAATTGCTAACTTAATGGGAGAAATGACTGGAGTACAGCGTCAAAAAGATGGTTCTATTCGCCTCTACATGATAGGAACATTGTCAGACAATTATAATGTTGACGAGCTTTATCGCCGTCCAGATGTGCTGATTGATGAAGTTAATGAGCTGTATAAACTAGGCTTTAGACACTTATTATATATTGCGAAATCCCCTTACTCAAATACTTTACACATGACGAATACTGAACAAGATGAAGAGTTATATTTTATGTCAAAAGCTATTTTGCGGGATTTAAAAGCAGAAAGAGAAGATCTGAAAATCTATCCAATTTTCTTTGATAAGTATTACGCAGTGAATCTCCAAAATATTGAAGCCAGTTCTTTATATATACAAGATGTAGCAGAATTGGAAACTATAGCTAAAGACCCAAGTCAACAATCAGTTGTATTCTTTAATTTATTTAACGGTATTCAAGTCGGTGGTAACAAAGGTGATAAACACTATAATGGGGTGATTTCTTATGCTACACTTCTAAATATTTATGAAGGGGTCTTAGACGATCAAGATATTCGTGAAGGTTTAATCTATGACACACCTTTGAAAAATGAACTTCTACAAATGCTGACTCTTTATCATTTTTCTCGGTATGAAGCAAGCAGCCAAAAAATTAACTTAAAACTCGATCCCTACGAGAATTTAATTGGTGATGATAGCGTTGGGGCTTTATCCATATTTAAGCACATGAAAAACCGGGTAAACTTTAATTTATTGGCGTTCTTAGTTAAAGTTAAGAAGGCTTTAAATGTAAAACTATAGAGTGAAGAAACATGACAAAATCAAATTTAGGACAAGAGTTGGGTCGTTTGTTTGAGGTGGGTTTCAATATTGGAATTCTTGCTGATATTAAACAGCATCAACTCTCTCATAGATTTGGAGGTTTATATGAAGAAGACTTACAGAAATTAAGTTTTCCAAAAATGGTAAGAATCTTAGCCGATCAAGAAGAAGTTATTAACGAATACAGTAGACAAATCATTTACAAATGGAGTACATTTTTTTTACAAAAAGGTTTTCTAGCTGGACTGAATTTTTTAAGTGAATACATTAAATCGACAGGTTGGAGTAAACATCAGATCAAGCGTTTAGAAATTTTATACTATCAGTGCTGTTTTTGTGATGATAACAGTTTAGGAACTTACCCCAAGGGAGAACAAAAATTATTTGCAGAAATGTTATCTCAGTTAGGTGTTCGAGAAGAGGTGGAGATTAGCAAATATTCAAGCAAATATTCAAAAAAAGGAGAATTTTTAAAGGCTGATACTCTGATTCTGATTCAGTGTGCGAAACAGTTAAGAGTTTTGTGTATAGATTACTCGATATTTTCTATTAAATCAATTCAGGATTTAGCAGATATAGATAATGTAGAAGTGCTGCGGAAACTCCTGTTAAGTGAGATCAATTACTTCAAATCAAAAAGTGTTTTTTCTAATTTAGGGTTAGATACCCAAACTGCTGAACTGAATCTATCTAAAAATCTTAAGACATATTATACAGCTTTTAAACGAGAAGATAAAGAAACGGCTAAATTAATTCAAGCAGCCAGTTACACCCATAGTTTTTTAGGATTTTTGCAATCTCAGCGTTTAGTAACAGAAGAAACACCGATTATTTTTAATGTTGTAGGATATAGCGATCGCGGTATTAGTGCTATGTGTCTCAATCGAAATAATGTAGATATTTTAGAAACTTGTTATCAGATTTACAAACAAGAACCAAAAGAGGAAACAATTCCAGATGCTCGCGATGAAGTTTTAAAATTCATACAGCGCAATGCAGCTAAAAGCTTTCAAAATGGTAAAGATTTTCTGAATAAGTTTTCAGAAGTTAGCAAAGATCGGATAACCTCTATAGAGCATCAAGAGAATATAGAGAGTTTTTGCAACTCCACAGCCAAGATTTCACCCGAACTCGCAGCAAAATTGCAAGTTGATCCTAATTTAAAGCTTAGAGATGCTCATGCTGAACTGATTAGGAAAGCACTCACTTCTGATGCTACCTATATCTTTTTAACGGGTAATCCAGGTATTGGTAAAACTACCGCGATCGCAAATTTCTTGAAAAGTGCAGAATGTTTAGATGAAGGGTTTTTATTTTTTTATGTTAGCCCTCGAACACAAGTTAACCTAGATATTATTGAAAAATTCAAAAATACACTAACAAATTTACTAGATGATGACCGAATATTTACGATCACAACATCAGCTAATTTGATTAAAAATAATGGTGGAGAATTGACGGTAAATTACTTTTCAAACCAGCGAAAAGATGATTTTATAGAGCAAACTATACATTTTATAAATCAAAAAAATGAATTAAAGTCACCCTCATTAGCCAAAAATCTTAGCAGGCTAACAGAAGACCAAATTCAAGATATCGGTCAACGAAAGCGAGGAGTTTTAGATAGTATTTGCCAAGCTATCTATACTGCTATTAAATGTAATCTTTCTCAGAATATAGTGGCGACAGTTTCTATTCAATCCTTGAAGAAAACTCAAACAGGTAAAGATACTTTATATCATTTTGAAAAGATCTTTAAAGACGCCTATCACTCCACAGAGGGTAGAGTCATTCCGGCTGAAATGAAAAAAATCTCTAGTCGGATTAAAAATTTATTCATTATGATTGATGAAATTACAGGAGATGATAGTGGAGTAGAGTTTCTCAATGGAATTAGTAAAATCCTCAAAAAATACGATGTTCTTGATAGTGAAAATGGTTTTAATACTAAGATTATCGTAGCAGATGCTTCTATTGTGAACCCCGATGTGATTAAACAGCATCTAGAAGAAACTTCAGTAGAACCCAATAAAATCTTTTTTAGGAAGGTTACGACAAAAGGTCAACCATTATCTGAACAGCACTTCCAGTTTAATCAATTAAATGCTATCGTTATTAATGCCAATTCTTATCCAGCCAAAAGTTTAAACATCAAATACAAAATTTTTATAGAATCGATTAAATTTAATGAGAACTTTTATCGAACTCAAAAGTATGATTTAGAAAATCACGTTCAGGATAAAATTGTAGAGGATTTAAAGACTTTTTTAAATAAAACTAATTCCGAGCAAGTCATTGTTTACATTCAAGATAAGCAGAGATTAGCTGACCTAATAGAAAAAGTTAGGGAAGAACGGGGTGAGTTTAAAGCCTATGAAGACTACTTAGAAATTCATGCGAGTTTATCTGAAACTGAAAAGAGACAAATTCCTCAGAAGCAAAATCAGGTAAAAGTAATTTTTATGACAGCTTCAGCGAGTCGAGGTCTATCATTTCCAAAAGCTAAATATATTTTAGTTGATATTCCTCGTTTTGAAATTGAAAGAAACCTAATGGAAGTGATTCAAGTTATTTATAGAGGTCGTGGATATTACGAACCCGAAAAAACTCTGGATTATGAAGAGAAAGAGTTGGTTTTTTATTTATCTGAGCAAATGGTTTACTATCCAAAATGCCATCAGTTATCCTCAGAAAAATCTATTGATGAACAGCAGCTCTCTTTACAGAAAACCCGATTGAACCTTTTGAATATTCTGTTGATTTTAAAGACTTCTATAATGACCAGAATTTTTGGGTCTGGCTCTATTGGTTCAAACGAATTTATGATGATCCCCATAGGTGGAAAATCAGTATTTGCTGCGGGTCAAACCTTTAGTAGTGAGATGAGTGGGCTAATCAAAGAATTAAAAAAGGAGCAAAATAAACGTCGCTATGATGAAGTTTTACCAGAGGTTTGTTCGAGTTTAGAAAGTTTGTTAAATTCAGTCGAGATTAATCTAGGAATTCGAGGGAGTTCTGAAGAAGATCGAGAACTGTCTTATTTGAAATTGCGAGATTCCTTTGCTACTCAATTTTTACATTTAATTCGGGGAAACTTAGATAGTTTACTCAACTTTAAACCCATTCAATCTGGTTATATTAATGGTAGTTTGTTAATTGTTCCTCTTGAGGGTAGAACGGTAGAGGAAAAGTACAAAATGCGAATCCGAGAAGAAATTATTGCTTGTACTCACGGTCAATTATTAAATCAGATGTTAGATATTAAAGAGAGTTCAACTTACCCTGAAAGTTTGCGTTCAGCTATCAATAAGGCGATTGAGTTAGTAGATTTGCTAGAGGAACACCCCAATAAAACGCAAAAATTTGAACAAAATAGCCAGTATTTCGATCAATATTACACCTTACCCTTATTTACATTTATTACAGGTGAAGCAATCAGTCAATATTTTGCTAGCAATGATGAAGAACCAGAAGATCAAAGATTTCGAGATATTCTAGCTGCCTATATTCGTTCTCTATATCCTGTGAATAATATTCTACCTATTGGTCACAAATATCAAGATTTTCCCTGGCTGATGTTTAGAAGTTATAGTCTGAATGAGATTAGAAGTAAACTATTTAAAGATAGGTATTTTTTAACCTCTAATGAATTAAATGTTCTCAACTTAATTCTTTCTGAAGACCGGACAACTGACTAGATTGAGTTTCAAGTCTCTACTCGAAGGTGACAGAAACTTCCACAGGTTGAGTGTCTAAACCGATATAACGGGCGCGAATTGTAGTTTTCGCTTTCGGAGACATTAACGGGGTAATCGTTCCCAGAGAGAGCAAATCTCCAGGCTGAAGAGGTATCCCCGCAGCCTTGAGGTCATCTCGCAACCACATCACCGCTTTTAAAGGATGTCCCAGTAACGCCGTACTGTCACCTTTGGCGATTTCTTCTCCGTCTTCATTCAACAAACTGACTTGAACTTTTCCCAGGCGTTGTTCCCACTCCGGTGTCGCCGCCAGAGGAATGGGTGTCCCCAAGACCCCTAAACGCGCACCCACATTAATGGCAACAATCGCCGCTGCATTGGGTTTAAAATCAGGTGCAAAGACTAAATCTGGTAACTCTAGAAACGGAATCACGGCATCGAGGGCAGCAAGAACCTCTTGGGGGGTTTTAGCGTTATTGATACTCTCATCCCCGACTCGAACCATTAAATCGGCTTCAAATTGAGGTCTAGCCCCAAAGTTTGCCGAGACAACGGCGCCGTTATCCAGTAACATTTGTTTGAGGAGAACACCCCGCACCGGTTGAGAAACATTTAAGCGTTGTTGGGCGATGGGGTTTGTGAGTCCAGCCTTATAGCCTACGACTGGGCCTAAATGAGATGTGAGGAGTTGAACAAATTCTGTTTGCACAGAGATAGCCTGTTCTAAGGTTAAATCGGCACTTAAGCCCGCCACAGGTTCGCGTTTGAGATAGTGATTTACAAAATTTTGCGCTAGACTATAATCTGTGGCTACTTTTTCGGTGGAGAGGAGATCGAGTTTTTGTCCAGCAATCAAGGACCAACTATTCGATGTTGAAGATTTGTGGGGAGAGGGAATCGAGTTAGCTGAGTATGTACAAACAAATGTGCCAACTACTGCGTATAGAGTAGCACTAGAGACTTGCAGCCACAGATTATTAAGTCGAGTCAGCATTAGTTTTAATCAATCCATGAAAATACTATGATTTCACTCGTTTGGATGAGGGCTAATCCCCTAGTTAGGAGGATGTCCTAACTGAGATCTTAATATTATCTTAGAAGTATTGATACTTATAGGTTCTCAGTCGTTTAACGCATTAAGGTGTGAGTGATTTTAATAAGATTTTATCGAAAATTGTACATCTCGACTTCTAAAAATACTTAGAGGCTGTTTTGACGGGAGCAAACAGATTAAAGAGACTCATGAATATGAAACCACTCTTTCGGTCTTTCAATTTATCAACGTTAGGTATAACTTCTGTCCTATCTGTTGGTGTAGCCTTAACCACTTTAGCCAATGTTATTTCAATTCGTTCTACTCTAGCATTTCAAGAAGCTCCGGAACCTCAAGCAATTTTGATGTTGGGTGGAAATCCCAACCGAGAACAATTTACTGCTGAATTTGCCAAAGAACACGCCGACTTAGAGGTTTGGGTTTCATCGGGTGTGGATCGTCGTCGGGCAACAGAAATTTTTCACAAGGCTGGAATTAATTTAGATCGAGTCCACCTTGACTATCGCGCTGTTGATACAGTGACAAACTTTTCAACCTTGGTTGAGGATTTGAAAAAACAGGATATTTCTCATGTTTATTTGATCACTTCAGATTTTCATATGCCCCGGGCAACTGCGATCGCGACGGTTGTTTTCGGAAGCCAGGGAATTGCTTTTACTCCAGTTTCCATTCCGACGGAAAACTATCCTTCCGAGTCAAAAATTCGGGTAGCGCGAGATGTGAGTCGGGCTGTTGTTTGGTCGTTTACAGGTTGGGCGGGAGAAAACCTCAATCCCCGCTATGGACTCCGCAGGGCGATCGCTGAACAGGATGCCGCCCCCCTACCTGAACCCAGCTAGCTTTGAGAATTTTAGCATCTTTCTGCCTCCAAGGGTACTGCAACCGTAATTTTAATTCGGTTTTAGAGGTTCAATTCTAAGCTTTGATACTTGATATAGTATTAAAAATCCCCCTCGATGATGAGCGGGATTTTTTTCGATTTGAACTGTTGTTAAGCAAAAGTTCTATGAGTCTATGGTGACAATCTTAGATGGACGATCCTACACCAACGTAAGAACCATAAAAGAATAAACCAACGACGACTAAAATACCTGTTCCTGCTACAGTGGCGACTAACCACAAGGGAATTCGAGCTTGTCCAGACACAGCTTTTACCTCTGATTTCAAAATGTTACTGACTCAACGGTGAACTAAATTTAAGATTGATATCCTGAATTAGTTAAAGAAGTAACTGGAGAACAGAATACCCAGTACAAAAACGAGGAGTAAACCGAGATAAAGAGAAGTCCGGTTTAACTCAACAGGCTGACGATTGGGATTGGGAATACGATCCATAAAAACCTCCTAGCGTTGAATAAACTGCATTGCTGCGATCGCGCCCAAGAAAAAGACACTAGGAACAGCTAAAGTGTGAACGGCTATCCAACGAACAGTAAAAATTGGATAGCTGATAGGTTCATTGGGGTTAGAACTGCTACTCATTTTGTTAAACTCCTAATTAAAAAATTATTCTCCGAGGTACTCATCAATTTGTTGTTTACCGCTAAAGCGATCAGAAATAATGGGAATTTCTTGACGTTCTTGAACGGGATAATACTCGTCCGGACGAGGAGTCCCAAAAGCATCATAAGCTAATCCCGTACTGACAAACAACCAACCTGCGACAAATAAAGCTGGAATTGTGATGCTGTGAATGACCCAGTACCGAACACTGGTAACAATATCCCCAAAGGGACGCTCTCCGGTATCACCTGCCATTTATCCTTCTCCTAATTACAACGCTTGACAAATTTGGGAAGTCGTTTCAAGTTCTACTGCATTTTTGAGCAGAGAGGAATTCAACATTTCCCAATTTTTTTACCTCGCCACTCTCAGTTTCAAACGCTTTGAGAGTGTTAAACATCTGTCAATATCTTATAATACGAAATTTGTGGATTTCTAACAACCACTACCCGCAAATTATTTCTCTTGAGTGTGCTTTGAGCCTAAGCCGGAGTTTGAGAAACCTGACTTGTATATCTCAATAGCGTTCCTCTTTGACCCAAGATAAAACCTTTCTCTGGGCTAATAAACTTAATGCGGTTAAAGTTAGCGGGAATGTCTTCAACTTCAGTATCTTTTAGCCAAGTTTCTCCCCCATCCAAGCTGCACACTAAGTTACCACTTCCACCGCTAACCCAAATCTCTTCCGGAGTTCGATAGGCTAGATCTAAAAATCCCCAACTGGTCGCATATTCAGGCTGAATTGCATCACTCCACTCTTCTTGATCGGACGAGTCTGCAAACCGGAGTTCACCGCCTCTGGCAATCATCCATAGACGACCATCTGTCCCAAAGCCCATATTTTCTAGACGCTTAGAGCTATAACGATTATGGGGCTCCCAGGACGGCAACCCCGGTGTCCAAGTTGAATAAAAGTTACCCTTAGCGGACACGGAGATATAGCGACCATCGGAGGAACGAGAGATATTACGAACCACTCCCACCGCGTCTCCAACGAGAGCCTTCCAGTTCTGACCGCCATCTTTTGTGACATAGATTGCGCCGATATCAGTTGCCATCTCGGCTGACTGTGGCCCTAGTGCAACTATATTGTAGGGTGCGCCGGGAAGTTTAGCACTGAGCTGAATCCGAGTCCAGGTCTGGCCTTCATCTGTAGTATGGAGTAAGACAGAGGGTTCACCCACAATCCAGCCTTCAGAACCCGAAAAGCTGACTGAAGCCAAACGAATCCTTCCTTCATCCAAATCCAGGGCTTTGGTTTCCCAGCTTTTACCGTTATCCGTTGTTTCTAAAAGGGTTGCACTACTGCCGACTGCCCAACCATGCTCTGGGTTGTCTTCTGAGAAGGCAATATCGTATAAATTCGCATCAGTAGCCGTGGGAACAACTTCCCAAGGATTATAACTGAGAGCTGGGAGATATTTACAACTGGTGCAGAGTAGAAGAACTGCAAATACAACTAGAATTTTTCGCAAAAATTTCATTAAACTCATGGGTTTTCAATCGGTTAAACTGGCTTTTATTTCAAGCCATATAAGCTCATAAAGAATAAGAATCCTAGAGCTAATCCACCAAAAATCAGTAGGTTTTTTTGTTGAGAGGTGAGTGTATTCACACCCAAGCCATAATTCAAATTTTCTTTAAAACCAGAAGGCCCTTCTTTCGGCCCGATGTTAGCAAATTGACTGCTCGATGCCCCGCAGACCGGACAACGCCAACCCTTGGGAAGCTCTTCAAAGGCTGTTCCGGGTGCAACGACAGTTTTACCCATTGAACTTCCTTTGCTGGGTTCATAAACGTAGCCGCAGGCTCTACATTCGTGTCGATCTAAAGGTTCGACCTCAGTCGCTTGTTCGCTTGCTTGTTCGCTTGCTTGTTCGCTTGCTTGTTCACTCATAGCTTCACCTGGAAAAGTGGTCACAGTTCTCTAAGATACAAGACCCCAGAACTGATGTAACGCACGTCAATTCTTAAAATGTCTATTACATAATATTACAGAATCTCACCAAAGCCAATCAAAAATCAATCCTTGTTTACAGACAACCCTGCGACTAGACTCAGGGCAAGTCGGGTACAAGGAACAGAGGACAGAGGACAGTACACATTCAAAACGGATAACTGTAAACTGCAAAAACTGATAACTGTTCAGCGAACACTGAACACTGTAAAAACTGATAACTGCTCACTGAATAACTGTTCACTGTAAAATGAACAACAGTACAGTCACACTTAATCAGCCATCGTGTTTGTTCTCAGTGGTTATGAATACTTTCTAGGCTTTCTGATTATCTGTAGCCTAGTGCCTGTTCTTGCACTTGGTGCATCCAGGCTTGTTCGTCCTCAAAGCCGAAAAGGTGTCAGACGAACAACTTATGAATCCGGTTGTGAACCTGTAGGCGGAGCTTGGATTCAGTTCAATATTCGCTACTATATGTTCGCCCTCGTGTTTGTCATTTTTGACGTGGAGACAGTGTTTCTTTATCCCTGGGCCGTTGCATTTCATAAGCTTGGACTGTTAGCGTTTATCGAA
Source organism: Cyanobacteria bacterium J06592_8 (assembly GCA_038530755.1). Lineage (GTDB taxonomy): Bacteria > Cyanobacteriota > Cyanobacteriia > Cyanobacteriales > Microcoleaceae > Capilliphycus. Next base: position 12,010 of record JBCBCI010000056.1, on the reverse strand, counting down.
GCTTTGATTTTTATTACCATTTTAGTAATTGCCCTAGTTTACGCTTGGCGCAAGGGTGCGCTGGAATGGTCTTAAGTTGTTAAAATCACGGAAAAATTATGACGAGTCAAGGTATTTCTCCGGAAACCGAAAGAATTATCAATCCCATTGAGCGACCATCTGTTACTCAAGAACTGTCAGAAAATGTGGTCTTAACCACAGTCGATGACCTGTATAACTGGGCAAGACTGTCAAGTTTATGGCCATTACTCTATGGTACAGCTTGCTGCTTTATTGAATTTGCGGCTTTAATCGGGTCTCGCTTTGACTTTGACCGCTTTGGCTTGGTTCCCCGTTCGAGTCCCCGTCAAGCTGACTTACTGATTACCGCCGGAACAATCACAATGAAATATGCACCTGTATTGGTGCGGTTGTACGAACAAATGCCTGAACCCAAGTATGTGATTGCAATGGGTGCTTGCACGATTACTGGCGGAATGTTTAGCATGGACTCCACAACTGCGGTTAGAGGAGTCGATAAGCTGATTCCCGTTGATGTGTATATTCCCGGTTGTCCTCCCCGTCCAGAAGCAATCATTGATGCGATCATCAAGCTGCGGAAGAAAATTTCCAATGATTCTCTCCAGGAACGAGGAAACCTCCAGCAAACCCACCGCTACTATACTCGTTCTCATCAAATGAAAGTTGTTGAACCGATTTTGACAGGTCAATATTTACAGACCGAAACCCGTCAGACTCCACCGAAGCAACTAACCGAAGCCATGGGAATGCCTGTTCCCCCCGCGATGTTAGCAGAACAAACCAAGGAGGAGCAGCGTGGCTGAGACTGAAGAAGCAGCAATTGTAGAACCGGGCCCTGTTTCCCAGTGGCTGAGTCAAAACGGATTTGAACATGAATCCTTGGGACGAGATCACTCCAACGTTGAGCTGATTAAGGTCAGTCGAGATTTTCTAATTCCCCTGTCTACAGCACTCTACGCCAACGGATTCAATTATCTGCGATGTCAATGTGCGTATGATTTAGGTCCCGGCGAAGATCTCGTCAGCGTTTACCATATCGTAAAAATTGGCGATGATGTGGAACAATTTGAGGAAGTTTGCGTCAAGGTATTCGTTCCGCGCAGCGACCCCAGGGTTCCATCAGTTTATTGGATTTGGAAAGCCGCCGACTTCCAAGAACGGGAGTCCTATGATATGTACGGTATCGTTTATGAAGGTCATCCAAATCTGAAGCGTATTTTAATGCCCGAAGATTGGGTAGGTTGGCCGCTGCGAAAAGACTATATTTCTCCTGATTTCCATGAGTTGCAAGATGCCTATTAACGATGGACAAGTTAGCTGAATAACAGTCTGACCCGACGGCACTCCTGTCAATTGGAGGGAGTGCTGATTACAATCTAAAGGAAGTAGGCAAAAGCAATCTACAATCTTGAGACAGGCAGCCTGAGTGCATTGCTAGATTTCCAAAAAGTCTGGTATAGTTGCCTACGATTGGGTAGCGTTTATGTTTAGCCTAAATGTGGACTCTCTAAGTTTTATGAGAGTGTATATGTACGATACCATTTAGGCTGCAACTTTATATAGTCCTTCGGGACTCGTCTTCGTACAATACTTTGGTGGAGGAGTTAAATTGTGAGTACAATTCGAGGCTCAGTATTTCAGGATACTATTATCCCTAACGGAATTTTTGATCTGGGTGAAGGTCTTCCTAACGTTACAGTTTTCTTAGATGAGAATGGGGATGGTTTACCAGGTGAACTGGAAGCTGTGACCATCACTGATTTCAACGGTGAGTATACTTTTTCTGATGTACCTGCTGGGGCTTTTATTATCGACCAGGTTACACCTCCGGGTTTTAATGAACCTGTAGGAGTTCCCTTTTCCATTGTCACAACGGGCGATCCAAACGAAAGAATTGATTTCAACATTCTCAATGCTAGTGCGACTCCGCCTGTTGGTCCGGTTCCAACGGCGGGAACTTTGAGTGGAGCAGTTTTCGTTGATAACAACATAAATGGAATCTATGAACCTTTTGTAGATGAAGATATCGATCAGTTCGGTGAACCCACGCTAGCAGATGGTTTTCCGGGTGCAACCGTATTCCTCGACCTCAACAACAGTGGTTTCTTAGAAGCAAACGAGCCGTTCGCCGAAACAAACGAAGCTGGATTTTATATCTTTCAGGACTTACCTCCGGCAACCTATCTGGTTAGAGCAGAACTTCCCAGTGGATTTGAGTTACAAGAGGGCAGCGTTCTGGAAGTTTCTACTCTTGTTGGCCCTAACACTAGAGATATTGGGGTAATCAATCCTGACAGTATTTATGGTCGGGTGATTCGAGATCTCAACGGTAATGGTCTACCTGAACCCAGCGAACCCGGACAAGCTAACATTGATGTTACGATTACTGATGGTGATGGCAATGTAGACACCACCACAACCGACGATGAAGGGTTCTACATTATTGACGGTTTAGATACGAGTATTCCGGGTGAAGACGATCCTCAAAATCCCTTTGCTCAATTTGTTCGGGACAATGAGCCAGAACGGTTTGCCGAGTCATTCACGGTCAAGTTTGATGTACCGACAAACGCCTACGTCTTTACTTCTCCCTTGTTGGACCCCAATGGAGAGCGTCCAGGCGAAATCAGTATAACAGTTACTGAAGATGAAGCCCGTCAAATTAACTCTACGCTGGTCTTCAACGCTCCCGGAATCGCACCAGTACCCAACAGTATTTCAGGTGTGATCTTCAATGACCTCAACGCCAACTCTCTGTTAGATATTGACCCGATCACAGGTGTACAAGATCCACCTTTAGAGGGTGTTACAGTTTATCTTGACCTCGATGATGATGGTAGTCGCGATGATGATGAACCGACCACCACAAGTGACTTCAACGGAAACTTCATCTTCTTCGACTTACCACCTACACCAAATATTGATCCTCTGACGGGTTTCGCTCCTGCAGAAGATGCTTACGTGGTTCGAGTTGCCGAACCTGATATTGAGGAAAACTTAACCACTCCAGTTCCAGCAATCACTCTGGACTTTGGAGAAGCAGCACAGATTACAGCAGGACTTTCCAATATCGTTCCCTTCCCGCCCAACAACCAGTTCGCGGTACCCGAAGGTGGTATCGATCAAGATGCCTTGATCCCAGTCAGAGGCTTCGATCCGCTGTTGATCAATCCTCCGGTGGTAACTCCAATTCCTCCTGTAACTCCAGACCCATTTGTTCCCGTAACTCCAGAAGATCCAATTGTTCCCGTAACTCCAGAAGATCCAATTGTTTAATTAGAAGTTCTTAAGTCTCATTATTTGAGCGATACCCAGGAATATGAAGGTTTTGGAGTTAAGCCTTCTACCATTCCTGGGCTAATTTTTTGTCTGTAGTTATAGTGCTGTTATGCTGTGCATTTCCAACTCGTCTAAAAATCTGTATCGAGGTACTCAATTTATCTCAAGGGAAAACGGTAGTCTAGAAAAGTTAGCAATAAATTAAATTTAGTTTAGCTTTTATTAAATAAATTGTCCCAACTGCAAACTGCTTTAGAGTTCCCTGCGAGTATAACAAAACTAGAGAATGGCCTGACTATTATTCATCAGGAAGTTTCAGCAACGCCTGTAGCAGTTGTTGATGTTTGGATCAGAGCGGGGGCAATTCAGGAGCCTGAACCCTGGTCAGGTATGGCTCATTTCCTAGAACACATGATTTTTAAAGGGACAGATAACATTGCTCCGGGTGTTTTTGACCAAGTGATTGAGAGTCGAGGAGGAGTCACAAACGCAGCAACGAGTCACGACTACGCTCATTTTTACATCACGACTGCTGAACAATACTTAGAAGAAACACTCCCCACTTTAGCCGAACTGCTTTTACAACCCAAAATTCCTGATTTGGAGTTTATTCGAGAACGGGATGTCGTTTTAGAAGAAATTCGTCAGGCGGAAGATAATATTGATTGGATTGAATTTCAGGCAATGATGGAGATCATCTACAGCCATCATCCCTACGGACGTTCGGTACTCGGAACTCCAGAGAAATTAATGCAGCGCGAACCGGAAGAAATGCGCTGTTTTCATCAATGTCATTACCAACCCCAAAATATGGGTGTTGTGATTGTGGGTGGAGTTAAACAAGAACGCGCTCTTGATGCAATCAAACAGGCTTTTGCTCAATTTCCTACCCCTCAAAACTGCCCTTGTATTGGGTTAACACCTGAACCCCAAATCTCAGAAATTCGTCGTCGAGAATTGCAATTACCCCACGCTGAACAGGCAAGGTTAATGTTAGCTTGGCTTGGCCCGAACGTTGAACAGTTACGAGATGTTTACGGTTTGGATTTACTGACTGTAATTCTCACAGAAGGACGAACCTCTCGTTTAGTCCGAACACTACGGGAAGAATTGCAACTTGTTCACTATCTCAGTGGCAGCTTTTCAGTTCAACAACAATCAAGCTTACTTACTATTAATATCTTACTAGATTTCAAACAGATTAAAACGGTAGAAGCTCTCATTCAAGATTGTATTGCTCAATTGCACAGTCAACCTATTTCTGAGGCGGAACTCAAACGAGGTCAGCGTTTACTCTGTAATGATTACGCTTTCTCTACAGAAACTCCAGCTCAACTTGCTGGCTTATACGGGTATTACTTTACAGTTGCTCAACCCGAACTCTCCATCACCTATCCGACTCAAATTCAATCTTTTCAGACTTCTGACCTCCAGGAAATCGCTCAAAAATACCTGGCTCTAGACTCCTATGCCGTTACAGTCATTCAGCCGAGTTAAGTCGGAATAAAGACGTGCTTTAGCACGCCTCTATCCTGTTTTTTGAAAATTAGCATTGAAATCTTAATCTTTTAACCAGAAGACATCAGCAAATACTTCATATTCACTGAGTTGTCGTGCAGGTGCGGGAGAATCATAAACAATCAAAATAGAATTGGGTTGTCCTAAACAGGGAAAATGAGCAATGCCTTCTGCTTTGTCTGCCCCAATCGTAATCGGTATATCGAACAGCATCTCTAGCGGCTTAGAGTCTTGAAAATAAATCATTTCTTGCGATCGCTTCTCAATATTCTTTAAGCGATAAACTCGCATTTCACCTGTGAGATCCATTGTTGGCCCGGCCAGGATCATTAAGTCGTCATCCTGTAAATAAAGTCCTCGCACCCCTAATCCATCTAACTCAACAAAATGCTTGAGATATAATTCCCCATTCTTCCCAATAGGCTTTAACGTCAGAGTACAAGGTGTTTTTTCTTCTAGTTCAATTTCTAAAATAATTGCGAAACCCCGTAGTACAGGGCCTCTTAAGCCTAGAAAAATCCGCTCTTTACCGACTGCTATCCCTTCAATATCCAGTCCATTGTCCTTTGAGGGTAAACTTCCGGAGATAATAGAACTGATGTGAGGATCGCTTTTGAGACTTTCAATTAAAATATTACCTTCTTCTGTTATTTCGAGTAGGGCTGCGGTCAGTTGTTTTTGGGGATCATCACTGGCAGTACCAGACTTGACTAAATTGCCATCTACTAAGGGAATACGAGCAATTAAGTAACGATTGGCTTCAGTCTTGACCTCAGAAAGTCGCTCGATATCTTTTTGAGGATCTTTTCTCTTGGGTTTTTTGCGTTTCGTGCTGTGAGAACCAATTACCCACAAATAATTCTCAGCATAGTCCATTCCCTCGATATCGACTTCATCTTCACTATCGGGAAGTTCAAAAAAGTTCAATAGTGAAATATGTTTGTGATTGCCATAAACCAGGGGTTCAACTGGGGACAACCGTTCCACACCTAACAGCTCATCAGAACCTAGCCACAAATTACCATCTGGTGTCATCACGACCGCAGAGAGTTCGCTCAACACATCGTCCAAACCCTTCTCAAACCGCAACAGAACCCGACTGAGTAAAAAACCTTCTGACATGGGCTGAATTTCATCCATTTACAGTTATCTTTGACTCTGCGATCTTACTCGATTTTGAGTTCAATTCGTTGATGTCTCAGGAGCAACGTTATACCCGTTCAAACCGCCTGTAGGCTGACAACATTAAGGGTTGCAACCCCTCGAACATAGAACTTGACTTCGCTGGAATTGTTGAGCTGCTCAAAGCGAAAAGATATCGCAGCTCATTTCATTAAAGATAGATGCTTCAGTATTTATCCAAAAAGATTAACCTCAGCAATCAACTTTTCTTGATAATAGATGATTACACAAGCAATCTAGGCATTCATTTTGCGACTCTACTTCACACAGCCGAGACTGGGGACTCTAACCGTCCATATTGAATTGAATCCCCATCAGATAAATTTAGCGTTAAGATAGTTGAGCTAAATTATACCGCTTCGTCATCTTCGTCGAATTCTTCTCCGGGTTCAACTTGTCTAAGGTGAATGTGTTTGCGACCTAGAGAAATCTCAAATTCATCACCCGGTTGCAGATCCATTTGCTTGGTATATGCCGCACCAATCAATAAATTTCCATTAGACTGTACGCTGATACGATAGCTGGCAGAACGTCCACCGCGTCCATTTCCTGTTTGCTTACCATCTAACTCAATTCCTTCGGCATCAATTAGAGCATTGAGGAATTTCATCATGTTCACTCGCTCAACACCGTTTTTTGTGAGGGTGTAGTAACCACATTCTCTTGCTTTCTTCTCTTTGTCAAAATTTTCGAGTTCTTTGACTTTTTTGAGTAACGCCTCACCTATCAGCGGCTGAGGTTGAACATCTGATCCTTTCTGTTGTTTAGCCATTAACGGTTTCCTTCGACATTCGATAATTAAGATGACAACTTTTCTTCGGGCTGACAATTTTGATGCCCAAAGAGATTAGCTAAATATGTGCTTGTGAAACCATAATACACGAATTCCGAAAAATATTCACCACTATTTTAAATTTTTTACTAGATCTAATTCATGTCAAGGAATTAACTGGAAGCTCACGGCATCCTTAATACTCTCTCAAACCTTGTGCGATCGCTGAGTCTGAGTCACTATAGAGAAAGGCAGACAACAGTTTAACCAAAATGCTCGACTCAACTCTCCAATCAAGCCTTAGATAGAACATCACTCTATAGCTCTTCTCGGAGTCTCTAGTGTGGCATTTGATCGGATATCATTTTATCGAGTAAGCTAGTATTGGTCTCTATAGTCAGTATTTGCTATCTTGGACTAAACTCAATGCTGAAGTTGATAATTTTTTGATTTGAGGATGAAGTTAACCACACGCGGACATTATAGTGTAAAGGCATTGCTAGACTTGAGCTTACAGCCAAAGTTTGGTCCGACTTCAGTGAATGCAATTGCTCACCGACAAAACCTGCCGGCACCCTATCTAGAAAAGCTATTGATTGAGATGCGACGGCATGGTTTAGTTGAATCAGTTCGGGGATCGCAAGGTGGCTATCAATTGTCAAGATTCCCTGCTGAAATTTCGCTAGGAGAAATTTTAGAAGCGGTTGGAGAAAGTATAGAACCGCTCCCTCGCCATCAAGCCAATGTAGAACTTGCGGAAGACTGGGTAACGTTTACCTTGTGGAATCGGTTACATCAAAAGCTTAAAGAAGCACTCTACAGCATCTCTCTTGAAGATCTTTATTATGATGCTCGCAGTTGGCAGGCATCTCTTGGCGAAGAAACCAGTTTTGTTATCTAGTACACTGGGTAGATTTACTCTGGAAATCCTCAACTTTTGTCGCAATTTTTCTTCCCTCTCACCCCTCAATCAATGACAGACTCAAGTTCAGTTTTCACAATAGTGATAGCAGCTTGGCTTGACTTTCTCATCGGCGACCCTTGGGGATGGCTACATCCTGTACAGGTTATGGGATGGGCGATTCAACAATATACTCGCCTTGCCTTTAGCTGGTTTAAAACCCCCATTACTCTAAAAGTTTCTGGTATATTACTGGCAATCTTACTTGTTTTTGGTAGCGGATTTACCAGTTGGTTGATTTTACAAGCGGTGAAATCCATCCCTCTTCAATTCCCTTTGCATCCTATTTTGGACATCGGAGTGGAAAGTATCATGTTAGCCAGTTGTTTTGCCCTTCGCAGTTTATGTCAAGCCGCCCTTGATGTTCTCGATCCTCTACATCAAGATCACCTCGTTCAAGCCCGTCAACAGTTAAGTTTATATGTAGGTCGAGATACTCAAGATTTACCCGCCTCAGAAATTCTCAGAGCCGTCTTAGAAACGGTCGCAGAAAACTCAACGGATGGTGTTATCGCTCCTTTATTCTATGCTTTAGTTGGTATGCTAATACCCGGAATCGGTAGTGTACCCTTCGCTTTCGCCTATAAAGCTGCAAGTACCCTAGATTCAATGGTCGGTTATAAAGAAGCTCCCTATACAGATATTGGATGGTTTAGTGCAAAGTTAGAAGACTTCCTGACTTGGTTCCCTTGCCGATTGAATGTCCTTTTAATTGCTCTTCTGTCTGGAAAACCTAAATGGGTTTGGAGCATCTGTCAACGGGATGCAATTGACGATCCGAGTCCTAACGCAGGGTGGAGTGAATGTGCTTATGCCGCAACTTTGGGTGTACAGTTAGGAGGTGTGAATAAATACAACGGTATTATCAAAGCCAAACCCCTCTTAGGCGACTTTATTGCTCCCATTACTCCGGCAATTGTTCACCAGGCACTGCAACTGACTCGTTTAACTTTTTTAATGGAGTGGGTCGGGTTTATTTTGGGCTATGGCATAATCAGCTTAATTGTCAATAAACTTTAAAAATTGTCCACGATCGCGATCGCAGAGGGCTTGATGTTCAAAATAATTTTTGTCCCTTTTCAGCTTCAAATTTACTCTTGTTGATTGAAATCGAGAAATTTAACCCAACTCCTGATCGCTAATCGCTGAATGCTTTTTCAGACTGCTTCTCAGCCTACAGGACTGACCACTGATCGTACAATACCTTTCTATGAGCAAAATCGTTGAAATCCTATCCCCAGAAGAAATCCGACGCACGGTGAATCGTTTAGCCTCAGAAATCATTGAAAGAGCAGGTGATCTTTCCGATTTAGTTTTACTCGGAATTTATACACGAGGCGTACCGCTAGCCGAAAGATTAACCCATCAAATTCAAATACTCGAACATCTGACCATTGCCGTCGGTGCGGTCGATATTACCTTTTATCGAGATGATTTAGATAAAGTCGGGATGCGAACGCCGGCTAAAACTCAAATCCCCTTTGATTTAACCGATAAATTTGTTGTCCTGGTGGATGATGTGATCTACAGTGGACGTACTATTCGAGCTGCCTTAAACGCCGTCAACGAGTACGGACGCCCCGAAAGCATCACACTGGCTGTTTTAGTTGATCGGGGTCATCGTCAACTCCCCATTCATCCCAATTTTGTCGGAAAAGAACTCCCAACGGCTCGTGAAGAACAAGTAAAAGTCTATCTTGAAGAAATTGATGGTCAAGATAGAGTAGAGTTGATTAGTCCATAATCAAAGAACAGTGAGCAGTACACAGTAATCAGTGAAGCGTGAACCCTGAACCGTGAAATTGATAGAGATTTCAGTCTTCTTGAGAAGACTTTAGATATTAGACCAAGATGGAAATCTCTAGAGCAGTAAACACTCAGCAGTGAAGAATTTGATCAAACTAAACAACTGAACACTATTTACGGTATAACTGTAAACTGTAAAAAACTGGTCACTGTTTACTGTAGAGCGGTAGACTATAAAAATCGCTGTTTGGTGCAATACTCCCAGAATGTCTTCTCAAATCACGCCTCACTCTCAAACAAACGACTCGATCAATGCTTCAGGTCAGACTCAAATTCGCAAAGCCGATCACTTGCGGATTTGTTTAGAGGAAGATGTACAATTTCGACAACAAACCAATGGACTGAATCGCTATCGTTTTACTCACTGTTGTCTACCGGAATTAAATCGCAACGAAATTGATCTGACAACTACATTTTTGGGTAAAACGCTCTGGGCACCCCTGTTAATATCATCAATGACAGGCGGAACAGCACAAGCCAAACTCATCAACCAACGACTCGCTAAAGCTGCCCAGCATTACAAAATCGCAATGGGTGTCGGTTCTCAACGAATAGTGGTAGAAAATCCTCAACTCAGCGATACATTTGCGGTGCGAAGTTTAGCCCCGGATATTCTTTTATTTGCAAATTTAGGTGCAGTTCAGCTGAACTACAGTTATGGCTTAGAACAATGTCAGCGGGTTGTCGAGAGTTTAGAAGCAGATGCCTTAATTTTGCATCTCAATCCTCTACAAGAATGTATTCAAACCGAAGGTGATACAAATTTTCGCGGACTCCTTGACAAAATTGCTACACTTTGTTCAAAACTCTCCGTTCCGGTCATTGCCAAAGAAGTGGGGAATGGCATCTCAGCAACAATGGCTCAGAGACTGCGAGGAGTCGGCGTAGCCGCAATTGATGTGGCAGGTGCAGGAGGAACATCCTGGGCAAAAATCGAAGGTGAACGAGCCAAAGATCCCCTACAGAGACGTCTGGGAGAGACGTTTGCAGATTGGGGTCTACCTACTGCTGAGTGTATTACCCGTATTCGCACAATTGATGCAACAGTCCCTCTGATTGCGTCAGGAGGTCTGCGTAACGGTTTAGATGTCGCAAAAGCGATCGCATTAGGTGCTAATTTAGCGGGATTAGCCTGGCCATTTTTGCAGGCTGCAGCGGAGTCCGAAGAGGCGGTATACAACTTAGTTGATATTCTCAAAGCTGAGATTTCAACCGTTCTCTTCTGTACTGGAAATCGCTATTTAAGGGACTTGAAACAGTCTGGTGCATTAGAGCAAGTTTGAAGGCTTGAATATGTTCTGCGGGTGAGTCGATGCTTGCTAATACAAAACAGGATACTGCAAGGGCAATATCCTGGGAAAAAGCGTCGCTTCTAATTTGACCAAAAATTGGGGAGCGTGAGGGGTAGACGCAAGCCCCTTGATTCATCCATGGGGTAAGTTTACCCCTCACAAACAACGATTCTTGTGATACTATTAATATACGCCAAGAAAACCTGCGTTAAACTATGATTGTCTACGAATTTAAGGTGCGTGGAAAACAGAATCAATACCAAGCAATTGATGAATCAATTCGTACCTGTAAATTCATCAGGAATTCATGTTTGCGTTATTGGATGGATAATCAAGGATTAGGGAGAAAAGAGTTGTATCGGTACAATACCGAGCTTCGCGCTATGTATCCCTTTGTCAAAGATTTAAACTCCCATGCTTGTCAGGCTTCTGTAGAACGATGTTGGTCGGGGATTGCTAGGTTTTTTGAAAACTGTAAAAGGAATATTCCGGGAAAAAAGCGGTGCGACCTCGCGGCTTCGCAAGCCGCTAGAGGAAGCGCACCAAGAGAAGGTTTCCCACGATTCAAAAAACGGAGTCGTTCTGTTGAATATAAAACGTCGGGCTGGAAATTGCTAGACCCTAAACATATTGAGTTCACCGACAAAAAAGGGATTGGAAAACTCAAGTTAATTGGAACTTGGGATCTAGCATTCTATCCAGTTGAGAAGATTAAACGAGTACGACTGGTGAGAAGGGCTGACGGTTATTATTGTCAGTTTTGCATTCAAGTAGACGTGAAAGTCGAAACGCAACCGACTGGAAATACAGTAGGCTTGGACGTTGGATTAAAAGAGTTTTACACCGATAGCAATAACAATACTGAACATAATCCCCGTTTTTATAGAAAAAGAGAGAAACAACTGAAGTTATATCAAAAACGTGTTTCTCGAAAGAAAAAGGGCAGTGCGAACCGATTAAAAGCCATTAATAAACTTGGACGAGTACACCTCGTCTTGAAAAGTTTGGCGGGACGGAAACCGACACCGCCAACTTTTCGCAAGATAAGTAGGCAACGTGAAGAACACGCCAAGAGACTGGCGCGTTGCGTAATCCAATCTAATGATTTGGTCGCTTACGAAGATTTGAGGATTAAGAATCTCGTTAAGAATCATTGTCTCGCCAAGTCAATCTCGGATG
>JBCBCI010000055.1:0-42685 GCA_038530755.1 Cyanobacteria bacterium J06592_8 | reverse complement strand
AGTCCCGCCGAAATTCTCCTAGCTGTGGCTGTTCTATTGAGTTCTCTAGCTGGATTTCTGAAAGTATTGATTCCTCTGTTTGCGAAACCGAAAAACTAGCCAAACGATTGGAATTCTCCAAGCCGTAAACTATTTTCGTCCCCTCAATCCCCCATCAAACCGAAAGCGCAGCATCGTCTGCTCTCTTGCCAAGGGGGACGTAGGGGGGATAGGGTAGTAATACTAGGCTGCGGCTAAAGCGGATTTAAGCGGTTTCCAGTTAAAATAGCGATCGCCTCCCATTTCAACTGCAACTTTAACTTTAGGTTCAATACTCGGTAATTGCGTCAGAAATTCAATCTCTTGACTCGATAGAATATGACCTTCAATAATCCACAACAGTAACCCTTTTGAGTTGGTGGGGAGTTGTTCAAGTTGATAATTCACAATTGGAGGAACATAATAGACATTACCCACTGCGGCATCATTACCGCTACTTTTCTTACCCAAGTGGGGTGGACGCACACCATGAACTCCGGTTAAATAAGCTGCTAAATCTCCTAAACCTCGCGCCGATAAACTATAAGTGGTATAACCTGCGGCGCGTAAACGACGACGATAGCGACCCTCCATTCCACCCTCCAAAGGGACATACAGTGCCAATGCACCGTTTGAGTCTAAGTCCCGAAGTAATTTACCACCTGTTGTGATTAATGCCATGATACCTCGTGTGCTAAAGTTGCCAATTTCTGCTTTTAATTCATCATTATTATACGGGGAAGATTCAGCAAGAGCGACATCGAAACACTATAATCTCTCTATCTTCCTACTCCGTTAATTTAACTTAGACTTTAAGATAATTTAGTCCGGGTTAGGGGTTGACAGACTCCAAAGTTTAAAATAAAATTATAAATTGTCGCCAAATGCTACTTAGCGACTGTTGGGTTCACAAGCAAGTGAAAAACGATAAGGTGGAAACTCGCGGCGGAGCAACTCACGCCATACTCTGTAAAAGAGTGATGAGCTGAGTTAGAGCAAAGAAGTGTAATGGAAATCTTATTGAACCCCAGTCAGAACCGTTAAACCCGGAAGTGCATTGCAGCTACTCCGTCAAAGATTGGGTTTAACAGCACGATCCCTGAGTGGATGACAACAGGATACTGAGCGGCTAGCCGTTCAAGTCCTCGTAGCATTTAAGGTGAGATCGAGAAAATATCTTGGTCTTAGAGCAGCTTAAACAAGTTGATAGCTTAAAACCTTGTCAGGTAGTTGGTTCTTTTTCCTACGACTTGAGTTGGAAAGGAATTTTGTGTGTGTGAATGTTTTATGGGGTAGACCTAATATATCTTGAACATCGAGATGTTTAGGGATGTCTCTAGTTCACGCCCCACGAAAGCCAAAATCTATTATAACCGTTGGACAGACGGTAGCTGAAACAATCTACTGTCTGGGTTAAGCGGCAAACGATTTACAAAAATTCTGGCACGAGACCGATAATCTTGACCTGAATTTGTACAAAAAGTAGAGAGGCGAGTTGAAGTGTCTGTAGGTATTTTAGGCACAAAGATTGGTATGACCCAGGTTTTTGATGCAGAGAGTGGCCTTGCCATTCCCGTCACCGTCATTGAAGCTGGGCCATGCGTAATTACCCAAATTAAAACCGAGTCCACTGATGGCTACACCGCTATCCAGCTCGGTTACAGAGAAGTCCCAAATAAAACCCGCAAACTCAATACTGCTAGATCTCCGGGTAAAGAGGTGAATAAGTACCTCAGCAATGCGGAGCAAGGACATCTGGCAAAATCCGGAGGACGGATGGTTCGCCATCTCAAGGAGTACCGGATCGAAGATACCAGCAGCTACGAGCTAGGCCAGGAACTCAAAGCCGATCTGTTTGAACCCGGTCAACTCGTTGATGTTTGTGGAATCAGCATGGGACGAGGATTTGCCGGGTATCAGAAACGACATAACTTCCGACGAGGGCCAATGGCTCACGGTTCCAAAAACCATCGTCTCCCCGGTTCTATTGGGCCTGGAACAACACCCGGTCGTGTTTATCCGGGTAAAAAGATGGCTGGACGTTACGGTGGCAAACAAATCACCACTCGCAAACTCACCGTCGCTCGGATCGATGCGGAACGTAATCTCCTGTTAATCAGAGGAGCCGTTCCTGGAAAAGCAGGCGGTTTGCTAAATATCATCCCAGCCAACATTGTGGGGCATAAGTAGGAGGAGAAAAACATGGCGGATTGTGTTGTACGCAACTGGGAAGGCGAAGAAACAGGGCAAGCTAGCTTAGATCTCAAAGTCGCCAAAGAAGAAAATGCTGCCCACATTGTTCATCGGGCCATCGTTCGGCAAATGAACAACGCTCGTCAGGGAACAGCCCACAGTAAAACCAGAGCAGAAGTCAGAGGGGGCGGACGTAAACCCTGGAGACAAAAAGGAACAGGTCGAGCGAGAGCTGGATCGATTCGATCTCCGTTATGGCGAGGTGGTGGTGTCATTTTTGGGCCAAGAACTCGTGACTTTTCCCAGAAAATGAACCGCAAAGAAAGACGTCTAGCTTTGCGGACGGCTTTACAAAGTCGGGTTGAGGATTTAATTGTCGTTGAAGAATTTGTCGATCAACTTCCTCGCCCGAAGACTAAAGACCTTGTGGCGGCGATGAGTCGATGGGGCGTTGATGCCGAGTCCAAAATCTTGCTAGTTCTACCTGAAAAACAAGAAAACGTTTATTTATCTGGGCGTAATATTGCGCGGATGAGAATTTGTCTGGCAGATAGTTTGAATGTTTATGACATCCTATACGCCGACAAGATTGTTACCACACCCGCAGCCCTTGAGAAAGTCGAGGAGGTTTACGGTGACTGAATATCAAACTCGCGATCTCGCTGATGTGATCAGAAAGCCGATTGTAACTGAAAAAGCAACCATCCTGATGGAGCTAAATCAGTTTACCTTTGATGTCGATCCCCGTGCGAGTAAACCCGTTATCAAAGAAGCGATCGAACTCTTATTTGCGGTTAAAGTTCTCAGTGTCAATACCCATAATCCCCCTCGGAAGAGACGGAGAGTGGGCAAATTTGTAGGATTCAAAGCCCGTTATAAACGAGCAATTGTCACCCTAGAAGACGGAGAACCATTGAGAAAGATCCTATTCCCAGAAGTTTAAGGGAAATTCACCCTTAGAAGTTATTTTTTGCAAATTTTTAAATGAGGGCAAATCATGGGAATCCGTTCATATCGACCCTATACCCCTAGCACTCGACAACACTCAGTTTCAGACTTTGCTGAAATTACCCGTTCCGAACCTGAACGCTCCCTGGTCACGAGTAAACATCGTCATAAGGGACGGAATAATCGAGGTGTGATTACCTGTCGTCACCGGGGTGGCGGCCACAAGAAACTGTATCGGATCATTGATTTTCGCCGCGAGAAACACAATATTCCGGCAAAGGTCGCTCATATTGAGTACGATCCCAACCGTAACGCTCGGATTGCTTTACTGCATTATATCGATGGGGAAAAGCGGTATATCCTACATCCGGTCGGTTTAGAAGTGGGAACAATGATTGTCTCCGGGCCAGAATCTCCGATTGAAATCGGTAATGCCTTGCCCCTATCGAGAATTCCATTAGGTACAGATGTTCACAACGTGGAATTAGTCCCCGGAAAAGGCGGACAAATTGTCAGAGCCGCAGGTGCTACGGCTCAAATTATGGCAAAAGAAGGGAAATATGTAACCTTGAAGCTCCCTTCCGGAGAACAGCGTAAAATTCAGGCTCGGTGTTATGCCACGATTGGACAAGTGGGTAACGTCGAAGCACGAAACATCAGTATCGGGAAAGCCGGACGGAACCGCTGGAAAGGACGTAGACCGACCGTTCGTGGAAGTGTGATGAACCCGGTCGATCACCCGCATGGAGGAGGTGAAGGACGTGCCCCCGTTGGTCGCAGTGGTCCTTGTACACCTTGGGGTAAACCCGCATTAGGGATGAAAACTCGCAACCCGAAGAAGCGCAGCAGTGCCTTAATTGTTCGTCGTCGTCGGAAATCCTCTAAACGGGGTAAAGGTGGTCGTCAGAGTTAAATAGAGCTCTGAAATTTTGAACGCTAAATTAACCCCAAATACTTCATTCTAAAGAGTAGTCATTATGTCTCGTTCGCTGAAAAAAGGGCCATTTGTTGCCGATAAATTACTCAAGAAAGTTGCCGCCTTAGACGCGAGTGGTAAAAAAGGCAAAGAAGTGATCAAAACCTGGTCACGAGCTTCGACAATTTTGCCGCAAATGGTAGGTCATACTATCGCCGTTCACAACGGACGTCAACACGTTCCCGTATTCGTGACCGAGCAAATGGTTGGACATAAATTAGGTGAATTTGCTCCGACTCGCACCTATCGCAGCCATGCAGGAGGCGACAAAAAAGCTCGTCGATAGGACGGGATTAACAGTCGGCTACCCGATCATTTCTCTCAACCCAAGGGATCGAAGAAAATATCATGCCAGTAGACACTAGCACAGAAGTCAAAGCGATCGCTCGCTATATCCGGATGTCGCCTCACAAAGTTAGACGAGTTCTCGATCAAATTCGGGGACGTTCCTATCGAGAGGCGTTAATCATCCTAGAATTCATGCCCTATCGGTCTTGTCAGCCTATTTTAAAGGTCTTACGCTCTGCGGTTGCTAACGCAGAACATAATCAAGGACTAGATCCAGCGACCTTAGTCATTTCTCAGGCATTTGCCGATCAAGGTCCTAGTTTAAGACGCTACCGACCCCGCGCTCAAGGTCGTGCCTATCAAATTCGCAAGCCGACTTGTCACATTACGATTGCTGTTGCTCCTAATGTAGACAGCTAAGTTCACACTATTGAATCTGTTTCCAATCTAAAGATGAATCGTTAACCCATTTCATACTTGAATTCGCTATGGGACAAAAAATAAATCCAGTCGGTTTTCGTTTAGGGATTACCCAGGAACATAAATCTAGATGGTTTGCTGATGCCAAAAACTATCCTGAACTGCTGCAAGAAGACTATAAAATCCGCCAGTACATTCAAAAAAATTTGAGTAACGCTGGAATTTCTGATGTGCGGATCGAGCGCAAAGCCGATCAAATTGATTTAGAAGTTCTGACAGCACGGCCTGGAGTTGTAGTTGGACGAGGCGGTACAGGCATTGAGTCACTGCGCGTTGGTTTACAAAAAGAACTCGGCAACACTCGCCAAATTCGCATCAACGTCGTAGAAGTGGCTCGCGTCGATGCCGATGCTCAGTTAATCGCTGAATATATTGCTCAACAGCTTGAAAAACGGGTATCCTTCCGCCGAGTGGTTCGTCAAGCGATTACTAGAGCGCAAAAAGCCGGAATCGAAGGGATCAAAGTTCAAGTCAGTGGTCGCCTAAACGGGGCAGAAATTGCTCGGACTGAATGGACTCGTGAAGGTCGAGTTCCCCTACATACCCTGCGGGCTGATATTGACTACGCCTACTGCACTGCCTTAACGATTTATGGAATCCTGGGCATCAAAGTTTGGGTGTTCAAAGGCGAAATTATTCCAGGACAAGAAGAAACCGCAAACGCAGCCAATAATACTCAGCCCCGACGCAAACAACCGCGACGTCAAAAATACGACGATCGCTCCAACGAAGGATAGACCTGAAATTATCAGGTTTTTGACCTTCAGCATGGATCGCCAAACCTTATTCTAAACCAGCGATGTTAAGTCCTAAAAGAACGAAATTCCGTAAACAGCAACGCGGTCGAATGCGGGGTAAAGCCACCCGAGGCAACAAGATTAGCTTTGGTGAATATGCTTTACAAGCCCAAGAACCCTGCTGGATTACCTCTCGTCAAATCGAAGCCGCTCGACGAGCGATGACCCGTTATATTCGCCGGGGTGGACAAATCTGGATTCGGATTTTCCCCGATAAGCCCATTACCATGCGTCCGGCGGAAACTCGGATGGGTTCCGGTAAAGGGGCTCCTGAATTTTGGGTTGCTGTGGTTAAACCCGGACGAATTATGTTTGAACTCGCAGGTGTTCCGGAAGAAATTGCGCGTGAAGCAATGCGTTTAGCCGCTTTCAAATTACCCATTAAAACAAAGTTCCTCGTCAAACCTAAAGATGAGGAAACCTCTGAAGAGTAGAAAACAGAGGAAAATATAGAAAGGAGGTTAAATCATTATGTCTTTTCCAAAAATTCAAGATGCTAGACAGCTTAATGACGAACAACTGTCTGAACGAATTCTGGAAATCAAAAAAAATTTAGCAAGTCTGCGAGTGCTAAAAGCAACGGGGCGGATGGAAAAGCCTCACGAGTTTAAACACGCCAAGCATGAACTCGCTCAATTACTTACTGTTGAAGGAGAGCGCAATCGAAAAGCTGAGGCAGAAAAAGCGGCTGCTTCCACGCCAGAAGTCCCCTCTACACCAGAGCCAGAACCGGAAGTTCCAACTGATTCTTCAGAAGAATAGGCTGAAAAAAAGTCCGAATCTTCGGTGGAGCGTGGTATTTACAGTTAATAAGCTCTTATTGAGTTGTACAGTTTATTGGGTAAACCAAACAATGGCAATTAAAGAACGAGTGGGCTTAGTTGTTAGTAACAAAATGGAAAAAACCGTGGTCGTGGCGATCGAAAACCGTTCTCCGCATCCGAAATACGGAAAAATTGTTGTAACAACCAAGCGATACAAAGTACACGACGAAGAAAACCAATGTAAAGAAGGGGATAGAGTTCGGATTCAAGAAACTCGCCCTCTCAGTAAAACCAAGCGTTGGAATGTGATTGAAATTCTTTCCTCTAAACCCGATTAAAACCGGGGGAAAAGCGAGAAAAATTTCAGCGAGTTTCAAGAATTTACCTCTCAATTATCCCTGAAGTACCATGATTCAAACGCAGACTATTCTTAATGTTGCTGATAATAGCGGAGCGCGGAAATTGATGTGTATCCGCATCCTCGGTGGCGGGAATCGTCGCTATGCTCGAATCGGAGATGAAATTATTGCCGTTGTAAAAGATGCAATTCCGAATATGGCGGTTAAACGCTCCGATGTCGTTAGAGCTGTTGTTGTCCGAACCCGTCACAGTCTACGCCGTGATAGTGGGATGAGTATCCGATTTGATGATAATGCAGCTGTAATTATTAACCCGGAAGGGAATCCCAGAGGGACTCGCGTATTCGGCCCGATTGCGCGGGAATTGCGGGAGAAAAACTACATGAAAATCGTTTCTTTAGCACCGGAGGTTCTCTAAAATGGCGGTTAAGAAACAAGCCCAACCCAAACGTCAAAAAATGCACGTTAAAAAAGGGGATACTGTGCAAGTGATTGCCGGAAAAGATAAAGGTAAAGTGGGAGAAGTTATCCGGACAATTCCCAAGTTGAGTAAAGTGGTGGTCAAAGATATTAATGTTCGCACCAAACACGTTAAGCCTCAACAAGAAGGAGAATCTGGTCAAATCATTACCTTTGAAGCCCCCCTTCATAGTTCTAACGTCATGGTGTACTCGACGAAAGAAAAAGTCGCCAGTCGGATTTGTTACACCTTTAGCGAAGAAGGTCGCAAAGTCAGAATGCTGAAGAAAACTGGAGAGATTATTGATTAATTTCTCCAGACTCACCCCAAAATATTACTCCCCTTGGTAAAAAACCCTCCCTGACCAAGCCCAGGGATAGAAAAGGATCAACCATTATGTCCGTTAATCAATTTAAAGCCCAATATCTCGAAAAAGTTGTTCCCAAGCTCCAGGAACAATTCGGATATCAGAATATCCATGAAGTCCCAAAAGTCCTTAAAGTTACCCTAAACCGAGGACTGGGAGAAGCGTCTCAAAACGCGAAAGCCCTAGACTCCTCTCTAAAAGAAATCGCGACGATCACCGGACAAAAACCTGTCGTCACTCGTGCTAAAAAAGCGATCGCGGGATTTAAAATTCGTCAAGGAATGCCCGTTGGCGTGATGGTAACATTGCGCTCTGAGCGGATGTACGCTTTTCTAGAGCGACTCATTCACCTGGCATTACCTCGGATTCGTGACTTTCGGGGTATTAGTCCCAAGAGTTTTGATGGGCGAGGAAATTACAGCTTGGGTGTTCGAGAACAACTGATTTTCCCTGAAATCGAATATGACAGTATCGATCAAATTCGGGGTTTAGATATTTCAATTATTACCACTGCTAAAACCGATGAAGAGGGACGTGCCTTACTCAAAGAGCTGGGAATGCCCTTCCGGGAAAACTAAGGCTATTCAATAAAGAGTAACTATGCCAACAAACGATACCATTTCAGATATGTTGACGCGCATTCGGAACTCTTGCTTGGCGCGGCATCAAACCACACAAATCCCCTCCACTAAAATGACTCGCAGCATTGCTCAAGTGCTGAGAAATGAAGGATTTATTGGAGATTTTGAAGAAACAGGAGAAGGTTTCCGCAAATTACTGGTTCTGTCTTTGAAGTATAATCCGAAAACTCGCACTCCAATTATCAAAAAGTTGAAGCGCGTTAGTCGTCCGGGCTTACGAGTTTATAGTAATCGTAAAGAACTTCCTCGTGTTTTAGGCGGAATTGGAATTGCGATTATCTCCACTTCTCACGGGGTAATGACCGATCGCGAAGCTCGTAGTCAGGGGATTGGCGGAGAAGTGCTTTGTTACATCTGGTAAGTGAAGTTGCCTGTTGTGGGACTAGCTTACACTTCATATGATTTTACAAGAAATAGGAGAGCAAAAATTGATGAGGAATTGAGGAAAATGGATTCAGTCTTTAGAATCCGAATCGATTTTTCACAAGGCTTGCTTGACTCCCCAAATTGACAACATATAACTGACGAAAGCATCATGTCTAGAATTGGTAAACGCCCAGTTCCTATTCCCGCTAAAGTCACTTTAACCCTGAATGGACAACAAGTGACCGTTAAAGGCCCTAAAGGAGAACTCTCTCGCGTTTTACCGTCTCAAGTTGTTCTTGAGACTGAAGGTGAAACTTTAGTTGTGAAACGGGCTTCAGAAACTCGCCTAGCTCGTCAACAGCATGGATTATCTCGAACTTTAGTCGCCAACATGGTCGATGGCGTGTCTAAAGGGTTTGAAAAACGCCTAGAAATTCAGGGAGTGGGTTATCGGGCGCAAGTTCAAGGAAAAAATTTAATTCTCAATGTCGGCTACAGCAAACCCGTTGAAATGAAACCCCCAGAGGGAGTTACAGTTGCAGTTGAAAACAACACGAACGTAATTGTTAGCGGTATCGACAAAGAAGTGGTGGGAAATATGGCGGCTCAAATTCGGGCTGTTCGTCCCCCAGAACCCTATAAAGGCAAAGGCATTCGTTATGCCGGAGAACAAGTCAGACGTAAAGCAGGTAAAGCAGGTAAAGCCAAGAAATAGACTATGAAACTGACTCGCAAAGAATCACGACATCGTCGGCATAACCGTGTTCGGCGCCAAGTGTTCGGCACATCCGAACGTCCCCGTTTAGCTGTGTTTCGCTCTCACAAGCATATCTATGCTCAAGTGATCGATGATACTCAGCATCATACTCTAGCTGCTGCTTCTAGCCTCGATCCAGACCTCAAGGCAGAGTTAGCAACCGGAGGCACCTGTGAAGCTTCCACACAAGTAGGCAAACTGGTCGCTGAACGTTTACTCTCAAAAGGGATCAGTAAAGTTGTTTTCGACCGAGGAGGCTACATTTATCATGGTCGAGTTCAAGCTCTCGCTGATGCGGCAAGAGAAGCAGGTTTAGACTTCTAGAATTGCAATTGAACCGCTCAATTAATTAGAGGATAAACGATTATGGCAGAACAACAAGACAAACAACAGCGTCGCAAAAAAGGCAATCGCGCCAATAAAGAAAAAGAAAGCGAATGGCAGGAACGGGTCGTCCAAATTCGCCGAGTGACTAAAGTGGTCAAAGGCGGTAAAAAGCTCAGTTTCCGTGCTGTTGTGATCGTCGGTAACGAAAAAGGTCAAGTTGGAGTGGGAGTAGGAAAAGCCGCCGATGTAATTGGCGCGGTGAAAAAAGGAGTCGCAGATGGTCGCAAAAATGTGATCGAAGTGTCTCTAACTAAATCCTACTCAATTCCTCATCTCGTCCAAGGCGAAGGCGGTGGTGCAAAAGTCTTAATTCGACCCGCTGCACCCGGTACTGGGGTAATTGCAGGCGGAGCTGTCCGAACTGTTCTAGAACTGGCTGGCGTTCGGAATATTCTCGCCAAGCAACTCGGTTCTAGTAATCCACTTAATAATGCTAGAGCTGCAATTGATGCTCTGACCGGTTTGAGAACCTTGTCTGAAGTTTCCCGCGAACGGGGAATCTCTGTAGAGCAACTTTATGCAGGCTAAGTTCAACAGTGACCCGGTTTTTATGAATCCTAAAGAAGGGATTCAAGCCAGATTGTTAACTTGTTGAATAGGCTGTTAAGCCTCAAGATTCTGAGCAACGATAATAAATTTCATTACACCGAGAAGATTATGAGACTAGAAGATGCCGTACCCAAGGCTGGCTCCCGCAAGCGTCGTCGTCGCCTGGGTCGAGGGATTTCGGCAGGACAGGGCGCAAGCTGTGGTAAAGGGATGCGCGGTCAAAAATCTCGCTCAGGTCGCAGTACCCGACCGGGATTTGAAGGAGGACAAAATCCTCTCTACAGACGTTTGCCCAAATTAAAGGGCTTTCCTCTGGTGAATCGCAAACAGTACACTACCATTAATGTAGGAAAGTTGGCATCTCTGGGTGCAAATACAGAAGTTACCCTCGATTCTTTACGGGAAGCCGGAATTTTAACGGCTAATAACGGCCCGTTAAAAGTATTAGGAGATGGGGAACTGAATGTGGCATTGCGAGTTCATGCTGCGGCTTTTACCAAAACGGCTCGATCAAAAATTGAGGCGGCGGGTGGAAGTTGTGAAATGATTGATGCCAACCGTAAAACAACTGGAAAAGTTCAGGAAACTCAGGCAGTTCAGGAAGTTCAAGAAACTCAAGAAACTCAGGAAACTCAGGAAACTCAGACTGAGGAAGAATGAATTCTCCAGATTCAATGGGGTTTGAAAGAGGTAGTCCTTCATGGTCGTTAGTCGAGATAAAGCGCCAACTGCACAAGAGACGTTCTTGCAGATGGCTCAAGCTGCTGGGTTACGAGGCCGTATCCTCATTACCATTGGCTTGCTGATTTTAGTTCGTTTGGGCGTGTTTCTGCCCATTCCCGGGATTGATCGCGCCGCCTTTGCTGCAAATATTCAAAACAGTCCTGTGATTGGTTTTTTGGATTTATTTGTGGGTGGAGGTCTTTCCGCTTTGGGAATTTTTGCTCTAGGCATCTTACCTTTTATTAATGCTTCGATCATCATGCAGTTGATGACAGCAGCACTGCCAAGTTTAGAAGACTTGCAGAAAAATGAAGGGGAAGCGGGACGGCGGAAAATTTCTCAGATTACCCGTTATGTGGCTTTGGGATGGGCAGCTTTACAAAGTGTAGGTTTGGCTTTGTGGGTGAGTCCCTTTGCTGAAAATCCAGGGCCTGTATTTATGGCTGAGGTTGTTCTGGCATTATCGGCCGGGGCAATGTTTGTGATGTGGGTCTCAGAACTGATTACAGAGCGAGGAATCGGTAACGGAGCTTCGTTGCTGATTTTCGTCAATATTGTCGCGGTGCTGCCGAGATCGCTTGGAAATACGATTGAGTTGGCTCAAAGTGGCGATCGCGCGATTGTGGGTCGAGTCATTATCTTGTTATTGATTTTCCTTGTGATGATCGTGGGGATTGTCTTTGTACAAGAAGGAACTCGCCGAATTCCGATTGTTTCAGCGCGTCGTCAGGTAGGCCGGAAACTCTATCGGGAAAAAACCAGCTATCTACCCTTAAGACTGAATCAGGGTGGAGTGATGCCGATTATTTTTGCGTCGGCGGTTCTAATTTTACCTGCTTCTCTGTCGCAGTTTACCAATAATCCAGTTTTGGTTGAAATTGCCACAGCCCTGAGTCCAAGCGGGCCAACGCCTTGGTTGTATGCGGCCTTCTATTTTGTTCTGATTTTGTTCTTTAGCTACTTCTATGCGTCACTGATTTTGCAACCGGTAGATATGGCGCAGAACTTAAAGAAAATGGGGGCTAGTATTCCAGGGATTCGTCCGGGTCGAGCCACAACAGAATACATTGAAAAAGTTTTGAATCGATTGACCTTTTTGGGGGCAGTCTTTTTAGGGTTTGTGGCGATTATTCCCACCGTTGTCGAAACCGCGACACGAGTCCCGACTTTTCGTGGATTTGGAGCCACCTCTTTATTAATTCTAGTGGGTGTGGCAATTGACACAGCGAAACAGGTTCAAACCTATGTGATTTCTCAACGTTATGAAGGAATGGTGAAGCGATAGTGGCTAAAATTATTTTCTTAGGGCCTCCAGGTTCAGGTAAAGGAACACAGGCAGCCCGCTTGTCGGAGTTACTGTCTGTTCCTCATATCTCAACTGGTGATATCTTGAGAACTCATGTCGCTCAACAAACCGATTTAGGACAAAAAGCTAAGGCGTTTATGGATCGCGGCGATCTGGTTCCGAATCAGTTGATTCTCGATATGGTTCAAGATCGTCTCCATCAGCCTGATACCGAGCAAGGTTGGATTCTCGATGGCTTTCCTCGCAATGTAGCTCAAGCCACCTTTCTTGAAGAGGTCGTCCTGCAACAGAAAGATGATAACAGCTCGGAAACGACTGAAGATGATTCTTCGATTAATATTGTCAATCTAGAAGTCCCGGACGAGGTTTTGATTCAGCGTTTAGTTGAGCGGGGTGCTAGGGATCGTCGTTCGGATGATAACGAGGAAACGATTCGTCATCGCTTACAAGTGTATCGCGAAGAAACGGCTCCCTTGATTGAGTATTATCGCGATCGTAATCAGTTGAGCGTTGTCAATGGGAATCTCTCTATGGATGAAGTCACCGCAGAGTTGAAAAAGACAATTGCTGCTTGATGGCGCGTGTGTTCTCAAGAGATCTCAAAAATACTATGCTTGAGAATTACAAAACCCGCTAACTTCTGCATTGCCAAAGTCTATTTTTCTTCAGGCTAGACTCTAACCCCATGAGGGAGTTTTGCCTTAACCAAAATTCCTCCCTTGATTTGAAGATTTTGATAAAATATGTTAAGAATTGCATCTTGACCACAAATGTCCCAAGGGTTAGAGCTAGTCTGTCTAGAACAGTAAAGATCGATTCTCAACGTGCAGTTTAGTTGAATTGAGGAAACAACAGCTTGTCTAAACAAGATTTGATTGAGATGGAAGGAACGGTTACAGAGTCCCTTCCTAATGCAATGTTTCGTGTGGATCTTGATAATGGGTTTAATGTTTTAGCTCATATTTCCGGAAAGATTCGCCGCAACTACATTAAAATTTTACCGGGAGACCGAGTCAAGGTGGAGTTGACACCTTATGATCTGACTAAAGGTAGAATTACATATCGCCTGAAGAAAAAGTAGGTTGCACTAGCAGTACTGCCTGACTGAAGATCGTTCGAGATCAGTAATGGTAGTTAAAATTTCTCAATCAATGGTATAATAATAAATTTGTTGTAGTATTGCCCAAAACGGCATGAAAGTTAGAGCATCAGTCCGAAAAATTTGTGAAAAGTGTCGCGTCATTCGCCGTCGGGGTCGAGTGATGGTAATTTGTGCGAATCCCAAGCATAAACAGCGACAAGGATAACTTAGCACACCACTCAAGAACAGAAGTAGTTCTCCTGTGAACTCCAAATTCTTTCCGAGCGAAGTAGCAAGTGTAGAGTCAAATCTAGACATACAGTGTTAACACTCTCCTCTCTTGATTGCGATAATGGGTAATTTTAGCTCAACTTCAATTCCTACTTACAAAAGCGATCAAGACTAATCTAGACTCAAATACAAAACGAGTTAAAGGTTAGATCAACTTCCGGCATTCAGTTCTATAGGTTAGATCCAGAAGTGGAACCCAGCTAAATGAAATTCTATGCAGTTATTTTACTGCATTCGCCTATCAGTTAACTTGTATTAGTCAACTTGACAGAGGCAATGGGTAAAGCAACGGTATTCATGCGGAGGATTGAAGCTACAGAAACCCAATGGATTTAGCAGTGGGTGGATCGTAGTCAACGAGTTGGGTTAGACGGTGTAAGACAGGTATTCGCTACAACTGTTTGTTTGTTCACGCCGCGTGTGCCAAGCACGTAGCGAAGACATCCCCCATTCTCAAATGAGGGAATATGTCAAAAAATGTATTTTAGGGAGAAATAAACGTGGCACGTATAGCCGGAGTAGACCTTCCACGAGATAAGCGCGTTGAAATTGGTCTGACTTATATCTACGGAATTGGACTCTCACGATCTCAAGAAATTTTGCGAGAAACAGGCGTTAACCCTGATACTCGCGTTAAGGATCTCAGTGATGCTGAGGTGGCGGCTTTACGAAATATCGTTCAAGGCCAATATCAGGTTGAAGGGGATCTCAGACGCTGGGAAGCCATGAACATCAAGCGATTGATGGATATTGGTACCTATCGGGGACGACGTCATCGGATGGGCTTACCTGTACGGGGTCAACGAACCCGAACCAATGCCCGAACCCGTCGAGGCGGACGACGCACCGTTGCTGGAAAGAAAAAGGCAAGTGCCAAGAAGTAATCAGGTTAAGTTCTGGTCATTCTATCCAATTGCAGAGAGGTCTGATGGATAGATGACCGAGAGCCGAAAGATTGTCTTAAGGATGTAATTATGGCAAAACCAACAAAAAAGTCAGGAACTAAAAAGCAGAAACGCAATGTCCCCAATGGGGTTGCTTACATTCAATCTACATTCAACAACACGATTGTAACGATTACCGATCCCAATGGTGAAGTGATTTCCTGGGCCTCAGCCGGATCGAGTGGGTTTAAAGGCGCAAAAAAAGGAACCCCCTTTGCGGCTCAAACTGCTGCTGAAAGCGCAGGACGGCGAGCCAATGACCAAGGAATGCGGCAAATCGAAGTCATGGTGAGTGGTCCGGGTGCAGGTCGAGAAACAGCTATTCGAGCCTTGCAAGGTGCAGGACTGGAAATTACCCTGATTCGAGATATTACACCCATTCCTCATAATGGTTGCCGTCCTCCGAAACGGCGTCGCGTCTAATCACCGAACTCACAGTGCTGGGATGCGAATGAAAAATGGAAAATTGCCAAACCGACGTTTTTCATTTTTCGCTTTTAATCAAATACACTTCGGGGTTCAAAGGAGAAGGGAGGTCAATCGGTGGCGCAATTTAAAATTGAATGTATTGAGTCAAACACTGATACAGACCGGAGTCAACACGGTAAATTTGTTCTGGAGCCGCTAGATCGCGGTCAGGGAACAACAGTAGGCAACGCGCTAAGACGGGTACTTCTGTCAAACTTAGAGGGAACAGCAGTGACAGCCGTTCGGATTGCAGGAGTGAATCACGAGTTTGCCACAATCCCGGGTGTTCGGGAAGATGTATTAGAAATTATGCTGAACTTGAAAGAGATTGTTCTCAACAGCTATTCTAGTCAAAAGCAAATTGGTCGCTTATTGGTTCAGGGGCCTGCGACCGTAACAGCAGGTCACTTTGACCTGCCCTCAGAGGTAGAAGTTGTAGACAAAAACCAATATATCGCGACCCTGTCTCCTGGATCAACCTTGGAAATGGAATTCCAAGTTGAGAAAGGAACTGGGTATCGGGCTGTTGATCGGAGTCGGGATGACACAACATCTGTTGATTTTCTCCAAATTGATGCCGTCTTCATGCCTGTTCGCAAGGTGAATTACACCGTTGAAGATGCGCGAGTTGGAGGATCGTTGGAAAAAGATCGGCTGATTATGGAGATCTCAACAAATGGGAGCTTGACTCCCCAAGAAGCGTTGAGTAAAGCAGCCACAATCTTAGTTGATTTATTTGTTCCGCTCAAGGATATCACGCTCGAATCCATTAAAACGGATCAGAATGATGATGTCGATCCGACGAGTCAGATTCCCATTGAAGAACTTCAGCTTTCTGTACGGGCTTATAACTGCCTCAAACGCGCTCAAATCAACTCGGTAGCAGACTTACGGGATTATACCCAAGAGGATCTGTTAGAAATCAAGAACTTTGGTCAAAAGTCAGCAGAAGAGGTAATCGAAGCCTTGCAAAAACGCTTGGGAATTACGTTACCTCAAGAGCGGGCAAGTAAGCCTTAGTCGTCAAATTCAATTCAGAGATTCTGGGTGAGGTCGGGTGAATTCTGTCTTGCTAGGCTAGAACAGTCAGACCGATCATGTTGTCCTGACTCAGATTGTCTCTAAAAGACCGAGATCGTTAGTGATCACACAGTTAATCGAAATCGTTAATCGTCATGCGTCATCGTTGTCGTGTACCCAAATTGGGTAAACCCGCAGACCAGCGTAAAGCTTTATTGCGATCGCTGGCAACTGAATTAATTCGTCATGGTCGAATTACGACCACAAAAACAAGAGCCAAAGCCGTTCGTTCTGAAGCTGAGAGAATGATTACTCTGGCTAAAGATGGTTCTTTATCCGCTCGTCGAGCGGCTCTGGGTTATCTCTATGATAAACAGCTTGTCCATGCCTTGTTTGAAGGGGCTCAAGAACGCTACGGAAACCGTAATGGTGGATATACGCGGATCATTCGCACCGTTCGCCGTCGCGGTGATAATGCCGAAATGGCAATTATTGAATTAGTTTAAGACGGCTGGTGTTCATGCCAAATCAGCAACAAGAGCGCGAACCCGATCAGTTTAGCGATCGCAAGCGGATTGCACTGGTGATTCAATATCAGGGAACTCACTTCAATGGCTGGCAACGTCAACCGAATGGACGAACCGTACAGGAGGAAATCGAAAACACCATTGCGGACGTTCTAGATGATCGAGTCACCCTACATGGTGCAGGCAGAACTGACTCTGGGGTTCATGCTGCGGCTCAGGTGGCTCACTTTGAAGCAACTGGGCCAATTCCCGGTCATCGCTGGGCTAGTATTCTCAATCATCGCTTACCCAGTGATGTTCTGGTTCGCGCCTCTGCTGAAGTCGCTCCAAGCTGGCACGCCCGTTTCTCGGCCGTTTGGAGACGCTATCGTTATCTGTTATATACAGATCCCAGGCCCAATTTGTTTGTACGTCCCTGGAGCTGGCATTATTATCATGCTCCTTTGGATGAAGAGCTGATCCAAAAGGCTCTAAACCCCTTACTGGGACGACATCATCTCAGTGCCTTTCAACGGGCGGGAACTCGTCGTCCTCATGCCTGGGTTGAGGTGCAGGAAGTCTCCTGTCAGCGACAAGGGCCATTTATTCACATCGAAGTCCAGGCGAGTGGGTTCTTGTATGGGATGATGCGACTGCTTGTCGGGCTCTTGGTTGAAGTCGGAGCGAAAACGCGATCGCTCGAAAACTTCACGGATATTTGGGTATACGAACGCCGAGAACTGGTTAAATATTCAGCTCCGGCTCAGGGTCTTTGTTTATTGCGAGTCGGCTACCCAGACTTTCCCTTTGAGCCAGAAGTCTGGTTTAATACCTATCCAGAGTTTGTCTTTGGAGCCACTCCCCCTTTTGTTTCTATTACCCATTCTTCCTAAATCGATTCCTTTTTAAGTCAAGCATTTCTAAGTCAAGAACGTTGCCCCAATCGCTAAAATTTTGCTCTTTTTTTCGTCAGTTTCCATCACCAATTATTGTATGTTTCTCAACTAAAGGAATTCAATAAATGACCAGTAAAACTTACCTACCTCCTGTCGATTCTATTGATCGAAAATGGTATGTTGTTGATGCAGCAGACCAAAGACTCGGTCGCCTAGCCACAGAAGTTGCTAGCATTATTCGAGGGAAAAAAAAGCCCACCTATACTCCTCACATGGATACTGGAGATTTTGTAGTTGTTATTAATGCCGAAAAAGTGCAAGTAACAGGCAGAAAATCGTCACAAAAATTATATCGCCGTCACTCCGGTAGACCCGGCGGCATGAAAACCGAAACCTTTGAGAAATTACAAGGTCGTATTCCTGAACGAATTATTGAACAAGCCGTGAAGGGAATGTTACCGAAAAATGCTTTGGGGCGACAACTGTTTAAAAAGCTGAAAGTTTATGCAGGTCCCGATCATCCACATGAGGCTCAACAGCCGGAAGTGCTTACTATCAACACAGTTCCAACAGGAGATAAATAATGCAAGTTACTGATACCGATCGCGCTGTTTATTGGGGAACCGGACGCCGTAAATCCTCTATCGCTCGTGTTCGTTTGGTTCCTGGAACCGGACAACTTTTAATTAATAAGCGAGAAGGGGAATCTTACCTCCAATTTAATGCCAATTATGTTTCCTCTGCTAAGGCTCCCTTGGAAACGCTAGGCTTAGAAAATGATTACGACGTTTTGGTTAATGTTAAAGGGGGAGGCTTAACCGGTCAAGCTGAAGCCATTCGCCTGGGCGTCGCTCGTGCCTTGTGCGAACTGAGTCCTGATAACCGTCAACCCTTGAAAATAGAAGGATACTTAACCCGTGATCCCCGCGCCAAGGAGCGGAAAAAGTATGGGTTACGCAAAGCTCGTAAAGCCCCTCAATTCTCGAAACGATAATTATTCAATCGATCACAGGGGCTTCGCTGAAGTCTCTGTATTGTACTTGAGTTGAGTGGTAAAAAGCTATCGTTTCAGCCCGTCAATTCTGGCTATAATAGAGGTTCTGAGTAATTTTCATTCATTCAATTAAAACTATGCCTAAATCTGAGATTCATCCCGAATGGTATCCTGAAGCTGAAGTGTATTGTAACGGTGAATTAGTAATGACCGTTGGTTCAACTCAGCCTAAAATCTACGTTGATGTCTGGTCTGGAAATCATCCCTTCTACACTGGAACTCAAAAGATTATTGACACTGAAGGTCGGGTAGAACGCTTCCTGCGTAAGTATGGTATGTCCAGCGATAAGCAAGAAAAGTAGCTCCGTTGTCGTTTGTCCGTCGTCTTTTGTCTGTAGCGTTTTCTACTGACAACGGACTCTCAGCATCATTTCGGGTTGATCTGCGAGGGTAAAAGAAAAGTGTCTGACACTATCAACGAGCGCGTCAGTAGAGTAACGCATCAATTTTGATAACTGCGATGGTACTCTCTGAACGACCTACGCCCCTCAACCCTAGCTTTTATTCACAACTATCTTGACAACTGACAACCGACAAAGGACAACGAACAATGGCTGAAACCTATTTGATTGAAAAATTAAAGTCTTTCGAGCAGACTTTTAATGAACTAACGTTGCGTCTAGCCGATCCTGATGTTGCCAGCAACCCAGATCAGTTGCAGCGGATCGCCAAAGAGCGTTCTTCAATTGAGGAAGTGGTTAATACTTATCAGCTTTGGAAAACGACTCAGGAAGAACTGACTGGAGCGCGGCAAATCCTCAAAGAAGCCGGAGATGACCCAGAGATGAAAGAAATGGCTTCTGTGGAAGTAAACGAACTTCAAGACAAGCTCGAACAGTTAGAAACTCACCTGAAAATTCTCTTACTCCCTTCCGATCCCAATGATGAGAAGAACATCATGTTAGAAATCCGAGCCGGAACCGGAGGAGATGAAGCGAGTATCTGGGCGGGAGATTTAGTCCGGATGTATTCTCGCTATGCTGAGGGTCAAAACTGGCAGGTGAAAATGCTCAGTGAGTCCCCGGCGGATATGGGAGGCTTTAAAGAAGCGATTCTAGAAATTACAGGCGGTCGAGTTTATAGCAAGCTGAAGTTTGAAGCAGGAGTTCATCGCGTTCAACGGGTTCCGCTCACCGAAGCAGGAGGTCGAGTTCATACCTCAACAGCAACAGTGGCGGTGATGCCAGAAGTGGATGAGGTTGATGTTGAAATTGATGCCAAAGATGTGGAAGTGAGTACGGCTCGGTCTGGCGGTGCGGGTGGTCAGAACGTTAACAAGGTAGAAACAGCGGTTGACCTGTTTCACAAACCCACTGGTATTCGGATTTTCTGTACCGAAGAACGGAGTCAGCTCCAAAACCGAGAACGGGCTATGCAGATTTTGCGAGCGAAACTCTATGAGATGAAACTGCGCGAACAACAAGAGGCGGTGACTTCGATGCGACGCTCTCAAGTGGGGACAGGTGCGCGTTCTGAGAAAATTCGCACCTATAACTATAAAGACAACCGCGTTACCGATCATCGCTTAGGTCAGAACTTCTCTCTCAACCCGGTTTTAGAAGGGGGTTTAGATGATGTTGTGGATGCTTGTGTGTTTACAGATCAGCAAGAGCGATTACTGGAGTTGGCGAATTCTTCGACGGTCGCTTCTGTGTAATATATAGATCTCGATAGTAATCTGTTGATTGCTAGAGGGAGCTGGGAATCATTTCTCCGCTCCCTTCTTCTCACCTAAAGTTGTGGAGATCCTTAGCTCGCTGTTCAGAAGGCTCTAGGGCTGGTGAAAAAATGTTGACTTTTAAGTCATCTTTTAAGAAAACCCGCTACAATAGAGAGAGTTCTGAAAAAACAGAGATCGTAAAAAATTAGTAATAATAGTACGGCGGTGGCAGTGATGAATGAACAAGACTGTGTGACCGTTTATGATCAATTGGTCGAAACTTTAAATCAACTACAATTGGGCTGGGTTCGTGAACAGGTTATTGATGTTATTAGTGCCGGGAAAACGGTAGAAGAAATGGTTTCAGGACGGAAATCTCCTGACTTGAAGTTAAGGTATCACACGCCAAGAGAACAACTTTTACTGTTAATTAATGCGATTGAACAAGCCGTGGTTTATACCGTTGATATTGAGTTTGAAATTAGTCAAAATTTGAGTGCAGAAATAGAGACTTCTGACCTACAACCAGAAATTCAATTTACCTCATCGTTTGATCAAAAAAGTCAAGAGATTAAGTTTCCGATTGAATTAGCGTCTCATCGCCAAAAAGAAGCAGAAACGTTGTTAAAGCTACTTCATAAATTAGAGAAGGAGGTCAATAAAGATGTCAATTAATACCAGCTTAGTTCAAGATATCAGTCAACAGCTAAAGCAAACTTTGCATCCAGAAATTAATACAGAGGCAGAGGTTTCAGATCTGTATAATTTTTACATTTTTTGTATTATTGTCAAAGCGGCTCGAAATGAAGGAGCGTTGGTTTCTTATAAGGATGTTCTCAAGCGTAACCCCGAACAGTTAGTCTTTCGCAGACGAGCTGGACAAATTTATGATCCTTCTAAACCCTATACTCATGCGGTTGTTGAATTTGCAGATAAGCCGCCTTTAGAAATTCATCTAGGCGTAAAGGTTCATGGTCGCTTGAGAGTTTTGTACGACTGTGATATTTGTGTATTGTATAAAATGGAGGCGGATAGCTGTCGGGCGAACCAACGCCAACCCCGTGCGTCTCGAATTTTAATGGCTGTTGATTGTCAATATTATACATCTCAACTCAAGTTTGAACTGGCTCAGGCTTTTATTGCCTTTTCATCAGAGTTGAGAGTGGCTGGAAACTGCTATTTTGTTTCTAACACCTCATCAAATTCTGCGGCTAAACTGTTAGCCAGTCGCAAGCGGAAATGGGAGTATGATATTTCTCCCAGAGCGAAAAATAATGTTAATCGGTTGATGTATGAGTTTCAAAGCAGCTTTAAGGATTTTAAAGCTAAGAATTAAAACCTAAAACTCAAACCTAAAACTCAAACCTAAAACTCAAACCTAAAATTAAAGCTTAAAAGTAACGCCAGTATGGTCTTCCCTTCCAAAATACTCCGATTAAAATTCCAATTAGTCCAAAGCGAGATAACTCAATTAAAAAATCAGGTAAGGGGAGTAAGGACTTAACGAAAAGTCCCAAGAGTATGCAGCCGACTAACGCCCAAAGACTGGAGGCATTCAATAACCATTGTTGTTGCCAGGTTTCCAGCCAATAGACCGATAATGCTCCGAGTCCAACGGCGATCGCAACTTGAGTGATAGTCCCCAATGGTGGAGAGAATAGCATTTTTAGGACATTACCGATAACTGGGGAGTGATTAATTCCCCAAAACAGTAGAATTTCTAAAGCCGCAATGATGATAATACTGAGAGTCGCGCTTTTCAATAGCGATCGCCAGGGAAGATTTTTTAAACGTTGCATCCAATTGTTCATAGTGAAATAATATTACAATTTCTAGAGAAGGACTTATGGTCTGAACGTGACCTGAGTTAAAGCTGGTTCGATTTGAGAGGAGACAATTATGGAACCTAATACGATAAACTGTGCAGAAGCCTGCGTAAATGGCTGCGTTCTGGGCGATAAATGCCCAAACAAAGAATATGCCAAAAACACAGAAAACTTCATTAACAGCACATCTTTAGACCAAATGCTCAATATGGCGGAAGAAGCTGTTCGTAAAAAACGTATGGAACCTCCAAAATGGGTCATTCCTGATTTTCCCGAATCTTAGAACTCGTCTTAGAGGGTTAACTGCGATCGCGAAGCGTGGCTGCCTATCGCTACTTAGCTTCAGTTTAACTTTATTATCGGATTTCAGCCTGGGGAGATGGAAAAAGTGCTTCCATTTCCCTTTCTCGTTTTGGAAAACTTGACCCAATCGACAGACATTTTAGCGATAAAATATAGGATGCCTCCATAACGGCTTCATGTTGATCATGCACAATCCTGATTTACTACTGGCGTTTCAGTTTACATCTCCAGGCCCGATTCTAGTTCAGTTCGGTCCGATCGCAATTCGCTGGTATGGCTTTTTAATTGCATCTGCGGTGTTGATTGGTGTAACTCTTTCTCAATACCTCGCCAAGCGTCGTCAGGTTAATCCAGATTTGATTGGAGATTTAGCAATTTGGTTAGTAATTGGGGCGATTCCCTGTGCCAGACTTTACTATGTTGCCTTTGAATGGGAAAATTATGCGAATGATCCGGCTAGTATTTTCGCAATCTGGCGAGGCGGGATCGCGATTCACGGTGCCATTATCGGCGGAATGATCGCGGCTTTAATTTTTGCCAAAATTCACGAAGTTTCCTTTTGGCAACTGGCTGATATCGTCGCACCTTCTGTTATTTTAGGTCAAGCGATTGGACGTTGGGGAAATTTCTTCAATTCCGAAGCGTTTGGAAGCCCAACAGATTTACCCTGGAAACTTTATATTCCCCCGGAAAATCGTCCTCCTATTTATGCAAATTTTGAATACTTTCATCCTACATTTTTGTATGAATCGATTTGGAATATCTTAGTTTTTATTTTACTGATGACCCTATTTTTTCGAGGGCTAAATGGTAAACCGCTGTTAAAATTAGGAACAATATTTCTAGTTTACTTTGCAACCTACAGTTCCGGTCGAATTTGGATTGAAGGATTACGCACAGATAGTTTAATGTTGGGGCCGTTGCGAATCGCTCAACTGGTTAGTTTGGGTGGTATTTTGCTAGGACTTGCAGGCTTGACATGGCTTTATGTGCTAAATCGTTCATTACCTGATGTTGTATCACAAAACCAACAGCGTAGTGAATCCTCAAAATAAAATCCCTAGATTTAGATGTTCTCGGGTAGAATCTCGGGTTTCTGTATCACTATTTTTATTGAATAAAATCTAGTGAAATCTGGAAAAAAGTAGACAAAAAAATACCCCGGATTGTTAATCCAGGGCTTCAACCAGGGTGCATCTACCATTATCTTTATCTAGAAAAATCTGATGAGATCCGGAATAACTCATTGTTTTTTTTATGCCTAAGAATGAAAATCTGGAAACTTAGCTACAATTCTTCTCACATACTCTCTATTTAGAAAAGTTTGATAACATCTGAGAAAACAAATCAAAAAAAAATGCCCCAGATTTAAAATCTGGAGCTTCAACCAGGGTGCATCTACCATTATCTTTATCTAGAAAAACCTGATGATATCCGGAATAGTTGTGGAAATTGATTAACATTTAGGCAATTTTAATGATGAACAAACCAGCGAAAAACTCACTCCAGGCGGCAGTTTACATTGTAGGCGCAGGGCCAGGAGATCCTGAGTTACTAACGGTGAAGGCGCAACGGTTACTCTCTCAAGCAGATACAATTTTGTATGCAGATTCCTTAGTCCCGAAGCAGATTTTACAGGAGGTGCGACCTGAAGCCGAACTGATCGCCACTGCGAACAAAACCCTCGAGGAGATTGTACCGATGATGATTGAACGAGTGCGACAGGGGCGTTCGGTGGTGCGGTTGCATTCGGGTGATCCCAGTTTGTACAGTGCTATACATGAACAAATTCAGCAGCTAGCCGAAGCAGAAGTTTCAGTCGAGATTATTCCAGGTATTAGTGCTTATCAGGATGCCGCAGCGAAACTACAAGTGGAGTTGACAATACCGGAGTTGGTACAAACGATTATTTTGACTCGGTTTAGTGGACGGGCGACATCTGTTCCCTCTCGTGAGGCGTTAGCAAGTTTGGCGGCGCATCAGGCGAGTTTGTGCTTATATTTGAGTGCGCGTCACGTTGAACAAGCCCAACAGGAGTTACTCGAACATTATCCACCGTCAACGTCTGTGGCGATTTGTTATCGGTTGGGATGGCCTGATGAAAAAATTCGAGTGGTTCCTTTAACAGAAATGGCAACTGTAACCGCCACCGAAAACTTGATTCGGACAACGCTTTATGTGATTAGTCCGGCTTTAAACAGGGTAGAGAAAAAAACAAAAACGCGATCGCAATTGTATCACCCTCAGCATTCTCATTTATTCCGCCCCAATTCTCCCAAATCTTCACAGGTTTAAATAAAAATTAAATAATGAGTTTTCATCAAAAGCACGCCATAATTACAGGAGGTTCGAGTGGTATTGGCAAGGCAACCGCAAAGTTATTAGCCACAGCCGGAGCTAATATTACAATTATCGCCCGTTCTGCGGAAAAGTTAGCGATCGCTAAGGCAGAAATTGAAGCAGTAAAATTGCCAGCCAATCAAAAAATCCTAACTCAAGTTGCTGATGTTTCTAATTGCCAGGACGTTGAAAACACGATTAAAAATGCAGTCAATAATTTAGGCTCTGTTGATATTTTAATTACTTCCGCCGGAATCGCAGTTCCTGGTTATTTTCAAGATTTGCCTGTTGAAATTTTTGAACGGACAATGGCGATTAATTATTTTGGATCATTGTATTGTGTTCGAGCCGTATTACCTGAGATGAAACAGCAAAAACAAGGTCATATTGTTTTGATTTCTTCAGGAGCCGGACTTGTCGGAATTTACGGATATACAGCTTATTCTCCATCAAAATTTGCCTTACGAGGACTGGCAGAATCTTTGCGAGGAGAACTCAAACCCTGTGGAATTCAGGTGAGTATTGTTTATCCACCCGATACGAATACACCTCAATTAGAAGCCGAAAATAAAACCAAACCTCCAGAAACAAAACAGATTACAGAAACCGCAAAAATGTGGCAACCCGATGAGATTGCTCGTGAAATTATGATCGGAATTCAGAAAAATAAATTCGCGATCGCGCCCGGACTAGAAATGACTTTATTACATCGATTACATAGTTTGCTTGCACCGGGATTAAATTGGTATTTTGACCGAATTGTTCATCAAACTCAAACTAAAGAATGATAAAATGAGCAAAATGAGTAAAAATTAGAGAATATGGTCAATCTTCAAGAACAAAACTGGATTAATCTTTTTGGTAAGTATGAAACAGATAGTCCCGGTTGGTTTGGAACTTGGACATACTTTTCTCCCGAAAAAGAGGTCATAAAAACCTTTCAAGGGATACGTTGTTTTCAAGCCAATGAAGATAAAACGATTATTACTCACACGAATAACTTAACCTTTGCAGATGGTAATACCTCCTCGAAATGTTGGAGTCTCGAAAAACAATCTTGTAGTCAACCTGATGGAGTAATTCATCCAGCACTTCCAAGCATGAGAGCCATTTATTTGAGTCAAAATGCAACAGCTGGTGTGACTCAAAAACGAGAAACTGAGCAATCATTTGGAGCTGAACTCTTTTTCTATTACGAAGATCGACGGGCTAGTATTATTCAGATGTATAATAATCAAGGTCAACTCGAAAGAATTATTAAAATCAGTGAAAAATGGGGCGAATTCCCCGAACATCCACCGACGGAAACGTTCACTCAATTATCCGGAATTTGGAGTGGAGAGAAACAATTAATCACACCTGATTTAAAGCGTTCAGAGCCTGAGAAAATAGAAGAGTATACTTTCGATCAAGCCTCAGATCAAAATCAAATGACGCTGCCTGGTGGTTTCTTTTGTTATCCTCAAAAATTGATTTCGTTGGGAGAACCTTTTGAGATTAAAGCCGGTCAATTGATTTCTGAACGAGAATACAAACAAACAACGGTGAAATATAATCAGTCTGGAAACTTTGTTCAGTTAAACTTTGAAGTTTTTAATCGTAAAAGCTGATTAACTGATACTCATAGACTCTTGAAGACGGTAGTTAGAAACGGTAGATACAAAATTTAAAAATGAAATCTAAAAATAGATTAATTGCTATAATAGCTGACTAACGTGAAATCTTGTTATCTACCCGGTAACAGCTACCCCTATTCAGCTATGGTAACGCTTCCGAGTTCCGACTCCTCTCAAC
Organism: Cyanobacteria bacterium J06592_8; assembly: GCA_038530755.1. GTDB lineage: Bacteria > Cyanobacteriota > Cyanobacteriia > Cyanobacteriales > Microcoleaceae > Capilliphycus. The sequence goes on along the minus strand of JBCBCI010000055.1, from coordinate 16,123 downwards.
TTCAACACTCAGAGCCTGCGACAGACAATCAAAGGTTCAACTGGCAAACCTGCTGGTATCCGATCGCATTTGTGGTGGATATTCCCTCAGATCGTCCCTACAGATTTTCCATTTTTGCTGAACCTTTTGTGCTATTTCGAGACAGCAATAATACCTGGGTTTGTCTTGTGGATCGTTGTCCTCATCGACTCGCCAAGCTTTCGGATGGTCGGGTAATTGAGGGTCGGTTGGAGTGTCTCTATCATGGTTGGCAATTTGGTCAGAAGGGTGAGTGTTTGCATATTCCTCAGTTGTTGGAAGGAGCAACAATACCAGAACGCGCCAGTGTTGCTTCATTTCCCGTTAAAGAGCATCAAGGTGTGATTTGGGTTTGGGCGGATACAGAAATTTCTCCCGATCCTGAACTTCCTCCTACCGTCGATAACCTCGAAGACGAAGGAGTTTTTAAGGTTGATACTGCTACAGATCTTCCCTTTGACTACACGTTTTTGGTCGAGAACTTTATCGATCCCGCTCATGTTTACATCAGTCACGACCGCACAGAACTCGGTATTCGCCGCGAAGATGCTAGACCGCTAATAATGGAAGTCTTATCAACCTCTGTCGCTGGAATGGAGGGTCGCTATCGTCGAGCGGATAAACCCCAAGCTCCCTGGACATCACTCACCTTTCAAGCCCCAATGACAGTACATTACAGCTTCACGAACCCAGCTTATGGAGTGATTGGGGGATTTGCTCTCTATGCTTTACCTCTTGACTATGGACAGAGTCGAGTTTTGGTTCGACGTTACGGTAACATTTTTAAACCGTCCTTCAAACGAACGCCTCGTTGGTTAGAACATTTGCGTCAGAATAAACTGTTAGAAGAAGATTTGCCATTTATCGTCGAACAAGAGCGATTTTTCCGAGAGACAAACCAACCCCTAAAAACGGCTTATTTTCCGCTTAAAACCTCTGATATCTTTATCATAGAATACCGTCGCTGGCTAGATCGCTTCGGACAAGATTTGCCCTGGTATGTGGGATTTGCCACAACGAAATTACCACCCGCAGACACAATTAAACCCTTACCTGAGAAAATTCCCAGCCGATTTGAGCGCCATACTCAACATTGTCAAGCCTGCTTCGGAGCCTATCAACGATTCATTCAGATTAAACAAGCCGGACAGATTTTAGCTGTCATTACTTTAGCTTTAGCTGTTGCACTCGAAGGTCAATTTCAAACTTTCTTCGCTCTTAGTTTTGTGTTATCTGCAATTACAGTTGTAGTTAGCGATCGCCTGAGAACTCGATTAGAAAAAACCTATCAGCATCACCCTTAAAATGATATTTTTTCAGGGTAATATTTGAATATCTTCCTCTAAAACTCGCAAGATTCGGCTAATATATTCCGTGCGCCATTGTTCTCGTTGTTTGCTGATTTCTTCATCAGGTTGATATTGTTCTATCTCTGATGGTGATAAGATTTCCTTTGTTTCTAGCACTCGTTCTAGAGTATCGAGACGTTCACGTAAGACGGAAACCTCGCCTGCTAATGCCATGATAATCCCCAACATTTTGTCTTGTTGAGAATCATTTAGGTAAACAGGGCGTTGTCCTTTAGCCGTTTTGTTCATCTGATTTCCCTCTTATTTTAACTGCAATTAACTATTTTTGAGCAGCGATTACAAACCAAGTTGGGCGAGTGCTAATGGTTGAGGATTTCCCCGAACTCGAACTTTTTTGCGTTTGACAATGATGTTTGAGAATAAAAGCTTCAGTCGTTTTTTTAGACGAAAAACCAGCTTCTGTGACAATTGCAGTTAAATCTAATTCTCGCATTTCTCCCCAAAATGGCTCATTATTGTGAATCGTTTGCCAATCTGAGAGAAAAGCAGTAAAAGCATCCATGTGGCGATATAAAGGCGCATCTAAATGAACCATGATTCCACCCGGCGACAACAGGCGATAACATTCACGCATCATATTCCGAATGGCAGTTGTTGGAATTTCATGCAATAAAATATGAGAGACAATTAAATCAAAGCTTCCATCTGGAAAGCTCGTCTTTTCTGCATTTTGTTGAGAGAAATGTACCGATTTATTTAAAGCCTCAGCCCTAGCATGACCATAGGATAACATCGCTGTACCGATATCAATTCCATAGACTTCAGCATCAGGATAAGCATCAACATAAGGAAGGGTACTATGACCGACTGCACATCCCATATCTAGAATTTTTTTCGGTTTAAAATTAGGATAATTCGGCTGTAGATAATTTTGAATAATAGAGTGACCCATATCATCATTTAGAGTCCCTAACCAACCTCGTCCATAAACATAGACACCTCGGTCATAAATAGCACCTGCGGCGAGATCGCGATCGTGATTTGCTGTATGATATCCTCCGGGCATACAATGAATATCAACTTCCGTCATATAAGCTGGAGTTGGGAAATTTGGATCGAGAATTAAAGAACCGAGTTGGTTTTGCTGATTTTTCGCTTTTGTTGTTAGTTCCGGAAGTTGACGTTCTACACTTGAACCCACAGATTCCCACATCATTTCCTGTTGAAATCGTCTTAAAATACTCCACCAATGATAATAGGGTTGGGTTTGCATTTCTGCTAAAACTTCATGGCGATTTTCGGGAGAACGTTGATGTTTTTGTTCAAAATTGGGCTTGGCGACTTTTTCATAAATCGCTTTTGTCCCTGATAACATTTGACGATTAACATAGGTGGATAAACTTTGCATGAAGTTTTGGCGGGCTAACTCATCATGCGTCGTTTTAGGTAGAATTGAGTGTTGGAATTGTGAGGTCATGGCTTAGGTGGTGATGGCGAAGAAGCAAGTAACTCTGAATCTTAAAAATTCCCCAGTCAGAGAAAAGATGAGTTCAAGGAGAAGGTGGCACTTGAAGAATTCAAAGGTTAGAATTGGGGTATTGAGAAGAGGATGATCTCGAACTCGAATTTAGACTAATGGGTTATTTAGATCTTCTTAAAGATCGGGTGTAATTTGCTGTATGGGTTGATACTGTGTAGATAAAGTAAGATCGGTATAATTCACTCAACTTCTCAATATTGGATTTCTATGATTGCTAATTTCAAAAAAGCCAATTTCAAAAAAAATATTCATCCAACAAAAAAGCTAGCGATCGCCGCTAGCTTCTAAGACTTTATTAGTCAGAAAAGGTGTAAGATTTTGTAACTAGATAATTCACCTCTAGTTCAAGAGAAGATTTCTAGTTTTTAAGTAGATTGGTTGGATTCTTCACTGACTTGGCGTTCAACGGTTTCGATCGCCGCATTGAGTCCAGCTAGTCGAGTTTCGAGATCATCACGCATCCACTTGAGAAAATGCAGTTTACGCTCTTGATAAGCTTTGCGAGAACTGGACGGACTTTCCCAATTCCAGCAGGGATTGAAAAATGGAAACATAGATACCTCTAAAATGACTCCATCTATATTTTGAAGCAAAACTCCAGAAAATGGGTTGTGAAAGGTTTAAGCTTGCCACTAAACCTGTTCAATGCTTAAATGATACTTAAGTAAGAGGTCTAAGTTTCCATTTTATACTAGCTCACATAAATTGTTTGAGCATAGCTCTGTAAAATTCCATCAATATCTTCTAGGGTTAGCTTATTTTCGTCTGCTAGCCCTTTAATATGCTGAGTAACAAACTGAATTTGAGTCGGACTTAAGTTCAATCCTAATTGATTCGCACGATGAGCAACGGTGTGGCGACCTGTGAGTTTATGATTCATTAAAATAGATCGATTTAATCCAAAATCTGTGGGGTCGATTAATTCATAGGTTTTAGAATTATTTAAGATAGCTTTGGTGTGAACTCCCGCTTTATGAGTAAAGGCAGACTCTCCAATAATGTAATGATTAAACGGAATCTGAATCCCAACTTTATCTGCTACAACTTGATGAAGTCTTCGCAGATGATTGAGGTTATATTTACGGCGTAAAGCATCAGGATCTAAGGTATAAAGCCGAGCAATTAATCCAGCTAAAGGGGTGATTCCGTTGCGTTCACCAATGCCTAATACTGTAGTATCAATATGAGTGGCACCGGCTTCAAAAGCCATATAACTATTTGCGATCGCACAGCCTGTATCATTGTGAGCATGAAATTCGATATCTTGATAAAAACATTGGCGTAAAGTTTGCACAAGTTGAGAAACTTGATTAGGCGTTGCTAAACCGATTGTATCCGCGACTCCAAATCGATTCACAATTCCGAGTTTACCAATTGCTAGATAAACTTGGAGTAAATCATGTAGCGAACTTCGGAAGGAATCTTCAGTGGAAAATCGGACTTCTGTTTCTGGACTTTGTTCATAGATAAAGCTAACAACCTCACTGGCAATATCAATAATCTCATTAATGCCTTTTCCATGACCAAACTGACGCAAAAGCTGAGAGGTTGCCATGAATAAGTTGATGCCATCAACACCAGTTTCTAGGGCTTTTTTAGCATCCTCTAAATTGCAGCGAATATGAGTGAGGACTTTGGCGTTTAGGCCCAATTGAGCCAAACGTTGACAATCTTGGTAGGATTGAGGAGAGGCGCTCGGAGATGTGACTTCAATATACTCAACTCCAAATTCATCCAGTTCTCTAGCAATTTCAATTTTATCCCCAGTAGAAAAATGAGCATAACAAGACTGTTCGCCTTCGCGCAAAGTCGAGTCAACAATTGCTAACTTATTGAGTAACATTGACTAAATTCCGTGATTGCTTAAATTTCCGAGTCACTCTCAATTTTACAACTAAGTTCTTAGCGTTTAAACTCTTTTGCTAACAAGTTTTTCAAATTCAACTTATCTCTTTTTTTCTTGATTATTTGCAATATAATTTAATATAGATTTGAATAAAAAAATTAAAAGAATTAGGAGAATTGACAACACCTGCGAGTCATATGATTTAATATATCGATTTATAAAAGGGTCTGGAAAATATACAAATATAGTCATGGCTAAAGGAGGAGACTACAATACAATAACTCAGTAAATTTAGGATGATGAGATCTAGCGATCGCGAGGAGTCAAAACCTAGAAACAAACAAGACTAAAATGATTACAAGTAATGCTTATTTTTCGATGGATGAAGCGTCCCGATCAACAGCATAAAAAGTCATTACAGTCTCAGAAAAATCATCTGTGTTTTTTTTGTCGTTGAATGATAGTTGTCGCAACCCAAGGTGCAAATAAAATAATCAATAACATTCGAGTCAGTTGCATCGCTAAAACCAACCCAGTGTCTCCGCCAAGTTCCATCACAGTCGCAATCATTGCCTCAATTCCACCCGGTGTAAAACCTAAAATAGCCGTTACAGCATCAACCCCAGTCATCAAATGAAAGCCATACCCCACGCCGAGACAAAATAGACTCAAGAAAGCTACTAATCCAATTTCAATTAAAACCGCTTTCCAAAGATGACGGGCTGCTTGCCAATCAAATTTTACCCCAATTGAAAGTCCAACAAATAATAGCCCGGTTCTAAACAACCATTGCGGAACTTCTAACGGGTAAGGTAATGTCCAAAACACGGCCAGTCCAACAATAAAAGTTCCTAAATATCCAGATGCGGGTATGCGGAATTTATTTCCAAACCAAATTCCCACCCCACAACAGAATGTTAAGACTAACAGGTTAAAAGCAATGGGAATGGATGGCTGGTTCATTGTTATAACATTTGCTGTTGCTGGAGTTAAAGGAACAGAATGACCTGCTAATAAGAAGTTAGCTAGACTGGGAATAATCAAGACAACCAGTAACAACCGCAAATATTGAAGTAAAGCAATGGCAATGGCATCAGCGCCCATTTCTTCACCAATTGCAACAATAGTCGAAGCCATACCGGGAATAAAAGACAGTAAACCCGTTGTCCGATCAATCCCAGCCCAACGAGATAAAAGATAGCCACAAAATAAGCTAAGGCTACTTGTTATTAGAATACAGAAAAGTAAAGGAATAGCATAATTTATGGCAATACTCAGGGTGTCAGGTGAGAAACGAACCGCTGTTGCTAAACCGAGAAATGCTTTTCCTAATGTAATAAAAATCGTCGGTAAAGGTTGAGGATTTCCTTGTATTACAGCATATAAAATTCCTACTATCATTGGGCCAAGTAACCATCCCACTGGAACTTGTAGCCAACTCAACAGAAACCCGACTGCGATCGCCATAGCAAAGGGCAGAAAAATTTGCTGAATTGTGGACAAACTCGAGACTACACCCTGCCTGAGTCTAGCCAACAGTTCAGATTGATTCTCCGCCTGAAATTGAGGTGAAATTTTCCAAGTCATAGAGCTTAGACGATTATACTGTTATATTAAAACACAAATTAGATTGAATAAAGTGTTGTAGTTGATGCAGCACTGTATTCTATAGCCTTAAAAGCTGTGTTTTCCCGATCTTTATAATGAAATTGTCTTATGTCTTCTACCGATCAGCTCCGAACTCGACTTGAAAAACCTGAAATTATTGTTATTCCCGGTATTTACGATTGTTTGAGTGCTAAAATCGCAGAAAAGTTAGGCTTTGAAGTTATTGCCACCAGTGGATTTGGTATCGCTGCTTCCACACTAGGTTTACCCGATTATGGGTTTCTCACTGCCACTGAAATGTTTTACAGTTTGGGGAGAATTGTTCAGTCGATTCAAATTCCTTTAATTGCTGATTGTGATACAGGCTACGGCAATGTTTTAAATGTAATTCGCACCGTAAAAGAAGCTGTAAATTTAGGAATTTCTGGGATTTTACTCGAAGATCAAGAATGGCCGAAAAAATGTGGTCACTTTGAAGGCAAACGGGTGATTTCTACATCGGAACAGATTGCTAAAATTCAAGCCGCAGTTGAGGCCAGAGGAGAGAGTAATCTTGTGATTATTGGACGCACAGATGCTCGCGCTCCCTTGGGTTTAGAAGAAGCGATTAATAGAGGAAAAGCCTATTTTGAAGCCGGGGCTGATGTGATTTTTATTGAAGCCCCTCAGTCTCAGGATGAATTAATCAAAATTGCCGAAGCTTTGCCGAATATTCCCCTCGTTGCTAATATTATCGAAGGTGGAAAAACCCCTCAATTATCGGCTCAGGACTTACAACAGCTTGGATTTAAGATCGTCTTTTTTCCTTTAACGGGTTTATTAACGGTTACTCAGGCGATGACAGATTGTTTGTGTCAGCTCAAAGAAACGGGAACGACAGCAAACCTAGAAAATCTAGTCAGCTTTCAGGATTTTGAGACGTTAATAGATGTTCCTAAATATCGTCAAATTGAACATAAATTTTATGATGATTAATCTAACTCAACACTTTAAAATATGGATGTCAATGCTTACTTAGACCGTATTCAATATCAAGGTTCTCTAGAACCAACAATTGAAACACTTCATCAACTCCATTACTCTCACTTACTTACGGTTCCCTTTGAAAATCTGAGTATTCATCTCAATCAACCGATTCATCTGAACTTAGAGGAATTATACACAAAGGTTATTCATCAGCGTCGAGGTGGATTTTGCTATGAACTAAATTCTTTATTCTCTTGGCTTCTGCAAAAATTGGGTTTTAATGTCATACTAATTTCAGCTCAAGTGGCGCGAGATGATGGTCAGTTTGGGCGAGATTTTGGTCATCTAACGTTATTGGTACAAGATTTAGACCCTTGGTTAGTTGATGTGGGGTTTGGAGATTCCTTTCTGTATCCTCTCAAGTTAGAAAATTTGACTGAACAGACTCAAAATGGAGAAGCTTATCAGCTTATTCAACATGAAAGCACTTGGATATTTTATCATAAAAAATCAGGAGATTATCACCCTAAATACTGTTTTCCTTTAACTCCTCGAAAATTAATAGATTTTCAAACAACTTGCGACTATAACCAAACTTCTCCTCACTCTATTTTTACCCAACGAATCATCTGTACGAAAGCAACACCTACAGGTCGAGTCACATTGAGCGATAATCGATTAATTGTAACTGAAAATGGTCAACGACAAGAATTGACCCTAAAAACAGAAGCAGAATATCAGAGAGTTTTACAGGATTATTTTGGGATTTTCCTAGACAATTATAACGATCTTAATCTTATTGCTAAACACTCTGATTAAATTCCAAATCAGATCAAAACATAGATTTCAAATTGAACCCTTAACTATGGATTATATTCACTTCTGGGTTAAGAATATTTAGAATCTAGGTTAAGACCAGGTTATGCTTGTAAAAAATATTGTGTAACTCTGAAAAAGTCGTGGAAATATCTGGCGCAATTTAATCAAAACAGTATAAACTGTGATATAACAAGTCAAGACTAGGCAGTTGTATCATTGCCTACAATTCTTATTGTAATTGAATCAACTCAAAGCCTAATAGATTTACGGGAGGATTTATGTTTGAAGGACTGTTTAATGTACATCCAGGTTCAGAAGACTTAGCCACTAAAATTCAGCCCCGTAAAGGTGTCATCATTGGTGCAGGACAAGTGGGAATGGCTTGTGCCTATTCAATGTTAATTCAAGACTGTTTTGATGAACTGATTTTACAAGATATTGCAACCGAAAGAGTCGAAGGAGAAGTCATGGACTTGTTACATGGCGTTCCTTTTATCTCTCCAACTCGGATAAAAGCCGGAAGCGTTGCTGATGTTGGACAGGATGCAGATATTGTGATTGTAACAGCAGGAGCGAGTCAAAAAGAAGGAGAAACTCGCCTCGATTTACTGCATCGAAACGTTAAAATTTTCAGAAGTTTAATAGGAGATGTTGCTAAATATTGTCCCCATGCAATCTTACTGATTGTTGCGAATCCAGTGGACATTATGACCTACGTGAGTTTGAAGCTTTCTGGCTTTCCAACCTCCAGAGTATTCGGGTCAGGAACGGTTCTCGATACTGCACGTTTTCGGTCTTTAATGGCGAACCGGCTTAATATTGACTCTCGTAGTGTTCATGCTTATATTGTCGGTGAACATGGGGATAGTGAAGTCCCGGTTTGGAGTAAGGCAAATATTGCGGGAATGAAAGTCTGTGATGGAGACTGGGAAGGAAGTCCAGCCTGTGATTTGACAGAGTTAAATGAGATTTTTGAGCAGGTCAAAAATGCAGCTTATGAAATCATTAAGCGCAAAGGATATACCTCCTATGCAATTGGTTTAGCGGTTACAGATATTGTTAAAGCTGTTCTCCGGAATCAAAATCGAGTGATGACCGTGAGTACCTATGTTGATGGAATGCATGGACTCCCTGAAATTTGTATTAGCTTACCCTCCATTGTCAATCGTCAAGGTGTTGTCAAATCCCTGAATTTGTCTTTGGCAGGTAACGAAGAAAAGCTACTCTATAAATCAGCAACAACGCTACGAGAATTTATTGAGAAACTTGATCTGTAGAACTTCTAAACTTCTGGAGATTTTCACTTAGCTTGAAATAACATTGCTCTAGATTAGTGAGCCTGATATTCTTCGGAATTCGGTACACTCTAGAATACTCTTGGTTTAACAGTAAATATCCAATCAATTCTAGTATTTGGGAAAATTTGACTTATGCGACCTCTAAATCATCGAACCAAAATTGTAGCCACAATTGGCCCCGCTAGTCGTGACCCAGAAACCTTGAAGCAAATGATCTTTGCGGGGATGAATGTCGCCCGACTTAACTTCTCTCATGGTAGCTACGAAGATCATGCAGGAACTGTCAAAATGTTGCGTCAAGTTTCGGAGGAATTAGATGTTCCGATTACTCTTCTGCAAGACTTACAAGGGCCAAAAATTCGTGTAGGTCAATTACCTGACGGCCCGATTGAACTTGTTTCAGGAGAATACCTAACTTTAGTTCCCGTTGATGAGTACAATAATCAACCGAATACTGTTTCTATTGACTATCCTTTTCTAGCAGACGAAGCTGAACCCGGAGCGCAAATTCTGTTAGATGATGGATTACTCGAACTGAAAATAGAAGAAATTTCCGGTAAAGCTGTTAAATGTAAAATCATCGAAGGCGGCCTTTTGAAAAGTCGTAAGGGTGTGAATTTACCGAGCTTAATTTTGCAACTGCCTTCAATGACAGAGAAGGATAAACAAGATTTAGAATTTGGTTTATCTCAAGATATCGATTGGGTTTCTCTCAGTTTTGTCCGTCAGGCTGAAGATGTTCGCTATTTAAAAGCTTTTCTGGCTGAACGAGGGGCAGACCAGAAACCCGTAATGGCAAAAATTGAGAAGCCTCAAGCCATTGCTAACCTCGAAGCCATTGTCGATGAATGTGATGGTTTGATGGTGGCACGGGGAGATTTAGGGGTAGAAATGAGTCCGGAAAAGGTGCCTCTATTACAAAAGCAGATTATCAGACTCTGCAACCAAAAAGGAATTCCGGTGATTACCGCCACCCAAATGCTCGAAAGCATGATTAACAATCCTCGTCCCACTCGTGCGGAGGCTTCTGATGTGGCGAACGCAGTGATTGATGGTACCGATGCTGTAATGTTGTCTGGAGAGTCGGCTGTTGGTCATTTCCCTGTCAAAGCAGTCGAAATGTTAGCCAGAATTACGGCTGATGTTGAACCGGATTTGAAATTTGTTAACTATCCTCCGGCTGAGTCCGATGAAACTCATGCTTTGAGTGAAGCCTTAAATACAATTGATAAAATTCTGTCGTTAAAATGTATTGTTGCCTTTACCAGCACAGGCTACACTGCTGAATTAGCCGCAGCAGAACGACCCAAAGCTCCGGTTGTTGCCTTTACGCCGAATCCTACAACTTACCACCGTTTGAATTTGGTTTGGGGAGTCAGACCCGTTTTATTGGCTCACGAAGTGGGTTCTTTTGAAGGATTAATAGACCAAGCCGAGACATTACTTCTAGAACGCCAGTTAGTGAACGCCGGAGACCAAATCCTGATTGTTGCGGGTATTCCCACCAAACATCCACGAGGAAGTAATTTCTTGAAAATTCATCGAATTGGTAGCTAAAGGCTGAGAACATTCAAAGAGCAGAGGAATTCTCAAATGGGAGTTCTTCTGCTTCTCGTCTCCCGTGAAAAGGAGCAGATAAAGTTTCTGCAACAACGTTAATACAGCGAGGGTCTTCCACCATCCAAGCATGAAGCCAGACATCGAGTTGAATGTCTTGACCGACTGGCAGTTGAGAACTATTTGCAGGTACAATCATCAGATCCCTGGGAGTCCAAATTGAGGTAAAATTAACCTGATTGAGTTGAGCAACATCTTGGTTTAAATCTTCTAAAAATTGACACTTTGGACGCATTTGCAAAGCACCCGGTGTAACATAAGGATAAGCAGTCCAAGTGCCGTTATGGGGAGAAGAAATCGTCACAAAGCGTTGGACTCGTTCAATTCCACCCAAGCGTTGTACATAATAACGACTCACAATTCCACCCATACTAAAACCAACTAAATCTATCGGTTGCTCTGGGGGAAACGTTTGCTCTACATAGTTCGTGACTTGTTCGGCGAGTCGGTCAAGTCCTAAAAATCCATAATTGGGAACGAGGTTAAAGCTGTGAACATCCCATCCCTGCTTCGTTAGCTCTGCCGACATTTTGCGGAAAATAGCCACCGTGTCAAATATACCGTGAATCAGAATAACTGGATTGCGATCGCTGCTGTTCATCAAAAACCTAAAAAATCAACTTGATATCACAGGATAGATTAAAATTCCACAGAAGTAATATCATTAATAGTCCGGTTTGTCAACTGACTGTTCCCTTGATTTCTGAAAACCACATCAAGAATTGCAACAATCATCTCAGTATTTTTACTCATTTACTTGGAAATTGTATCTTTTGAGACTTTATTTTGTAAAGTTATGTAAATAAATGTAGACATTTTTTCATATTTCCTTTAATCTAACTTATTATATTTCATTAAAAAAATAGAGGAAAAACAATGATAGGAATAATTGGCCAAATTCTGGGTTTTAATAAAAAGTCTGACTATTTTTTAGAGTTTGATGAAGCTAAAGGCAGCGACTCAGCTCAAACTCAGCCTGCTCCAGTGGCTCAACCTGCGCCTGTTGAAATGACAGTTGCTCCCGCAGCACCTCAAGCCGAAGCGGTAGAAACCACAGTTCAAGAAAAAGCACCTGCTCCAGAGAAGAAAGCCAAAAAAACCCGCAAAGCTAAGACAGCGGAAACTGCTGAAGTTCAAGAACAGGCTCCAGCGGTAGCTCAAGCAGCTCCTGCACCCCAGAAAGAACTTCCTTCTTTCAATCAAGGTCTTGAAGCCACTCCCGCCGGAATGACCTTTGCAACCGACTACTTAATGAAGCCATCCTCCGCTAGCCGTCGTCGTCCTGGTCCTAGCATGGGAATGTTTAAAGATATGGCACGTCAAGTTGGACGCCGTTAATTCAGTCACAAGTCAGAAGTAAGAAGTGTGCAGTCCGAAACAGAACTTGACTTTCTGCAAGCAAAACGTTAAAAAGACCTTCAGCAATCGGCAATTAGCTATCAGCTCAGATTTTCAAGTTGATGATGGCTAATTGCCTATTTTAATAACTAAAAAAAATGAGATATCACCGAAATTTATTTCCAGTGTTTATCTTGCTTCTAGGCTTTATCCTGTTGGTTGAACGGGCTGTAGAAAAACCAGCAGATTCAGCATTAAAGATGACTAGACTTCATAACAAATACAACACCCATCTCGATATTAACTATCTCACAATTAACGGTCATTCTCTCAAACTCGACATCTATCAACGCAAAACCTCCCAACCTCATCCTACACTGATTTTTATTCATGGCGGTGGATGGATAGGCGGAGAAAGAAGACTACAAGTGCGGAAATTAATTCCGTATTTAGAGATGGGATTATCCGTTGTAAATATTGAGTATCGACTGGCTGAAATTGCCTTAGCCCCGGCGGCGGTTGCAGATTGTCTCTGTGCATTGTGTTGGGTAATTCGTCATGCCGAAAAATACAACTTTGACACCGATAAAATTATCCTAGCCGGAGAATCAGCAGGCGGTCATCTAGCATTAACAACAGGAATGATTCCCGCTTCAACAGAATGGGATTTGCCCTGTACCGGAGACGAAGAACTGAAAGTAGCAGCCATTATAAATTGGTATGGAATTACCGATGTCAGAGATTTAATAGTAGGAAATAATATCCGAGAATATGCGGTAATGTGGTTAGGAAATCAACCCAATAAACTTGAAATTGCGGAAAAAGTTTCGCCGCTAAATTATATTCAACCGAATCTTCCGCCTATTTTAACCATTCATGGTGATGCAGATACAGTTGTTCCCTATTCTCACGCGGTTCGACTGCATCAAGCCCTAGATGACGCTCGAGTTGAGAACCAACTTTTAACCCTTCCCAATGCTGGACATGGACAATTTAACGTTAGTGAAGAACGACGAATTAATCAAACGATTCGAGCGTTTCTAGAACAATATCAACTCCTGAACTAATCTTATTCATCATCATTTCGTGTGGGTTTACATTATAGAGCGATCGCAGTAGAACAAGACAACGATCTTGTTTAGTTTTGGATCGGAACACACGCTGAATATGACAAACTATTATAAATTAAGTTTCGTTATAGTGTGTTTTACATTGCTGATTACGGGGTTTAAAGGGCTTTGATATAATCTTCCGGCTACTTTCAGCCTGCTTTTTACGCAGATGATCACAGATTGCCTGTAAATCATAATTGAAAGACTTAGCATATTCTTCCCGAATCCTATAAATTTCTTCAAGAACACTATCTTTCCACATCATTATCTCCCATTAACTCATAAGGATCAGGTTATTGCTGAGTCTAACAGTTAGATAACCAATGATGCTAGTGTCAATATATACAGTTTCTGTCATAGGTACGAACTATTAGTTTTTAAGCCTCTATTTTTATTTTGAATCTTCCGAACCGTCACCTCAATTCAACTTACCTTCAACTCAAAACCAAACCAAACAATTCATAATTCAGGGTTGAGAAGAAAGCTTAGATCCCTGTACTCGCCTCAATAAATCTCTATAGCACCGTAAAAACTGATTCAATTTTCAATGTCTAGCAAAACATTTATCGTAACAGAAGGTCAACCACAGCACTACAATAGAGGTTACACAATCTGCGGGTCTGAAAATTCTCCTACCCGATATTAATGTACTCTATTGACTGTAAGCGATTATGTCTTTTTCTCCCCAGTTTCTTAGCGGTTCAGAAATTCGCCAAACATTCCTTAACTTCTATGCTGAACGCAATCATAAAATTCTACCCAGTGCGTCCTTAGTTCCCGAAGACCCGACGGTACTCCTAACCATCGCCGGAATGTTACCCTTTAAACCGATTTTCCTCGGACAACGCCCGCCAGAAGTTCCTCGCGCTACCACGTCCCAAAAATGTATTCGCACGAACGACATTGAAAACGTAGGACGCACCGCCCGACATCATACCTTTTTTGAAATGTTGGGTAACTTTAGCTTTGGAGATTATTTTAAAGCACAAGCGATCGCCTGGGGTTGGGAATTGTCCACGAAAGTGTTTGGTTTACCGCCAGAACGTTTGGTGGTGAGTGTGTTCAAAGACGATGATGAAGCCTTTGAAATTTGGCGCGATGAAATTGGCATTCCTGGCTACCGCATTCAACGCATGGGAGAAGAAGACAACTTCTGGAAATCTGGCCCGACTGGCCCCTGTGGCCCCTGTTCAGAAATTTATTATGACTTTCATCCTGAACTGGGTGATGAGAAGATTGACCTTGAAGATGATACCCGGTTTATCGAGTTTTATAACTTGGTTTTCATGCAATATAACCGGGATGCAGACGGAAACCTAACGCCCCTCCAAAACAAGAATATTGACACGGGGTTAGGGTTAGAACGGATGGCGCAAATTCTCCAACAAGTTCCTAATAACTACGAAACGGACTTAATTTTTCCGATTATTAAAACAGCGGCGGATATTGCCGGAATTGATTACAAAAAGAGTGATGAAAAAACCAAGGTTTCTCTAAAAGTAATTGGGGATCATGTTCGGGCGGTTGTTCATTTAATTACTGATGGCGTTACCGCTTCTAATGTTGGTCGCGGTTATATTCTCAGACGGTTAATTCGCCGGGTGGTTCGTCATGGGCGGTTAATTGGAATAGAAGGAGAATTCACGACAAAAGTTGCAGAGATGGCAATTCAGATGTCTGAAGATGCTTATCCCCAAACTCGTGAACGAGAACCAGTTGTTAAAGGAGAACTGCAACGAGAAGAATCTAGCTTCCTCAAAACATTAGAACGAGGAGAAAAGCTGTTAGCTGAAATTCTTGAAAAGAAACCCAAGAAGATTTCAGGGAAAGATGCCTTTGTTCTGTCAGATACTTATGGTTTCCCCTTAGAATTAACTCAAGAAATTGCCGAAGAAAATGGGCTAGAAGTCGATGTTGAAGAATTTGAAGCCGAGATGGAAGAACAACGGCGTCGGTCTAAAGATGCCCATGAAACCATTGATTTAATGGAACAAGGCAGTATAGAAGAACTCACTAATATCAATCCAACGTCATTTTTAGGCTATACAGAACCTGTTTCCGAAGCCGTTGTTAAAGCAATATTAGCAGACGGAAAATCAGTCGAGTCAGCAGCAGCCGGAACAAACGTGCAAATAGTTCTCGATCAAACCCCATTTTATGCAGAGTCTGGCGGACAAATTGGCGATCGCGGTTATCTGAGTTTTGAAGATACAATTGTTCGGATCGAAGATGTTCAAAAAGAATCTAATCTCTTTATCCATTTAGGCACAGTTGAACGCGGAACCTTAAACGTTGGCATGACCGTAAACGCCCAAATTGATCGCGCTTGTCGGCGTCGCGCCCAAGCCAATCATACCGCAACTCACCTCTTACAAGCCGCCTTAAAATTAATCGTCGATCCAGCTATTTCTCAGGCGGGTTCTTTAGTGTCTTTTGAACGCTTACGGTTTGACTTTAACTCTCCCCGTCAATTAACAGCAGAAGAAGTTCAACAAGTCGAAGATCAGGTGAATACTTGGATCGCAGAATCACATCCTGCTATGATTGCAGAAATGCCCTTAGAAGACGCAAAAAATAAAGGGGCGACAGCAATGTTTGGCGAGAAATATGCAGATGTTGTGCGAGTTGTTGACTATGCAGGTGTTTCGATG
>JBCBCI010000054.1:0-42968 GCA_038530755.1 Cyanobacteria bacterium J06592_8 | reverse complement strand
GAAATGACAGCCATGCCGGAAATGGTGGGGTTATTCAACGGTTTAGGGGGTGCTGCCTCTGCCCTAATTGCAGTTGGAGAATTTTGGCGGTATTTATCGGCGGCTCAAACTCCTCCTATCCCCACAACTATTACGGCTGTTCTGGGTGTGTTAATTGGGGGCGTAACCTTTACCGGCTCTTTAATTGCCTTTGCCAAACTTAAAGGGATTATGAGTGGTTCTCCAATCACGTTCCCTTTACAGCAACCCTTCAACGTGGCATTGTTGATCGCGTTTATCGCCGCCACCAATCGGAATTACGAACAAGACCCCTAAAACGAGGGAAATGCCCACAATTCCTAAAAATACGGGTAAATTGAACGGGTAGATACAGACATAAACACTACCGGCGAGAAACGCGACTAATAATGCAATGTTGAAAGGCTGTTGTAAAGGGAAAGTAATCGGAGAACCGCTCATAATCCCTTTGAGCTTGGCAAAGGCAATCAAAGATCCGGTAAAGGTTACGCCCCCAATGAGCACACCTAAAACCGCCGTAACCGTTGTGGGTATCGGAGGAGTTTGAGCTGCTGATAAATACCGCCAAAATTCTCCAACTGCAATTAGGGCAGAGGCAGCACCCCCTAAACCGTTGAATAAACCCACCATTTCCGGCATGGCTGTCATTTCAACTTTATAGGCAGCGATCGCACCAATAACAGATCCGATCACAATCCCCAACAAAATCATTTCATAGTTGAGGACTTGTTGATTCAGCAGGGTCGCAACAATGGCGATCAGCATCCCGACAGCCGCCCAAACGTTTCCATTCCGGGCTGTTGCGGGAGACCCCAGCTTTTTCAAACCAAAGAAAAATAGGGTGACTGCAACCAAATAGCTTAACTGTATACCGGTTGGCAAAAACTCACTCATGCCTTAGCCTCCTTTTTCTTGAACATTTGCAGCATCCGATCGGTTACCAAGAACCCACCCACAACGTTAATCGTGGCGAGGACAACGGCGATTAAACCGAGAATTACAGTTACGTTCCAATCCCGTTCTCCGGCGATGATTAATGCCCCCAGAACAGCGATCCCAGAAATAGCATTCGCACCCGACATCAGCGGTGTGTGCAGTGTCGGAGGGACTTTCGTAATCACTTCAAACCCAGCAAATGTTGCCAGGACGAATACAAACAATGCGGAAATCAGAGTTTCTGCTGTCATAATTCCTAATTCCTATTTACTGATTCACAGCAACGCCGAGAGCATCTTTAACCCGTTGAGAGCGGATTTCGCCCTCAGAAGTTACACAAGCACCGTTGATAATGTCATCCTCAAAGTTGAGGGTGAGTTCACCTTCTTTTGTGACCATCAGCTTTAATAAGGCTGAGAGGTTTTTCGCGTATACTTCTGAAGCGTGAACGGGCATAGAAGACGGCAAGTTAATCGGGCCAACGATGGTGACACCATGCTTGAGCACGTCTTTTCCGGCTTCAGTACATTCGCAGTTGCCCCCTTGAGAAGCGGCTAAGTCAACCACAACGGCTCCGGGCTTCATCTGAGTGACCATTTCCTCTGTCACCAAGACTGGAGCTTTTCTGCCAGGAACTTGAGCCGTGGTAATCACGACATCAGAAGCAGCGACATGAGTCGTTAGGACTTCGCGAGTATGAAGTTTGGCTTTCTCAGAAATTTCTTTCGCGTAACCACCTTCAGCGACTGTGTCTTCTTCGAGGGTGACATCTACGAATTTTGCACCTAAGCTTTGGACTTGTTCCTTAACTTCAGGACGAATATCAAAAGCTTCGACAACAGCCCCCAAACGACGAGCGGTGGCGATCGCTTGTAAGCCAGCTACACCTGCCCCCATGATTAACACTTTCGCCGGGCGAATTGTACCTGCGGCAGTCGTTAACATCGGGAAGTATTTAGGCAGAGTTGCAGCCGCAATGAGGACTGATTTGTAGCCTGCTAAGTTCGCCTGAGAAGACAGCGCATCCATACTTTGGGCGCGACTGGTTCGAGGAATCATTTCCATACTGAAGGCAGTCGCTTTGCGATCGGCTAGCTTTTGGACTAAACCCGGATTACCCAACGGGTTCAAAAATCCAATCAGAATACTGCCTTCGCGCAGTTTATCGACTTCATGGTCTTCGATCGTACCAACTTTCAGAACGATGTCAGCATCGCGCCAGAGAGCCGCACCATCGCCTGCTACTTTGACACCGACTTCCTCGTAAGCGGCGTCCGAGAAAAACGCCCGTTCACCTGCTCCGGCTTCTAGCCAAACTTCGATTCCTTGCTTGACAAGTCGGGCGGCAACGTCTGGTACCAGGGCAACCCGGCGTTCATCTACCTGAATTTCTTTCGCGATCGCTATTTTCATGTCATAAACTATCCTTATGTTTTACAGAGAAAACGATGAGGCAAGGGCTAGAGCCGTGCAGGTCAGGGTTGACAGGGAGTGAGTTTTGCAAGTTTAGATGTGACCTGATGGTTTGACCTGATGGTTTGATTCTCCATTGGCATAGATTCAAGAGCAGTTTTTGCTTTGAATGTGAGGTTTTATAGCTGATTGAATTTTCTATGTCCAATTTTGAATGCAACCTCTCAAGGGACACAACTCGACACTACCCTCACAGTTGTGTCACAATAATTTTCTAACTCGATCCTAAATCGAATATTGGCTGAGCGTTTCGTATCTTTAACTTGTTTTTATGTCATCGGTGGGTTTTCCAAAAGAATTTAACGTTATTGTGAGGAGTTGTATATGCGACGCTTTTTTTCAAGTCTTACTTTAATTGGTGTTTTGCTTGGTAGTCTTCCCGCGATTAGTTTCGCTCAAGGGATGCCCGGGATCACCATATTTGGCGGACCCGAACGAGCCAACCTTCTGAATTTTTATTTGCAAAGCGGTAAAGCTGGACGTTGGGATCGCTATAAATTGAGAATTCCAGCAAATAAGCTCAATTTAGCTGTGGCGTTGATCTCAATTACCTATCCTGAATATTACAAGGGAAAGTTTGATGCCGATGAGATTGAGGTGCGGGTTAAAGGAGAAGCGGTTGAGCTAGAAGAGGTCGTTTGGGATGCTGAAAATAGTTTTATCGAGATCTATCCCGCTGAACCGATTCCCGCTGGAAACAAATTAGAGATTGTTCTCTCCAATGTCAAAAATCCGACTTTTGGAGGAATGTTTCATTTTAATGCCAATATTCGGACTCCGGGAGATGTTCCCCTGCTGCGATATGTCGGAACTTGGGTCTTGAGCATTGACTAAGCAGTACACCGTCAATTTGTGCTAAAATTCGGGATTGGGACTTTTTTTAGCAGGCTGAAAATTAAGAACAATGGCTCAACAAACCTTAAAGGGAACATCCCGCAAACGAAAAAGAGTATCGGGGTTTAGAGTACGGATGCGAACCAAAAATGGTAAAGCAGTAATCAAGGCTCGTCGGAATAAAGGACGCGCTCGTTTGTCTGTGTAAATGGGATTCACACTCAACCTGGATCTTGGCATTTGAGCGCGATGTTACCCAAAGCAAACCGACTCTGGCATCGGCAAGACTTTAAAGCCGTTTATACTCGCGGAGTCCATCGCAAGACTCCTCACTTAACCCTGAGAGCTTGGAGATGTTCTCCGCAACGAAATCGGCAGATGCAGGAGTCCTTCGATGAAACTGAACACTCAACCCGGATCGGAATTTCCATTAGTCAGAAAGTCAGTAAACGAGCTGTTATTCGCAATCGGATTAAACGAAAAATTCGAGCAGCACTCCGCCAACTCTTACCGAAGCTCTCCAAGGGTTGGGATATCGTGATCGTGGTGAAACCAACAGCTATAGAGTGCAATTATGCCAAATTTCTGCAAGAATTAGAAGAGTTATTGGTACAAGCAGAGGTAATCAATGAGTATTCGGGAGGAAACATTCTATGAGGGAGGTCCCCATCCGGGCGATCTGATTCTCAATTTATTAATTGGGCTAACGATTATTGGAATACCTCTAACGGTTGGTGCGGTGGTTCGAGCTTTGTGGCTGCGTTACCGGATTACAAGTCGTCGAGTTTCGGTGACTGGGGGCTGGATGGGACGCGATCGCACAGATATTGTTTACTCAGAAATCACAAAAGTGGCAACAGTTCCACGAGGACTTGGACTTTGGGGAGATATGGTTCTAACCCTCAGAAACGGAAGTCGCTTAGAATTGCGAGCGTTACCAAGATTTAGAGAATTCTCGGACTATATTGAAGAGAAGATGGCTTCAAGAGGAAAACAGTCAAGTAAAGCTTGAGTGAAAAATTAGGGTGAACAAAAAGAAAGTTGAATCACTAGCTTTTGCCCAAATTGTTAGAGCCTTTTCGTACACTCATAGAGTAGATGCTCAATTCTTCTCAGGTGTAGAGAGAGATTGTGTAAATTAGTGATTAAAGACTCGTAAGTAGATAGACTATCTCATAAGACGAATGAACTTTGGTATTGGGTTTCTCTCAAACAATATTATGTTGCCGATCCTAGACTTTTTCTATGGGATCGTGCCAAGCTACGGTTTAGCAATCGTAGCCCTAACGCTAGTCATACGCTTTGCGCTTTACCCTCTAAATGCAGGCCAGATCCGCAATATGCGCCGCATGAAAGTGACTCAGCCCTTGATGAAAGAGCGAGTCGAGAAAATTCAGCAACAGTACAAGGATGACCCCGTTAAGCAACGCGAAGAAATGAGCCGCGTTTACAAGGAGTTGGGAAATCCTTTATCTGGATGTTTTCCTCTGTTGTTGCAAATGCCAATTCTATTTGCGCTATTTGCGACGCTGCGAGGATCGCCTTTTTCCAATGTTAACTATACCGTGGATGTGGAAATCTTTCCTCGCGAACAGATGGAACTGATTCAACCCAAAGCATTCGCAACCAAGCCTCAGAACCTTTACATAACTGAAGGAGTTCACTTTTCGACTGTCGCTTTGCTCCCTGCAGGAAATCGAATGTTTGTAGGTGAAAATGCAACGGTTGAACTCGAAACCGCTCAGGGCGAACCTCTAGGAAGTAGGCTCGAAGAATATCCAGATACAAAACTGACTCCAAATTGGACGATTACCAAAGGAGAAGATAAACTCAAGATTGATGAGCAAGGCAATCTGGTCGCTCTGGCTCCTGGACAAGCCACAATTCAAGGAACGCTGAAAGGAATTGCTGCGGATAAAGGGTTTCTGTTTATTGATGCTCTCGGTCGTGTGGGTGCTTTCGATGAAGATGGAGTCATTCACTGGGATATTGTTGGCATGATTTTAACCTTTGGAATTAGCCTCTATCTCAACCAAGTTCTATCGGGACAAAATAATAGTGGGAGTAGTGGCAATCCTCAACAGGATACCATCAGTAAAATTACACCCGTGTTATTTACAGGAATGTTTTTCTTCTTTCCCCTTCCCGCTGGTGTATTGTTGTATATGCTGATTGCTAACGTTTTCCAGACTGTTCAATCCTTTATTTTATCGCGGGAACCTTTACCGGAAAATCTTCAGAAAATTATCGAAGAAACTAATACCACTACCCCAACAAAAACCGTTCCCGCATCAAGCGGAGGAAGTGGAAAACGAGCCGCACTTCCCTTTGAACGTAAGAGTTCTAAAAAGAAAACATAATGCAAGCAACAGACACCGAACAAATGCAACAAGGTAAAGAATGGCTAGAGGAACTTTTAAACGTGGCAGCAGTCTCCTCAGCCGTTCAAGTCTCTCAAGAAGAAGACAGTTGCTGGTTAACCATCAATGAAATTAATCTCTCTCCCCAACAAATTGCAGCCTTAACAGGTTCAAGTGGAGAAGTTTTAGATGCCTTACAATACTTGATTAACACCGTTGTTAATTTGGGTCGAGAAGAAGAGGAAAAAGCCGCCTACACCGTTGAGTTGAATGGATATCGCGCTCGTCGCTATCAAGAACTCAGTGCTTTAGCTGAAAATGCGGCGAAACAAGTTCGTCAAACCGGAGTAGAACTCGAAATTAAGTCTCTGTCCTCCGTAGAACGTCGCCTTATTCATAGCCTCTTACAAGACAGCGAAGATATCGAAACCTACAGTCGAGGACAAGAACCTGACCGTAGGCTGGTGATCAAAGTCAAAAATTAGAAACGTCAGGGAGTCACCGCCCTATGGATGCTATCTACATCCCTTATCTGTTTAAAGCCCATCAGCGCAGTCAAGAGTTTCAGTTTGAGGAGTTTCTCCCGGAACTTGAAACCTTGACTCCCGTTCGAGGGCATCTAAAGGTTACTCATAAAACCACCTATATTGAAGTCACAGCTCAAGCTGAAACCATTGTTACCCTGATTTGTCATCGATGTCTGAAGCAATATAACCATCGCTTGAAAGTTGATACATCAGAAATGATTTGGTTAGATGCAACCGCTCATCAAAACCATCTCGACTCCCTAGATGTGGAAATCAATGTCGAAGACTTGGTGGAAACACTTTCACCTCAAGGGTATTTTGAGCCAGATGACTGGTTATATCAGCAACTGTGTCTAGAAACCCCATTACGACAACTCTGTGACGGGCCTTGTGAACCCCCTCAGACTCCAGCTCATTCTGCAAACAATCCCATTGATAGCCGATGGGCGGCTTTAGAAGCACTCAAACGCCAACTGGGATAAGTTTTGATTAAATCGTGAAGAGTGAAAGCGGGTTAAGTTGCTTCAATATTAAAGTTGAAATCAGAACTCTGAATTATTAACTTGTAATTCGTTAGAACTAGCTACCCTCAAAACCGGATGAGCAAATTTAGTGAGGAGTTAGAGTTACTCCTGCGATCGCGATACGCCTTGATCTATATTCCCACTCTTGAAGAAGAGCGGGTTGAACTGACGATTAAACAATCTGCAAAACAGCAAGGAAATCGACCTGTCTATATTTGGGATTTCGTCGAAGGCTATCAAGAAGGGAATCCTAATGATCTCGGATTTGGTCGCCGCAACCCGCTCCAAGCTCTAGAATTTGTGGATAAACTCGCTGATTCGAGTCCGGCAATTTTTATTTTACGGGACTTTCATCGCTTCCTGGATGACTTGGCAATTTCCCGGAAACTTCGCAACCTGGCGAGACGTTTGAAATCTCAGCCGAAAAATATTATCCTCTTGTCACCTCAAGTTGTTATTCCTCAAGATTTGAGTGAAGTCTTAACGGTTCTAGAATTTCCCCTCCCCTCGCGTGAAGAGATTCAAGCTGAAGTCCAACGATTATTAGCCGCGACGGGCTATTCTGGAGATATGCGTCAACTTTCGGAGATGGTGCGCTCTTTTCAAGGACTGTCTCTAGAACGAATTCGCCGAATTTTAGCCAAAGCGATCGCCACACACGGAGAGGTTCGCCTCGATGATATAGATCTGATTTTAGAAGAAAAGCGGCAAACGATTCGCCAAACCCAAATTCTCGACTTTTACCCCGCTCAAGAAAATATTTCTGATATTGGTGGCTTAGATAACCTCAAAGACTGGTTACTGCGGCGAGGTGGAGGATTTTCAGAACAGGCACGACAATATGGTTTACCCTATCCGCGAGGACTTCTACTGGTTGGAATTCAAGGCACAGGTAAATCCTTAACTGCAAAAGCGATCGCACACCATTGGCATCTTCCCCTGTTACGCTTAGATGTCGGCCGATTATTTGGCGGTTTAGTGGGAGAATCGGAATCAAGAACTCGACAAATGATTCAACTCTCAGAAGCGCTCGCCCCTTGTGTATTGTGGATTGATGAAATTGACAAAGCCTTTTCTGGAATTAATAGTCAGGGTGATGCCGGAACCGCTAATCGAGTCTTTGGAACATTTATTACCTGGTTAGCTGAAAAAACCTCTCCCGTTTTTGTCGTCGCAACAGCAAATAATATTCAATCTCTACCTGCGGAAATCTTGCGAAAAGGACGATTTGATGAGATCTTCTTTGTAGGCTTGCCTTCCCAGGAAGAGCGCCAAGCTATTTTTGAGGTGCATCTCTCCAAATTACGACTGCAAACGCTTAAAAACTATGATTTAAACCGTCTAGCTTACGAAACACCGGATTTCTCAGGCGCAGAAATTGAACAAATTCTTGTTGAAGCTATGCACATTGGCTTTAGTCAAAATCGTGACTTTACCACTGAAGACATATTAGAAGCTGCCAGTCAAATTGTACCCTTGGCGCGAACAGCAAAAGAACAAATTCAATTTCTGCAACAGTGGGCAGCCGCCGGAAAAGCTCGTTTAGCTTCTCGCAATAGTAATTTGAATCCTCGCTTTCAAGGAGAAGATTTTAAGGTATAGTGAGTATTCAAAGCTCTCTAATACTTTTGATGTCTTACCGCTCACCTCTGACAATTCCCCATTCACCTATGAGCTTGTATAATATTTTCAAGTTTTTGGTCGGGTTTTTTTTAGCCCTTGTAATTCTTGCAGGTGCTAGTGTTGCTGCGGCTCTCTACTTTGCCGCTCGGCTAACTGAACTTCCCGAACGACCAACTTTTCCGAATGATGCTCCACCCAAGACTGAAACGGTTAGTGCTGAAGCTAAACCTGCACCTAGTCCGAGTCCTGCGGCTCCTCAGTTACCAGAGGGAGCCTATCGAGCAGTTGTGGTTCAGCCGATTGGTTTAATTTTACGTGATAGTGCGAACTACGAATCGAATCGCATTGGCGGGATTGGCTATGAAGAAAAAGTGATTGTGTTAGAAGAAACAGATGACAAATTGTGGCAACGGGTGCAAGTTGAAGAAGATAGTAACCGTGTGGGTTGGGTAAAGGGAGGGAATACTGAACCTCTACAATAGCTAGGGTTTTTTGAACGTTCTGTTTTTTTGAATCATGTATATTCTTGCTCAGGCACGACAAAATCGTGTCTTTTATCATGCTTAAATTGAGAAGATGAGGATTTTTATAAAGTTTTAATATTATCTTAACTTAAGTTTGGAAAATCGGGTAAATTGTATTAAGAAATTTAGATAAACATGAACCTTGGTTGCAATTCTAATCTAGAACTTCAATCCAAATTATTTGAGTGCTAAAGTAATGAGACACATTTTGCAAATAAAACAAAATTGCAAATAACACTTAAAAAAAACTTGATTCTGGAAACAACATAATGTACAAAAAAGATTCAAAAGGCGATCCGTTAGTTGCAGGGGTAACGGCGGCGTTGGGTGCGGGTGTAGCAACATCCTTTGCAGTGAGTCAAGGTCAGAGTCCTTATCTTGCGATCGCAATTACAATATTTGCGGCAGTGGTTGCAGTCTTAATTGACCGATCAGGCTTAGTATAGTTAAAATTCCCTGAAAATTGGCATAAAGTATAAGATAGAACGTACCATAAGTCAAAGGCTGATTGTCTTTGGCTTGTTGTTTCTATAAAATTTATCAATTGAATTATGATTGACTCTTATGCTTATCTTCATTTAGCAGTAGCGAGTGAAAGCCCGTTTGAGTTTCAATTCAAACCAACCGCAGCAATAGATTGGAAACAGATCTCATCTTTAGCTTATCCCTACTTTTTATCTCTGGCGGTGCTGACTACTGCTGTGGCTCTCCCTCAACCTGCCATTGCTCAGATCTTTAGAGTAGGCGATCGCGGAACACAAGTCAGTTCCATCCAAATAAGATTACAGTCTTTCGGTTATTTTAACGCGAATGTGACGGGGTATTACGGGCCGATTACCAGAGATGCGGTGAGACGGTTTCAGCGCGATCGCGGACTTTCTGCCGATGGAGTTGCTGGTCCTAATACTTTAGCAGCACTGGGACTTGCGAGTAATCCCAATCCACCCGATCCTCCACTAACACGAGGAGTTATCGGTTTAGGTCGAGGAGATCAAGGCCCGGGAGTTAGAGATCTACAAAACCGTTTGCGTGCATTAGGTTACTTTAATGCGGAACCCACAGGATTTTTTGGTTCTATCACTCGCAATGCCGTGATTCAGTTTCAGCAAGCACACCGGATTCAAGCAACGGGGCTTGTTAGTGAAGAAACCCTCGTTTTCCTCAATAATAGGGTTCAGCTTCCTGAAAACCCTCTCGTCCCTCTCCCTTCTCCAACCCTCAAACAAGGAGATACGGGAGCCGCCGTAGGTGTTTTGCAACAACAACTTGCACAGTTAGGCTTTTATGATGGAGCAATCACAAACTATTTTGGGGCTCGTACCGAACAAGCCGTGATCAATTTTCAGCGTGCTTACGGTATTCAAACCACTGGACAGGTTGGACCAACGACTGCGGGTTATTTAGTGAGTGTAACCGGAGGAGTCACACCCTCTTTTCCCACAGTTCCCGTTGCTAATCCGCCTCTACCCCTGAGATTGGGCGATCGCGGAGGATCTGTCAGTGTTGTACAGCAACGACTGCGGGTACTCAACTACTATACAGGCCCAGTGAACGGGATTTTTGACTTAACCACTCGACGTTCTGTGCTTGCCTTTCAGCAAGATTATGGTATTTCTCAAACCGGAGTTGTCGGTGCAACGACTCAATCCTATTTAGTGAGTGCTGTTCCCACAACTCAGCCTGTGGTAGCGACTCAATTGCCAAATTTCGTTTTTGTACCTCAAGGTCGTCCGATTGGTGGAATTGCTTCAGTTGCTCAACCTGTTAATCCAGTTGTGACTCCCTTACCTCAAGGTCGTCCGACTGGTGGAATTGCTCCAGTTGTGACTCCTGTTAATCCTGTAATTGCTCAAGGTCAGCCCTTGAATCCAGTTCCTCTGACTCCTGTCCCTCAAGGTCAGCCTTCGAGTGTTTCTCCTCTGCGACCGATTCAACCTCTAACAACCTACCGCAGTTTCGTCAGGGTTGGAGATACAGGTTTTGAAGTTAGACGTATTCAACAACGTCTGCGGGCTTTAAACTATTATCGAGGGCCAGTGAACGGATTTTTTGATCGCACCACTCAGGATGCGGTCGTTCGGTTTCAGCGGGCGAATGGCATCAGTCAGACTGGAGTTGTTGGCCCGACAACTCGGATTTATATGTTTAATAGTGCCAAATCCTCAGACTCTACTCCGACAGCAGATGCTTCCAGTTCTGAGTCTACAACAGCAAGTGCTTCTCCTCAGACGACTCAACGAATTTATACATTTAATAGTGTGAAATCTTCGGAATTGACTCCGACGATGGATGCTTCAAATTCTGAGTCTATCACTCCAGTCAAGGTTTCAACTTCTGTTGACTCGGTTTCCCCGCAAACCAATTCAGTGACGATTCAGACTACACCTGTCACTCCTGAAATATCTCGCCTGAGTCGTGCAAACGTCAAAGAATTGCAGCAACGACTGCAAGTTCAAGGACTTTATGAAGGGCCGATTAATGGAGTTTATGATTCTCAAACTGAAACTGCTGTTAACAAGGCACATGAACTTTATGGAACCAGTGCAAATGATGTCTTGTTCGGGGGGTTGCAATCTCAAGACAATTAAGTTCTGATCTTGCTTAGAACTTGTAAACAATTCTTCTGTGTAACCAGTAGCGGGGACAAGCATTGAATTTCCCCGCTTTCATATCTATTCAATGTCATCGAGTTCTGGATCAGATTCGGATAAGCTATGTTCGGTTTGTTCTGCGATCGCTTTTGAACAAGACCATTCACTTGGAATTAAAGAAGGCCATCCCATGCGGAGAGCCTCATAACAAACGGTGTGAATTGTGAGTTGACAATCTAAGAGGTGTAGTCCAGATTTTTCAGCCTGTTTCATCCCAATTTTAGAGATTGAATCATTTTTAAACTCGATGGTTTTATTGCACTGAACACAAACTAAATGATGATGATGATGGGGATAAGGTTGATTAATTTCGTAGTGTTTGTGGCCTTCAGCTAGTTCGAGTTCTCGTAAAATCCCCAATCGCGCCATTAATTTTAAAGTCCGATATATTGTTGACAGACTAATTGGTTCCCCTCGACTTTTGAGAAGATTATAAAGGTCTTCCGCGCTCAAATGGTTTCCTTTCGGAAGATTTTGAAAAACGTGCAAAATTGTTTCTCGCTGGGGAGTTAGACGCCAGCCCTTATTATTCAGTTCAGATTTGAACGAGGAAGATGTGTATAAAGGCATAATTTTGTTATCAATAAAGCATTCATACTGACAATGATACACAAGAAGCTAAGAAATTGTCAAAAAAGCTGCTTATTGAGAATAACTAGCCATAACAGAACCTAGAGACCTTTCAGAATCGATCTTCTTGGAGAAGTATTCCGGTAAGATTTGTCAACAATCGATAAATAGGGGAAAGAGAAAAAAACGGCAATCTCTTCAGAATCGATCTTCTTGGAGAAGTGTTCCAGTAAGATTTGTCAACAATCGATAAATAGTGGAAAGAGAAAAAAACGGCAATCTCTCTTGAAAGGAAACGAAAGAAGAGGAAAATATCTAAATATAATGATTGAATTCTAGTCTCATTACAATAATAGTTAGAGATAAACTATACTGTAAACACTACTCTGGAGTATACCATGACCGTTACGAAAGATCTGGAAACTCTCCAAACTGAACCCGAAGTTCAGAAAATCAAATATCCACCCGGAAATCTAGAAAGTCAGGAACCACCTTTGGAAAGTGAACTGCATCTCCGTCAAATTTTGCTATTAATCCAAATGCTAGAATATTTCTGGCAAGACCGCCAAGATTTTTATGCCTTTGGAAATTTAACAATTTACTATAGTTCGGAACAAGATAAAACTAGAGATTTCAGAGGACCGGATTTTTTTGTAGTTCTCAAGACCGAACGGAAACCGAGAAAAAGCTGGGTAGTCTGGGAAGAAGGAGGCAAATATCCGAATGTAATTATTGAATTATTGTCGCCTTCAACTGCCAATGTAGATAGAACAGACAAGAAAGAAATCTATCAAGATACATTCCGAACTCCGGAATATTTTTGGTTTTCTCCCACCCGTCTGGAATTTAAAGGTTTTAGTTTGATTAAAGGAAGCTATGAAGAACTAGAACTGAATGAGTCGGGATGGTTTTGGAGCGATCAGTTACAGCTATTTTTGGGCATCCATGAACAACAATTGAGATTTTTTACAACGGAGGGTGAGTTAGTTCCAACTCCGGAAGAATCAGCTCAAATAGCAAGACAGCAAGCACGAAACGCCGAAGAATCGGCTCGAATGGCAGAAGAACTAGCTCAAACTGAAAAACAACAACGAGAAACTGTCGAACAACAACTAGAAGCTGAACGTCAACAAAAAGAAAAGTTAGCCGCTAAACTTCGAGAGTTGAATATTGATCCAGATACTTTAGAGTAGGAATATGTAGCGTTTTCATCTTAAGTATAAACGGTAGTGCAAGGGTCTCGCTTTCTAGATGGCTTCTACTTAAAACTAAATCGGTAGAAAATTATCTTGACAGAAGCTGTTTTCACAGAATGGGATGAAACGATAAGTATTCCTTCTCATCTCTCCCAGAAATGTCACTTCTATGGCAACCTGATTAATAGGAGAAAAAATATATTGGCATCTCTGAACCAGCAATCAAAAACTTAGTTATGCAAACTTTACCTCGTCCTACAGAAGACTCTGCACCCAGTCAACCCACTGTTGACACGATGATTCATCGTCGCAAGACCCGTCCAGTCAAAGTCGCAGATATCACGATTGGTGGGGGTCATCCTGTGGTTGTGCAGTCGATGATTAATGAAGATACGATGGATATTGAGGGTTCAGTCGCAGCGATTCGCCGT
This sequence comes from Cyanobacteria bacterium J06592_8, assembly GCA_038530755.1. Lineage (GTDB taxonomy): Bacteria > Cyanobacteriota > Cyanobacteriia > Cyanobacteriales > Microcoleaceae > Capilliphycus. Next base: position 29,301 of record JBCBCI010000054.1, on the reverse strand, counting down.
CTACATGAGATTGGCTGTGAAATTGTGCGGGTGACAGTACCGAGTGTGGGTCACGCTAAAGCTGTTGGAGAGATCAAGCAGAAACTCGCTCAAACCTATCAAACGGTTCCTCTGGTGGCGGATGTTCATCATAATGGCATGAAAATCGCCCTAGAAGTTGCCAAACACGTTGATAAAGTTCGGATTAATCCCGGATTATATGTGTTTGAAAAACCGAAGTCAGACCGCAGTGAGTACACTCAAGCGGAGTTTGATGAAATTGGGGAGAAAATTCGAGAAACTTTAGAACCATTAGTTGTTTCTTTGCGAGATCAAGGAAAAGCAATGCGAATTGGAGTTAATCATGGTTCTTTAGCGGAACGAATGCTATTTACCTATGGTGATACTCCCGAAGGGATGGTGGAGTCCGCCTTAGAATTCATCCGCATTTGTGAGTCTTTTGACTTTCAAAATTTAGTGATTTCTTTGAAAGCCTCACGAGTTCCAGTGATGTTAGCCGCCTATCGTTTAATGGCACAACGTATGGATGAATTGGGAATGGATTATCCCTTACATTTAGGCGTGACGGAAGCGGGAGATGGTGAATATGGTCGCATTAAATCAACAGCAGGAATTGGTACATTATTAGCTGAAGGAATTGGGGATACAATTCGTGTTTCTCTGACCGAAGCACCCGAAAAAGAGATCCCAGTTTGCTACAGTATTCTACAAGCTCTGGGACTGCGAAAAACAATGGTAGAATACGTTGCCTGTCCGTCTTGTGGTCGCACATTATTTAACCTCGAAGACGTGTTACATGATGTTCGTGAGGCGACGAAACACTTGACAGGTCTCGATATTGCCGTCATGGGTTGTATTGTTAATGGCCCGGGTGAAATGGCGGACGCAGACTATGGTTATGTTGGAAAACAACCGGGTTATATTTCGTTGTATCGGGGACGAGAAGAAGTGAAAAAAGTACCTGAAAATCAAGGAGTTGAAGAATTAATTAACTTGATCAAAGCTGATGGGCGCTGGATCGATCCAGAAAGTTAACTAGAAAATTAAATGCAAAGAGACACCCACCACAGCAATGAGTGACAGCAATGAGTATAGATGATTCTCAAGTTATCCGTGATACAGATTGCCGTGAAACAGGCGGTAAACTTGTAGGATGAAACAGGGGTGTAAAGTTGATGGAGCCAATTCATTGATTCGGTATTGCTGTTGGGTTGTCTCTTTATTCACAATCCTGATTTCCCCTCGTGATTGTAGATATGTGTACTAAGGGTACATAAGTCAACATTGCCTGTGTTAAATTGGGCATAATTAAAATTGCAGTCCTTTCCTCCGGTTCAGAAGACAAATGGTTGTATCAAAAAGTGGGCTTGTTGTCAGTGCAACAGCAATTATGTTAACAGCAGTTGCCGTTGCAGGTGCAGGAATACACCTTTCTAGTCAAGCATCGTTTCGAGAAAGTCCGAAAGAACTGATTGACGAAGTTTGGCAAATTATCGATAAAAGTTATGTTGATGGAACGTTTAATCAAGTGGACTGGAAAGCCGTTCGGAGTGAATATCTGAACCGGAACTATACCAGTGATGAACAGGCTTACGAAGCAATTCGAGAAATGCTTGATAAGCTTGAAGATCCCTACACGCGCTTCATGGACCCCGAAGAGTTCAAGAATATGCAGATTGATACCTCTGGGGAACTCACAGGGGTTGGGATTCAATTAACTCAGGATGAGGAGTCGAAAAAGCTAATTGTCATTTCTCCGATTGAAGATTCTCCGGCTTTTGATGCTGGGGTTCAAGCTCAAGATATTATTTTAAAAATTGATGGCCAAACCACAAAAGACATGGACATCAATCAGGCGGTGAAACTGATTCGTGGCCCGGTGGGAACTCAGGTAACGTTAACGCTACGACGTGGAGATGAAGAACTGGTTGTTCCCATTACTCGTGCGAAAATTGAGATTAATCCAGTTCGAGCCTCGACTCAAGATAGTTCGATGGGAACAGTCGGTTATATTCGTCTCAATACTTTTAGTGCAAATGCAGCCGATGAGATGCGAGAAGCAATCATTGAACTGGAGAAAGAAGATGTTTCCGGTTATATTTTAGACTTGCGTTCTAATCCGGGCGGTTTGCTTTATGCAAGTATTGAAATCGCTCGAATGTTGATGGATCAAGGAGATATTGTCTCTACAGTTGATCGTCGCGGTGAACTTGACCGTCAACGGGCGAATAATCGCTCTTTAACTGATAAGCCTCTGGTGGTGATGATTGATGGCGGTTCAGCTAGTGCGAGTGAAATTCTCTCTGGTGCTTTGCAGGATAACGAACGGGCGGTGTTAGTCGGAAGCAAGAGCTTTGGTAAAGGGTTAGTACAATCGGTTCGCGGCGTGGGTAACGGTTCCGGACTGGCAGTGACCATTGCTAAATACTTTACACCGGAAGGTCGAGATATCAACAATGAAGGTATTCAACCTGATATTAAGATCGAACTGAGTGAAGAGCAGCGAGAAGAACTGCGAAGCGATCGCACCAAGATTGGGACATCAGATGATCCTCAATATGCAAAGGCTCTGGAAATTCTCAATCAAGAAATTGCAACTGCTCAAAACTCTCAAGCTAAAACTCAGTAAATTAAGATTAGGTGAAACACTGATCAATCAGGTCTCGATGGACTGCAACTAATTCTCGTTGTTCCGGCCAGAATAAGGATTGAAATTTATCCAAGGGAAGCCAAAAAAGCTGATAATCCTGATGCGGATCAGTCGGGTTTCCCTGGATTTGTTCTGTTGTAAATAGAAAGTAATGAGTTTTTTTCCACATTTTTTTAGAGTAGCTCAGTCGCTCTTTGCTTCCCAAGTCTGCAACTTTGTGCAATTGTGTTAAACCCGCTTCCTCTTCAATTTCCCGACGAGCGGTTTGTTCAGTCGTTTCACCCGGTTCAATGCGACCTTTCGGTAAAACATATCCAGGGCGGTTAGGTCTTTCCTGTATGACCGCCAGATAAATGTTCTGCTCTTGCTGACGGACAATTATACCTCCGGCTGAAATAGAGGTTTTCAGACCGGGTAGGGGTTGATACCAGCTTTCATCGATAACAACTTGATTCATTGATAGTAATATTGATTGGGTTTCCTGATATTCACTGTGTACTGTTAACTGTTAACTGTTAACTGTTAACTGTTTACTGCGGTTGACATTTTCCCGCCCGAATTAAACCCACCCGACGAGCGATCGCCACACCCTTTGATTCAAAAGGTCCCCAACTCTCAAGAACTTGACTCTTTTCCTGGTTTTGAACCATTTCACTTGCAATGATTTCACAATTTCCGCTCGGACGCTTGACAATATAAAAATTTTGTGAATTAACCATCTCATCTCCCTATATTTATAGAATTTATAGAACTCTTCAACAGTCACCTCCAAAGAATCTTGAATTGATCGTCAATTTAATCAGTAAAGCTTCTTAATTTTCCTGCAAAAACCTATATAAAATTATAGCAAATCCAACACCACAGAGCAATCTTTAGACGAATTGTAGGAAGAACTAAAACTCATTTAAAATCAATTAAATATTGGTGTACTGTTTGAAAAATAGGATTTTCACTCGCTTTGGTGTTCAAATGCTAGAGTGCTACCATACAGGTAAGCGAAATGCTTGCACTTGTCTCTGTTTCCCAGTTATTGTTGATGTGATTTAGATGAGCTGTGAAAGATTGAGGCAATTGTCAGTTGAATTTGTATAAACTGAAGAAGAGATCTAGTTTATCAGTCAGAAATCGAATGAAATGCGAACTCTGTGAACGTGAATTACCTCAGTTGACTGTACATCACTTAATTCCTCGTCAGAAGACCAAACGTAAGAAACTTGATCCTGGCCCAACCGTAAACATTTGTTCAGCTTGTCATCGTCAGACGCATCGGTTATTTGATAATACTCGTCTGGCGAAGGAACTCAATTCTTTAGAAGCATTGAAAAGTACACCCCAGATGCAAAAATTCCTGGCTTGGGTTCGTAAGCAAGATCCCCAGAAACGGATCAAAGTTCGTTCCTGAAATCGTAAAAAGTAATTGATATTAGAGTATGAGGGGATTGTCATCTTTCAAAAAACACCTCAATATTGATTATTTTTTATCGGCAAAACTATCCATGCAAATGAATCAAAACTTACTACAAGAAGCTCTGAACCGAACCGAGGTTTTTGATAAACTTCTACAAATCGAACTCAATCAGGGAGCCAATGCTAATCAATTAGCTTTTTTAGACCGTGGCATTGAAAATTCTGCCTACTATTCTCAAATTCGGAACTATTTGATCTACCTAAAGCAAAAGTCAATGACCTTTCAGACTTACCCTCTGCTTGGAGAAATTCCTGATATACACTCGAATACACTCGATTTTTTGCACGAAGAAATTACAGAGGCTTGTCTTTGTCTAGGGCGTTGGCATCAGGGACAATTTCAAGCTTTATGGATGGGAAAAAATTCACTCAGAAACACTCAGTTTTGGAGTTCAACCAAGATTATTCCGGCGTTAAATATATTAAGTAAAATCAACATCAAGTTGACAAGTGGTGATGTCAAAAACTGGATCATTCAAAATCCTGACAATCAGCTTGAGAAAGCGTTTTTTGATCAAATTATTGAAGACATTGTAAGCTATGAGAAACAAATCGCGAGTTCTAATGCTTTATCCGCGATGTTGAAACGATTTGAAACCCGCGAAAAATTAGAGCAATGGCTACAAAATATGACCGGAAATTATGACTTAACATTTCAGGGAGATTACGGTGAACAGCCTTGGATTCCCAATCCAGAATTGATTGATAGCCAACAACAAGAAGTAATATTAAAAGCAGTTCCTGAAACTTCAAAAGGTGAAAATTTGCTTTCAGCCTATGATTTAACACGGGTAATTTCGATGATTGCTTGGCATAATTATCTTGAACCCAGTCAACAAATTCCCGGTGTACACTGGAACAGCTTAAAACCGATTATTCGAGGATTGAGTCAAGATACCGCTCGATTTATTGATGTAGCCTTAGAAATGTTGGGATTAGATCATGTGATTCGTTGTCCTGTGATTTTGTCAAAGTTAGGTCATGGCCCAAGTTCACAAAGACAAACTATTGAAACGACCTATATGGCTTTGGTACAGTTTGTCGATCCTTTACCCAAAGCAACAGGAAATCCAGCCAAATGGCGATCGCTGGCGATGACATTACGAGGTGCGATCCCCATTCAGGATCTTGAAAACTTTGATGATGAGTCCGTTCGCCTAGATGCACGAATGGCAGCAGAAGTGACAGAAATTTTACGGCGAGTCGTGACTGAAGAATTAGACGAGGTTGTTTAAAGCATCAGCAATTAACATTAATTTTATGCAGCAATCAGTTGAGTTGCAGCTCTGATTTATAACAAGTTAGAATAGATAAATAAGCAGAGAGCCATCTAAAGTATCGTTAACCCAAGAAAAAAATGATTCTCGTCAGTAAACAATTCCTTGCATAACTCATCAACTTCTCCTCAAAATTCTTCTGGATTCCGAACACCAGAGAATCCTCTAAATTAGAAGGGTAATCATTTATGAACAATGACAACATTGGTAAAAATCAGAGTTCCTTAAATACATTAGTGCGGATCGTCAATACCCTATCTGATAACTTTTCTTTGATTTTAGCCTGTTGTAACTATCGTAACTTACGTGAAAAGGCAATGCGGATCGTCCGCAAAAAATGTTTAGTTAATCTTCAAGAAATTACCTTAGATACAGAATCTAAAACACTTTATACCAATATCAAAAATTGTTTGGGAGAAAGCGATCCGAGTGCGTTAATGATTTTTGGCTTAGAATCCGTCAATAATATTGAGGAAGTTTTACAAGCAACCAATCAAATTCGCGAAGAATTTAGTAACTTTCAATTTCCGTTAATTCTGTGGATTGACGATCGTCTTCTGCAAATGATGATTCGGTTAACGCCTGATTTTTATAGTTGGGCAACAACCGTTGAATTTATTATTAGCAAAAATGAGGTTTTAAAGTTTATTCGTCAAACAACTGATGACGTATTTCAAACAATATCAGATAGTGGAGCCAGTATCTTCTTAAAAGATTCAACGTTTCAATTAGAGCCAGGTTCTCCTCTGCGAAATGAACTCGAACTCGCTCAAAAAGATATTAAAAAACGCAATATAGAGCTAGATACAGAACTCGCAGCCAGTTTAGAATTTGTCCTAGGTCGAATTGCTGATAACTCAACAGAAACCGCTCGCCATCACTATGAAAAGAGTTTAACATTATGGGAAAAAACAGAGAATCGAGAACGTTGGGGTTATATTTTATTTTATATCGGATTTTGGTGGCATAGCTATGGGTTTATCCATCATTTAGAGCGGGAAGAATCCTATTTAAAAGCTAAAGACTATTATCAGCAATCTTTTCAAAAATTTGAGGAAGATCATCGAAAAGATTTAGTCTCAAAGTTCATTAATGCGTTAGGGTTAGTTCTCTATCAACTCCAACAATGGGATGAACTTGATGATTTAGCAAAGAAAGCTGTAATTCTCCATAAAAAGGCATATCCCCATCCTTTTCGACAAGCTAGAGTTTATCACTTGATCTCTGAGGTTGCTTTAGCCAAAAGAAAGTGGAAAAAAGCAAAAAAGCTCGCAGAAAAAGCGCTCAATATTTTTGCTAAGGAAATTCAAGAACGATATACCTTAATTCTACATGAAGAAGTCACCTATCTCACCTGGGAAAAATCTTTTCATAAAGCAGGATATTTATTCTCATTAGCAAAGGCTCATAATAGCTTAGGAGAAATTGAGGCAGGAATTCGCACACTCAACGAAGCATTAGAGATTGCAAAACCAGAATACGATCCCGAACTTTATATCGATATTTTAAATGAATTGCAAAGGCTTTACTTTCAAGATTGTCAATATTTTGAAGCCTTTCAAACCAAGCAAAAACGACGGGAGATTCAGCAACAGTTTGGATTAAGAGCCTTTATTGGAGCCGGACGTTTAGTTCAGAATCAATCCATTAAAAATCCAGGTGTACCCTATATTGATAAACATCCTAAAATTAATCCTGAAATTGCTGCCTCTGGACGAGTCAAAGATATCGAGAAATTAATCAGACGGATTCGACTTAATGATCGAAAATTGATTGTTATTCATGGCTATTCGGGTGTAGGAAAAAGCTCAATTATTCAAGCAGGTTTAATTCCTGAAGTTAGAAACCTCATCGTTGAAGAGCGTAGAGTTTTGCCAGTTATACAGCGATATTACACCGACTGGGTTCAACGATTAAGTCAAGCTTTAACTGAAGCCTTTAGTCATTTGAACTCAGTTCCGATTCATATCGGAGAAATTAGCAGTCTTGAAGATATTAAAACTGTTCTGAGACAAAACATCAAGCATAATTTTTTAATTGTTTTGATTTTTGACCAATTTGAAGAACTGTTCTTTGTTTGTACAGAACCAGCGCAGCGAAAAAAATTCTATGATTTTCTTAAGTTTTGTCTAGATACTCCTTTTGTTAAAGTAATTTTATCTCTCAGACAGGACTATTTACATTATCTACTCGAAGGAAACCGCTTAAAATATTTTGAAGCCGTTAATCATAATATTCTAGATCGAAGTATTCTTTATCATGTTGGTAATTTTTCACCGGATGAAGCCAAATCGGTCATTCAAAAACTAACAGAAACGACTCAAGTTATTCCAGAAGCTGCTTTAATTGATGAATTAGTTCAAGATTTAGCTCAAACATCTAATGAAGTTCGTCCCATTGAGTTACAAGTTGTTGGCGCTCAACTACAAACAATGGGAATTACTACTCTAGAACAATATCGTCAAGAAGGGCCTACTCGAAGGCTCGTTGAAAAATATTTAGAAGAAGTGATTGCTGAATGCGGAACTGAAAACAGACAATTAGCCGAATTGGTGCTTTATTTACTGACGGATGAAAATAATACTCGACCACTTAAAACTCGCTCAGACTTGATTCGAGAACTTCGAGTATTTGTTCGCTATTTAGATCATACAAACAAAGATTTAGATACTGTTTTGCAAATCTTTGTCGCATCAGGAATCGTTTGTTTACTTCCAGAAATTCCCGTACAACGATATCAGCTCGTTCACGACTATTTAGTTTCTTTTATTCGTCAACAACGGAGTGAAGAAATCATCTCTCAACTTGAGCAAGCTGAAGAACAGAATAAGATGCTGCTTCAGGAAAAGCTGGAAACTGAAGAAAAACTAAATGAAGTTCTCCAGCAAAAACTGAAAGCAGAACAACAAAGACTCGAAGTAGAAGAGCAAAATAAAATTCTACTTCAGCAAAAATATGAAGAAGCAACAGACAAGAATAAAAAAAGGAAAACACAGTTAATTTTTTCACTAGGCTTAAGTATGTTAATGGCAGCTTTAACGACGACAAGCTCTGTGTTATGGCAAAGTTCTCAACGTCAGAAGCAAGAACTAGATTTAGCAAAACTGACTTTAAACTATTCAATGTTAATGAATGAAAACAATCAACTAGAAGCCTTTTTGACAATACTAGAGGCTGGGAAAAAACTACGCAATATTACACCAAACACAGAGTTTGAGAAAAAAACCTTTAGACAGTTACAAGCTTCGGTAAATATTATCCAAGAACGCAACCGATTAGAAAAACATATTGCCAGTGTGTTGACTGTTTCAGTGAGTCGAAATAACGAATTTATTGCATCTGGAGGAGATGATGGAACGATTATAATTTGGAATAAAGACGGAAAATTATTGTCTTCTTCAGAAAATCTTTTAGAAGCACATAATGGTAACGTTTGGTGCGTGACATTCGATCCAGAAAGTCAGACTATTGCATCAGCAGGTGAGGATAAAACAATCAAACTTTGGTCGGTCAAAGAAGGACGTTTACAGTTCATTCGCACAATTGGAACCCATGATGATGAAGTAAAATGGGTTAGCTTTAGTCCGGATGGTCAGCAGATAGCTTCCGCGAGTAAAGATAAAATGGTAAAACTCTGGAGTCGTGACGGACAACTGATTCAAACTTTAGAAGGACATAAAAATACAGTTTTGAGTGTTAGTTTTAGTCTCGATGGTCAGCGAATAGCTTCAGCCAGTGAAGATAATACCATTAAGCTTTGGAACCGAGAGGGTAAACTGATTCAAACTTTAGAAGACCATACCGCAGCAGTTTGGAGTGTTGCATTTAGTCCTGACAGTCAGAAACTGGTCTCAGCCAGTGACGACAAAACCATTAAAATTTGGAACCGAGAAGGAGAACTACAAACCAGTTTAGAAGGACATCAAAAAGGAGTTAATACTGTTAGTTTTAGTGAAGATGGTGAATATATTGCTTCAGCAAGTTCTGATCAAACAATTAAACTTTGGAGTCGAGATGGAATCATTATCTCAACTATTGAAGGTCATCGAGATACGGTGAATCAAGTCAGTTTATTTTCAACCTCTCAAATTCAACTGGCTTCAGCCAGTAAAGATGGTACAATTCGCCTGTGGAGTTTGCCTGTTCTCCCCACAGTTTATCAACCTTCGGATTATCGAATTTCACGAGTTAGTTTTAGCCCAAATAGTGCGATTGTTGCTTCTCCGAGTCGAGATTTAGTAACAGAAAAACCTGCTGTTGTGCTATGGGATAGTCAGACAAGAACTAGAGTGAAGACTTTTTTAAGTAGTGGCGATCGCGTTGTTTATCGAGTCAGTTTTAGTCCGAATGGGAAGAAAATTGCTTCTACCAGTGATGATCAAACAGTGAGAATTTGGAGTATTTATGGAGAGGATTTTAAGACACTAATTCACCAAAATAAAGTTTCAGCAATTAGTTTTAGCCGCAATGGTCAACTAATTGCGACAGCCGGAGAACAAACCCTTAATCTTTGGACTCGTGAGGGTGAATTACTCTGGAGTCGGGATCGAAATAATAGCGGACATAACGATAGTATTAACGATATTAGTTTTAGCCCTGATGGTCAAATTATTGCTTCTGCGGGTTCTGATGGTCAAGTCACACTTTGGAGTTTACAGGGTTCTGTTGTTAACAGATTAAAGGCTGATCGACTGTTTTCTATTAGTTTTAGTCCTGACAATGAATTTATGGCAGGTGCTGCGGTAAAAGGTAAAGTATATCTGTGGAAAAAAGAAGGTGATTCCTGGATAAGTGACAATATTACTCAAAAGATTTTAAGTGGACATCGAGATACGCAGATTTTAAGTGGACATCGCGATACCGTTTATCAAGTCAGTTTTAGTCCTGATAGTCAGCTATTAGCATCTGCGAGTAAAGATGGTACGATTAAACTTTGGGATCGCAATGGATTTTTAGTGACAACTCTCAAACAAGGTTCGGAACCTGTACAGTCAGTAGACTTTAGTTGGGATAGTAAAACCTTAGTTTCTGTCCATCAAAATAGTGAAAGTTCTCAACCGAATCGAGTCAGTATTTGGAAGTTAGATTTTCAAAGAATAGAGGGGATTAACGATTTAGTTGAACTAGCTTGTCAGCAGCTTGATGGCTATCTCGATAACAATCCTAATGTCAAACCTGAAGATAAAAAACTCTGTAGCGAGTAGGAATACTCGACACAGAGACGAATTAATAGAAAGATAGGTTCAACGATGTCATAAAAAAACTCTAGACCTGTTTGGCTAGAGTTGAGCAAAAGTTATCCCTAATTAACGTTGTTAGCTAAGTTGAGTGACTGCGTTTATGTTGAGTTCCAGCTAAGAACTATCTCTATTATTTGAGATTTGTCAGTTTTTGACGGTGGGAAAAAGTAGGTAATTTCAGTTAAACTTGAGAGCGTTAATCCTATGTTCGTTGTCGCTTCGCAACTTGAACTCCTAACCCCAACACTACCCCAAAGCTCAAAATACCGAGCGAAGGTTCAGGGACTGAAACCCCATCTTCAGCAAAAGCTAACCATCCAGCTCCATCGAGTCCACCTGTCCCACCGGGAATAAATTCATCGATGAGTTCTCCAGTTTGACCATCGAAACGGAACACACTTCCAGCAGTGAGTATTCCTTTTCCGGTAGAGTTGCTGCTAACGTAGAGATTACCGTCAGGACCAAATAGGGGTTGAACTGGACTATCAATACTGAGAATAAAAGGCTCAATCTGCTCCGTTTCAAAATTATAGCGATCAATAGAGTTACCCACAAAGTTGGCGATGTAGAGATTACCATCAGGGCCAAAGCCAATTCCTCCAGGAAATGCAGTTGGCTCTAAAGTGGCTAGAGTCGTTAATGTTAATGTTGTGGGGTCAAAGCGTAACAAACTATTGGTGAAAGTGCTGCTGAAATAAAAGTTCTCGTCAGGCCCAAATCGAACTCCAAATGGAGCATTAATTAAAGTCGGATCATTGGGGTTCGGGATGAATTCTTGAAGAAAAGTACCCGTTACACCATCATATTGATTAACGCTGTCTGAGCCTGTATTACTGAGGTATAAATTGCGATCTGGGCCAAAAACAAAATCTTGAGGAAAAACCAAACTGCCGTTTTCAGCAGATACAAATTCATCAATAAATTCTCCAGTTTGACTGTCATATCGGAGAACACTATTGGTCAGGAAGCTAATGACATAAAGGTTGCCATCATTAGGACTAAATGTCAAAGCAACCGGGCCATCTAAACCCCCTGAACTTTCGGTAACAAAAGTATCAATAAACTCTCCGGTTTCACTATCAAAGCGCAAAACAGAATCATTATTAAAACTGCCAACATAGAGATCGGCGGCATTAATATTCTGGGTCTGGAAAACCAGTCCAGCTACTGTTGTAAAAAGAAAAGTTATAGACTTCGAGAATTGCATATTTTACCTCTGGCTTAAATTGATTTTTTTAGGGTGCGATCGCGCATCGCCACAAAAAGTTAGAGCTAAAGTCTCTAATCTAAGAAACTTTGTTTTGTCAGCCTCTGGCTTGCGTTAAATTGACGACTTATTCAAGATCGCTAGATTACTTTTGCATCGTAGGCTGAGAAAATTTGGAATGTCAACCTGTTAACTTATTTTTGCTTAAGTCTTTACAATTAGAGGGAGATTGAAGCCGTTATTCTTTACATAAAAGGGGGATATGTGAAGCTACATAGCACTATAAGAAATTGTGTTTGAAATTTTTCAGTTCTGATTACTGTCAAACGGTGTACTGAAAAAGTGCTACTGCTTTCACCAGGAATCACGCCTTCTAATTAATTGCTAATTAATTTCTCATTAACTCAAAAGCCTCCTTCCGTATCTATCACTGGAAGAAGGCTTCTGTATATTATCCTGGCATCGAGCTATTTTCCCAGGCAGCTACCCACCAAGTATCTTCGCCGTGTCAACGTTTCACATCCGAGTTCGAGATGGATCGGTGTGGTTCCATTGAGCCATAGACACCAGGAAAGCTTTAAAATACTTTCTTAGGTCTTTTGCGCTTGCGTTTGGGTGTTTGTTTATCCCTTGCACAATTAACTAATATAAGGCTTTTTTAGAAGCTTGTCAACCCCTTTAAGGATTTTTTTTGAAAATTCTTGGAAAATGCTTTGAGGGAATTGGCTCTACCTGTGTGCAATGCGATCGCTTATTTGGTGAAAAACTGAATGACACTAACGACTCAAACCCTGACTCTAGAAGAGTTTCTCCAACTTCGGGAAACTCAACCTCCATCGGAATTCATCCTTAGAACTAAGCGTTAAGCAGATTTTCGAGTGGTTAAATTTAGGATAATCCTAGTTTTCGGAGAAAGTTATGTTTGAAAAGCTTGATTTACCCAAACCCCCAACGTTTGAAACAGTTGAAGCTGAACGTCTACACCGCAAACAACGATTAGCCGCAGCATTACGTCTATTTGCCTATTATGGTTTTGATGAAGGAGTAGCTGGACATATTACCGCCCGTGACCCCGAATGGCCCGATTTATTTTGGGTGAATCCGTTTGGGATGTATTTCGGTCATATTCGAGTTTCAGATTTATTACTGGTGAACGAAAAAGGAGAAGTCGTTGAGGGAAATAGACCTGTAAATACGGCGGCGTTTGCGATTCATTCCCAAGTTCATCAAGCTAGACCTGATGTTGTAGCCGCAGCCCATGCACACTCAATTTATGGAAAAGCTTGGTCTTGTTTGGGGCGACTACTTGACCCTCTGACTCAAGATGCTTGTTCTTTTTATGAAGATCATGCCTTATTTGATGATTATACGGGAGTGGTGCTGGATTTGTCGGAGGGCCAACGAATTGCTGAAACTCTCGGTGAACGCAAGGCAATTATTCTCCGCAATCATGGGTTACTGACAGTGGGTCACTCAGTGGATGAGGCGGCGTGGTGGTTTATTGCGATGGAACGTTCTTGTCAGGCGCAATTGATGGCGGAAGCGGCGGGTAAACCGATTTCAATTGAACCGGATGTTGCTAGTTTAACGTTTAGTCAGATTGGCAGTCATTTTCTGGGTTGGTTTAGTTTTCAGTCGTTGTATAACAAAATTGTGCAGCAGCAACCCGATTTGCTAGAGTGAAAATTAAAATAGGACTAAAATCCAAGTCCTTCAAATCAGGCTAAAGCCCAACTACCAACTGTGCTAAAATTTGTTGACCTATTTGCTGGAATTGGAGGTTTAAGATTAGGCTTTGAACAGGGGATAGCATCTCTGGGGTTAAAAGGTGAATGTGTGTTAGCCAGTGAAATTAATCCAGAAGCTTGTCAAGTTTACGCTCAGAATTTCTGCCACGTTCCCGAAGGTGATATTCGTCAAATTCAAGCCTTACCCGAACATGATGTTTTACTGGCGGGTTTCCCTTGTCAATCGTTCTCTTACGCAGGAAAAAAACAAGGATTTGGAGAGATTCGCGGAACGCTTTTTTTTGAAATTATGCGGCTTCTGGATACCTATAAACCCAAAGTTATAATTTTGGAGAATGTACGCGGCTTAACCACCCATGACCATGGCAAAACTCTAGCAACTATCGAGCATGAAATTCAATTAAGAGGTTACAGCTTTTCTAAATTTATTCTGAATAGTGTTAACTTTGGTTTACCTCAAAATCGAGTTAGAGTTTATATGGTTGGAGTTTTAAATGCTTCTCCTCAATTCAACCTGATCTCAGATTTAGGCCCAAAAGATTCTCATGCTTATAATGCCCTTCAGCTTAATTCGTTCAACTTTAATGATTTACCCCCAAAAGTTAAAGATATTCTTGAAGACAATCCAGATTCATGCTTTAACTGTTCTCCGGAGTTTGTGCGAGCATTAAATAAAGTGGTTCAGGGAAACTTCAACGAATTGCATGGCGTGCGACTCATTGACTATCGCGGGGGAAATTCTATTCATTCCTGGGAATTAGGCTTACGAGGAGAATGTAGTGAAGATGAAATTCAGTTAATGAATTTACTGATTACAGAACGACGTAAGAAAAAATTTGGTCAACATCAAGATGGTAAACAACTCACCTCCGAACAAATTTATAGCTTTTTTCCTCATTCTAATTTAAGTAATATTCTAGAGTCTCTGGTTGAAAAGCAATATTTAAAAAAAATTAAAAAACACTACAAACCTGTTTCGGGTAATTTTTCTTTTGAAGTCTATAAATTTCTCGATCCCGATAAAGTTTCTGTGACACTTGTGGCAAGTGATGCTAACAGAATTGGCGTTTATCATCAAGGGAGAGTCCGGAGGATTACAGCGAGAGAAGCGGCTCGTTTACAAGGGTTTCCTGACAACTTTCAACTTCATTCCAGTCTGAAAAAAGCCTTTTATCAACTCGGAAATTCAGTCAGTATTAATGTTGTAAAAACTGTAACTGAAGAAGTGATTAAAAAAACCTATTCCCATTTGAATTTACAGGAGTCCGGTCTGCCATATTCTTCCCCAAAATTTAACAAGAGATAAAATATTAGATTAATTATTCAAAAAAATATTTTTTTCGGGAGATCTACCTTTTGAGGGGAACAGGAACTTGCCGATCGCAACTGCTTATGGCATGATATAAAATAAGTCAGAACTAGGTAGAAAGATGGCTCATAATATTGTCTCAGTAGACCGACTCAAACAGTTAACAAACCAGTCCATAGAAACGCTAGAATCACTGTTAAAAAGTCCCGATGTTTCCTCTCAACAAAAAGCTGAAATCGCCTTCAAAATCTTAGAAATGGTGGGCGTTTCTCCGGAGACTTTAACATCATCTGTCGCGACTACCCCAACAAACGGCTTTTCTCCTCAACCTGCAACTGTTACTGATGTTACTGACCCTGTTCCCGCTCCTGACTACCAATCTGTTATCCAAAAGGAGTCAGTTTTTCTACCCGGAGATCATGTTTTTATCGAGAACTTTCTCACTCCAGAAGAAAATCAAGAAATTCTCAATATTGCTTTAAGTAAGAGTGATCAATTCGTAGGTTCAACCACAACAACTAAAGCTAATAATTATCGCCAGTCTTCAATTTTATACGCGACTCTATTTCCTGAGTTTTATAACTTAATGCGAAATAGAATATTAGATAAGTTGTCTGCGGTTTTACCTAAACTGAATCATAAACCATTTGATGTTGCTCAAGTTGAGATGCAACTCACCGCTCACAATGATGGCTGTTTTTATAAGATTCACAATGACTCTGGAAGTGAAAAAACCCTGACTCGTACCATCACTTATGTTTACTATTTCCATCAAGAAACCAAACAGTTTTCGGGTGGGGAACTCCGACTGTATGAAACTGAACTAAAAGCAGGTTCAGCGATTAGCCATGGTAAGTATAAAGCGATTGAACCTCGCAACAATAGTATCGTCTTTTTCGATAGTCGTTGCAAACATGAAGTCATGCCTGTTCGTTGCCCCTCTCAACGGTTTGAGGATGGACGTTTTACCCTCAATGGTTGGTTAAGGCGTACAGAGAAGTAAGGTGGTGTTAAGCTGGATTGAATGCCACAGAAATTAATATTTATTGGGATAGGGTGGGCATTGATTACCCACCCAACAATTTGAGTCTAATTTAGGCTAATATTTATTGTCTGTTGAAACGGCGGTATCTTTCATAAAAAGAGCGATATCTGTCACGGCTTCGATTGCTAGTTTCTTTAGGTTTACTAGATTGACGATTTTCGGAAAAAGCACTCGCAGAAGAATCATGGGTAAAGTAAACATGACCTAACGTTTGGCCATTATAGGTGCGTTTTGTCATCCGCCAACCGGGTTCTAAAATGATTTTGGTAAAGCCATTAGACATACCATTGGTTCGACCAATAACAATCGGTGAAGCATAGACATCATCACGAGAAGTTGCAACTAATAAAATCTCATTACCGACACCTCGAACACTGAGACGATGAGATAAAGCTAAATCTTCGCCTCCCATCCGCACAGAATAACCATTACTATCAGTTGCGCGTCCACAAATTCCTGTAAAATCAAAATTCAACAATAACGGATCAATTTCAATTGGGTTATTACCACTTTCGCTCCAGCAATCTACTGTATTAGAGATTTGTTCAACGATGACTAATGAATATCCAAATGCACGAGGAACCGCCATCGCCGCAAACCGTTCTTGTTCGACTTCTTTTTGACCAAATTCAAACGCCATTGCTCCGGAAGCAACATTTGCTGTTGATACAACTGCCATTGCTAGAGCTGCAAAAGTTCGTTGAAATGCACGTTTCATAGCTTAAAAAAACCTCAATAAATTTGTTCAGAAGATCTACTCTATTTACCTCGTGGTAATAGGGCAGAAGTTAACGTAAAAGTTAACAATGCTGATAGACTAACTTAGCTCAGATAACCTTGTGGAAGTGACTTAATAACTCAAGATAATCTGTTTCTTCGGATTCATCTGACTAGGATCAGAGGATTTTTGATTTTTAATTATAGATAGAATCCAAAATGCTAAAAAGCTGTAAAATTCGTAACCATTTTAGGGTTAGCTTCATTAAACAAGTCTTTAAATATGCTGCAAAGGTTCCGGAACCTTACAGATTTTTCTCAGTCGCCCACTCAGTAGAAGTAGCGAGTTGATATTGTAGATCTCGTTCGGGATCGCTGAGTTCTCGTACAATTGCCGTGAATTCTAGCAAAATCCTATCGAGATTAAAAACATGAAATAAAGATAACATTGTTGTTTCATCGGATTTTTCAACAAAACCGGAAGGAACATCTGCATGATCCAAAATAGGAATAACTGCCATTCTGATGTCGCTATCCTGACGAATATGGGCTGAATGATTAGTGCTTTGTCGTTTGAACTGATTCATGGGTCAAGAGCGTTAATTTTGAGCCTGTCGTCTACTATTTTTATTAGTGAGAGATAAATTGTCAATCTCGTCTGAGATCAAATCGGGTTGAAGTCAGCAGTCCACAACTCGCCGTTAAATGCTAATTTGTTTTAATGGAGTGAGCAATGCCCACCCTACGAATGATGATCTCAGCTAAAATTTGAGCAAAAGTAAAGAGGTAATGTTACTTTAGTCTATAATTCCAATGGTAGATTCTGTTAAAATTCAACCAAACGAACAAACCAAACAGTTACACAACACACTCAGGGATGTCTATTTTATTAGTGGATTAGGAGCAGATAAACGAGTATTTAAACGCTTAAAAACTGAAGGTTATCAGCCTGTTCATATTGATTGGATAGAACCCGAAAAGGGAGAATCAATTTCAAATTATGCTCAACGTTTAACCGCTCAAATTAAGTCTGATCATCCGATTCTAGTCGGGCTTTCGTTTGGAGGGCTGATAGCAGTGGAAATGGCTAAACACCTCAACGCTGAGAAAGTGATTCTAATTTCGAGTGCTAAAAACCATACAGAAATTCCGCCCTATTTTAAACTATTTAGATGGTTTCCCCTACATCGAATTTTACCTTTTAAAAGTCTACTGTGGGCAGTCTACTGGATATTGTTTTGGTTCTTTAGTTTAGAGACTGTTGATGAACGCCGCTTACTTCGAGCGATTTTAAAGGATACAGATCCAGGCTTTCTTAAGTGGGCAATTCATCAAGTTGTAACCTGGAAAAATGAAATAATTCCGGAACATTTGCATCACATTCACGGACTCAATGACCGGATTTTCCCGGTTCGGTTTCTTCACTCTCAACTCAAACACTGTAAATTTTTAACAGACCAGGGCGGACACTTTATGGTTTTAAATAAAGCTGAGAAAGTTTCTCAATGGTTAGACAGTATTATTAATTTGAGAAATGTCCGTCTACCTTTTTATTAAAGAGGGTGTATTTCGATCCAAACTCCGGTTTCATTGGCTCCGGAAACATATTCTACACTTAATTTTGGTAGACAACTAATGCGATCATCCATTAATACACCAGCCCCGTTTAAAGTGAGAGCATCTAAACAAGCACCTGCCATATTATCTAAGTCTGAGTTGGTGCGATGGTTTCCTAAAAAACGCAGCGCGATCGCAGCTTTTTGCAGTGGAAATTTGTAGCTTGAACGCAACTCTGACATTTGCCGATAAAGTTCAATCTCAGCTCGATTTCGCCATTCTCGATAACGATTGGGCATATAGGTTCCATTCGCAGTCACCCGTGGACGAGCTTTAGGAACCACCGCTCCCTGAATATAAAATCGCAGGAAATCTGGCGTAGATTGGGGTTGAGATTTAGCGGGAATTGGGGTAAAATCGACATCGATTATCGATTCTTCTCTCGGGTCTTTTTTTAAAGAAGTTGGTGCAGATTTCGGCTGACTTTTCGGTTGAGACGGAGCGGCTTTTGATGCAGATGACTGAACAGCTTCGGGTTGAAAAGGAGTCGCTTGAACGGCAGTTTTCGGCTGAGGCTGTGATTGAGTGAGTAGACGGGGAAAGCCTGTTGTCTCTGGCTGAGTTTGAGGCGGATTGATTTGATTTTGGGGCGATGAAGCCGGAGAGAGTGTTTCAATCTTCGACTCAATCTTATTTTGAAGTTGTTTATTTTGAAGTTGTTTGTCTGGAATTTGTTTATACTCAACTGGCGGATATTGTCTCGCCATCCGCATATATATTTGAGCCGTTTGTTGGGTCAGATCACAGCGATTCTTCAGCCATTTTTCCCAAGCTTGAGGTGAAATCGACGGTTGAGCTTTCAGTAAGCAAGCCCCCGCATTACACGCATGAATGAGAGACGTTTTTGGAGATTGAATGCACCGTTGATGTTCTTGATGAATACGAGAAGCTAATTGATCGAGTGGATCGTAATCATCTCGTTTCAGAAGCGTAAAAATCGAGTCCTTCAGTACGTTTAGGGGGCTGTTCACATCTACCAACTCTAACGATTAATTTCAACAATTCACTTGAACTTGCGTTTGACAGTTTTAATTAACAGGTGCTGAAGTATCCATCCAATATTGCAACTGTTTAGTTTCAATCGTAGACTTTACCAAAACACCCGGTTCACTTTGAATCGGCAGAACATCTAAAGTATCAGTTTGAGCGCAATATTTCAAGTCATCATAGCACTCTAACCCAACTAAACGCTGACCATGAGTCGCACAATTCATTAACTGATAAAGTTGGTCTTTCCACTGCAAATAGAGTGCAATTGACCCATAAACTTCGTCATTTCCAGCTAGATCTTCTAAAGGATAACCCATCTCAGTCGCTAAACTATCTGCGATCGCTCCTGCACAAACGGTATCCTCTAAAGAGTAACTCCCTTGCCAACCTGAACCTACAATCCAAATTGTTTCTGGCTTCTTCGTCATTAAATATTCAACCACCGCCCGTCGGTTGAGTAAAGCTGAAGTAATCACGACAGGTGCATCCTGAACCCGTTGCAAAGCGCGAGTTCCATTGGTGGTAGTCATAAAGAGTCGCTTTCCACCCACCACCTCCGGAGTGCAGTTGAGGGGAGAATTTCCTAAGTCACAGCCTTCAACCTTCTTCCCGCCTCGTTCTCCGACTCGAACGCGCTGATCAGACGGCCATTTTTCGCTGACTGCCATTAATTCTTGAACGTCACTGAAGACCTGCACCGCCTCAGCCCCAGCATTAAGCGCAGTAGCAATGGTGGTAGTGGCTCGGAGGACATCCACGACGATCGCGCATTCAGGCATGGACGTGGGAGTCAGTTCGGGAGTGTGATAAACAAACAGCTTCACAATTAAAATCGTTGTAAGTAGCTTGGCGTTCCTATCTTACACGAATTACACCCCTAAGTCATAGGACTTTTTGCGCCACTGCTTGCTCCAATCGAGCACTGTCCCTGCTAAAATCTGGATCAGCCTGGATAAACTAGCCGGATGTGCGATCGCCCAAGTATTTAGGGTCAAACAAAAGCCTCCTAAAAACAGCAAAATATAGGTGGGCATCATTACAACGCCGATACTAAACCAACTATAAATATGGAGTAACATTAATACCGCATAAAAGCTGGCAAATCCTACAATTAGCTGTACTTTGAACTGAGACACTTTCAATCCGGTAAAAATCAGCGTTTGTAAGGTTGCCAAAAGGTTTGCGGGAACTAAAAAGGCACAAATCGCCGCACAGTTGACACGGGAAAATTCTGAAATTAGATTCAAATCTACTATCATTATCCGTTTGATTGACTGGGTTTACAGGTGCAATATTCTTTACTTATCTTTCCCTAAGCCACTTGTCCAAATATTCGTGAACATCATCACCATTCCGCCAATAAAAATTGCGATCGCCAGTCCACCAATAATCACGTTTTCCCAATCTATCGTTTCCATAGCACTCCTCTAGGATCTACTTCGATTTACGGTAGCATAAATACTCAGGATCTGTAACGTTCTGCGGATATGACCTCGTTTCAGGCTACCGAAAGGCAAAGACTCCCAGACAAGTGTATTTCTATTTAGTCAAACCTCTAGCTCTCCGGCTAAGATTTGTAATGTATCTTAATATATAAGTAGGTAGAATTGACAGGCAGGAGACAGAGATGTCCGAATCACAGAAAGCAAAGTGGGATAGAAAACGGTTTTTTAAAACCCTCGGTTTCTTCGGGATTATTCCCTTTATTGGTAGTATCAAGTGGATTCAGGAACTATTTGGGAAGAAGAAAAAACAACCCAAACCCCGCCCAGAATTCGTATTAGTGGCAGGGGCGACAGGTGGTGTGGGAAAGCGAGTGGTGAAGCGACTCCAACAAAAAGGAGTTAATATTCGTGCATTAGTTCGAGATGCAAAACGGGCGAAACAAATGTTAGGAAACTCAGTGGAAATGGTTGAAGGAGATTTGACCATTCCTGAAACATTAACGCCACAAGTTACAAAAGATGTAACCGCAGTTATTTGTTGTACTGGAACCAAAGTTCAACCCGTCGAAGGCGATACCCCAAACCGAGAAAAATATTATCAAGGCATTAAATTTTATATGCCAGAGGTTGTAGATGTTCCCGAAAAAGTTGAGTATGAAGGGATGAGAAATCTCATTAACGCTGTTTCTCCCTTCCTCAAGAATAGCGGTGAAAAAATGCTGTTTGATTTTAGTAAAGCGACAGAAGATTTAAAAGAAACTTGGGGTGCATTAGATGATATTGTCATGGGAGGTGTGAGTGAAAGTTCGATTCGATTAATTGGAGATGCCGCTTTTTTCATGGGAAATGTTTCTACCGAAAATTCCGGTGGATTTGCCTCAGTCCGAACTCGCAATTTTGAACCCGCTATGAATTTATCAGGGTATGACGGAATTGAATTACGGGTAAAAGGAGACGGCAATCGATATAAATTTATTCTGCGGAATGATTCAAAATGGGATAGTATCGCCTACTGCTATTCGTTTGATACGGTTTATAACATTTCAATAACAATTCGGATTCCGTTCGATCAATTAATTCCAGTCTTTCGGGCGAAAACCCTTAAAGATGGCGAAGCTTTTGATCCGAGTAGCATCTATGCTATTCAATTAATGTTGAGTAAATTTGAATACGACAAAGCACTCAATCCTAAATTTACACCGGGAAACTTCCAATTGCAAATCGAAACGATTAAAGCCTACGGAGGGAAACAATATCCTCGGTTTGTTCAAATTAGTTCAGCCGGAGTGACTCGCCCTGGAAAACCCGGATTAAACCTAGAAGAAGAACCGCCTGCTGTACGGATGAACGATCAATTAGGCGGAATATTAACCTGGAAATTAAGAGGAGAAGATGTGATTCGTTCCAGTGGAATTCCTTATACAATTATTCGTCCCTGTGCGTTAACCGAAGAAGCGGGCGGTCAAGCCTTAAAATTCGATCAAGGTGATACCATTAAGGGTAAAGTCAGTCGAGAAGATATTGCTGAACTGTGTATTCAGGCTTTAAATCAACCTCAAGCCAGTAATATGACTTTTGAGGTCAAATCAGAACAAAACGGTCAGCAACCCGGAGACTGGACCGGATTATTTTCAACTGTTAAACCCGACCATCAGCAATAGTTTAAGTATTCAGATTTCTGAGTCCCTTCTCAACCTCTCCCTAGCCCTCTCCACCTCTCCCTCTTTCAAAGGCAGAAGGGGGAGAGAAAAATATTTTTGACTATGAAGGGAGAGTCGTTAATAGTAGACCTTATTCCTGCATCAATAAAATAAAAGAGTAATGAAACTACGAATTAACCCAAAATTTACACCCTATTTATTTTTGCTTCCCGCCCTAATAATTCTGGGATTAACAGTATTCTGGCCAGCAATACAAGCCTTTTACCTCAGTTTTTTCCGTTACGATTTGCTTCAGCCCCCGCAATGGATAGGCTGGCAAAACTTTCAACGGTTGTGGAGTGATGAGTTATTTTGGAAAACCCTACAAAATACATGGCTTTATATTCTGTTTGTGGTGCCAGTTTTAGCGATTTTACCTTTAGGATTGGCAATTTTAGTTAATCAAAAAATCCGAGGGATTCATTGGTTTAGAACCGCTTATTATGTTCCGGTTATTATTTCAATGGTCGTTGCTGGGCTGGCGTGGAAATGGTTATATTCAGAAACAGGCTTACTCAATCAACTCCTGCAATACAGTTTATCTTTTATTCTCCCCGATTCTAAATTACCAACAATTCCCTGGTTAACTAGCCCAAATTTAACCTTATGGAGTGTGATGATCGTAACCATCTGGAAAGGACTAGGCTATTATATGGTAATCTATTTAGCAGGGTTACAGTCGATTCCCGCAGAACTGTATGAAGCGGCGAGTTTAGAAGGGTCTGACGGTTGGAAAAAACATTGGGATATTACCCTACCCTTGATGCGTCCTTACGTTGTTTTGGTGGGAATTATTTCGGCAATTTCAGCCACGAAAGTGTTTGAAGAAGTGTATATAATGACCCAGGGAGGCCCGCTAAATAGTTCAAAAACCATTGTCTATTATCTCTATGAACAAGCGTTTCAAAATTTAGAAATTGGCTATGCTTGCACGATAGGATTAATATTATTTTTGTTTGTGCTGGGATTATCTGTAATCCGATTAGCTTTGACTCAATTTACCTCTAGTGATACTCCAACTTTATAACTATTTCCATGAATCCCCTCTCACAACTTTACTAGATATGATTACTCTTTTGTTTTTAGTGTTTGTTTCAGTTTCAATCAGTTTAGTTGGATTTTATTTTTGGGCGAGTTCTCCAGGATATCCTAAAAATAAATATGCTGAGATTTTAAGGAGTAACTTTCCTCTACAACAAACTCCGAAAAATACCTACACTGTCGTTGCTTATAATATTGGGTATCTTTCCGGCTTGACGAATAATAAAGCAGTGGAACGAGAACAAGCATTATTTGATGAAAATTTAGAAACAGCCATTACCGCTTTAAAACCATTGAATGCGGATTTTATCGCTTTTCAGGAAATTGACTTTGACTCTCAACGTTCATACAATATCAATCAAGCTCAAACTTTAGGAACAGCTTTGGAGTTTCCTCTATATACAACAGCTATCAATTGGGATAAAAATTATGTTCCATTTCCCTTTTTTCCGATTTCGACGCAGTTTGGAAAAATGCTATCTGGACAAGCGATATTGAGTCGATATCCTATAGAAATAAATGAACGAATTGTATTAGAACGAGTAGCAAGTCAGCCTTTTTATGAAGATGCTTTTTACCTAGATCGACTCGCCCAAGTCAACCGAATTAAAATAGCCGATCAAATTCTGATTTTAATCAATGTTCATTTAGAAGCTTTTGATAAACCCACTCGTCTCAAACAGTCTCAATTTGTATTAGAATTATTTTTGAGTTTTGCTCAACGATATCCGGTATTATTGATAGGAGATTTCAATAGCGAACCGCCTTCAGAAACCAATCTCGAACCGACGATTAATTTATTCTTGAATACACCGGGAATTGAGTCCGCTTTTCCCAGAGAACTATTAACTTATCCCGAAAATGCTACCTATCCTTCCGATCAACCTCGTCGTAAAATTGATTATCTGTTCTATAATCGCGATCGCATTACCGCAGTCGAATGGCAAGTAATTACAGACATTTTAGCTTCCGACCATTTACCTGTGATGATTAAATTTCAGCTTCGTTAACGAGATCTAATCTTAGGAATGTGTTGTTGGGAATATTCTGACCTATTGGCGATCGCGGATTGTATCAGATGTGCCTTATTATTTATAGTCCAAGTCTAAATCACAACAAATTCTCAACTTTATTTTCAACTCTAATACAAAAAAAGGCACGGCATCGCCGTACCTCTCAAGCATCAAAATTTAGTAAACAGCTCTAGAGCAGAGAAACATCTGTGTCAAGATCGAAGCCAGATGGATTTTCAAGCTCTGCAATAACAGTGCCATTCACCGACAGTTCATTGCTAGAAGAATTGAAAGTAACATCACTCAGACTGCTGGTGTTGAAGACTGACGTATAAATTACGATTGTATCTCCTTCAGATCCGTCAAAATCTCTGATGATGTCTATTCCATTAGTAGAATCAAACGCAAAGACATCTGCACCTTCACCACCGTATAAAACGTCATCACCAGAACCGCCCTGAAGGGTATCATTTCCACCATGTCCTAATAAAACGTCATGCCCATCGTTGTCATAGGTGAATGGTGTGACATCAACGAGACTGCTATTGTAGCCACCATACAAGTAGTCATCTTTGTTGGCACCTTCAAGTAAATCATCCCCATATTTCCCAATCAGTGAGTAACTTCCGGCATTGGCATTCTGAGAATACCCGGTATATTCTGCACCTTGAATATGATCGCCGGCGTAAGTACCTATTCCTTCTGTACCCGTCCAGTCACTAGGGTCTACTAACAGTGTTGTTTGCTTAAACGTTGAAATCGTTGAGCCGTTGTATTGTTCATTACTGCCTTGAACTAAATCGAGGATAATCTCAGCAAACTCTGCATCAGTTAGACCATAGTCACCGCGATAGTTATTCTCGATAAAGAGAAAATCTTCTGCTTCATTCGTCCCAATTTTAATAGAGACAGTTACCCCGCTAGTTGTCCCCGTCGTTGTCTCTTTCATTTGATAGTAAACATTGGGGTCATCGGTAACAGAAGGCAGAACGATTGTATCAACCCCGATTTGGAAGTCCGTAATCCGAATCATATCCCGGTTCGGGTCTGCAAAATCGATCCAACTGTCCGGAGCATAATTTTCATCACTCAGGGCATTTTCAATTTTCCGTGCTTCAGCCTCAGCTTCCGCATCATCAAAGTAGTAGTAATTGGCAAATTCTTCAGCAACTGGGGTAACCACTCCGCCACCGGGAACGGCTTTCTTGGCGATCGCAAAACCTAATTTTGCCCCTAAGCGTTGCTTTTCAATACTCTTATCTTTTTCGCTAATATCAGCCAGGAAGTTTGTCAGTTTCTCTGTGTCAAAGCTGAGGGTGGCATCGGTTGAACCTTCCATCCCAATCAGGTAATTGGTGGGGCCATAATTTCCACCGGTTACAGTATGAGTGCCGTTATCTACCCCTGCTGTTACGGAAAGGAAGGTGGCAGCATGAGCCGTACTAAAGATACTGTTGACATTGGGATTATCATTATGATCGAAGGCAATA
This sequence comes from Cyanobacteria bacterium J06592_8, assembly GCA_038530755.1. GTDB lineage: Bacteria > Cyanobacteriota > Cyanobacteriia > Cyanobacteriales > Microcoleaceae > Capilliphycus. The sequence goes on along the minus strand of JBCBCI010000054.1, from coordinate 3,345 downwards.
TGGTCGAAACCTGTGACGCTATCGTCCCCGTCCCCTGTAACTGTCCAAACATTGTCACCCTCGTTAGTGATAGTGTGGTCCTTAACTTCTCCAGTGTAGGCAGCAACACTTAACCCTGTAAAACCATTGTTGGTAAAGCTATTATCTCCTGAACCGCTGTACAGCCGAACTTCCTCAATGTTGATGAAGGAATCGGTTCCTGTTCCATCAACGCTTGTTAAAGAATCGCTGGTGAGGACAAAATCAGCACTACTTTTGGTGCTGGCGTATTCTTTCTCCAGGAATACATCGTATTTTCCTCCACCATCAATCGTATCATTACCCTCTCCGCCAGTTATAATATCGTTGCCATCATGGTATTTACCATCACCATTGAGCTTATCATTGCCATCCCCACCATTGATGGTATCGTTACCCTGATTGCCATATATTTCGTCATGACCACTCTCACCATCGATACTATCGTTATGCCATCCACCGCTCAGGGTGTTGTCACTGCTACTTCCGATGATAGTATCCATGTAATCGGAACCCCAGGCTCCTTCGATATTGATGAGTGTATCTGTGCCACTGAATGAGCTGGTTGCTCTTCCCGTTGCTAAATTTATGAGGACACCTTTGGGATTTGAATCGACATCATCACTAAGAGAGTATCGCGAATGATCATACCACGCAATATCGATACCGCTTCCCCCATCAAGGTAGTCACCACCACTACCACCATTGAGGATATCGTGATCATAACCGCCCCACAGAGAATCATTTCCAGAGTCTCCAAAAAGCAGATCAGAATTCCTGTTACCATAAAGCTTGTCATCGTTATCACCACCATGAAGCTCATCATCGTGGTTTCCGCCCCACATAGAGTCGCGATTATTGCCCCCATATAGCGTGTCATTATTGTCTCCGCCTTGAAGAATATCGTCGCCAAGATTTCCATAGAGCAGATCCTCACCAGCATCCCCAACAAGGCTATCATTGCCGTTGTCGCCGTATAGGGTATCCTTATTACCTCCACCCTTTAACGTATCTTGGTCGTCACCACCGTAGAGCAGATCATTACCATCTTCACCTTCAAGCCAATCCTGTCCATCTTGTCCATAAAGGAAGTCATCCTGATTTCCTCCATAGAGCCAATCTCTGTTGCTTCCTCCTTTCAGAGTGTCATTTCCTCCTTTTTGGTTGCCATTGTCGGCTCCACCCCTGAGAGTATCTTGATCATCGCCCCCATCCAGGTAGTCATTGCCGCTACCTCCATCGAGATAATCAGTTTGACCTTGCCCTTCGAGCCGATCATTGTCGTTGCCACCATAAAGGCGATCGCCAGCCGAACCTCCTTTCAAAGTATCGCTACCACTTTGTCCATATAAGGTATCGTTATTATCGCCACCATCGAGGAAATCATTATGATTACCGCCATCAAGATAGTCTTCACCTCTTTGGCCATAAAGCGTGTCATTATGATTTTCACCATATAGTGTATCGCGGCCTCTGCCTCCCTTTACAAGATCGTTACCGTCGTTTGCAAAAACCTTCTGGTCACTCTTTCCATAATCTTTATCGTCGTGTCCGGTACCGAGATATTTAGTAGACATTTTTTCTTCCTGATGTTAATTGTTGAAGTATGTAAGATTGCTTGAGATCAAGTTCAAGTCAAGATTTGAAATTAACTAATCTCCTATACATCATCCTATTCAGGTTTTCAGACAAAAACATCAGGGGAAGTACGGAATTTTATGCGTAAAATAGCTTTTTTTACAGTTACTTTAAAACTGCTTCTGGTTTTTCAATTTATTGTAAAGCTACTTGCAATTCAAATGTCCAATTCGGATATTTTTTTGTCGTATTTAACCCTAAATCCAATCAAAAAAAAGTAGGGCAATCCCTACCTCGCAAAAGTTATAAAAAGTTTGTTTAAACCAACTTTAAAACAAGCTGGTGAAATCGTCAGACGTAATTAAATTAGACTCAATTCCGTCGAGAGTGAGTAACACTTCCTGCTTGAACTGAATAGCCGTTCCCTTGTCAACTTGTTCAATAGTTAACTGCGCGAAAGTTAAACCATCAAGAATAATAATATCTTCACCCTTCTCAAAATCAAGAATAATATCAGAACCCTGACCAATACCAATCACAAATTTATCACGTCCGGTTCCTCCAGTCAGAGTATCGCTACCTTCAGCACCGAATAGCCAGTCATCACCGCGATCGCCTATGAGTATATCATTACCCGTACCACCATCGAGAGTATCATCTCCTGAACCACCATTTAGCAAATCATCGCCTGCGTTACCATCAAGGAGATCGTCTCCTTCATCGCCGTATAGAGTATCGTTACCGTCATTACCGGAAATTGTATCGTTCCCTTCACCACCAGAAAGCCAGTCATCTCCTTCGTTTCCTTCTATTAGGTCAAACCCAACATTACCGAAGATTTCATCATTGCCAAAACTACCTTGTAGGGTATCGTTATCTTGACCTCCAAAAATTGTATCATTACCTTCACCACCATTGATAAAATCTTGACCTAAATTACCCGATAACCAGTCGTCACCTGCATTTCCTTGGAGGGTGTCTGTATCTTCTTCGCCGAAGAGAGTATCTGTATCTTCACCACCATTAATAAAGTCTGCACCTTCGTTACCATTTAGCCAGTTATTTCCAGCCAAACTGAAGAGAGTATCGTCACCTTTACCGCCATAAACTGTGTCATCACCTGAATTTGTATTAATGATATCATCACCTTGATAACTGTTAATCCAATTGTTACTATCATTTCCAGTTAAAATATCACGATGAATCGAACCGATTATTAAGTTGTTACTCGTATTATCTAGGAGAATATTGTGGGTTAGAATTTGAGTTTCAGAATTGTTCGTTATTTCTGGAATAATCGGTTGAATTGGTGCAAAGATATCTGAAATTAAGAGAGTCGGATCAAAAACTGATTCACTCACAGGTTGTTGAACAATACCTTTAACTGAATTCTGAATATTAGGCGAAACTGGAAGTTGAACAGGTTGTGTCTTCGGTTGAGGTTTGACTTGTTGTTCTTCTGTTTTCACAGGTAATTCTTGTTCGGGAATTATGTCGGGTTCTTCTATTTCCGGAAGATCAGGTTCAACTTCAATAGTAGGTTCATCATCAACAACAGGTAACTCTTCTTCTGGGGAAACTTGCGGTTCTTCTAATTCAGGAATATCGGGTTCAATTTCAATGTTAGGTTCATCATCAGAAACAGGTAATTCTTCACTAGGTTCTTCTATTTCTGGAAGATTAGGTTCAACTTCAATAGTAGGTTCATCATCAGTAACAGGTAATTCTTCACTAGGTTCTTCTATTTCT
>JBCBCI010000053.1:0-43150 GCA_038530755.1 Cyanobacteria bacterium J06592_8 | reverse complement strand
CCCCCTGCCCCCGTGACCCCCAATACTGGGGGTACTTGGGGGACTTTTTAAAGAGGGGAGACTTGGAAGTTCTTGCTCCCCCAATTTTTTGGGGCTAGGGGGGGCAATCTAATCGGAGACTTGGAAAATTTGGGGACTTGGAAGTTCTTGCTCCCCCAATTTTGGGGGCTGGGGGGCGGAAAAAACCTTTGTCTGGCTACCAAGATTTCTAAGTTCATTTGGCTTGCTCGGGAGGCGAAACTAGGCAGATAAACGAGCCAAACGATTGACAAATACTCAACAATACCGATATAATACTTCTACGGTTGAAACGACAACTGAATATGACCTAAGCCCTCACCAAACACAGCACAGAACACACCCAAAAAATAAAAAAATTTGATCGCGCTTCGCGCGAGAAGGGTAAAAAAAATGAGGGTAAAGGGCAAAAGAAAAAAAGTATAAAGGGTTAAAGAGTTCTCCCGGCCACGCACACCACACGAAAACCATAAGTGTGGCTGAGGCGGTTGTCGCGCCTATCATAGTAGTAGCGAATCGCAGAGCGGCAGCCAAAAGGAAAGTCGAACCAGGAGCCGCCCCGCAGCACTACTCTAGTGTCTGATTCTAAATTCATTAAGTTGACTAAATTATCAACGTAGTTTAAATAAATATTGCCGTCGGAATTTTCATCCCAAACGCTACCATCTGTGGGTGCGCCTTCATAATTCTTATGCCAGGGATCGGCACACCATTCCCAGACATTCCCGTGCAGATCAAATAAGCCAAAATTATTAGCTACCTTAAAGTTTCCCACAGGAGTAGTTTCTTGGCGGTAAACTCCCTGTGAACCTGAACCATAAGTACCGTTCCCGTCATAGTTGGCGACATCGGTTGAAATGGTTTCGCCAAAATGAAAGGGAGTCGTTGTTCCGGCTCTACAGGCATACTCCCATTGAGCCTCACTCGGTAACAGATAGGATTTACCTGTGTATTTCGAGAGTCTTGCACAGAACTCAATAGCATCATACCATGAAACTTGCTCAACAGGTCGATTTTCTCCTTTAAATTCTGAAGGATCGGGATTGAGATCTAGATGCAGTTTGGGGAGAGAGGCGACGGCTTTCCATTGCGCCTGAGTTACGGGATATTTCCCCATAAAAAAGGAGTCAACGGTAACTCGATGTTGAGGACTTTCAGAGTCAAGTCTTCCTTCTTCACTTTCTGGAGAACCCATCAGAAATTCACCTGCGGGAATCTTCACCATATCCAGCGTGACTCCATGTCCTAAGTTTTCGATGAAGTATTCTGCTGAATTGCGTTGTCGTTGAATTTCCCAAGTTGATACTGTGGTTCTGGACAGTCCAAGTAACCCCGATTTTTGTTCTGTAATCTTTTCTTTTAAGGTTCCAGTCTCAAACTCAAACGTTTTCAGTTCTGGGGTTGGTTCAGGAATCTTTTTAGGTATTTCTGGTTTTGGTGTAGGAAGTTCTGGTCGTGTTTCTTCCAAAGGTGTAACAATTTCAGCCCAAATATTGGTGACATCCTCATCTCTCAAACCGAGAACATCTTGCTGATAGGTTTTGAGGAGTTCTTGAGTATGTTCATCGAGAGGAAATTGATTCTCGACTTCATTCAAGAGAACTTGTCTGTACTTCTCTAAATTTTCTCGTCTTCTGCGAAAGGGTTCTAATACTTCAGCTTCTATTTGTTTGGCTTCTCCATTCTCTAATCCTAATTCTGTCCGTTTTGATTGTAGAATTAACAACGCTACGTTAGGGAGAACACCATTTTTAGCATATTTTTCAACAAGACGACGATATTCAGCTTGTGGATCGCGAGGAGCTTGAGCGAGTAAGATATTATAACCTTCTTTCTCCAGAATAATCTCTGGCTTCATGTTCGGCTTAACTGCTTTCACCTTCTTCTTCGCATAGTTATGCAATTCTTGAACATAAATTTTACCATCTTTATCAATATCGGCGGCCCCTTTCTCAATCCCTTCCACTAAATATTGAGTGTAGAGTGAGAGTGCTGCATTTTCCTGTTCAAAGGAGGTTTGAGTCGAACTAGAAGAGGTCAAAATCGCGGTTCCTTCTGCACCCAGTTGTTGATTGAGATCCAAGCCTACACTTTTTGTATGCCATCCATTATCAAATGCTCCACTATAGCAACAATCTAAAATAATTACCTTTCGCCGACAATAACTATTACTTAATTGTTTTTGTACAAAATTAGCAGTAACAGCCGTTGCCACAAAGTTATTTTTTGCTGTAATATTAGTACCTAAATATAAATGATTATCATCATCTGTAATCCCATGACCCGAAAAAAACAGTAAAGCCAGGTCATCTCTTTCACTCTGGCTAAACAAGTTTCCGATCGCGATCTGCATTTCCGCTAAATCAGGATTAATTAAAGTTGTAATCCAATTCGGATCGAACCCGCCTAAATTGCGATCGCTTAAAATCCGTTCCATTGCCGCCACATCATTCGGAGGTGCAGATAAATTCGGAATGTCTTCCCCATATTCACTGACTCCGATTAAGAGTGCCATTTTTTTAGGCATCTTTGTCCTTTTCCCCCTGCTGCATCGTGGTCAGCAAATTCTCGATCATGGGTTCGACTGCGAGGATATCCTTTCGTGTCTTGGCTTCAACATGAATTTCTTGATCGCCCACTTTAATAACCATTTTAATGGGTTCATTTCCCCACTTTTCTAATTTACCTCCCAAAAACCCTAAAAAGCCTTTAATACTCTCAATACTAACCTCCGTTGTCAGCACGCCCCAGATGGTCGCGAAACCGGGTTTGCTTCCGATTTCTGGATCTAAATCTTCAGTGCGATCGGCTTTGATTACTTCATCAAGTTCGCGCAGTTCTTTGAGGAGTTTGAGTGTGTCCTTTTGTACTCGTTCTTCGTCAGCCTGGGGGTCATCAATACCGAAGGTGAACTGAATGGTTTGGGGGTCTGTCATAGAACCAGAATGTCTTGCTACTGTCACTATTCTAGTTCGAGTTCTGCTAATTTGGTCGTTCTATTAATGTCCTGTCAGGGAAAATCACCTCTGAATAAGTCTTTATACCGAGATTAATATCGACCCATCAACTTATCACTCAAATGAGGGACTGTTCGATCATTAAAAGGATTCGCTATAACTAATAATGTAAGCTTAAACGAATTCCAGTCTTTATTTCAAGCAAATCACATCTACCAGGAAACTAAGTATGATCGTTGTTCTAAAATCAGCTACACCTAGCACAGGAATTGAACGTATTCAGCAGGAACTCTCTCAATATAATGTCAAGGTCGAAAAAATTATCGGCAAACATAAAGTGGTTCTGGCTTTAGTTGGAGAAACTGCGGAAATTGACCCTCGAAAAATCCAAGCCTTGAGTCCATTTATCGAAAAAGTCTCACGGGTTGAACATCCTTTTAAACGCGCCAGTCGTGACTTCCGACATGGTGAACCCAGTGAAATTTTTGTCGAGACTCCTAATGGTTTAGTTGCCTTTGGAGAACATAGTCCTATCGTTCAAATTGCGGGGCCTTGTTCGGTTGAAAATGTAGACATGATTGTCGAAACTGCCCGAAAAGTTAAAGCTTCTGGCGCTCATTTCCTACGCGGTGGAGCTTACAAACCTCGGACTTCTCCCTATGCTTTTCAAGGACATGGTGAGAGTGGTTTAGAACTCCTAGCAATTGCTCGTCAAGAGACAGGTTTGGGAATTATTACCGAGGTAATGGATGCCGAGGATATTGAAAAAATTGCTGAGGTTGCTGATATTTTACAAGTCGGCGCTCGCAATATGCAAAACTTCGCTCTCCTGAAAAAAATCGGTTCTCAATCGAAGCCTGTTCTACTCAAACGGGGAATGTCAGCAACAATTGAAGAATGGTTAATGGCAGCAGAATATATTTTAGCAGCAGGCAATCCAAATGTGATTTTGTGTGAACGTGGAATTCGCACACCTGACCGCAAATATACTCGCAATACTCTGGATTTATCTGTCATTCCAGTCTTAAGAACATTGACTCATCTTCCGATTATGATTGACCCCAGTCACGGAACTGGAAAAGCTGAATATGTTCCCGCAATGGCAATGGCTGCAATCGCTGCTGGAACTGATTCTTTGATGATAGAAGTTCATCCGAATCCCGCCAAAGCGCTTTCCGATGGCCCTCAATCTTTAACACCCCATCGCTATCACGAATTAATGCAGGAAATGGCGGTAATTGGTGAAGCAGTGGGTCGCTGGCCAGAAAAATTTGCCCTCAATGTTTCTGCGGCTAAAGCCACTCAAAAACACAGTGCTGTCGTTTAGGTTGAGTCGTCTAATATCATCCAAATTCTAGCTTCACTTCGATTAGTTTTGCTCATCCTTTTATTTCAAATTTTCATCGTTTAAACTCCCTCGATTAGAGAGGAACTCAGACAACACAATAATGAGTTTTTCCGCTCTATCTTCATAACACTGTTCTTAATTTCAACCCATCAGTATTAAGAGATGTACTGTCTAGTTCTTTTGTCCAATTTTAGGGGATTTGACGTAAATGAATGCTCAAACTTTAGTTTTTGCTCCGGTTGCTCGTCCAAATTTTAGGCGAAAACGAAATTATATTGAACCTGTTTTACTCAGTACATTTCAACGAATTTTGCTCACCACCAATGGTACTGTCACTGACATGATAGAAGCCTACTCTGGCGAACAAATTAAGATCAAAAAGCTCTTTGAAGAGAAGATTCAGCTAGAGGAAGATATTCTGCCGATGCACCTCAAAAAAGGGACAGAAGTGGTTTCTCGTAAAGTTCTACTTCAAGGCAATATGAGCCACAGAAATTATGTTTATGCCGATTCTATTTTAGTGCTTGACCGACTCGGTGAGGAGATGCGAAACCAACTCTTAGAGACCAAAAAACCGATTGGCAAACTGTGGATTGAGAACAAGGTCGAACTCTTCAAAGAAAATATCGAACTCGGTAAAGAAGCGGCTGGAGATTTGGCTGATTATTTCCAGATTGAACCCGAGGATTCTCTCTTGTATCGAACCTACTGTGTTATCTCCAATCACGATTACACCATGATGATTACGGAGAAGTTTCCCGAAACCAATTTTCAGCGAAATTTCTAAGATGATTAGTTTTTTATCGTACAAAACAGAGGTTAAATGATGATTACTCAACTCTTAAAACAAGCCGCTCAACGCTTTCCCAAACATACCGCTCTGGTCTACGATGATTTTCGGATTAACTATCATCAGCTAGAGTCGAAAGTTCAAGGACTGAGTGAGGGTTTAAGTTCTCTAAATATCGGTCAAGGTGACTGTGTAGCTTTCGTTTTACCAAATTGTCCTGAATTTGTTTACAGCTTCTATGCTGTGGCTCAGTTACAGGGAATTGTGTTACCGCTCAATCATTTATTCAAAGCAGAAGAACTCAATTATTGTATTCAGGATAGTAATGTTAAAGCCATTATTACTGACCTGAAACGAGCGAAAATCTGTCAGAATATTATTGCGACTCTTGACCGAGATATTGAGCTAATTGTTGTGGATGGGATTTATCCCGGAGCGCACTATCTCTACCATCTAATTCTGCTCAAAGAATATCAAGTTAAAGTTGATTCAGAAAACGCTATTTCTGCTGAGGTTCTGTATCAGTATTCATCTGGTTCTACAGGAAAACCCAAGCGAATTGCACGTACCCAAGCGAACCTTTACCATGAGGTGAAGAACTTTGCGGAAACGACAAATATTCAGCCTTCAGATAAGATTCTTTGTGCGGTTCCGATGTATCATGCACATGGGTTAGGAAATTGTCTCCTCGCTGCTATTTCTAATGGTGCAACCCTCGTTATTTTAGAACAGGTTTTGCAGAAAGATGGTACACCTGTTGAGGTTCCCTTTGTCTTCCGATGTCCGCGAATTTTTGAACTGCTTGAAACCGAGAAAATTACTATTTTTCCAGCCGTTCCCTATATCTTCAATGCTTTAGTTGAAAGTCGAACCAAGACTTCAGTCAATCTCTCAAGCGTGAGATTATGCTTCTCCGCCGGAAACTTCCTCTCTAGAGAACTCTTTGAGAAGTTTTTAGAGCGATTTAGCATTCCCGTTCGTCAGCTTTATGGTTGTACTGAGGCGGGTTCTGTGGCGATTAATTTAGAGTCAGATATCGACAATCTTTCTAGTTCTGTTGGTTTTCCTCTAGATAATATTGACATCAAAATTATTGATGAGAAGGGAAAAGAACAACCGATAGGAATGACGGGAGAAGTGGTGATTAAAAGTCGTTCTCTGACGACAGGTTATATTAATCAACCCGAACTCAATCAACAAGCTTTCAAAGACGGATGTTTCTATACAGGTGATTTAGGCAAAAAAGATGAGTGGGGTCGCGTGTATATTACGGGTCGTAAAAAGCTACTCATTGATACTGGAGGTCGCAAAGTTGACCCCATTGAAATCGAAGAGATTTTAACGACTCATCCTCACGTTCGAGAAGCGGTTGTCGTTGGCGTTAAAGGGTCTTATGCAGGGGAATTAGTTAAAGCTGTGATTGTTAAAAAAGGAGGTAAAAATTTTGACGACCAGGAGATTCTTTCATTTTGTAAACAACGTTTGGCGGAGTTTAAAATCCCAAAGATTATTGAATTTCGTCCAGAAATCCCCAAAAGTCCTCTCGGTAAAATTCTGAGAAAGGAATTAGTTTAAGCCTCGATTGTAATTCATTCACGATTCACGTTAAACAACCAAAAAGGAGACTATAAAAATGACAACGACTACCATTCAAGACCAAGTTCAATCCTTACTTTTAGATGTTATCCCTGATGTAACAGTAGAAGATTTGCAGGATGATGCCGATATTTTCAACTTAGGCTTAGATTCGATTAATACCATGACGCTCATTTCTAACTTGCAAGAAACCTTTGAGATTGAGTTAGATGTCAGTGAGATTAGTTTTGAGAACTTTCAAAATGTTTCAACAATTGTGGAGATGATTGCAGAAAAGAAAGCCGCTTAAATCTTGTAATTTTTATGGGCTGTGAGTCTGATTCACTCCAGCCTTCACACTCACTCTCTACATTTTCTCACAGGGTTGATATGTCACTCGAAACACTGCACAAAAAACAAGCGCAAACTTCCCCATCAGTGGCTGCAAAAAAAGAGCTATGGGAAGCAATGAAAACCGTCATTAGCTTACAAAATCAGGCTCCTCCTTTCGTTTCTGTTTCTCGTGAAAACTCACTTCCTCTATCTTTTCCTCAACAGCGGCTATGGTTTTTACAACAGCTAAATCCCAGTAAAGCGGCTGCATATAATATGCCATTTGGGTTTCGGATTTCGGGTTCTCTGAATCTATTGGCGTTAGAGCAAAGTTTGAATGAAATTATTCAACGTCACGAAGGCTTGCGAACAACCTTTAGCGTCATTGAAGGGGAACCTACTCAAGTTATTCACGACCCTTTTTCCTTTCATTTATCTGTTGTGAATGTTGAGAGTATTGCCAAAGAGCAGCAGGAAAACCGAGTGATGGAATGGGTAAAAGCGGATATCGAAAAACCGATTTCACTCACTCAACTCCCTCTGTTTCGAGGAACTATTTTTCAACTCAGTGAGCAGGATTATTTTCTGTTATTGAATATTCACCATATCATTATTGATGCCTGGTCAAAAGGAGTATTATTTCAAGAGTTAGCGACACTCTACAAGGCTTTTTCTCAGGGTAAAACTTCACCGCTTTCTGAACTTTCACTACAGTATGCAGACTTTTCAGTTTGGCAACGTCAATGTATTCAAGGTGAATTTAAACAAACATTACTCAACTATTGGCAGCGACAACTTGGCGAAGATTTACAACCTTTAAAACTACTGACTGACCATTCACCTTCGATAGATTCAACTCACTCCAGCGCGGAGAATAAGCTGTTACTTCCGGCTGAACTGATAACTCAACTCAAGAGCTTTAGCCGCAAAGAAGGAGCTACATTATTTGCCACTTTACTGGCTGCATTTAAGGTACTTTTGTATCGCTACACAGAACAGGATAATTTTTTCGTCTGTAGCCCTATTGCTAATCGCAGTCGCAAAGAAACAAAGGGAATCATCGGTTATTTTGTTAACTTACTGATTCTGCGAACACAGTTAAACAAAGAGCAAACTTTTCGGGAGTATTTAAGTCAAGTTCGTCAAGTCGTTTCTGGAGGTTTCGCCCATCAAGATTTACCCATTCAAGAAATTCTAAACGAACTTAATTTACTTCAAACTCCTCTCTCTAAGGTCATGTTTGCCCTACAAAATACAACCATTCATACCTTAGAATTATCGGGTTTAGAAGTTGAAACCTCAAATCTCGATAGCGGAACGGCTGATTTTGACCTTTATCTCTACTTGATTCAAGAAGGAGATACTTTTGCTGCCATCTTCAAATACAATGCCGATTTATTTGAGGAAGAAACTATTGCTAAAATGCAAGAACATTATCGCCGAATTCTGGAAAATATTTTAATCAATCCAGAACAATCTCTTTGTGATGTGCTGTCTTTGAGCGAAACTGAACAGCAAAAATTAGAGGAGAAACGCGCTAAACAATCAACCTTAAACTCAGCTAGTATTGCATCAGAAACGCCTTACATTTCACCTCGAAATTCTACTGAACTGAAACTCGCTCAATTGTGGAGTCAAGTGTTAGGAATTGAATCTATTGGAGTTCGAGATAACTTCTTTGACTTAGGCGGAAAGTCTTTGATGGCAATGAGTTTGTTTACTCAAATAGAACAAACCTTTGGTAAAACTTTACCTTTAACAACACTACTCAACGCTCCTACGATTGAGAAATTAGCTGAAATTCTCGCTGAAAATGAATCTTCTCAAACTTGGTCTTCATTAGTTCCGCTACAACCTCACGGGTCTAAGCCGCCTTTCTTCTGTATTCATGGACAGCAGGGAAATGTTTTAAATCTACGAGAACTGGCTCAATCTCTCAGTATAGACCAACCCTTTTATGGCTTGCAAGCTCAAGGGTTAGATGGCAAACAAATGCCCTACTTCACAATTGAAGAAATGGCGACTCATTACCTAGCAGAAATTCGTACTGTTCAACCGCATGGCCCTTATTTTCTAGGGGGAAACTCGATGGGAGGAACCATTGCCTTTGAGATGGCACAGCAACTCGAACAACAAGGAGAAAAAGTTGCAGTGTTGGTGATGTTTGATACCTTCAATAAAAATGCTTTTCCTCGTTTAGTATTTCGCAAGCAACACTACCTCAAATACCTCTCTCAGCTTGGAGTTTCTAAGCTATTTACAGAAGTTAAAGACCTGACCAAACGTCAACTCCAAGTCCTCTTCTGCAAACTTTATCTTCATTTCGGAAAATCTCTTCCTCATCATCTCAGTCGCGCTATTGTTGCTGAGGCAAATATGCAGGCAAAATGGGCTTATAAACCTCAAGTTTACTCTGGAAAAATTACTCTATTTCAGGCTGAAAAAGCAGCTCAATTCAATAAGTTTTATTTACCAAATAAAGCTGATTGGGAAACTCGTGACCCTCAACACGGCTGGGGAGATTTAACAACTCAGAAACTTGAAATTTACGAGGTTCCGGGAGATCATTATTCTATTTTTGATCGACCCAATGTACAGGTCTTAGCTGAGACTTTAAAAGCTTGCTTAAAGTAATGTCAAAAACTCGGTTCACACTCAATAAACTAGGAGATTTAACAATGAATACAATGACTTATGACGTGGCAATTTGTGGTGGTGGTTTAGCCGGTTCAACTTTAGCACGACAGTTGAAATTAACCATGCCTCATCTTTCAGTTGTTGTTTTAGACCGCTTGGCTCGTCCCCTACCAGAAGGTGCATTTAAAGTCGGTGAATCAACTGTTGAAGTGGGTTCTTTTTATCTAGCAGATATTCTTCAATTTGGTGATGATTATTTCAAACTCTATCATATGCCCAAGTTGGGATTACGCTTCTTTTTAGGAGATGCTCAAGGCAAATTTGAAGACCGCCCGGAACTTGGATTGTCTCAATTTCATTCTCCTTCTTCCTATCAAATTGACCGAGGTAAGTTTGAAAATGACCTGCGAAACTTAAATATTGAAGCTGGAGTTGAGGTTTTAGAAAATTGCAAGGTTCTTGATATTCATCTGTCTGAAACTGAGCAAGAACTTCATAACATTGTCTACTCTCAAGATGACACCAAACAAAAGAATACTATTCAAGCAAAATGGGTCATTGATGCCATGGGTCGTCGTCGATTCTTACAGAAGAAACTCGGTTTAGCTCAAACGAATAGTTCTCAACATAGTGCGGTTTGGTTTTGGGTGAATGAACAGGTTGATGTGAGTAATTTTGTTTCCAAAACTAACCAAAATTGGCATGAACGTGTGCCGGGAAATCAACGCTATTACTCAACTAATCATTTATGTGGAAAGGGCTACTGGATTTGGATGATTCCTCTTCCGGGCAACTACACCAGTATTGGTATCGTCACAGATGAGATGGTTCATCCTTTCGGAGAACATAATACCGAAGAAAAAGCCTTTAACTGGCTGAAAAAATATGAACCAACTTTAGCCCATCATCTTCAAGGAATTCCCACTCAAAAGTTTATGAAGATGCCTCACTATAGCTATTCTTCTAAACAAATATTCTCAGAGAATCGCTGGGCTTGTGTGGGTGAAGCGGGTGTTTTTCCCGACCCTTTCTACTCTCCAGGAACTGACCTAATTGGGTTTGGAAATTCTCTCGTCACTCAGATGATTGAAGCAGATTTACAAGGTCAATTTACTTCTGAGATGGTGACAGATGCAAATCGCTTTTTACTGACCTATGCCGAAGGAGTAAAAGACAATATTCACAAAGTTTACTCCTGCTTTGATAAAGATTTGGTGATGGCGATTAAGGTGATTTGGGATACGTTGTCGGGTTGGGCATTTAGTGCGCCTCTGATGTTTAACTCAATTTTTGTCGATGCCGAAAAACGGGCAAAAATTCGTCAAGGTTCCGGTCGATTCTTTCTACTCGCCCATCGGATGCAAAAACTATTTGTAGACTGGGCAGAACGTTCACAAAATCGAGGAACTTATGAGTATCTTGATTACTTAGAAATGAATTTTATCAAACAATTGCGATCGCGAAATTTGCAATCTAACAAAACTGAACAGCAACTCATCGACGATCATATCGCAAGTTTGGAAATGTTTGAAGAACTTGCTCAAGTTATTTTCCGGATGGCACTTGAAGATACAATGCCTGAAAAATTAGCAGATTTTCCGGAGTCAGCTTGGTTAAATGCCTGGGCAATTAGCCTCAACGAAGAACGATGGGAAAAAGATGGATTATTCCGCCCCAAAACTCAACCCCGTGATTTACAACCGATGACTCAACAACTGCGACAAAATATTCACTTTCCTTCGGTTATTAAAGAAACGATCACAGTTTAAACAATCTCTGCTTAATGAGGTGGGTTAAATACCCACTTCTCCCGCAAAAAATTGACAAAATTCAGGAGTCTACAATGAATAATTCCACATTATTAAAAACATCAGTTTGTATTCTCGGTTCTGGCCCTGCTGGTATTGTTCTGGGTAATATTTTGCTTAGAAATGGCATTGATTGTATTGTGATTGATAAGTACAATCGCGAAGAAATTTATGCTCGTGGACGGGCGGGAGTTATTGAGAGTACAACCGTTGAATTATTGCAAAAAAATAATTTAGCTGACACTCTGATCAAAAATGCTTATACTCATGGTTCTTGTGAGTTTCGCTATCCCGATAAAAGCTTAACCTTTGAATACGGAGATTTAAGCGGTGGTGATGTTCATTATGTTTATCCTCAGAGCGATCTTAATGATGATTTAATCCAGAAGTATATCAATATTGGCGGGAAAATATACTTCCATTATGAAGGAAAAAAAATCATTCAAACCGATGACAAAGTCGAAATAGAATGTTATGATTTAGACAGTCAAAAAACAGTAACAATTCAAGCGGATTTTGTAGCTGGATGTGATGGTTATCATGGGTTGGCTCGTCAATCTGTTCCCTCTGAAGCTGTCGAAATTTACAGCAAACAATACAACTATCGTTGGCTCGCGATTTTAGCCTACGCTCCACCCTCAGCCAAACATACACTTTATGGTGTACATCCAGATGGTTTTGCAGCTCATATGCTTCGCAATAACAAGGTTTCTCGCTATTATCTTCAAATTCCAGTTGGCGATACTTTAGAAGATTGGTCGGATGAACGCATCTGGACAAATTTACGTCAACGACTGGCTAGAGAAGGATATCCCTTAAATGAAGGAAAAATCTTTCAAAAGCGAATCATGGAATTGCGAAATTATGTGATGGAACCAATGCGTTATCAGCGACTATTACTCGCCGGAGATGCAGCGCATATCATCACTCCCATGGGTGGAAAAGGCTTAAATCTAGCGGTACAAGATGCCGGAGTTTTAGCTGAAACCTTGATTAGCTACTATCTCGAAAACCACGATCTTTCCTATCTCAATCGCTACTCAGAAATTCGCTTACCCTACATCTGGCGTGCTCAAGAATTCTCCTACAGTTTGTTAACAATGTTGCATTCACCAGAAGGAGAAGATTTAGAAGATGTACGTTTCCGTCGCAAATTGAGTGAATCTAAACTCTCTCAACTGACAACGTCATCAACATTTGCTAAAAATTTCGCTCGAAACTATGTCGGTATTGTTTAATTTCTAATCTCGAATTATCTCAAACTAAAATAGATAATTCTGTGATGTAAGTCTTCAAAGATAGGAGCAATAACCATGACTCTCAAGCTACTTAAGATTGCAACAGTTTCAACGGTAAGTTCCCTATTAATTTCTCTGGGAATTAATACTCCAGCCAAAGCCCATAGTAACTTCTCCGATCACTGCCATACTACTGAATGTAATGTTTCAAGTTTCACGATTCCAGCTAACGCGATAGAAGCGTCTAATTCACTTGAAATTACAGCCGAAGGTGACACACCTGTTGTATTACCTGATGTAGATCGTCCGGGGTTTTGGCTATTCAGTGATAACGCAGAATTTGTTGAAATTGGTGACAATACTGATGGTCAATTAGCACTATTTGATTTTCTCACCTTACCAGGCGGGCCTCTCCCTCATTATCATACTCTTGAAGATGAATTTGTTTACGTTCTTGAGGGAGAAATCACCTATCAACTTGAGAATGAAGTGTTTACAGCCACACCTGGAACCTTCATTTCTAAACCGAAAGATATTCTTCATGCTTTCATCAATGCGGGCGAGGAACCTGCACGTCATATTGAGTTTGTAATCCCTGCGGGAATTGATGGTTTATTTGAACTATTGGGTCCACCTGGAACCTCAGATAATCCGCCAATTCCTCAACCACCAACCCCAGAATTAATAGAAAATAGCTTCCAGCTTTTGAGTGATTTTGGAGTGGTTGCGCCTGATTCATTGCTGATTCCTCCACCTCAATTTGGAGTGACACAAGAGGGCGATCCTGAACTTTTAGTCATTCGTCCAGGTGAAGCTGATGGAGACGTCAGTGCAACATTAATCGTCAGTAATCCTGAAGATAACTCAACTATTGCTGAAATTCCTGTTACTTTTGGGGATGGAGAACGGATTCAGAATGTAGCAATCACAGGTATTGAAAGTGCAGAAAATCAGTCTTTTGAACTGACATTAGTTGATCCAGTTGAGACCAGTGTTGCACTCCTACAAAACAAAGCCGTTCTTATTTTAGGTGAGAATAATACTTACAGTTTTACGGATGGATATTCACCTGATGATTTTCCACTACTCCTCCCCGATCCTAATCCAAATTCTTTTTGGCTAAGTGGAAGCAACTATACCCAGGTTGCTAACTTAGATCAGACAGAAGGATTACTCTCATTATTTGATGTATTTCTTCCCGAACAACACTCAGAAGTTAACGAATTCTTAACCGCTCCTACAGATTTAGCATTCTACACATTAGATGGAGAAGTAACGATTAATGTTGCGGATCAATCTTTTAGTGCTGACCCCAATACCTTTATCTACTTACCATCCGGAAGTGAATACAGTTTAAGTAACTGGGGAGAATCTGATGCTCGTAGTCTCTTATTTACTGCGGATAATCCTTCAGAATTAGAAGAATTTGTTCTAGCGTCGGGAATTCCGAATGACGAATACAAAGTTGATATTCCTGAGCCCTCTGTTGTTTCGGGTTTACTGCTGATGGCTTTTGGCAGTAGTTCTCTACTCAAGAAAAAGAGAAAGGCTGAGAAAATTAGTTTTCTATAGATTCTCTCTTTCCCTATCTGATTGTCTAATTTCCAAAACGAAATACAAGACAATCTTCAACCTACAGACCTTCATTTTTTTGATAATTTATCTCCATGAAATTCAACATCAAGTCTACTGTATTTTACGCGGCTAGCTCACTTCTTTTCACTTTAGGAATTAATATTCCCGCCGAAGCTCACTTTGGTTTTGATGACCATGACCATCCAGAGTTTAATTCTTCAGCAGATTCATCTAGCTCAACTGATATTTCTGAGTATTTGAATGGCCCTATTCCTACACCAATCACTGATTATTTAGCCACTCTAGAAGATACCTCATCAA
The DNA here is from genome assembly GCA_038530755.1 of Cyanobacteria bacterium J06592_8. Classification (GTDB taxonomy): domain Bacteria; phylum Cyanobacteriota; class Cyanobacteriia; order Cyanobacteriales; family Microcoleaceae; genus Capilliphycus. Next base: position 28,550 of record JBCBCI010000053.1, on the reverse strand, counting down.
CATCTTTATTTTACGAAGATTTAGAGACGGCATGGGTCGCTGGCGGACGAATTTCTTTTGTCGAAACAGGTGAAACAACTGATGGAGAATATACCCTATTAGATGTGGTTGTTGTTCCAGGCGGCGGGACTCCATTACACTTCCATGAAAATGAAGATGAATGGTTTTTTATGGTGGATGGGACCTTAGAGTTTCAACTCGAAGATCAAACCGCCCTCACACCTGAAGATACCTTAATTTTCGGCCCAGAAAATGGAAAGCACGCCTTCCGAAATCAGACATCAGATTTAGCCCGGTTACTCATTTATTATGAACCCACAGGCGTTGAAGACTTTTTCCGAGGAGTGGGTCAGCCTGTAACCGACCCATTTGTTCAGCCCCCTGTAAATCCTGAAGAACTTTTAGCCGCTGGTCCAGAAAATGGGCTAATCTTCCCCAGTTCGTTAGAGTTTGCAGGGACTCAATTTATCAGTGAAAAAGGGTCTTCTGTAGCGACAGTAGATGTTATTCGTACTGGTGCTGTTGATGATGTCGTTGGGGGTAGTATTTTACTCGGAGATGGTAGCGAAATTCAGGTTGAATTTGGTGTTGGAGAGAGTTTTCAAAGGGTTGAGATTCCTCTGTCTAGTGATACTCGTAGCCTCGATTTATTCTTAGCAAATCCAAGCGGTGGAGCCTACATTGGACAACTAGCAGACGAGGCTGTAATTATTGCTGATGTTCCTGAATCTTCTGTCTCTATTAGTTTGCTAGCATTAGGCGCATTAGGTGCAGGTTTAATGGTCAAAAATCGCAAATCAAATCAATGGAAGGCTCAACCTCAATTCCAGTTTAATTCATCTGAAATTAAGTCTTCTCAAATCTCAGAAACAGAAGTATAAGTTTACAACTTCTTCAACTTTAACTTTTAGAAGTCGGTTGGGTTGTCACAAAACCCAACACTTCACCTCTCACTATAGTCGGAAAGAGTTCTCACTTTAGAACTTAACTAAAACACTCACTCAGGGTCAGGATAAATTTTCAATGAACATTACTATCGACCAAATCTTTGATCAGGATTTTTATCTTTCTCAATATCCAGAAGTTGCTGAAGCGATCGCGAATGGTACAGTCAACACTCCTCTAGATCATTATCTCACAATTGGTCAATTTCAAGGTTATCTTCCCACCCAACTCTTTAATGATGTTTATGTGTTTGGAGATAGTTTCTCAGATGACGGAAATTTATTTGAACTTACGAATGGTATTTTTCCTGAATTTGATAATTTTGAAGGTCGTTTTACCAATGGATTGATCTGGATTGAAACCTTAATTCCGGAGTTAGGATTAGAGATTAATCCTGAAAATAATGTGGCTTATGGAGGCGCAACAACTGGAAGTGGTAATGTTCTAAATCCAAGAACAGATGTTTTACCCGAAACTATCCTTCCTTTACCGGGAATTCAAACCCAAATTGATGACTTTGTTGCTGAAAATCCGGTTGCTAATCCCAATGCACTTTACATGGTTTGGGGAGGAGGAAATGATTATGTCGGTTTAAGTTTAACGGAAGTTGATACCCCTATCACTAATTTATTGACAGCAATTGATAAGTTAGCTGACGCAGGGGCAAAAAATATCATGGTACCGAATCTTTTCGATTTGGGTGCAATTCCTTTCGCTGTTAATGGTTCTCCAGAAGTTCAACAAAGACTCGCACAAGCAACTCAAGATCATAATGCAGCGTTGCAGATTGCTTTAGAAGAGTATGAACAAAATTCAGATATCAATATTATTCAAGTTGATATGTATTCCGCTCTCAATCAAGCCATAGAAAATCCTGCGGCTTTCGGGTTTTCTAATGTCACTGATGCGTTTTTGGATACCGATTCAACTAATCCTGATGAGTTTGTTTTCTGGAATCCTATTCATCCGACGGTTCGTTCTCATAACTTATTTGCAAATCAGGCTCAACTCTCTCTTTCTGAAGTGTCTGAAGTGCTGAGTATTGCCACGGCTACTCAAGAATCTTCCCATCAATCTGTTCCTGAACCTACAAGTTTTAGTTCCGGAGTAGCGATTGTATTTGCACTCTTATTCTTCGGCAATAAGTTAGTCAAAACAGTAAACTAATTTATCCAGATACACACCTCATACTTCTGTAGAAACAGATAGAAATTGAGAGAAAAGTTTTCGATTTTTCATTCTCAATATCACTTCAAACCTTAACAATCTACCCAGGAGAATTAAATGATTGAACTGTACACACACAATACCCCCAACGGTTACAAAATTTCGATTTGTTTAGAAGAACTCGAACTTCCTTATGCCGTCAAGCATATTAATGTCTATGAAGGAGAGCAATTCAAAGAAGAATTTGTCGCACTTAATCCGAATTCAAAAGTTCCAGTAATTGTTGATAAAGAAGCTGGACAAACGGTATTTGAATCCTGTGCAATTTTACTCTATCTTGCTGATAAAACAGGACGCTTAATTCCACAATCTACTCAAGGTCGTTGGGAAGCCATTCAATGGCTGTTTTTCCAGGCTGCTTCTATCGGCCCAATGTTCGGACAACGAGCGCATTTTGCCTTATTTGCTCCTGAAAAAATCCCTTATGCGATTGAACGGTATACCAAAGAAACAGAAAGACTCTATGGTGTACTCGAACAACGTTTAAAGCAGCAAAAATACCTCTGTGGTAATGAATATTCTGTTGTCGATATTGCTCATTGGGGTTGGATTTATACAGCTAAACGGATGGGATTTAGCATTGATCAGTTTCCAAGTTTAACCGCATGGCACGATCAAATTTCCGAACGTCCAGCCGTTAAAAAAGGAATTGTTGTTCCCGGTCCTCTTCCTTTCTAAGTTCATCTAAATTGAGAGAGATGTTTGGGATAGTTTGAACTGAAATCTAATTCAGCCTGCTATTTACAGACATCTTTCTTAGACTTCCAAGGTTTTAATTTAACTCCCTTCAAAGTCATTTTCGCATCTCTCACCTCATCTTCAATTTTGTTCAGCTTATGTACTCAGTTTTTAAATTTATTTTATCTCAACGTTCTATCCGTTATAGTTTGTTGTGTGTACTGACAGTTTGGACAACTTGGCTGATTATTCTTGAACCCAGTCGAGCGATTTCTAATCTGATTGAACATTGGGAATTTGCTTTTACAATGATGTTTGGTTCGATGGTTGCAGGAGCAACTAGCATGGGCGGTGGTGCAGTGGCTTTTCCCGCTTTAACGAAGTGGTTACACGTCTCTCCTCCAGATGCAAAACTCTTTTCTTTAGCCATTCAAAGTATTGGTATGACTGCGGCATCTTTTACTATTATTGCCATGAAAACGCCAGTAGAATGGAAGTTAATTCGCTGGGTCAGTTTAGGTGGAATTCCGGGTATTGTTATCGGAACTGCATTTCTCGCACCTTTGCTTCCTCCAGAGGTTATCAAGATTTCATTCACAATGATGATTAGCAGTTTTGCACTGGTTTTAGTTCTGAATAAAAATGAAAATAGCCGCAACTTTACCATTCATCATTGGGGTAAACGAGAAAAAATTCTCTGTCTTGTTGTCGGAGTTATTGGCGGAATTATTAGTGGCTTAGTCGGAAGTGGAATGGATATTTTTGCATATTCTGTGATGATATTACTGTTTGGTTTATGTGAAAAAGTCGGGACTCCCACTTCAGTCATTTTAATGGCATTTAACGCCGGAGTCGGTTTTTTAATTCACAATTTTATTATCGGTGATTTTGTTGCACCTGTGAGTGATTATTGGTTAGCCGCAGTTCCTGTTGTTGTTGTCGGTGCGCCAACGGGTGCGATTTTATGTAGCTTGATGGGACGAAAATTAATTGTTCATATTCTGCTAACATTAATTGGGATTGAGTTGGTGACTTCACTGGTTCTCATTCCATTAACACCCTCCGTTCTTTCTTCCGGTTTGAGTGCTTTAATTTTGTTTACTTTAGTCTATTATCTAATGTACCGGACAAAGCTAAGACGAGCTTAAACTGAACAATTTATCAGACCCTAAAATCAATTTCCGGACTAAAATATGAAGTCCTGTCCGACCCGGAAATCAATTTCCGGGCTAATATACGAAGTCCGTTGAAACGGACTCTGAAATTTAATTAATATTTAGTCCTCTTGAGAGGACTTTAACTATTAGACAGAGATTTTAATCTCTGGCTTCAACTGACTCTTTTTCCAAGTTTAGCTTTCTTTGAATTTAGCTTTCTTGGAACTCGCAAATAACAGATAACAACAAGGCACAAAATAGAGTGCTAATAACGTCGCCCCACCCACACCGCCTGCAATAGACACTGCTAAAGGCGGCCAGAATCTTCCTCCTCCAATTAATAGCGGTACAAACCCAATCATTGTACTTAATGTCGTTGCAATGACGTGGCGAGTGGCTTGTAGAACAACGTGACGCGCTGCTTTGCGATTTCCGCTAGCGGCTTCCGGGTCATCTTTTAAAGCTGCTAATACCACAACAGAATCATTAATAGCAATTCCCACTAACCCAAACGTTCCAATTAAACTCATAAACCCAAAAGGATAGCCAAATAAAGCCAAGCCGAAAAATCCTAAACCAATCGAACAAATTGCAACGCCACCAATAATTAAAGTAGACCGAAATGAATTCAACGATAACACTAATACCGACATCGCTAAAATCAAAATAATCGGTAAAGCTGCAAATAATCTTCCTTGGGCGTCTCCCTGTTGTTCCGCTTCTCCGGCGACTTCAGACCAATATCCAGGAGGTAACTCAAACTCAGCATTATCTAATCGTTTTTGCCAACCTGTTAGAATTTCTGACGGTAATTTTCCTGCCGCAATATAGCCTTGAATTAGATTATATCGTTGACCATTGCGACGAGTAATTTCTGAGGGTTCAGGTTGAAGTTCCACTGTTCCTAATGCAGAAACAGGAATAGTATCAATAGAATTCAAACGGTTTTGGTTTAAATTTGCACCTGCGGCTTGCAACTCTAACCCCGTAATTTTATCGACATTTCCACGCTGAGAATTAGCGACTCGCACTCGCACCGGAAGTTCTTCGGTTTCTTCAATAATAGAACCTCCCAAATTCCCTTCTAACATTGTCGCCAACTGTTGAGAAACACTGCTATAATCTAATCCTGCAAGTCTCGCTTCTTCCTCATCCACTTGAAACGCGAGTTGAGGCTGAACTTCACTTAAACTATCACGGGTTTGAGTAACGCCAGGAACTTCTGTTAATAATCTCCGGGCTTCTTCTCCCACACTTCGCAACTTCTCAAGATCAAACCCATAAATTCGCAGTTCAACGGGTGCATCAAAAGGTGGCCCTTGTTCGAGTTGTCGCACCAAAATTCTCGCCTGCGGAAAAAGGGTATCCATCTCCTCTTGTAATGTATTTACAAGGCTAGACTGGGCAATAGTATTTAATTGTAAAAATCCCTGACCATAATTCGCCGCCTGTTCTCGACCTGTGGCTAAATTATAATAATATCGCGGTGAACTTCGGCCTAAAAACCAATGAACTTTTTCAATTTCAGGATGCTTTGAAATCACATCTCGCGCTTGTAATGCAACACTTTTTGTTTGTTCAATCGATGAAGCCGCAGGTAATTCCAATTCAACTTGCAATTGATCTCGGTCTACCGAGGGGAAAAATTGTTGGGGTAAATTTTGAACCTGCATAAACCCCATAATTGGTAAGACTAATCCGACAGCAATTCCTAAAATAGGAAATCGAAAGAATGCCTGTAAACTAAGTTGATAGAGTTGAGTTAGAAAGGAGTTAGAAAAGCCATCTTTCCACCAGCGCGAACGAGTATTTCTCTTCGGTTTAATTACTTGATGAATTTTAGCTGCTAATGCGATCGCAATTGTTAGCGACAGAAATAACGAAGAAGAAACCGCCAGAATCACATTCATTCCAATCGTTCCCACAAATTCTCCCGATGGCCCTGGCATAATCACAATTGGAACAAATGCTAAAGCTGTCGTCATTGTCGAAGCGAGTAGCGGGAAAAATAAATGATGAATTGTTTGAGAAATTGCGGTTTCTGGCTTCAATCCATTCTGTAACTGATGACCGACTTCATCGACTACAATAATCGCGGTATCAATTAGCAATCCCAAAGCAACAATCAATCCAGTTACTGACATTTGATGCAGTGGAATTCCTAATAGTTGCATCAGTCCTAACACCATACAAATGGAGAGCGGAAGTGTTAGCCCAATTACCACAGATGACTTCCAACCCATCAAAATAAATGTTATCCCAAAAACCAGAAACCCACTAATCACTAGATTACTAATCAGGGTTTGTAATCGATTTTCAACGTAGTGACTCTGCTCAAAAATTATTTCAGCTTTTAAACCTGTTCCTAATGTTTTCTGAAATTCTGCTATTGTTTGTTCGGCTGATTTTGCCCATTGATCTAATTGATAGTCAGATTCAACAAATGCAGCCAAAGCTACGGCAGGTTTTCCATCAATTATTGTTAACTCATTCGGCGGATCGATGACCGTTTTATAAACCGTTGCGACATCTCCCAAGGTTGCAAACTGTCCTTGATTTCCAAACTGAATGGGAATCTGTCGAATTCGTTCTAATGAGTCCAAATCAGACTCAACTTCTAAAACCAAATCATTTAGATTACTGCGAAATTCTCCGGCTGAAACCTTCGCGTCACTTTGCCGAATTTGATTCGATAAACTTTGAGCGGTTAACCCCAAATTTGCTAATTTATTCGGGTCAATTTCAACCAGTATTTCCTCACTCAGTTCTCCGAAAAGATCCACTTGTTCTGTTCCCGATAATTCCAAGAGTTCATCTTCTAGAGATTCAGCTAAACGATTTAAAATCGCATAGTTTGCAGGGTCTGAACTCGTCCAAGTCAACGCCGTAATTAAAGCATAAGCTTTGACATCAATTTCATCTAATTCGGGTGGGCTTACACCTTCCGGGAAACCATTTGCCGCCTGACCAATCTTATCTCGAACTCGCGACCAAATTGTATCAACTTCTGCCTTTGTAACCCGATCTAAAAGTTCAATATCAATAATTGAACTCCCGGCTTGAGAGGTCGATTCATAGGATTTAATCTCTTCAATTGATGATAATTCCTGTTCCAGTGGATCGGTGACTAATGCTTCAACTCGTTCAGCATCGGCACCCGGAAAAAAGGTTTTCACAACCGCCACACGAGACACCAATTCTGGATCTTCTAATCTCGGTAAGGTTAAAAATGCAGAGAGTCCCCAAACTACAATTAAAAGAACAGTTAGAATCAGTAATCGAAAATTTCGATAAAATAAAGTAGACATCAGGGTATTAATTTTTTTGAGTATTAATTGATATTATGGGTGGAATGAATGCGATCCACCCTCAAAAATTGTTATTATCATCTGAAATTAGGGTGCAGTTTTTACGAACTGACCAGATACAAATTGTTGCGTTCCATTCGCAACCACTTTCTCTCCCGGTTGTAATAATCCTCGGACTAAAGAGCGATCGCCTTCTGTATGTAAAACTTCTAGAACACGGCGTTCGAGTTGTTGAGTTTGAGGTGGAAGATTGTCGCCAGAATCTTTAATTGGAACCAAAACATAACAAGCCCATAATCCTCGTTCAGCCCGAACTAAAGCAGAAGTTGGCAACCAAAATCCGTCTGTTGCTTGAGTGCGAGTCACTTCTAAACGGGCGACAGTTCCGGGCGCAGCACTACGAGGTAATGCCATAATAACCGTCCGAGTTCGAGTGGCAGAGTCTACTTCCGGCAAGATTGATAATACCTCTGCGGTGTAGCTTTCTTCCCCAACCCGAACCAGATGTTGACTGCCAATATTCAACTCAGAAATCACACTTGGCGCAACCCCAACCCGAACCTCTGGGCGAATATCTTCAACTAATCGTACAACTTCTTGACCTGGAGAAACAACGGTTCCTTCATCGAGATAACGCTGAGAAATAATACCCGAAAAAGGCGCGTACAAAATACTCTTGCTCAACGTAACATCTAACTCCGCAATTTGAGCCTCAATTTGACGAATTTGAGCCTGTTGCGCCTGAATTTGTTCGGGGCGAGTTCCGGTAATTAATTCATCAAGTTGACTCTGAACCCGTTGAACTTGAGCTTGTTGGGCTTGAATTTGTTCGGGGCGAGTTCCGGTTTTTAATTCTGTTAAATTGCTGTTGGCTTCATTAATTTTGGCTTGAAGTGAATCTTCTGCTGTGATTAATTCATCTAAATCTTCACGGGAAACCGCACCTTGATTATAAAGACCGCGCCGACGTTGAGTTTGTAAACGAGCTAATTTTAACTGTTCTTCTAAATCCTGTACTCGCGATCGCGCTGCATCAATATTTTCAACTCTTGGCCCGGCTTGCAGTTCTCGCAGTTTTGCTTTTTCCTGTTCTAAAGAGGCTCTTGTTGCGGCAATAGTTTCTTGTCTTGGCCCGTTTTCTAGTTCGGTTAAAGTTGCAATGGCTTGATCTTTTTGAGCAATTAATCCCTGTCGTTGCGCTTCTAATTGACGAGTATCCAAACGACCAATCATCGAACCTTGATTAACTTCCGCCCCTTCATCGACTGCAAGCGATCGCAATAACCCAGATTGCTCAAAACTCAATTCACTCGTGCGTTGCGCTTCGACGAGTCCGGTATAACTTTGAGAGGTAGAATAAGAACTAACAGGTTTAACTGCGATCGTTTCGACTGGTAAAATATTGGGTAAATTTGGTTCAACAACAGGTGCAGGCGATACCGGAGTCTCTGTCTGACGGCGGAAAAAGGCAATTCCACCCAATCCAATCAAAAGCACAACTCCAACGACTCCCGCCCGTAACCACCGATTTGAAGAACGTTGCGGTACATCAGAAATAACCTCTGCGTCAACAGGAACCAGATCATCTTCGTTGAGGTAAAACAAATCATCGATGATATTCGCAAAATTCTCATTGGGAACGAGATCTTTCTCATCTGTCAACGTTTCTGGTAAAGTTTCCCACTCAGGTTTAGATACCGTTTGAACTGGAATCGGTGCTTTCCCATTCTGTTGAGCAGATTGAGAATCTGGCATTTTGTAGTCACTCATGGGTCTAGGGGTTGACTGGAAGAACTCTGATTGGATAAATTAAAACAGTCGTTTGAATTAATTTCTTAAGATAATTTAAACACACGTTTGAAATAATTGCAAGGTAAGAACAGATTTCTGTTTGAGCCGGAGATCTGCGTACTATAGATAAAGATTAAAGTCGAACTGAAGATGAGTCATGTCCCTTCCACCGATTCCAAAAACGATACGAAAGAACAAATTCTCAATGCTGCGGAACGTCACTTTGCGCTTTTCGGTTTCGCGGGTACTTCACTACGAGCAGTGACACGAGAGGCGAATGTGAATTTAGCCGCCATTCATTATCATTTTGGATCGAAGGAAGAACTATTTAAAGCGGTTGTACGACGAGTTGCGGAACCGATTGTAGAGGAACAAGTGCAACGTTTAGATGAGTTGGAACGTTCAAAGTCTCAGCCCTCAGTAACAGAGATTGTACAAGCATTTGTCGCGCGACCCTTAGAACGGATTTTAAAGCAGCGAGGAGAACCGTGCTATGTTCATGCTCAATTTGTGGGAAGATGTCGAGGAGAACCTCATCCCATTCAACAGTTAGCAGAAGTCGAGTTTAACCCTAGCCATCAACGTTTTTTGGAACTGATGCACAAAGCCTTACCGCATCAATCTGTAGCGGAATTAGAATGGAAACTTGATTTAATTATTGCCATGATCGTTCGAGTTTTAACCCAAATCGAACACTATAAACCCTTATCCGATCAACCTTCAAAAGAAATAGATGAGATGGTTCAACGTTTAGTCACGTTTATTGTTTCTGGAATTAGTACGTGAGAAAAGACAGAGGATGACTCATATTATCAGCAAAACCCAAGATAGCGCGATCGCGATGTTCATAGAGTAATTCTCCCTGTTGGTTGAACAGAAAAGTTGCTCCACGTTGGGTGAGATAAGCTGAATTGGGAACATAAGTTTTCCAGTTCCCTAGCACTTGTGTCATATTTCGCAGTCGCAAAGTTGCAAGTTCAAAGGGACGCTGAAAACCTCGACCACCCGCCCATTGAAAGAACGATCCTTTAAGTGGTGGTAAAGGGAAAGCATGAACAACTTCATCATCACCAATTAACTGAGGTGCTTTGCGATCGCCGCGATATCCCCGAAAGACTTCCGCCAAAGTACCCGGGCTACCAATACCAGCACACATCAGCATCAAGTTAACCCAAGCATTCGCACCCGACGACAAACCGGGTAGTTTCACAGATAAGCCCGAATACAAATTTAATTCTTGATGCAGTTGGGCTGTCGGATCGACAAATAAACTACTTTCTGTCCATCCTGTAAAATCACAAAATTTCTGACCTGAAGCGCGATCGCCAATTCCAACGGCTGCGATCGCAACACCTCGATCTTGAAGTTGTTTGCTCTCTCGCTGCACCCACCAAGCATATTCCAAGCTGTCAAAATCTCCTAATTGTGGCAATATTAGCACCAATTGTTGGGGAGAAGAATCACAACCACTTAAAATAGAAGTTACAACGCCATCACTGACTCGTTGCCGTTTTGTTTGAGTTAAAAGAGTATAAGTATTCATATTAATCCTCACTTTTTGGTTGATTTCCATTTGGTCTTTGTCTGAGCAGATATTCCCAGATTTGTCGATTTTCTGCTCTCCATGCTTCGCGATCTCTATCCGCTTGTTGCTGTAACTGGTTTATTTGCTGTGATGATATTCTCAATTCTTCCCGTTGAATACGCGAAACCTCAACTAAACTCAAAGAAATTCGCGTTAAATTTTCGAGCTGAACACTAAGAGTATCTTGTCCTTGTTTGAGTTGCTCAATCTCAGTGTCAATCTCTTTTAAACGTTGGTCAATATTATTTGAACTGCTCATTAATTAGTCCTCACTTGTTGGTTGATTCCCATTCGGTCTTTGTCTGAGTAAATATTCCCAGATTTGTTGGATATCTGCTCGAACTTCCCTCATCTCACTTTGCCAAGCTTCTCTATCGCGATCGGCTTGTTGTGATGATATTCTCAATTCTTCCCGTTGAAGGCGAGAAACTTCTACTAAACTCAAAGAAATTCGCGTTAAATTTTCGAGCTGAACACTGAGACTATTTTGTCCTTGTTTGAGTTGCTCAATCTCAGTGTCAATTTCTCTTAAACGTTGGTCAATGTTATCTGAACTGGTCATTAATTAGTCCTCACTTGTTAGTTGATTTCCATTCGGTCTTTGTCTGAGCAAATATTCCCAGATTTGTCGATTTTCTGCTCTCCATGCTTCGCGATCGCGTTGAGCTTCTTGCTGAATGACTCTAGAAACTTCAACTAAGTCAAGAGAAACTCTTGCTAAATTTTCGAGTTGAAGACTGAGAGTTTGCTGTCCTTCTCGCAGTCGAATAATATCAGCTTCAATAGCGTTTAAACGTTGGTCAATATTATTTGAACTGGTCATTATTAATCCTGATTCTAGAATTGATGATTGAGTTAATACTTTTATGATATCTCTTCACAGATGCGTTCTAAGGCTACTGCGGGGTCATCTGAGGCAGTTATTGGTCGTCCGATTACCAGATAGCTAGCGCCTGCTTTTAGGGCTTGAGACGGCGTAAATGAGCGCTGTTGATCGCCTTTTTCTGCCCAGGTTGGACGAACGCCCGGACAAACTAATAGAAAATCATCTCCGCAAGTTCGCCGCAATTGTTCAGCTTCCTGGGGAGAACAAACCGCCCCGGCTAACCCACTCTCTTGGGCGAGTAATGCCATTTGGAGAGCATATTCAGGTAACTCTAAAGGGATTTTTAAATCAAAGGCTAATTCACGAGAATTTAGGCTCGTTAATAATGTAATGGCGATTAACTTAGGTAACGGTTGATTGGCTGATTTTGTGCCTTCTTCTAGGGCGTTTTGAGCCGCTTTTAATGCAACTTTTCCGGCGGTGGCGTGAATGGTAATTAAATCAACACCATACTTTGCGGCTGACCGACAAGCTCCCGCAACAGTATTCGGAATATCGTGAAATTTTAGATCGAGAAAAATCCGTTTTTGTCGCTGTTTGAGTTGAGTTAATATTTCAGGTCCGCTACTCACAAACAGTTCTAATCCAACTTTCCAAAAAGAGACTTCTGGCAATTTCTCAACTAATGCGATCGCCTCTTCCAGACTCGAAACATCTAGCGGAACAATAATTTTCTCTGTATTCATTACTCAACTAAATTCATTACTCAACTAACCGCAAAAATTTCTTTTTCCCAACTTGTAGAACACGCCCGTTTAAATCATCAATGGAGTCAAAAATTTGGTTCGGATCGGTAACTTGTTCTCCATCAAGTCTGACTCCGCCTCCCTGCATTTGTCGTCGAGCTTCACTACCACTTTTACACAATCCACTCGCACTGAGAATGTAGAATAATTTAGCCGGAAATTCGATTTCAGCCAGAGAAAATTCAGGAACAGCTTCAGCTTGGTTAACGTTTCCACCTGTGAGATTAACTGCGGCTTTTTGGGCTTCTATTGCTGCGTCTTGACCATGATATTGACCCACAACATCCAAAGCTAATAATTTTTGCTTTTCTCTCGGATTTTCGGGAAGTTGGTCGAGGGGTTGCTTGGTCAGGAGTTCAAAATACTGTACAATCAAATCGTCGGGAATCTTCTCCAATTTAGAATACATAGTGAGTGCATCTTCAGACAGTCCGACATAATTTCCCAGGGATTTAGACATTTTCTGAACCCCATCAGTCCCAATTAAAATCGGCATCAATAACCCAAATTGAGGCTTTTGTCCGAAGTAACGTTGTAGATCTCGACCCACTGCTAGATTAAATTTTTGATCAGTTCCTCCGAGTTCGATATCAGCTTCAACCGCAACAGAATCATACCCTTGCATAAGAGGATAAAGAAATTCATGTAAATAAATGGGTGCTTCTGTTTCGTAGCGCAGCGCAAAGCCTTCTTTAGCCAGCATTTGTCCGACTGTCATGGTCGAAAGCAAGTCTAAAATTTTCGCTAAATCTAGCTTAGAAAGCCATTCAGAATTGTAGCGAATTTCTAAACGTCCAGGGGTATCAAAATCTAGAATAGGGCGAACTTGATCCAGATAGGTTTGAGCATTTTGCTGAACCTGTTCAGGAGTCAATTGTTTGCGGGCTTCTGACTTTCCAGTGGGGTCGCCAATACGGGCGGTAAAATCTCCAATAATCAGAACAGCCGTGTGTCCAGCATCCTGAAAATCCCGCAATTTGCGAACCACAACACTATGTCCGAGGTGAATATCGCTTCCAGTCGGGTCAATCCCAAACTTAACTCGTAAAGGTTGACTAGACTGAGTCAATCGTTGGTTAAAATTTTCATCAGGGCTTTTAGAATCGCTGCTGTCAGGGAAAATTTCTGTCACCCCTCGGCGCAGTGCCATATGATCAAGAGGTGCTTCTGTTGGTTGCTCTTGGGTCGGTTGACTCAATGCCATAATATTAGAAAGATTTTTAGACTTGCAAATCGTGGATCAATTCCGTTAATCTTGATCCGGCAATCTCGTGTATAAATCACTGATTTTTATTTATAGAGCATCTTACCACTGTTCAGTGCAATTAGAGGATAGACTGTGGAGACAGAGGCAAATATCAATGAGGAACTCAGGGTTTTCTCAGCAATCTACCATTAAACTCATCAGTGGCAGTAGTGTAATGCGGTATGCTATCACTTAGCGAGAGCGATCGCTTTTGGGTTTGCCTCTACCCGTCTCGAACCCCTGTAGCCTTGTTTTCCTGAAGGGAGTGAAATTAAACGTGTCATCAACAAACGCTATTCATCAAAGATCGAGAGTCAACAACTCAGAAGGTATTTTTGATTTCGTTCAGTCGGTTAGCAAGGTCACGGCGGGGACCCTGCTGAGTGTCACCATGTTAGCCAGTTCTGTTGTCGCAGGAGGGCTAGTCGGTTTAGCCGTCAGCTTCCGAAATTTACCCGATGTTCGGGTTCTGCAAAGCTACGCCCCCACAGAAACGACTTACATCTACGATATTCAGGGTAGACCACTGGCCAGCCTTCACGATGAAGCCAACCGGGAAGTCATTGACCTCGATGACATCTCACCTCATGTCAAACGAGCAGTTCTAGCGATTGAAGATAGTAATTTTTATTATCACAAAGGAATTTATCCGACTGGAATTATTCGGGCATTGGTGGCAAACTTCGAGAGTGGAGAAACGGTAGAAGGGGGTTCAACCCTGACGATGCAGTTGGTGAAAAACCTATTTCTCTCTCCCAACCGCACAGTCAGTCGGAAAGCCGCCGAAGCAGTGATGGCAATTCGTTTAGAACAGATTTTAGAAAAAGACGAAATATTAGAACTTTATCTGAACCAGGTGTATTGGGGCCACAACCTATATGGTGTAGAAACGGCTTCTCGAAGTTACTTTAATAAATCAGCACGCGATCTAACTTTAGCAGAAGCGTCAATGCTAGCTGGGTTAATTCCAGCACCTGAAGATTTTAGCCCGTTTATTGATTACCAAAAAGCAAAACAGAGACAAAGCCTGGTTTTACAGCGGATGCGGGATCTCAAATGGATTACCGCCGAAGAAGAAGCAGAAGCCCGCAAACAACCGTTACTCGTGGGTTCTGTGACTTCATTCCGTCAGAGTAAGTTACCCTACGTTACCGAGGCGGTCGTTCAGGAGTTGACCCGCAAGTTTGGTCGAGATGCCGTTGTCAAAGGCGGAATGCGCGTTCAAACGACTATTGATATTAACTTCCAACGGATGGCGGAACAGGTGGTGAGTAAATGGCACGAGCGCCTGTATTATCGTGGTGTTTATCGCAGTTGGGATAAAGGTCAAATTGCATTGGCAGCCGTAGACCCTCGAACCCATTTTGTCAAAGCGATGGTTGGAGGAGCCGACTACAAAACCAGCCAATACAACCGTGCTATTCAAGCTCAACGTCAACCGGGTTCTGCTTTCAAACCCTTTGTTTACTATACCGCCTTTGCCACAGGTAAATATTCTCCTGGCTCAACCGTCTATGATGGCCCGGTCAGCTATCCCGATGGCTATGGTTACTATTCTCCCCGGAACTACGGCGGTGGCTATTCGGGGTCAGTCAGTATTCGTAGTGCGTTACAGAGTTCTCTGAATATTCCGGCGGTGAAGTTAGGTCAAGCCGTTGGACTCAATCAAGTGATTGAAGTGTGCCGAATTTTAGGCTTTAAGAGTCCGATAGACCCCGTAATTTCATTACCTTTGGGTTCAGTGGATGTGACTCCGATGGAGATGGCCGGAGCATACGCGACCTTTGCCAATGATGGTTGGCATTCTGACCCAACGTTTATTGTTCAGGTCACAGACAGCCAAGGGAATGTACTATTAGATAATACTCCGAAACCGAGATTAGTCTTGAATCAATGGGCGGTTGCATCTCTTAACAGTGTGTTACAAGGAGTGATCACAAGCGGAACTGGGACAAGAGCGCAAATTGGTCGCCCGGCGGCGGGAAAAACCGGAACCACCTCCTCTGAGCGGGATGTCTGGTTTGTCGGATATACGCCTCAAATGTCTACTGCTGTTTGGGTCGGGAATGATGACTATACTCCCTTACGCTCAGGCTCAACAGGGGGAACCACCGTGGCTCCAATTTGGCGAGATTTTATGAGTCGCGCCCTCTATAAACAGCCGGCTCAAGGGTTCCCCTCTTCCTCAAAGTTTGAACGACCCTAAGCTGACGAGCCAGGATTGGGTGAATGGGGGAATTAGCGATTTAACTCCCCATCTCCCGATTAACCCCAGAATCAGACAAGCGCTCGCAGGCAGGCACCTCAACCTCTTCCAATTCCTTGTCATTCGGTGTGTTGGATTGTGGAACAGACATCGTACAATAGAAATAAGTATGAAACCACCGAATGGCTTAGTTTTGTTGGGAATCCCTTAAGCTCAATGTTTTAGGATTCTCAAGTGATCCACAGTTGTTGAGGTTAATCCTACCCAACCCCAATAATCTTTCCTCAAGATTTTGATTTGCTAGGACTTTTTACCCTATGAACCAACAGAACCCTGTTTCCTCCTCTGATGCCCCGACAAGAGTTGAAGTCTCGATTCAGATCGACCCAGAGTTGCTTGATCAGATTCAACACCTAACAAATGACCCTAGCAAGGTGATCGAAACGGCTTTACGTCAATGGCTAAGAGGTGAGCGCCCAGAAGATGAATTGGCTCTGACGCTTCAGCGAAATCCGCCCATCCCTCCTCGCGGTGAATGGAACGACTAGCTCAAAAAATCCCTCTCGACCAGTGGTGAAGTCAAAATTTCAGTCGTCGAGTGTTTCGAGTCTTTCGGTGACTATAATCAAGAATAGTAATCTCCCTTAATTTAAAGAACCAAAATCAGAAAAGACTGTTAATTTGGTAGAGGGATGAATCGATCCGGGATTAAGGATCAAAGGCTGGAATCAAAGATCAGCAAGCAAAGATCGCAAAGTCTACCGTTCTCTTTTGTTCCACTCAGTTGATACTTCTGGGACGATAAATGTCACAGAGATCTACTCCGGAGTCAAGAACAACAATTTTAATCCCAAATACTGCATGAGGTCAAGGTTCCCTGTTGCCAACGCTGATGAACTCCAATACAAACTTTCAGCTTTTACACTTATTTCCTGCCGAGATTTGGCGAGAGTTGGGGGCTGATTTAGTATTTATTCAGGATACATCGGGTAAGTATCTGTCGTTTTATTGGCAACAGAGCGAATCCTATCATCTCGATGCAGATCAAGTCATCGGCTCTCAGATGGGAGAAATTTTTGGGCCAGCTCTATTAGAACCCTATCAAGAACGAATTCAACGGGTTTTGGAGAGTTCCATTCCCGAACGATTTAGCTATCCTTTTGTTTACGGAGACGATCATATTCCCTTAGAATTGGTTCTGACTCCGATTTTGACAGCGAAGGGTAAATCAAGTCGAGTTTTGGTAATCGGGAGGAGTCTCGACCAAAGCGAGATGAATTCCGAAGCCGATCTCGAAGAAATTATTGCCTATCGTTCCTTACCCTCAAACTTCGATATCCAGCAAAAGATGCTGGTGCAAATTGCGGGAACGATTTGTCGGACAGTGCCTCCGAGTTCTCAAATTTATCAAACCCTTCTCGGTCAAATTACCCAAAAAATTCGCCGTACCCTCGATCTCAAGCAAATTTGGCAACAAACCGTCACCAGTTTAGGTCAGGTTCTGCGCGTAAACCGTTGCATTATTTGTCCCTACAAACCCGATCAAGCTAATGGTGATATTCGCTTTCAACATACTCAAGTGGTCGCCGAAGCCCTACAAGGCCCCTACGAAAGTATGCTCAGTTCCGAAATTGCGATTAGTCACGAGTGGGGATGGAGTCAAGCCCTGGCGACATTAGAACCGATCGCTCTCGAACGGACTTCAACCGCTGAAGATCCCTACAAACGCCATTCTGTACTCGTTGTGGCGACCTCTCACCTCGATCAGCCCAACGGTGTAATTCGTCCGAATGGGTTAATTGCCTTACATCAATGTGATGACTTTCGGCAATGGACATTGGCTGAAATTGATTTTGTTCGAGAACTCGCCACTCATGTCGGAACGGCGATCGCTCATGCCACACTCTATCAAGAACTTGAAGAAGCCAGAGCTGAAGCTGAAGCCTCCTCCCGTCTCAAAAGTGAATTTTTGGCAAATACCTCCCACGAACTCCGAACGCCCCTCAATGGCATTATTGGCTTTCTCAAGCTGGTCATTGATGGCATGGTTGACGATCGCGATGAAGAACGAGAATTTGTTCAAGAAGGACATCGGGCGGCTCTGCATTTGCTGAATTTAATTAATGATGTTCTGGATATCGCCAAGATCGAAGCTGGAAAAATGGAAATTGACTTGGCGTTAGTGAAAGTCAGTGAACTGTTAAGAGAAGTTGAACAATTTACTAGAACCCAAGTTCAAGAAAAAGGATTAAACTTATCAATTCCCGAACCCTCAAAGTCTAAAGATTTAATTGTTTATGCAAATTATCAACGCCTGCTGCAAGTGATGCTCAACTTAGTGGGAAATGCCATTAAATTTACCCATGAAGGCGGTGTAAATATTAGCTTGGGCGTGATTCATCAAACTGTTGTTATTTATAATCAAGAATTCTCTGGCTTTGTAGAATTTCGAGTCACAGATACCGGAATTGGGGTTCCCTTAGAAAAACAAGATCGCCTGTTTAAAGCCTTCTCTCAAGTTGATACAGGCTACACTCGTCAATATGGCGGTACGGGTTTAGGACTTGTCATTTCTCAGAAATTAGTTCAAGCGATGGGCGGAACGGTTAAATTTTATAGTCTCGGTGATGGCTTAGGTTCGACAGTGACGTTTACTGTTCCCCTCTATCAAGAACTTGGACAAAATAGTGCAGATAATAATACTTTGTTAGATGAAATGCCGAATTTTAAATCTTCAACTCAATTCAATTTTTAGCCCTTTGGCTACGCGAATATTAAGGGCAGTCGAACTGTTAGAGTCTCATAAATATTTTGAGATAGATTCGAGATCAATTTACCTAGTCACAGGAAAAGATCTCACTGAATGAGTTGAGAAAATAGATTGTTTTGGAGTGAATAAAATTTCCGACTTGTGAATTATGAATTTTTTCTGATCGGGTGGGCAATGCCCACCCAAAAACTAATTAGGTGCTGAAGTATTTGGCAATCGGATGATAGGTCATAATTGCCGTTGTCGATTGTTCAGGATATAGCTGTTCGCTTTCATCCATATACATCTTAATTCGGTCTGTTTTCAACAACTCTAACTGTTTGTATTGATCTTGCATATTCGGACAAGCAGGATAACCAAAACTGTACCGAGAACCGCGATAACGTTGCTTCAGAATATCCTTAATATTGTCGGCATCTTCACTGCCAAACCCTAATTCTCGGCGAATACGGGCGTGTAACCATTCTGCCATGGCTTCAGCAGTTTGTACTGCCATACCATGAAAGTAAAGATAGTTGGTATAGTCATCTGCTGCAAACAGTTTTTGGGCGTATTCTGTCGCCACTTCTCCCACCGTGACAGCGTGCATGGGAAACACATCAATGTGTCCGGTTTCTTTGGGGGCAAAAAAGTCTGCAATACACAACCGTTTGCCAGCAGTTTGACGGGGAAAATCAAAGGTTGTAATAGCTTCAGTCGGTTGACCCTGACTCATTTCATCCGCATTGTAAATTAACAAGGTATTTCCCTCAGCTTGACAGGGGAAGTATCCATAAACGGCATGAGGATGCAACAAATTATCATCTAAAATTCGCTGTTTCCACTGTTCTAAAATCGGATGAACGGTCTCCTGTAAAAAGATGTTGTATTCTTCCTTAGATTTATCTTTAGGTTTGCGGAATTGCCACTGTCCCACAAACAACGCTTGTAAATCTAAATACCCAAAAACCTCTTCTAAGGGAATGTCTTCTGGTTGTAAAATCTGCGTTCCCCAGAAGGGCGGCGTCGGACGTTCAATGTTAATTTCAACAACTTCTGAACGACGAGTGTCAATTACTTTGGGTGTGGTAGGTTCAGTCGCCCCAATGGTGACTTCTTCGGCGGGAAATTCAGTCAGTTTATCTTGATGACCATTACTAGATTTGCCGTTTTCTTCCGCTAATTCATCCAAAAACCCTTGAATATCATCCCATTTTTCGCTGGACTTAGCGGGCATTAACTTATCCATAAAATGCAAGTCAGAGAAGGCATCTTTGCCATAAATCACTTGACCGTTGTAGGTATTTTGACAATCTTGATGGACGAATTTGGGCGTTAAAGCTGCGCCGCCTAAAATCACGGGAACGGTAATGCCTTCTTTGTTAAAGGTTTGTAGGTTGTCTTTCATAAAAGCAGTGGATTTTACTAACAACCCACTCATGGCAATACAGTCAGCATTATGTTCGCGATAGGCTGAAATAATGTTGTCAACGGGTTGTTTAATTCCCAGGTTAACCACCTTGTAACCGTTATTAGATAAGATGATATCTACCAAGTTTTTACCAATATCATGAACATCACCTTTAACCGTTGCAATGAGGAACGTTCCTTTGGAATTATCACCCGCTTCGTCCTTCTCCATATAGGGTTCTAAAAATGCCACCGCCGCCTTCATAGTTTGGGCAGACTGTAAGACAAAGGGAAGCTGCATTTGCCCAGAACCAAACAACTCACCCACCACTTTCATGCCATCCAACAGGAAGACATTAATAATCTTAAGGGGGGGATGTTTTTCTAAGGCTTTATTTAAGGCTTCTTCTAAACCAATCCGTTCCCCATCAATAATATGTTCCCGGAGTTGATCTTCGATGGGTAAGTTTTTGTTAGCAGTTTTATCTTTTTTGGTGGTTTTTCCTTCAAACAGTTGGGTTAACTTTGTTAACGGATCATAGGTACAAACATCTCCGTCAAATTCCCGTTGATCATAGATTAAATCTCGACAAACTTTTTGATGATCCGGTTCAATTTTAGCTAAGGGTAAAATCTTGCTAGCACTCACAATTGATGAGTCTAAACCCACAGCCATACATTCATGTAAAAACATTGAATTCAGAACTTGACGGGCAGCCGGGTTTAAACCAAAGGAAATATTAGAAACACCCAATAAAATATGACATTCCGGTAATTCTTCCCGAATTCGACGGATAGATTCAACTGTCGCTTTGCCGTTTTCGCGGTCTTCTTCAATTCCGGTTGAAATCGGTAAGGCTAAGGTATCAAAGAAGATTTCACGGGCTGGAATTCCATATTCAACGGCTGCATTATACGCCCGTTTCGCAATCTCAAATTTCTTCTCTGCTGTTCGTGCCATACCATCTTCATCGATGGTTCCAATTACAACACCTGCCCCATATTTTTTCGCTATTTCTAGAACTTTAAAAAACCGTTCTTCGCCGTCTTCATAGTTGGTTGAGTTCAGTAGAGATTTCCCCCCGGCAACTTTTAAACCGGCTTCCATCTTTTCCCATTCGGTCGAGTCTAACATCAGGGGTAAATTGACATTCGTCACAAGACGAGATACCAATTCGTGCATATCTTTGACCCCGTCTCGCCCAACATAATCGACGTTAACATCAAGAATTTGTGCCCCTTCTTTTACCTGGGCTTTTGCGAGGGCGACTAAACCATCCCAGTCTTCGTTATTCAGTAAAGTTCGGCATTTTTTAGACCCACTAGCATTCAGACGTTCTCCTACAATTAAGAAGGAGTTTTCTTGTTCGTAGGTTTGGGTACTGTAAATTGAAGCCGCAGAAGGAACGAGATGGGGTTGGCGTTGTTTGGGTTTGAGAGTTTCAGTAATTTCAGCTAAGGCTTGAATATGATCAGGACGAGTTCCACAACAGCCCCCAATCACTTGTACACCTAAATCTTCTACAAAGTGCATCAACGCCATTTTGAGTTCGATTGGCGTTAATTTATAGTGGGCTTGTCCGCCGACGTTTTCCGGTAAACCTGCATTGGGAATACAAGAGACAATAAAAGGTGAATTTTCAGAAAGATAGCGAATATGTTCTTTCATTAAATCCGGCCCTGTCGCACAGTTAAGACCTAAAATATCAATATTATAGGGTTCTAAAATTGTTAATGCTGCATTAATTTCTGAACCGACTAACATCGTCCCAAAGGCTTCTACTGTGACTGAAACCATAATCGGACGGCGTTCACCTTTTTTCCGGAAAATATTTTCAATTCCGTTGAGGGCGGATTTAATTTGTAAGACATCCTGACAGGTTTCAACGATAAATAAATCAACACCGCCATCGAATAACCCTTCAGCTTGTTCAGTAAAAGCGGCTTCTAAGGTGTCATAATCAATGTGTCCTAGAGTAGGAAGTTTTGTTCCCGGACCGATTGAACCTGCGGCAAATCTCGGTTTTTCGGATGTAGAATATTCGGCAGTGACTTCTTTGGCGAGTTCCGCTGCCATTTTATTGAGTTCGTAGGCTTTGTCTGCGAGGTCGTATTCTGCTAAAACAATAGAAGTCCCGCCAAATGTATCGGTTTCGATCACGTCTGCACCTGCTGCGAGAAAACCTCGGTGAACGATTTTGACCGCTTCGGGTTTGGTTTGAACCAGATATTCGTTACATCCTTCGTATTCTTTCCCGCCAAAATCTTCAGCGGTGAGGTCTTGAACTTGTAGGTTGGTTCCCATCGCGCCATCAAAGACGATAACGGGACGTTCAGGGCTGTGAAGGCGTTCGAGAAATAAGCTTTTCATGTGCAAGGAGAAATCGAGTTAAAATTAAACGAAATTAGCTTGAGGAAGCTATCTATAACAATTTTGTCTGACTTTAATAGAGAGCATAAACGATTTTGTTCAGTTGAGTCAACTCTGTTGCCCTTTTCAACACTGTGAGTATTAAATTGAAAGGAGAATATCCGCTTAGTCTTTCCTCTCAATTCCAGGGAATCACTTTACAAAAACTTTATAGAACTCTAGAATTTTGAGTGTAGGTTGTGAAAGGAAGTTTGATCAAATCAGCAAAAATGATCTTGAGGTTCAGCGTTTGGACTGTTCCTCAATCAGTAACCTCTCCAATTCTTAATCCTACAGCACAACAATTTGACATCAGAGAAAGACGAATCGGTCTTTGCATTATGTTTCGGGTTAGAGAATTAAAAACATTTGGGTTCCTCCTTGTCAAGTCGGGATCGAGTCTAGAAAACCGTCCATTTCCCCAGTCGATTTAGGGTCTCAAATTCGCTAAAGTGAAATAAAGATCAGGATATATAAAGAGGAAAAATTAATGTCGAGTCAATCTCAAGACAATAATTCGGAGAGTGTAGAAGTCCCTCAAATTCCCGCACGACTGTTATTAGTTGATGATGAACCGGGACTCCGAGAAGCGGTACAAGCGTATTTAGAAGATAGCGATTTTACGGTCGATGTGGCAAGTAATGCAACTGAAGGTTGGGAACTACTGCAACAAAATTTGCCGGACTTGGTGATTAGCGATATTATGATGCCGGAAGTAGACGGTTATCAGTTCCTAAAACAACTGCGTGAAGATCCTCAGTTTCAAGCTTTACCTGTGGTTTTTTTAACGGCTAAGGGAATGACAACTGATCGCATTCAAGGCTATCAAGCGGGTTGTGATGCTTATATTTCTAAACCGTTTGATCCGGAAGAATTAGTGGTTATTGTTAAAAACTTATTGGAACGTCGAGCGATCGCCACAGCAAAGAGTTCTGATGTAAACCCAGATATTGCGACCTTAGCGGGGCAAATTGCTCGCATTGAAAATATGCTCAAAGGGAAAGGCGGAATTACTCAAACTCCTTCACCAATTAAGATTGATTTAACACCTCGCGAACAGAGTGTTTTAGATTTAGTGGCGCAAGGATTGATGAATAAAGAAATTGCTCGGCGCTTAGAAACCAGTGTTCGGAATGTGGAAAAATACGTCAGTCGTTTATTTACAAAAACCGGAACCAATAGTCGCACAGAGTTAGTCCGTTATGCTCTAGAACATGGTTTAACTCAGTAGGTGATATAACTCAATATTTAGGAGTTAGGGTTTCAATAATCGATTCCCTAATATCCTTAACTTTAAGTTTAATTGCTAAATCTATAAATTTCTATCAAATTTTAACAAAAACTTACAGAGCCTGAAGATTTATTGAATAGATGACCCATTTGATAGATTGACTTGCTAACTTGAAAGTAGGATTTGTAAACTTACATACCATAGCATCAATTATGAAAACTTCCAAGCCATCTCTGTGGGAAAATAATGATTCTTTGACCAAGAACTTTCTTTTACTCTTGTTTTTGATCGCATTTCTAATGATGATGAGTATGGGAGGTGGAGCAGCTTAGTCTGGATTAACAGATCAGACCGAATCCGAAGATCAATATGATAGGATGTTCGACGGAACGCTTCTGATGAAAGCGTAACAAAGCCCAAGATTTTGGGGAATCCATCAAGCGAACATCATAATGAATGCTCTGTCTCTACTCCTCTGGCTATCAACATTGAGTCATGCACTCCTTGCTCAACAAGACAATCTCGATTTCTGGGCTAATGTGCAGAAAATTTGGAGTAACTTGATTCAAACAGGTCAGCTTTGGGCATTTTTAATTGGCGTGGGCGTTGGGTGGTGGGTAAGAAATGTTTTACCTTAAGGGTGATTAATTTCTGAATCTACCATTTGTAATGACCAATCCCAAAACATGGAGCGATCGCTTTAAAACCGCCTTGCATCCGGCGATCGCAGCTTTCAATGCTAGCATCGGCTTTGACATCGAACTG
Source organism: Cyanobacteria bacterium J06592_8 (assembly GCA_038530755.1). Lineage (GTDB taxonomy): Bacteria > Cyanobacteriota > Cyanobacteriia > Cyanobacteriales > Microcoleaceae > Capilliphycus. The sequence continues at coordinate 4,210 of JBCBCI010000053.1, read as the reverse complement.
ATCGAATACGATCTAAGTGGCTCAGTCGCTCATGCCAAAATGTTAGCAAAAACAGGCATTATTTCACCCGAAGAAGGAGAAAAACTGGTTTCGGGTTTAGAGCAAATTCGCCAAGAATATCGTCAAGGTAACTTTCAACCGGGTGTAGAAGCTGAAGACATCCATTTTGCCGTAGAACGTCGTTTGACTGAAATTGCTGGGGATGTGGGCAAAAAACTCCATACCGGGCGTTCTCGCAACGATCAAGTTGGAACGGATACTCGCCTCTATCTCCGCGATCAAATTCAACAAATTCGCGCCCAACTGCTAGAGTTTCAACGGGTTTTGCTGGATCTGGCGGACGTTCACCTCGAAACTCCCATTCCGGGTTACACTCACCTCCAGCGCGCCCAGCCTGTTAGTTTAGCCCATCATTTCCACATAAGCAAGCAAATGAGTCAACGAGATTGGGAACGCCTCGGAGATGTTTATAAACGAGTTGATATTTCTCCTCTGGGTTGTGGGGCGTTAGCTGGAACCACCTTTCCCATCGATCGCCACTACAGTGCAGAACTTTTGAACTTTGGGAAGGTTTACGCCAATAGCTTAGATGGGGTTAGCGATCGCGACTGGGCGATCGAGTTTTTGGCGGCGGCGAGTTTGATCATGGTTCACCTGAGTCGCTTGTCAGAGGAGATGATTTTGTGGGCATCCCAGGAATTTAGTTTTATTAGCCTCAAGGACAACTGTTCTACAGGCTCAAGCATTATGCCGCAAAAGAAAAATCCTGATATTCCGGAACTGATTCGGGGTAAAACCGGGCGAGTCTTTGGGCATTTACAGGCTCTATTGGTGATTATGAAAGCTTTACCTTTAGCCTACAATAAAGACCTGCAAGAAGACAAAGAAGGCTTATTTGATAGCGTTAAAACGGTGAAAGGGAGTCTAGAAGCATTGACAATTTTATTAAGAGAAGGAATCGAATTTCGTACCTCTCGTTTAACGGAAGCTGTGAATGAAGACTTTTCAAATGCAACAGATGTCGCTGATTATTTAGCCACTAAAGGAATTCCTTTTCGTGAGGCTTACAATTTAGTGGGAAAAGTCGTCATTACTTGCTTAGAAGGGGGGAAACTCCTCAAAGATTTAACCCTGGAGGAGTGGCAGGGTTTACATCCAGCTTTTGAGTCCGATATTTATGAGGCGATCGCACCTCGTACAGTCATTTCCGCTCGCAATAGTTACGGTGGAACGGGTTTTGAACAAGTTAGAGCCGCTCTAAAAGCAGCACAGAATCGTCTCAATACCCAGTTAAATTAAGCAAAATGAAGGGGAAGCCACTTCCCCTTATAATCTGAAATATTTTTTAAGATCAAGAAGACTAAGTTAGTCTTCAGTTCGGCGAGAAGGCTTATTATCTCCCCTTGAGGGAGCATGATCTGAATCTGTTTGTCTTTGTGAGGATGAATTCCAGATCAAGCTTTCTTCAAGCTGGTATTCATTCTCACCTGTCCAAAGAGAGTTTACAGTTGAAGCTTGAACTTCCGGACTGACTATGCTGAAAGCGATAACAACAGTCAAAGAAAGGTGGATTAGAATGTTGTTCAGATTCATAGTTAATCAATAAAATGAGATGGCTATATCGTCGGATATAAATCAACAATTCTTTGTTAAGAATAAATAGCTTTATTAAGATAATTATAGCATTAGATAAAGAAAAGTTACACCGACTGAACTTTTTTTCAATTTCTGTTTTTCTGAATCTACCGTTTGCTGTTACTAGCCCTCGAGTCGATCATTGCTTCCCATTTTGAAGTCCTGGATTTGCCGAAAAATCCGATGAATCAGTCTAAGATAGGAATAAGCGAACAAATTTGCTTCCGACTCGTTCAACGACCTGCATCTAAACCCTTTCATTAAGTTGCCGATGAGCTACTGTCTCAATCCGCATTGTACCCATCCTCAGAACTCAGACGACAGTAAATTTTGCTTGACCTGTGGGGCTAAACTGCTGCTGCGAGAACGATACTGTGCGATCCAACCTATTGGGTTCGGGGGTTTTGGTAAAACATTTTTAGCCGTAGACGAGGATAAACCCTCTCGACCCCCTTGTGTGATCAAACAGTTTCTTCCCCAAACTCAAGGCAGTCAGAATATAGCAAAGGCTGTAGAACTCTTTCATCAAGAAGCCGTTCGACTCGAACAACTCGGTAAACATCCTCAAATTCCTGATTTATTGGCGCATTTTGAACAGGACAACAATCTCTACCTGGTTCAAGAATATGTAGAAGGACAGAATCTCGAACAAGAACTCGCCCAGAATGGCACACTAGATGAAGCGAAAACTCGCCAACTCCTTGATGATTTGTTACCCGTTTTGCAGTTTATTCATCAACATCGAGTGATTCATCGCGATATTAAGCCTGCCAATATCATTCGACGCAGTTCCTCACCGACACATACTAGCAGTATTGGTAGCTTTCCTGGACAATTGGTATTAGTTGATTTTGGGGCGGCGAAAGTCGTCACGACGACTCAGCTTCCAGCAATGGGAACAATTATCGGCAGTCCAGAATATATTGCCCCAGAACAAACTCGCGGTCAAGCGGTTTATGCCAGTGATTTGTACAGTTTGGGCGTGACTTGCATTCACCTTTTGACTCAGGTTTCTCCCTTTGACTTGTTTGATATTAATGAAGATCGCTGGATCTGGCGAGATTATATCAAAGGACAACCCTTTAGCAAACAGTTGGGGATGGTTCTCGATAAAATGCTGAAAAGCGTTCCGAACCAACGCTATCAGACTCCTTTGCAAGTTCTCAAAGATCTTCATCCCGATGGTATTCCTCCACAGGTGATCCGCAATATTCAGCTAACTTCTCCGCCCAAAAACCTCTCAACTGCTACACCTACACCTACACCTACACCTTTACCCACACCTTCGCCTTCGCCTTCCCCTCGACCTCAACCGACTGTAACCCGAACCCTCTCTCCCTTATCTCGTCAAACTCCCACTAAACCTCAACGGGTTAAACCTGCGCGCGCGCCGAGTTGGTCTTGTTTGTATACCTTGAGTGGACATCGTAGTGCTGTCACCTCTGTGGCATTTAGTCCGACTGAGAATATATTAGCGAGTGGGAGTCAAGATCAAACCATTGAAATTTGGCAGCTTGAACGAGGGAAGCGTTGGTATACTCTCACGGGTCATCAAAATTGGGTGACTTCGATCGCAATTAGTCCTGATGGTAAAACCTTAGCGAGTGGGAGTCGCGATCACACCATTGAAATTTGGGATCTCACAAAAGGGAAACGCTGGTACACACTCACAGGTCATCAGGATAGCGTAGAGGTTGTGGCGTTTAGTCCCAAAGGTGATATTTTAGCCAGTGGGAGTCGCGATCGCACTATTGAAATTTGGGATATGAACAAGGGTAAACGCTGGTTTACTCTATCGGGTCACAGCGATCGTGTCTACGGTTTAGCCTTTAGTCGAGATGGTCAAATCTTAGTCAGTGGCAGTCGAGACAATACCCTACGAGTGTGGGATCTCCAAAACGCTAGAGAATTGCAGAACTTAAAAGGTCACTCCGACTGGGTCAGAAGCGTTGCTTTTCGGCCTGATGGTCAGCAGTTGGCAAGTGCTAGCCGAGATGGGATGATTAAATTATGGCAACCTCAAAGTCAAGGTTGGGTCATGCAACGGACCTTAAGAGCCGATCAAAATGATGTATTCTCGATCGCCTACAGCCCTGATGGTCAAATTCTTGCCAGTGGGAATCAGTATGGCATTGATTTGTGGGATGTCGAACAGGGCACTTTACTTGAAACCTTAAGCGATCATAGCTCTGATGTACTGTTTGTAACATTTTGTCAAGACAATCTCAGGTTTGCAAGTGGCTGTTATGACGGTAGCCTTAAGATTTGGGAAAGAATCCTGATAAATTAAGTTGAGTTTTGTCAAGAAGTGTAATACAATTATTAAGAAATAATAAAGATTGTGAGTTTAAAATTTTGTTAAATGAATAGAGATTATTACGGCTTAGTGATTGGTGCAATCAATACTCAAAATTGCTGGAAATGGCAAATTGCTTTACCCTACGGTGTGCAACTGACCTCAAATGAAGATTATCTCACCGCAGAAAAAGCAATCAAAGGTGGGGTGCGTTGGATACAAACAGAAGCCACCTTCAACGCGATCAATAGCTGTATGTCCCAGTTCTACAGTGCCGGG
>JBCBCI010000052.1:0-43972 GCA_038530755.1 Cyanobacteria bacterium J06592_8 | reverse complement strand
CGCGAAAACTATAGATGTAACAGGGTTTTTTAGTCCCTAACACCTAACACCTAACACCTGCGCGCAGCGCTATAATTACTGACTTTCAAGACGGAATTGATTTGATTCAACTTCCGGCTGGTTTGGGATTTGAGAGTCTAGAACTGACAGCTCAAGCAGATGATCGAGTTCTGATTACACTGGCAACAACTCAAGAACAGCTTGTAATTTTGGAAGGAATTACACCGTCTGAAATTACAGAGACTGACATCATAACCTCCTTTGAAAGATCTGAAACGATAGATGATTTAGCTGTGAGCTTGTCTACTTTGGTTCCCTCACGTGAAACTCTTGAATTTGTACAAGGTTTGGAAGCTTAAATTACGAGTAGACAACTGAGAAGATTACTCAATAATCCTCTCGGTTATGCTTATCTATTATCCCTTTTCTGTCACTCTCCTAAAAGTAAGTAGCTGGGCAGAATTAAGTGTAAAATATAAAAGTGGTTAAAAAATAGTGATCGCCTTTGGGAGAAAATCACCGCCGCCACTTTTTCACCCCCAGTTCTGATGTTACATTTTCATAAAAGTCATGGATTTGAGCTGATATAGAAGTGAGTAAACTTGGGATTTTACATACTCTTGCCTTGTAAAATCAAGAATGACAATCAGACAATAGTAGCAACAACTCAGTAGTTCCTACCAAAATCTGCCTCAGACTCATGTAAAGGTGAACGCTAGTATAAAAGAGATTATTTGAGTGGAATTTATGACTCGATTCAGTTGGTATATTATTGACCATCAGGTTCACTGGAATTAAATTCCGGCTCGGTACAAACCGGGAAGCGGCTCGTCCGTTCACCTGATTTTGCACAGCCGTTCGCGTAGCGTGGGCTTGCCCGTAGCGCGTTCCGCGTGCATGAGCGATGGTACCTTCCGCGCCATTTATCCCACTCTCAAATCCTCAAAATATCTAGAATGCAAACTAAGTTATTATGGAAAGCAAAAATCAACTGACTTCACAACAGTTAAATCAACTTATTGCTGAAGTTGAATGTCTGTCTCAACGTCAGAATATGGAATTAGATAGACAACAAGTGCTAGAGATTTTTCAAGAACTAAACCTTCCCATCGACTTACTGGATGAGGGCTTAATGCAATTGCAACGCCGAGAGGCTTTAGCAAACGAACAAAAGCGTAATCGCTGGATAGTCTGGGGAGTGGGAATAACGTTGCTGATCACGATGACTGGAGGGACACTTTGGTTCAATAACCGACAAAATGCGATCGCAAATGTTTATGCTAACTCCGCTCAAAGTCGTTTAACCTTGACCCGAAAAGATAAAATTAGTAATATAACAGTAATTAATAGAGAAGAAAATCCTCTGATTTATTATCAGGTCAAACTTCAGCAAGCACCGATGGATCGTCAACTCTCTCTAAAGTGTAATTGGATTAATCCTCTAGGACAAATTGAACATCAGAATAATTATTCAACTCGTTCAATCGATAAAGAGGTTTGGAATACTCGCTGTCGTCATCAATTTAGTCCTGTATCCCCGACAGGAACTTGGCGAGTGCAAATGCTGTTAAACAATCGGATTTTAAGCGAAACTGAATTTATTGTACAGTGAATTATTCAGCTTGCAACTCACATCATTTCCTGGGATACTGGAGCTTAGAATCTGAGCATCAATTAAGTTCCCAATTCGAGAAAATTTTATCAGAAAAAAACTATACTTACTCATGTTCAAAATCAAATCAGGCTCATTCTCAATGGAATGTTTGCTATATTCAAGCCGAAAAAACTGTCACTTCTAAAAATGAGACTTTCATTGCCGAAATTTCAGTTTCTGGACTCACAAAACCAGAGGCTTGGGTGCGAACTGAAAGCAATCATTTAATCTTAGGACGAGAACCTTTTGGTCGAGTTCCACTGTATTGGACTTCAACTCAACAAGCAATTTGGTTCAGTACACAAGTTCAACTCTTAATTCCTCTTCTCAATGATCCTCAAATTAGTTTAGAAGGATTCTATGGATATACCTGTTTTTCCTATGTACCTACTCCTTTAACCACTGTTGATAAAATATTTTCAGTTCCGGCTGGATGTGAGTTAATTTTTCCTCAAGAACCATCTCTTCATCATCCCAAAACTATCCGAATTAAAAATCAATATCAATGGCAAGAAAATAATATTAAAATCAACAATGAAGAAGAAGCTATTCTGCAACTTAAAACCTTACTCAAAGAAGCTATTCACCGTCAACTTGAAAACTTACCTTCTGAACCCGTTGGCGTTTTCCTATCCGGTGGCATTGATTCCGCTACAGTTGCAGCTTTACTGGTACAATCAGGCGTAAAAGTTAGAGCCTATACTCTTGATTTTGGAGAAGAATATTCTCCTGAATGGCCCTATGCCCAACAAGTTGCACAGTATTTAAAAATTCCATTAACTAAAGTACCTGCTACACCTAATCGTATTAAAAAAGCTTTAGTTGAAACCGTCTGTGCCTTAGATTTACCCTTCGGAGATGGAGTCACAACACCCTTATATTTACTCAATCAAGCCGCTCGCCAAGATGTTAATATTGTTTTCAACGGTGAAGGAGGCGATCAACTGTTTGCGGGGTGGACAAATAAACCCATGATTGCTGCTTTAACTTATCAAGGATTCAACTCCAACTCCTCTCAAACTGAAACCGACTTTACCCAACATTATCTGCAAACCTTTCATCGATTGTACAGCTATGAAGCCCAAATATTTCAGCCCAATCTCTTGACTAGAATTAACAAAATTCATCCGATGATTGGGTTAAAAGATGCGCTCAACCCAAAGTATTGTTCTGGATTATTACATCGCTTGCGACGAGCCAGTTTAATGTTAAAAGGGGCGCAAAATATTCATCCACGAGCCACCAATTTAGCCTTAAGTCAAGGATTGAAATTGCGATCGCCTTTTTGCGATTTACCATTAGCCGAATGGACATTTCAGCTCAAGGGAGAACTTTATCTACAAGGCTCATGCGAAAAGTATATCCTGAAACGAGCCGTTGAAAATTGGCTCCCTCCGGAAATTGTGTGGCGAGAAAAACGAGGGATGGGCGTTCCTCTGACACAATGGTGTCTAAACCCGTTCTGGTCTGATGTCGGATATTGGCTGAATTCTGGCGTTTTAGAAGCGGAAGGTCGATTTGTATCGGCGCTAGCCATGCAAGCGATCAAAGGGGACTTAGGCGGGTATATGCAAGGACGACGAATCGGGGAGATTCTGTGGTTATTGATAATCTGGCAAATTTGGCGAACAAAAGTTTTCGGAGAATCTGTCACTCATCGAAGCCTGATTCATCCTTTTTTGCTACCCTATAAATGGTGGAAATGGCGTTCTCAATCAATCGAATAAATATGACAAAAACTTCAACTTTATGGCCTTTATCTCCTTCAGTTAATTCACTTCCATTTTCTGGAGAATTGGCGAATGAGCTATTAGCAATCTACGGTTCTCCACTCTACGTTTATCAAGCCGAAACCCTGCAAAAAACTATTCATACAATTACTCAGTCAATTCCCTATCCTCGCACTCAATTTCAATTTGCAAGTGTAACGAATGGCAATATTTCCTTACTGAAGATTTTTCATCGCTGCGGCTGGGGACTCCATGCTAATACTCCCGGAGATATTTATTTGGGCTTGAAAGCTGGATTTTCACCTGAACAAATTGTTTATAGTGGTAGCAACCTCAATCAACCCGAATGGCAACAGCTTTTAAATTGGGGAATTCGGACTTTTAATGTAGATAGCCTGGCACAGTTAAAACTACTCGGAGAAGTTTTTGAAACAGTTCAACCCGATTATAAACCTTGGATTGGGTTGCGATTAAACTGTCCTGAGATTACTGGAGAAAGCCGGATTGGTGTTCGTCCGTCTGAGTTTGATGAGGCCGTGAAAATTGCTCAGGGTTTTGACTTAAAAATTAATGGACTTCACTTTTATCGCGGAACAGGAACAAATGCAACTCGCGCTTTTACGCAGATCATTTCATCAATTCTTGCCATTGCACAACAGCTTCCCGATTGGAGTTATTTAGACTTTGGGGGAGGATTTGGCTATCCCTATCATCATGGTAATATTGCTTTTAATTGGCAAGAATTTGGACAAGAAATCCATCAGGCTTTACAACCCTTGGCCGAGAAAATAGACTTGATTATTGAACCGGGACGAGCTGCGATCGCACAATCTGGTACAATTTTAACGAAAGTTGTATCAATCAAATGGCAAGAACATCAACAAATTGTGGGAGTTGATACGACCGTTGCTAATTTATCTGTTCCTTCTGTTCATGGGGGTTATCGAGAGATTATTTCCCTTTCATCAAATCCTGAATATGATCGGAAATATTATCAAACAGATGTCTGTGGGAATACAACCTATTCCCGTGATTATTTAGGACGAAACTGCACACTTCCCGCCTTAGAAATTGGAGATATTTTAGCAATATTAGACTGTGGGGCTTATGGTTATGCTATGTCTTCGCATTTTCTGCATCGTCCTCGTCCAGCAGAAGTTCTTTTAGAAGCTGGAAAACATCGACTAATTCGACAGCGAGAAAATTATGATATTTTAATAGAAAATCAAATTTTTTAGTTCAAATTTTCAAAATAATTAAGGAGATTCTATGAAATGTGTTTCTTGTGGAACTGATAATAATTTAAGAGATCGTACCACTAACTATGGTCGTTGTAAAAACTGTAACCATCACTTTGCTTTCGATCCCAAAGCAGGTAGTCGCTTCACAGATATGTTTTTTAAACGCAGTTTAGAGAGCATTTCAGCGAATAGCACTCTCTATTATACTCCCAAACAGTTTAACTATTTCTTAGAAAAAAGATTAAAATCCAAGCAAATGAAGCCACTTGGATGTTTAATATTCTGCGTAACTATTGGATTTTTTATATTTATTTTCACTCAAGGTAATTTCTCTTTAACGTTTCTCATAATTTCATCCTTATTTTGCTGGAATGCTTGGCAACAATCAAGTTCAGGGCAAAATAGTATTTCTATACGTCGGGCTTATACTAGAGCTTTAAGATTTGCTGGATTTTTTATTTTAGGAGTCGGAATTGTCCTGAGTTTTCAGCTTCCTGTACAAGCTTCAACAGGTTATATTTTATTTGCGGCGAGTTCGGCTTTAGGATTGTTAGTCATTTATTTAGCAAATCAGAAGTCTGAAACAGAAGCTTACAAAGCTACTTCTTCATTTTTCACGCAAACACAAGTAAACGAATGGATAGAACGCTGGACTCGCTATAATACAGTTGAGAAAATGCTTCCTCCATCAGTTCCACAACAAATGGAAGGAGAAATTAATTCTGAAATTACTTCATATAGTTTTGATCGGGTTGTGGTTTGTGATAACAATGCGATCGCTCATTTCTTAGTAACAAACAATTTTCACTTTGAACATAATTGTGCAATTTTGAGTATTCAGGGGTATCCTGAAAGTATTTTCGGTACTCTTTTAGAAATGCTGAAACGCAACTCAGATTTAAAAGTTTATGCTTTTCACGATGCAACTCCATCTGGGGTTAGTCTCTCCTATCAGCTTCGTATCGATCCTCAGTGGTTTGGAGGAACAAATATTAATGTTTATGATTTAGGCTTACTTCCTCGTCATGTTTTAGCCAGTCAAAATATGATTGTTCGCCATGAACCCGTGCTGGAAACAGAAGCCCAACAACTCCCAACTGAAGTTTGTCAAAGTTTATCTGCTGAAGAATTAAACTGGCTAAAAGCTGGAAATTATGTGGAGTTAGAATCTTTTACACCTCAACGATTACTACAAGTTTTATCACGAGGAATTGCTGAGAGTCGAACTGAAAGTTTGAATAGTATTGACTCTTCAAATTCTGTAATCTATTCAGAGAATTATTCAGAATCCTATTTTATTTATTCTTCTGAGAGCTTTGGATAATTTTCGATTAACTTTCTAGGGTTTTCGATTAACTTGCAACCACATTTCTAAACTACTTAATAACCAAAGTTTAACGCCGTAGCGATTTTGTTTATCGCCTCGATAATTCAACCATTCTCGAATAATCTCTTGATTAATATAAGGTGCAATTTCAGCTTTTTTATTCAGTAAAAGAGCTTGGGCGTAGCGTTTCCAACGATGACGAAACCAATACCCAACTGGAACCATCATCCCACTTTTTGGACGATTAATGATAATTGATGGTAGTAGATCTTCAACAGCTTTTTTTAAAACCGCTTTTTCATTAGCACCCGAAAGTTTATATTCAGGTGGTGTTTCTAAACTCAACTCTACAATACGCCGATCGAAGAGTGGAGAATATCCTTGAATTCCGGCTGCATTTGTTAAATTATTGACCTTTGTTAAAATATGATCGGCTCCTTTAAACTTAATATTGAGTAGCATTAAACGATTCAAGTAATCAAAATCGGCATATAAATCTGTTTCAAAAACTGAAGCTGTATTTTGAATTTTATGCCAAACTTCAGGTTTAAAAAGATCAGGTAAATCCAAGAAACACTTTTTAAAAGATTGAAAATATGCGCTTAGTAAATTATTAGAACTTGAGGTAAAATTACCGTAGAGTTGATTGAGTAACATCGGTTTATTTTTGGGGCCACCAAAACAAGGATCGCCTCCTTCTCCATTTAAAATTGTACCTACTGTTTGTTGAGCAAGTTGTCCGATCAGATAATTCGGAACCGTTAATGGATCGCCAATTGGGTCATCTAAATATGATAATGTAACGGGTAGTTTTTCCCACAATTCATCCGGTGTAATTTCGAGAATATGATGCTGAGTTTGGCAATGTTCAGCCACTAAGCTGGAAAATTCTAATTCATTCGGATAATCTGCGCCAAAATGAATCGAATAAGTATGAACGGGATGGTGATGAAATTGACTCGCGAGTGCTACAATACAACTCGAATCAATTCCCCCAGATAAATAAATACCGACAGGAGAATCAGTTGGGAGAGATTCCTGAACAACTTGATTCAGCAATAATCGGAGTTTTTGAGCATACTCTTCTAAAGATTGTTCTTGATATTCACTTGCGGCTTGAGGTTGCCAATATGTTAAAACTTGAGGAGAATCAAAAGCTTGAGAAAACTTCAAGATCGTTCCCGGACGAAGCTCTCTAACTTGTTTCCAAAGTGTTCTTTCTCCAGGCACAAAAGCACAGGATAAATAATCTCTTAATGCTATTAAATCTAATTGTTTTGAATGATAGGGTAGCAGCATTTTTAATCGAGGGGCTATCCAAACTGTAGGGGATGTCAGAGTATAGTAAAGGGTTCTAGCACCAACTGGATCGCGAATTAACCATAAATTTTGTTGTTGTCGATCCCAAATCGCCATCTCAAACATTCCTGTCAATTGAGAAGCTAGAGATAGAATATCAATCTCATTAGGATAACAGTCTAAGAGATGGGCAACTAATTCCTGATCTCGTTTAAAGTTTTGAAGATTTAGCTGCCATTGTTGACAAAGTTGAGTGCGGTTGAGTAAAACCACATCCCCAACTACAACAAATCTTTGAGATGGACTGATTATAGGCTGTACATGAAAAATCGTGATTTTTTCATCTCTCCAAGTTACATTTTGATTGAGATCATTAACTTCTCCCCAATTAATTAACCAAGATGGGTTTACTGTTGATAAGTTTTCATTAGCTTGTTTTCTTGAGAAGTTAAATGGTAAGTTTTTCAGCCAATGAATTGACATAATATTTATTACCTCTAATCGTCAAATTAACTTGATACGTTTGCTCCTAATATTTTGTGCTTGAATTTGATCGGGTAGCCTAGAAATGATCATCTGCTTCTAAGTCCATTTCTATCCAAGCTAGAGTAAAAGACTTATAATCTTAAAATAAGTGAGAGTACAGATACTCTATCATATTTTCATCAAAAGTAGTAGGTCAGCAATGGAAAAACCCCAACCCTATTTTCAAGTGGTCGCACCCATCTTCCCTGTGACGAATCTCAAAGCATCAGTGGATTACTACACCAAAAAACTCCAGTTTTCAATCGGTTTTGAATGGGCAGATGAATATCTGAAGTCTGTGCGTTATGTTATTCTGAATAAGGACGAGACCGAATTGCATTTAACCTTAAGCGAAAATCCTCATAAAACAGCGGCTTAAATCTGATAAACGCATAATTGACTGTTCGGGAAATAGACCGGAATCCTAAACACCAACGCATCAAAATCAGAATCTAACATATAGATTCCCGTTTCAGGTTCAATTGCAACATACCACAACCAATGGGTTAATTTCAGGCGTTTTTGTAGTGGATAAAAATAGATTTTGGCTTTTTGATGACGGAGTTGCCATTCTCTATCTCTTTTGGTAAGTTCTTCTGACGAAATTAAATTTTGCTTAAATATACGACCTCGTTTAGAGCTTTTATCAGAACGTTTGTGAGTGGTTTGTATCATCTGATCAACCTAAATGATTACTCAAAAAATGGCTAATTGAAAACAGATGCTTCTATTTTAGAGGTTAGAACTCGTAATGCTAAGAAAGAATTCTATGAAATAGAGATGCTGGGTAGCCATGAGACGTTGGGTAGCGATCGCAACTTAACCTGACTTCTTTAATTAACGTGTAATTAACTTTACCACTGACATACGAGCGTTAATCATCGGTCGCATAACCCCGTAAGCCAACTGTTGAATTTTCCTAAAGAGCGATCGCGGAGTAGCTAATCACCATGTCTTCAGCTCTGACTAAACCCATCGCTTCAATCGAATTTTACTCCTAAATCAATACCGAGAATATTCTCGACAGTCCTCAAAGTTTCTTCAGGTAAGGCTTTAACTTCTTCAGCCTCAATCTTGTACCAGTACATCGGACTCATCTCAATCTGGCGACAAATCTCACGATCCGCGATCCGCGATCGCAAAAGTAGGCATCTTTCTAAATATGCTGACTGAGCGAGAAAGCATAGATTAGGATGAGCCAACTGCACTGACGTTTGGGTTCCACCACATCTAGTCAAAGGATTTCCTGTATTGAATCTTTACTTTAATCACCAGTGCTTTATTGATTGAGGTATCCATTCTAATAGCTCATTAGGCTGACATTAAATACAAGGTTAAAGATTCAATCATCCAGAACTAGGCGATCGCTCCCTCACTTTTATCTATCCGGTCAGTCCGAAAGTTTACGCATAGCAGCTTCCCCAATAACTGATTGCAGCCATTCTGAGCGTTGAAGTGATGGTACTGTGTTCACCAACTGTAGATTAGCTTTTCACTAGAGCCAAGTTATCCTTCAGTTTCGACAGGCTTAAGAATGAATAACTCACCAATTTCACACTGGAAATATTTACACAGTTTTTCTACAGTTTCCACATCAATACGCTTGAACTTATTTCCGAAAAGCTGATTAATCGTTGTCGGACTAAGTTGGAGTTCTCTAGCCAATTGGCGTTGTGACAGATGTGGATGCTGCATTCAAAAATTGTCCTAACGTATGCGCGTAGCGCTATATCTGTTTCGCCAGATTCACTCAATGTTCCACTCGTTACTTCACCATAGCTTAGAGGTGTGATGCTATCCTCTGGCGTGACAATTTCGGGTCTTCCGTAGCTAAAGTTAAGGTATCCCAGTCCGTGATCGGGTTGTCGAGAATCGTTCTAGACTTAATTGAATTGTGGGGGATTGTCGAGGGGTTCTAAAGGATCTAATTCAATTTCAGGGGAAGGTAGTAGAGGCTGTGATGGTGAGGGTGTTACTTCTGGAATTTCTGAGTCTTCTAATGTTGTTGGCGTAGATTCTTCTTTGGGAAGAACAACTGTTTCAATCAAAATAGATCGTTGAACTTGTTTCCCTTCTGCATTCGTTACTCGCAAAGTTAGAGTTTCTTGTCCAGACTGCGGCGCAATTGGATAAGTGATATTTCCAGTATTCGCAACTCCACCCGGAACCGGAAGTAATTCAGTTTTTAATTCACCTTCTCCGCTGACTTCCCAGGAGAGATTTAATGGAGTTGGGGAAGTATCTGGCTCGACTTCAATAATATATTTTGCGGGTGCATCTTGACCATTAATCTGAAACGCATTAATTTGGGGAGGTGCAATGGTCGGTGGTGGAGTAACAGGGCGAGGCTGAATCCGAATCCGATCGCTTTGAATCGATGTTGCGCGTGGTTCTGAAGTTCCCCGATGAACGGCTTTGAGTTCAAAAATATAATCTCCGGCGTCTTGGGCGGAAGTCGGCACATTCTGACAGACTAACGTTTCTGAGGTCAGTATACAATTTTTCTCCAAAGCTGAAGGCACCTGACCATTAAAAGGGTAAGCAATTTCTGGAACTCTAACAATTCCATCTGGCGATCGCCCCACTAGACGAATTTCTCGTAACTGTTGCGGATTTTCTACTCTCCAATTGAGGCGAATTGGGGTATTTTCTCCAACTTGATAGTTGAGTTGGGCGGCGGCGAGGCGATCAACTTCTGGCAATTCTGGCGGTTCAATTTGAACGGCGTAAGTCTTTTGAGATGGCTCCGTTTTGATGTATTCTGAGCGAGGAATTGCTGTTAATTCAAAATTATATCGTCCGGGTTCTGGCAATGCGATCGCAATATTATTACAAACCAATTGTTCTCCCGTAATTTGACATTGATCTTGTAAAGCTTCTGGGAGTTTTCCCTCAAACCGATAGGTGATAGGCGGAACATTCACCAATCCTTCGGTCGATACACTTCGCAACTCTAACTGTTGAAGTTCGGTTATATTCTCGATAACCCATTGAAACTGAATGCGTCGCTGTGTACCCATTTGATAGGTAGAGCGATCGCTGGCAAACTCAGTTACTTGAGGCGGTTCTGGGGCGGCTAAAACAATCGGATCGGCTTGGCGACTATCTGCGACTTCTCCTTTGCTTTCTGGAGAAATCACCTGAACTTCAAAAATATAAGTATCGGGTTTTTCCAAATCTAGCGATAATCCCCGACAAGTTAAAATCCCATCCCAATCAATCTCACAAGCCCCTAACAATTCGGGAGATAATCCTTCTGGACTCAAATTGTAGCGTTTCTCCTCAAAATTAACCGTTCCATCGGGAGAACGACTGATTAATTTTAGGGTTTGAATGCGATCGCCGTAAAGCACCTGAAAATTCAACTGTGCGATCGATCTTGTTTGTTGGGCGAGGGGATTAGATGTTTCGTTTTGTAGGGTTTGTGTTCTCAACTTCGCCGCGAAATTTGTAATTTTAGGAATCGGTAGAGGCTGAATATTAATTAAACTGGTTTTTGCAGACTGAATCGACTGTTCAGACCGTTTCGGAAGCAACCGCAACTCAAAAATATAATCTCCCGGTTGACGAGCATCTGTGCGAATATTGTGACATTGTAAAAGCCGTTTTAGCGTACACAATGACTTCAATTCATCGGGAACGCCCCGACTAAAATCATAAGTAACAGCTTGACTAGAAATACTACCATTTGGAGATTTACCGACAATCTCTAGGGTGCGAATCTGACGGGGATTATCAATCATCCAACCCAAATGAATAAAATCATCATTCGCTGCGGCGTAGCGGGGAGACTCCGAGGTAAATTCTAAGATCCGGGGTGGGGCGGGCGGCTTAAAAAACACCCACCAAATCGCTAAAATTAAAGCAGCGATCGCACCGAGTCCTGTTAATATTGCCAGTAGTAACTGCCACCAAGGGCGAGCCTCCCAAATGAGAGTTCCGTTCACCCGTTCTTGGGGTAAAGGCAACTGATATAAGTCTTGCGGTTCTAGATAAAATTCAAATACTCGTCCTCGTCCCCACCAAGGGCGGTGCCACCACCGTCTCGGCTTGACTTCGATTGCAATTTGTTTACTCTCATCTTGGCGAATACGAAATTCTTCTGGGGTGAAGGTGTAAATACAGTGCTGAATTTCTCCGTCTTCACGAGCCTCAAACCGCAATTCACGGGCGGTATTTCCCCGATTATTAATGTGTAGTTCAAACTTTCCACTCCCGCGACGAATACGACCAACAATGGTTCGCAGATTCAGTCCCAGATCGTAGGTTGCCGGGACGTTAAAGTGTAAGATATCCAGTAGAGCCAGTTCTGGGCGATTTTCAGAAGTTAGCTGTAGAGTCGAGGCATATCGTCCCGCCTGAACATTTGGGGGTAGATTCAAATGCAAGGAAATCTCACCCATCGCCCCAGGATTTAGGGCTAAACTCTCCGTTGCGACAACTAATCCTAAATCATTAATCCCTTCTGGATATTCAATTTCTATCCAGTCTGAAGGAATATCAGTACAACTCAACCGAAATCGATCCACTCGGCGATCGCGGTTATTAACAATCGCCCGTACTGTTAAGGGTCGTCCGGGTTGTATAATAGTCGGTTCAGTGGCAGTCGTTGTCGGAACTAGGCTGAATGTCGGATCATCAATTCGGACGGCTGACTGTACCGGAGGCAAAACCTGAAGGTTCGCTGCGTGGTGAATCGGCGTATCTTCTGGGTAATGTTGGGGTGCATCAACAACTAAGGAATAATGGTAAGTTCCGGGTATGGTCTGAGGTGGAACCGGACATTCAAAGACAACTTCCGCACTTTGTTGAGGACTTAAAGCCAATCGTTCGCGGGGATTTAAACACCAATCCCAAACCGATGTAGAAGTTTCATCAACATAAACATCAATAATTGCGCCCAAATTTCCCTGGTTCACAACCGTTACACGGAGTTCAAACGTCGTTCCCGCAGATAGGGCATAGTCTCCCGATGGATTAACGATTAAAGTCAGGGATTTTCCCAAACTCTGAGCTTGAACGATCTTTCCGGTTTGTTGGCCGTTGTTAGAAAGTTGTGTAACGTTCATTTTTTTCAGTGAACAGTTTTAACAGTAAACAGTGAACAGTAAGCAGTTAGCAGTAAATAGTGTTCTAAGTTAAGAGAATTTATTCCCTGACATCTTTAGCTGCTATCATTCATAACTTACAATTCTCAATTCAAGACAATTCATAATTTATAATTCAGAATTCAATGCTTAATAACAAGAAGAAGAAGGGCGTTTAATGCGGCGTAGACGAACTTGACGGTCATCGCCCCCAGTGACAATCAGAAGGTCAGACTCGATCGCAATTAAATCTAAAGTATTGAATGGAGAACGGAGTTTCATAATCTCCTCACCCTCAAGATTTTGAGTTGATCGCTCTCCCGATCGCTGTAAACTCCATAACATCACCTGTCCGTTATCTCCCGTACTCGCTAGATAGCAGCCATCATCAGTTAAAGCGAGCGATCGAATGGGTTGGTTATCATGGGTTTGCCACCGTTCTATGACTTTGCAAGCAATATCCTGATTTTGCAGACAGTCTCTAAGATTCCAAAGACTGATATAACCTTGATCATCAGCAGTTGCTAGAAAAAACGGTTTTTCTTCAGCCGTTGCCAAACTGGTAATATATTCATCTTGACCTCCAGTGCGATAAGGAACAGCCTGTAAGCGATCGCGTTCCCAATCCCATAATACGAGTTGATTGTAGCGACCTGCGATCGCAATTGTAGTTTGCTGTGGACTCACTAAAGCCAGATCGTAAATGGCAAAATCAAATTCTTGCAAACGTTGAGGGTCACTTGGACTCACTAATTCACCTGTTGATCCGACTGGCCACTGCAACAGTAAACCGCTACCATGAGCGCTGAATAAATATTGAGAGTCTTTTGTAAATACTACATCCATAACGCGATCGTCCCGGCGATAGGAGAGAGAAAGAGCAGGTTGTTTGCTTCCAGATAGCAAGTTCCAAATTTGAATTTCTCCATTTTCCAACCCAACTGCAACCCGATTATTATTAACAGGACGATAGCGGTTTGTGCGCCCCGCCTTACCCAAATCTCCCAACAAACCCAGAGGGTGAATTTTTTTTCCTTTGACTCGCCATCCCCGCAACGTTTGGTCATTGGATGCACTAATCACTCGGTTTCCCAAACCGTTAAATTCAACTGAATTCACAGCACCTGTGTGATAGTTGAGGCGAGCCTGAAAATACCAAATCCACCACAACAGACCTACAAATAAGAACGCCAGAAGTACCTGAAGCCAAGGAGGAATTATGGGTTTAAGTTCCAACTCCAACTGTTGTACCGGATTTTGAATGTAAATTTGTGGATCATCTTCACGACTTGTCTCATCCCACACCGGTAATTGAGTCTCAGCTCCCGAAGCAGTGGACTGTCCCTCTACTTCAATAATCTCTGTTCTTCCCAATCCCACCCAAGGTCGTCGGGAATTCGCACTCAGTTCTAAAGTTCCGGTTTCTCCAAGTTCTAAATTGACCTGTTCTGGAACAATGGTCAGCTTACGGAGTTGTTGATCCTCTTGACGACTCTGTTTGAGAATCTCGGCTTTAGCTTGTTGAGGAAGGTTTGATTGATTGCTAAACTCTAACTGATAGACTGCTGGATCGATCCGCCACTGAGGAAGCCAAGGACGACTTTGGGGAAGACGATGACGTTGAGGACTCGCCGCAAACTGAACAATACCGCTCGGTAAAACTTCAATTGTTCCTTGAATTTGAGTTGGGGCGACCTCTGCGGAAGTGACTTTTAGGGTAAAAGAGGTTGATTGAGCGGCTGTCAGTTCAGGAACCCGACAAATCAAAGAAGTATCAGTCCATTGATTACTGGTGAGTTGTAACGGCGCAGTCGTATCTAAGATTAGCCATTCTCGCCGAGGACTCAAATAAGACAAAGCCGCAGCGATCGCTTTTGGGCTACTGTTATAGATGCGAACCGGAATCTCAACTTCAGTATCGGGAAAGGTTTGAATCGGATTACGTGGAAGGTCTATTCTAAAGGGAGACTCACCCATTCCTTTGGTAATATTCAGACGCAGGATGTGACGTTCTTCGCTACCGAGTTCTAGGGAAAAGACCTTGACCGTGAGGTTGATTAAACCTGTAAATCCGGGAATCGGCGATCGCAATACGGTAATCTGAAATCGGGTTGCATCTCCAGGTGGTTTTTTTGTAGAAATATCGGGAGTAATAGTATACCAATCGCTAGGATTCGACTCTTTCATCCCCAGTGCTTGTACAGTATCAACTCCCGCCGCAAATACTTGGAGTTGGAACGTCGCAAAGCGATCGCTTGTATTGATGACAACGACTTCAAAGGTTGCGGAAGATCGCCCCGGTTTTAGGGTTAATTCCTTAGTTGAAATTTCTGTATTCATTACATTGGTAGAAGTCATAATCTCAAAATCCTGATTGATTTACTCTTAGTTTTTTACTTTTAATTTTTGAGAGAGGCGAGGAACAAAAGATTAATCCTCAGAGGGAGGAACTCTAGTCTGTTTTGCTCTTTTGAGTAAATCATTAAAACTCTCTATTCGCAGTTCTTGGTTATGGTGAAGGGTGCGTCGCCACTGCTCATTTTGCGATCGCAGTTCAGTCAGTTTATCGCTCATGCTTTTCTCTCTCGCATTAACAATCTCTGCCATTTCCAAGAAAGTTTGACCTAATTCTCCAATTTCATCCGGTCGAGCGGCAATTTTTTCCAGAATTTCAACATCTAAGGTATTCGATTTGATCGCTTTCGCACAAGTATTCAAATCCCCAATCGGTTTAATAATCCAGAAAGAGGCGATCGTACCGAGAATAATCGCAACAATTGTTACTCCAGAGCCGATAATAAAGGTAAAGCGTAAATTACTATAAATTAATTCCATAAAATCTTGTTCAGGAATTACAACAAAAACAAGCCAATCTAAACCATTTTCTTGTAGAGGTGCAACTTGAACGAGGTGACGTTGATTTTGTAAGGTATATTCCAAAGAGGTTAAGTCTTGAATTTGCATCAAACTAGACCGAGTTTCTAGTAAATGCTCAACAGTCACTCGAATAATGGGTTTTTCACTCTCGATTGCGAGTAATTGTTGAAGCTGACCATTCTCAGTTGAAAAGGGAGGTTCATCGGTTGAACTTGCTACTAAATATCCAGTTCTATCAATAATAAATGCGTCTCCTCTCGGGCTAATATCTAAATTTACGAGAAAATCACTGAGCTCTTTTAAGCCTAAATCAATTCCAAAAACACCGATAATATTCTCTTGACGTTGGAGTGGTGTTTCTTCGGGAAAATTCCGTGTAGGTGATTCATTTTCAGGTTCATAAATTGGAATAGTTGAAGTGATTCCGAGTTCTTGTGAGGAGGCAAAAATATAAATCGGACTCCAGGCGATTTCTCCAAATTCAATTGCTTTTTTATACCAAGGGCGATCGCGAGCATCGTATTCAGTTTTCAAGGTTTCAATTAGCTTTCCACGCCCGCCTTGAGCATTAATTTCATACATCTCTAGACGCGGTTCATTGATGGCATCTCGAAGCACTAATCTCATTTGACCATCAGCTACTTTTTTGACTCCTATAAAATCACCATTTCGGTCTCCAAAGTAAATATAATTTACAGATTCAATTGCCTCTATTTTTTCTTCTAAATACCGAGCTAAAGACTCAAATTCATTCGGATCGATTAAATTTGTCCCTACAATCACTCCGTTAATTTTATTAGCGAGTTCAGGAATACCTAAGTAGGATTCAAGATGTCGTTCAATCGCCAAAATTGCTTTTTTACTAAACCTTTGTGTGAGAAAAGTGACCGCTCTCGATCCACTTGTAAATCCGAGTAATGCTGTTGCGCCCGTTGCGACAATCAAGGGAGAAACAATCAATAAAGTTAGAACATATCGAATTGAAATTAAATTGTTCATCGGTTTGAGAGTGAGTAGATTTCAAATATAACATAGTAATTTTATTAGAAATATAAATAATACTGCAAGTGTCTTGCTTGCTCGGTTTTTATTGACACAGCTAGATGCACAAATACCAATCAAAATAGAGTCTTCTTATTTAAGATGAGTTAGAAGATGAATTTGCAGAAGATTCGAGCTGAAGTTGGGAAAGCCAGAATTTTTGGTAGGAAAAATCAAGGATATTAATTCCAAATTCCTGAGCGGTTCGTAGGCTTTCTCTCGATAAACTGATTTGATCTTGTACTCCCCATCCTGATGACAAAAAACCTATCGATAAAATCACAGATCCCCAGTTAAAAATTAAAATCTCTTCATTATTAATAACAGGTAAATCAGAAAAAAGAAAAGGTTGAGTTTTGAGGCGATGATGTCGATCAACAACTCCAGAATAAGGAACAGCATTCTGTAAGCGTTTAGCCAGATTTTCGACAGGTTGGATGGCGACCTCTAGCCGCTCCATTAGTTCAGATTCACAACTTAAAAGTTCGGCTTCTAAATCCTGTTTAATATTCTGAATATTGGTCAGTTTAAGTTCAGCGATCGCCTGTTTTAGTTCTTGAATTACAGAATTCATATCATCAATTTGCATATCCTGAGATGAGGCTTCTATCAAAAGAACCGTTCCCCGATCCAGATGAGATTTGAGATTATTAATTTGTGAGTCATTCCAGAGTATAATTTGTGAATATCGAGCATAAAGTAAACAATATTCTGGGATTAATACTGAAGAAAGTTGCTGATCAGGTCGTAATTCAGTGAAAGAGTCGAGTGTGATTTCTCCTAAAGGTTCAACGCTAATCTTTCGAGGATGTAAAACTGAAACAGCGTTCAACAAAGACGAAAGATTTTCCGCTATTTGGAAATCTTCAGTATTTCCTTGTAAAATCTGAGCAATTCGTATCGTCTCAGGCGATCGCAATTTCACAGGGATTCGATAACGCAGATCTAACTCATTCACATCCGGATCAAAAACATCAGCAGCGGGTTGAATTTGAACCGTATTAACAGAAATCATGATCCGACAAAGTTCAATCTCATCAGCATCCGGAGGAGAATTCTTTTCATTAATCCGAAAGGTTTCTACCGCCCAATCTTGATGATTTTGATAATGTAAAGTATCTGGATCAACATAACTAATCACTAAATAAACTTTAATAATTTCAGTCGTCGCTTCTGAAGCAATCCGAAATTCAATCGGGTGATCAATAATAATCGGATTTCCCCTCACATCAATTGCAATTCCCGGCTGAATTTGCACCCATCGATCATCTCGATACTGAGCAGCAATACTTTCCGGAGCCGTGACCGCACAAACACCTAATCCTCTGACAATTCCAGGTTGAAAAAGAGATTGATAATGGAGATTTTGTCGCTGACGATGATACTCTTGAGTTCGCTTCCATCCCTCCGCATTGAGTAACATTCCATCCCGAACCATAAACCGTTCGAGTGGAGAAATCTCAGGAAGTGGATAATTTTTAGGCGGATCAGTTACCATAATTTTAAAAATAAAAGGCAGGAAATTAAGCTGTAATATTTAAGTCATAGGTACAGAAAGCCGGTTTTTGTTCTTCGATAACCCTCCTCACATAGGCTTCATCAATTGAATCCGGATCGCCGCGCAGACGAATATTAAAATGAAAGGGCTTTCCACCTCCGAAAATAGCATTTTCACCGAAATTAGAGTCTCCAAAAATTGCACCCTGAGTAAAATTTTCCCAAATTGAAATGTGTTTTTGTGGCTCTGGGAGATCTTCATCAAGGGGTAATCCTGTCGCCAAATGTAAGTAAAATCGTAACCCTCGACGAGTTCCTCGCCAGCGATAAATTTCTAAAGCATTGCGAATCAGGCGGCGTTGCTGTTCTAAGGTTAAATTGGCTTCTAAAGGCCACCCAACCCAATGGGCTAAAAAGGGTAATAAATCTTGAGGGGCTGTTAACGGATCGAGATAAGCCCAGAGTGTATCTAAAATTAAAACATCGGGATGAAAAGTCGTTTCAATAATCTTCAGAAACCGACCCACAAAATCAATTTCTCGATAAATTTGAGGCAGAAAATTAATGTAAGGCGATCGCGATCGCACAATTAGATTAAAATCTGCAAATTCGAGCAGCCGTTCAGTTGTATCGGGATAAGCACCATAGACATGAAACCGACTAAAATAATTGAGTCTTAAACCTTCAGTTGCGGTATTAACTTGGGAATTCTCAAAAAAATTATCCTCAACTTGAAATGAAACGACAACAGACCTCCGTTCACCGGGTAATAGCTGAGTTTCCGTCATTTCCATTTGACACCAATGTTGGGGAAAATTGCCTGTCAGTTCATAGCTTAAATTCAGAGGACGAGTATCTAAGTTTTCGAGAACCATGACAATTTCGCTGGTTTCTCCGGGTGTCAATTTGAGGTTATCTGTCTCTGGCTCAGTGGGATAAACTGTACTAGAAAGTTCTGGCGACTGCGAAGGTTCAGTCTCCGGAATGTCAATGGAGACAATATCGAGTAGTACAGATTGGCTAGAGGGAGCAAGAGTCATTGAATAATATTGATAATATGACTAGAATTAAGTGCCGGATCTGACCAAGAACAGAGGGTGCCATGAATACCCGGATCGATTAAGGTAGAAGGCTGTCCTCGCACCCAACGTTCACCCTGATAACGTAAGGCAAATAGTTGTACAGCACCCAAACTTTGAATGGTGTTAAATTGCTGCAATAATGCAATCACATCAGAGGGATAAAGGGGTTTACCAAACGGCCAGCCTTCTCCTTTAACTCCACCCACAATCGGATTAAGAAATCGATACAGTGCAGTTTCTAACTCTTGGAGAATTTCAGCTTGAGCGGTAGGATTCTGATATTCCGGTTTCAGCGTAACTTCGGTTTGAACAGCGACTCCGATATATTCCGGTTCCTGACATTTAACCTGTACCCCCAACAAACGCCGTTCATCGAGATAAGCCAAAACCTGATGGTGGAGTTCAGCATCTAGAGTTAATTCCGCCGGAGAAATACCAACGCCCTGTTCTATACCGAAAAGACTGGTACGAGGAATTAAAAGCAGTTCAACGGTTCCCGGTTGCTTTGGATCAGCTGGTAAACAGCGAGAACGGGCGATCGCACCCTGTCCCCCTAAAATAGCGAGGGTTTCAAAATCTTCTGGAGTCACTGCGCGATCGCGAGTTCGTAACATTTGAGGAACCCGGATCGCCGCTTGTTCTAAAGATTCAGCATCCGAACCATTACGGGCGGGAAGATGATTAATAATACGCCCCACATAAGGAACGGCTGATTTCATTACGGTGATGGTTCCCGGTTGTACATTACCCTTGACTCCACCGCCTGTTCGATACCGAACCATTGTCAGGGTTGACCCTCGCGGCGGAATGGCACCATATTGTCGCTCTTGGCTGGGCGCAGGGGAAATAGTAGCGAGATGATCTCTCGTTTGTAGCATGGCGCGGTATTGAGTTTCTCGTAACAGTTGCGTCGGTTCTCGGACTAAGGGGCCGAGTTGTAATACTCCTGTTAAAGAGTCAATCAGATAATGGCGATCATCAGGCTGAGAATTAGAAAAATCCGGGACTTCTTGCCATGTTTGAGGTAATTCTCCGGGTGGTGTCACAATTAGATATTCACCTTCTCCTCTCGCCAGAACTGGAGGGCGTTGGAGTTGGAAAACTTGGCCCGGATTACCATCACTAATACCAAGCACTTCATTGAGGATGACCTGACCTTGAGTCGCGAGGATCGTCCCCCCAATTGAACGAGAACCAATCCCAACAATGCGAGGAGAACGACTGTAGGGGGCTTGATCGCCAATCGCTTCAGTACAAATACAGCGCAGCCAGCGACCCTGATAAGCCGTGAAATGAGCGACGGGAAAATGAACCGGGAGATGAAGAATAATATCTGCACCTTGGGCGGGGTCGCGTCCCTGTCGAGTTAGATCTCGGAAGCTAAAGCCTTGGGTTTCGTCATCAGCTTCTTCAAGGAGTACAGATTGCCAATAGCGACCATTCCAGGCTTCCCAACGTCGAGGCGGATGATCGGGGTTAATCCCAGTTGGGGTGGCGGCTTGACCTTTGATCGTCAGGGCAATCACGTTACCATCAATATGAGTATCTGGCGCAAAAACCAGGTAAAAACACTGTCCGGGGTCAGGGCGATCGCCAAATAGAGACAGTTCAGGGCCAGACCAAGTGCCATCGGCTGCCATTGTCCACCAGTTCGTCAAGCGATCGCGTAAAATATGAGGTGTGTCTTCTGGGATGGAGGCGTGGAGAACGTGCTGGATTTGAGGTCGGGCAATCGTTAAAGGGCGATCGGTACTAAAAACAATTGATTCTGCATCGGGGAGTCGTTCAGTGGCGATTTCAATCCCATCTGGAATGGTGTAAGTATCGGGAAGATCGGACACCAAATAAAAGGTAATTTCGGTTTGCGCGGGGTTAGGTGGTTGCAGGCGAATGCCTAAGAGTTCTAAAAATAGAACGTAATTCTGGCGAGGAAGTTGGTTGAAGCGAGTCAACATCTGTTCCATCAACCAGGAAAACAGTTCCAGAAGCGTAATCCCCGGATCGCTAGGGTTATAATTACTCCACTCTGGACAGTAGCGAGGAATTCGCTGCAAACACTCTTGGATTAGATCATCATAGGTGCGATCATCTAAGGTGGCTTTTGGGAGGTTGGGTAAAAAATCGAATACCATATTTAAACATCAGAGCGTAGACAGTTTATGCGGGAAGTTGTTGAAGGTAAAAGGGATAAACGAGGCTACGACGATCATGGGTGAGTTTTAGACGGTAGTTAATCACGAGATCGACTCTCCCAAAATCATTATTAGGAATGGCTAAGACATCTTCTAGGAGGATGCGCGGTTCCCACTGTTCGAGGGCCTCTTGAACATAAAGTCGCATCAACGTTAAAGTTTCTGTGTTGATTGGCGCAAAGCTGAGTTCTCCCAGCCGACACCCGAACTCTGGCCGATTGACCCGTTCTCCGAGATCGGTCATCAATATTAATAGAATGGATTCTCTCACACTGCGATCGCCTGCACTCAAAGACCAGTTTCCCTGCTGATTGACTTGCAAAGGGAAGGCAAATCCTTGACCCAAGTGGGGATATTTGCGGTAAACGTTAACCATACTGGCTTTCCGATAAAATTAACATTAATCTAAACTAAAGAATTGCGAATCTTAATTGAGACTCTACCTCAGTAACTATTGTTGATTTTGGCCTGGTAAATTTCAATAGAATGTACTTCATCTTCAAGATTGCCAGAATATCAGAATAAAATGGATTGAGCGGATAAATCTTAATTAAAAATTTGGATTTGACAACTCAAAGTAAAGATTTTTTAATATCGATGTACTTTGAACGGAGAGGATGTGCTACCTGAATTTGAATTAGAGATTTAAGATTCTGGAGTTAAAATAAGGTTTTGATAGACTTGCTCAATCGGAAAACTGAGGTTAATACTTTTGAGTTCTATAATATCTCCTGCTTGGTAATTAATAATAATCCATTCACCTGCATCATTATGGTCATTTTGGATTTAGTACCCAAAAGAAAATTTGGGAAGCTATAGGAGGGAAATCAGATGCAGACTATGAAACTTGGGAGAAGTTTGGAAAAGAGATCGGATGGTATTATAATGAATCGCAGTGGAAAAATTACATAAGTTCGAGTTTCACCTTAGAGACTGAAAAAGCTCACCTACCAGCTCATTGGACTACCCGTAGTTGTGATTATGGTTTTCCGTTACACGTGTTTTGGGGTCTTGTGTTTGAGCTGAATTCATCAATTGGGATAGATTTTACATCTGTCTGGGTTGCTCTGGGTGCGATAGAGTCGTAGATTGAGTAGAACGCAGTGAAACTCAACAACACAATGCCTGTTTATAAGTTAGGGTTCGTTACCTTAACCCAACCTACTTGATACAATGATCGCAACAACTCCTTACTGCTCACTGTTATGCCAATCGATAGTGAAGTTCTCAAGCAAGATATAGATCGACTTACCAACGATCAACTTCAGCAAGTCGCTGATTTTATTGCCTTTCTAAAATTTCGAGATAAACGCCGTCGTGTTGTCCTAGAGCCTTCTGAGCTAGCATCTCTTGCAACTGAGTTTGCAGATGAAGACCGTACCCTTGCTGAAGCTGGAATGAGTGATTACGCAGCAATGCTCACTCAAGAAGATCAGCCATGACTGAACCGATTAAACGTGGGGAGGTCTGGCTAGCCAATCTTGATCCAACTCAAGGTTCTGGATAAGGCTCGGTTAATTCGGAAGTTGGGACAACTCAAGATTGAAACCATGACCCAATTAGAAGAGGTGGTGTTGCTAACGCTAGGATATGATTTATAAGTGATAGTGTTGGATTATTCTTGAGCGATCGCGTAGTCCACCCAATCTATCAAGTATGAGTTTTATTGAAGCACTATCCGTTACAATGATTGAGGTGCTAGATTGACAGTAATACACTCAACCGATTTAATCCATTGTCTATTTCACAAGGGTTTTTATGAAAAAAACCTTCGATCTCAACCGAGAATTAATCTTCTTCACTCCCTCTAAAACGCTCTTAAAAGTACAAGGAGTTACAGGAGCGATCGCCGAACAAAACGATAAGCCGCTTAATTATTATCTGACCTTACAAGTCTCGTTTCCACAATATCAGCTCATTGAACAAGAACACCTCTTTAATTTGAAACCAGAGGTTTGTAGTCCGTTAATAGATCGTCAATTTAATTCAGAAGTCGATTTAACTTTAGAACTAATGCTGAAACCGGGTTTACTTCCGAAGCTGACTCAGAAGGGAAGCGATGTCGCGGCTATTATTACCACTCTCGAACAACATCCCTCTGAAGAACCGCCACAATATCAACTAACAGAAAACTGGTTTTGTTTGAGCGTTCGTCAAACGCAAGGTGATGAGAATATTGGCTATTCTACGCTTTGGGACTGGGCAAATCCTGAGACACTAGAAGAATTTGTTAATCAGGGAAAAGAGACATTTCAGGGATGGGGAGAACAGCTTCAAACGGCTTTGGAATCTTTAGCCCTTCGGCTACGCTCAGGGCTAACACCGAGCGAACTTGTACCGAGCGAAGCTAATATAGTCGAGGTGTTAGAAAATAGCTTGTCAAAATTAACAGCAACTGTCCCTATTTCTGAGCCGACCAGTATTTCCCAAATTGTAAACCGTTTTTTTGATGAGGAGGACTGGGACTATGTTCGTTTGGAGGATGGAATGACTTTAGAAATGGCATTCGTTGGAGATAATGGGCGTTGGAGTTGTTTGGCTCAAGCTAGAGATGAAGATGAACAATTTTTATTTTATTCGATCTGTCCGATTGCCACTCCCCAAGAGATGCGATCGCAAATGGCGGAATTCTTAACAAAAGCTAATTGTGGTCTGATTTTAGGAAATTTTGAGCTAGACTACTCGGATGGTGAAATTAGTTATAAAACCAGTATTGATGTAGAAGGCGATCGCTTGACTTCCGCACTAATCGAGTCACTGGTTTACACCAATGTAACCATGATGGATCGATACCTCCCTAGTATTACTGCTGTTTTGAATGGGATGTCTCCAGATAATGCGATCGCTCTTGTGGAGACGGATTAAATCATTTTCAATTGCTGTTCTTGCGTTCGTTAAAGGCGATCGCTCCTCTAATGGTACGCCCACCCCAGCGCAACCTTCCTGAAAGCAGAACCACCAAAGCCATTCGGCAAAGTGCTGTTGCGGATGCCCAAAATCGAGTCCGACGGGTGACTTATGGGGTGTTTGGTTCGGCTTATCGATTTCTTCCGTTTTGGGTGATTCGATTTTTGCCTTTTATCCAGGAAGATCTTCGAGATCTGCTGCGACGGCAAAAAAGAGGAGAAGAAATTCCCGCAGACGGGGAGATTGAACCGCTTGACCGTTACCAACAACTTCCAGAACAACGCCCAGGAACAGCTAACCCTTATCCGAAATATCGGTGCCCGAATCATAATCCCCTTTTCTGTGATATTCCTCGAGAAAATGTAGCTAACGACCCGCAGGCTAAAGCTTGTTTGCAATGTGGATTTCCAACGCCTCTGGCTGAGAAAGCTGAAATTCTGGGAAACCACAGCCGATATCGGATTGTTAACTTTTTGGGAGGTCGGGGTCTGGGTCGTCTATATCAAGGTGTGCAGGTTAGTAACAATAAAACTGTCATTGTTAAAGAATATTTACTCCCGCAACT
The DNA here is from genome assembly GCA_038530755.1 of Cyanobacteria bacterium J06592_8. Lineage (GTDB taxonomy): Bacteria > Cyanobacteriota > Cyanobacteriia > Cyanobacteriales > Microcoleaceae > Capilliphycus. Next base: position 18,948 of record JBCBCI010000052.1, on the reverse strand, counting down.
TCACTTCAACCCCAACGAAGAACAGCGAACCAAAGAAGTTTTTGAGAATGTGGGAGGATTGACCCCAGCCGATGGCCGAACACAGGATTTTCGTTTGCTAGTTCCTTCAGAAGCGATCGCAGACCGTCACGAAGAACGCTGTTATACCATTACTCCAACTCTTTCTAATAGTTATCCTAGTCTCAGAACCTACCTGCGACAATTTGGGGCGATGAATCCTCATCAAGTTCTGCACTTTCTGGATCAAGTTTTGCAGAGTCTTGAACCCCTTCATACCCAGAAATATCGCCTCCCCTCTGGTCAAATTCAATCGGGACTTAGCCACGGTAATCTTAGTCTTGATAGTGTTCTGATCCTCCCTATCGAACAACGTCAGTTTCATCGTCCCCAATTCTTAGTTTATTTAGCCGATTTTGCCCTTTGGGAATACCGTTTTCAAGTGGGTTTACCTATTACAACTCAATCCGAACCCAGTCAAGATTTAAAAGCCTTGGGTGTGATTGCTTTTGACCTCTTAACGGGAGATTGGCGGGCTGATTTTAATACAACTATGAATTCCTCCTCGCAAACTCAGTGGCCGAAAACGGAACCTTTATTACAACAGTATTTAATGCACTTGTTGGGATTTGATCATCCCTTCGAGAATGCCAAAGTTGCCCGTGAAGCCCTACCAAAACTTCCAGAGGAGGAATATTCAGCAATCCTTCTCGAACCCAAAACAGAAGAAAAAAAACGTCGGTTTCCGGGGCTATTAACATTGCTATTGCTACTGCTTGCCTTATTAGGAGGAATTGGTCTATGGCGGCTATTCAATCGTCCTAGAGTTGTTCTGGCTGACGATCGCTTTTCTCCTTGTTGTATTGAAGATATTGCTGCTGTTCCCAAAGGAACATTTTCTTATACAGCCGAGAAAAATGGGATTTGGAACTATGCAATTCGACAGCGAAACTTAGTAGAAAAAGGAAAAACATTAGAAGAAGAATTAGAAGAACGAATCTCGAAATTGCGACTGATTTATCAACCGCAACCGACAACAGAAGAAGCGATCGCCTTAGTTCGGACTCAGGAAGCTGATTTTGCCATTACCAGTTTAATTGAACAGTTAGAACGAGATCTGGATGCGATTCCCTTTGCTTATGATGGTTTGGTCTTTTTTGTCGCTTTTAGTTACGAACGTCGTCAGAATTCATTACCTCATAGTTTAAATGGACAGATTAGTATTCAACAACTTCGCCAACTTTATACCGGAGAAATTACAAATTGGAAACAATTAGGAGGACCCGATTTACCCGTACAATTATATATTCCCACAGATGGGGAAGCGATTCGTATTTTTGAGGAGCGAGTATTGCAAAATGAAAGGGCGATCGCTAAATTTCGGCGACTGTGGCAAAATACTTCTAGCGAGCAATTTATCACAACAGAAACAGAGAGTAATCCTATCCGTCAAATTCGCACATTTGCAGCGATGAGAACCGTTCTTCGAGATTTTGAAGAGCGACAAATTGGTAGCCTTTCTTTCGGTCCTCTCAGCCAAGTTTTTCAGCAATGTTCTGTCTATCCCTTAGCCGTAATTAAGGGTTTAAGACCTCCTGTACAACCCCTAATTCGTGATAATGGTCAATCGATTACTCCGGCTACTGATTTGTGTAATGATAAAGGAAGCTATTACCCCTCAGTTGAGCGATTTCAAACGGGACAATATCCCCTAGCTTACTCTCTAGCTGTTGTTTATTCTTATGACAATAGTTTAACGCCCGTTGGACAAAAATTCGCTGAAATTCTGAAAACAGAGGAAGTTCAACAACTCCTGATGAAAACAGGTTTAGTTCCTCTAAATCCCTTAGATTAGTTTACTCAATTTATACCCATGACGACTGACTACAAAACCCCAATTCCCCATAAACCCACCCAGAACTTAGGAACACCTATTGGTTCAACCGCTCCGATAAAAATACAGTGTGAAAGTCCGAACGATTTTCTCTATAAAGTTGCTAAAAAAGTGCAGGAAAATCCAGCATTAAAACAACAACTTGAGAGTAGAATTTATGAAATGCTACTAAGAGATCTTGAGATCAGCCGTGAGCGATAGTCAACTCATTTGAATGTTCAGAAGAAAGCGGATATCTAGATTAAGGCTCGTTAACTTATCCGTCACAAGGTCTACTCGTTAACCCAATTCAAGAGGTATGAACTTAATCCGTTTGAACCGTTAACTTGACTCAATTCACAGAGGTTTAGTCCGTTTCAGAGACAGTCATTTAGTAATTAAGGAAATCATGGTTTTCAACTTCCAAAAAAATTTTTTCACAAAAACACCTCAGCTTAACCCTTTCATTACACCCGTCAAGAAACCTGTCGTTTCCAGCCAAAACGAATATCAATTAGAATCTCGTCGCAACTATATTACAGTTAATCGTTTTTATATTGAAATGGAGAGTACAATATCAGCATCTTTTTCTGAATGTTCGGGTTTTGGTGCAACCCTCCAAAAAGAAAGCTATTTAGAAGGAGGATTAAATGATCAGCAACGAGTATTTATTGGTCATACAGAATTTGATGATATTACTTTGAAAAGAGGGATGACAGATAATACATTATTTTGGGAGTGGATGCTCACAACCATGACTAATCCTGTTAAAAATCGTCGCAATATTAATATTTTAATGTTTAACCAAGCCGGAGAAACAATGCAAGCCTGGACTTTAATAGGAGCCATTCCAATTTCCTGGAAATCACCCGGATTTCAAGCCGAAGGAAGTTCAGTGGCGATTGAAGAATTAACCTTAACCTATGAAGGCTTACAAGTCGCTGTCAACCCTGTGGGTTCAGGAGGAGCAAGTCTGAATAAAAGTCGTGATTCTTTGGGATATTTCTAAATGATAAAAAGATTAAAGATTCAAACAGATTATGACTGAAAACTCTGAGCAACTTCCATCGGAAAATATTCCTTCTGAATCTCCATTCGGAACCCGAAATACTCTGTTGTCTCGTTCTCCACTGGGACAAAAATTTTTGCAACCCATTGGAGCAAGATCAATATCAGTTCTTGATTTGTCTTTATTTTCGGATCAGGGAGGAGAACTACAGCGATTTTCTGATGGGGATAGTCCTTTTTTAGTCGAGTCAAAACCCCGGCTAAAACCTGAAGCTACGATTCAAGCAGAACCCATTTCTTCTATCAATTTTAATCCGTCTCAGGTAACAGAATTTAATTCCGATCAAGGGAGTAATAGAGAGTCGGATTTCAGCCAAACTCTAATTAATTCTAATCCAGAGTCCGATATTCCTAAATCAGATCAACCTCAAGTTAGAAGAGAGTCGGCTTCTCCCTCAAAGAATGACAGTAAGCGTAAAAGTGATGATAAAACTCCAACTACAAAACCTGAATTATCAAGTTTAAAAGCATCAAAATCAACTTTATTTAGAGAGATATTGGGAGAAAGTCATCCTCCGCAAGCTCAAAATAAATCTAGTTCTAACCTACATTCTGAGCAAAATATTAACCGAAATTCATTTGAACCTGAAACTCTAATCAATCAGGAAGAAACTGATACTTCTCACTCTGAAGATCAATCAAATGCGATCGCCTCTGAGAATTCACTATCAATTCAGCAAAAATCCGAAATTTATCCGACTGAACAAAGAACAAATGCGATCGCGTCTTCAATTTCTAATTCAGGACAAAAAAACTCGGAAAGTTTTAACATATCGGAGAATTTATCTCAAATTCAGCGAGAATCTCAAACTCAAAAAATTCAAAATTCCTCTCAAAAATCTCAGGGTTCAATTCAAGCAAAGCCAACTACAAATCCTCGTAAATCTCGTGATCTAGTTCCTGAATCTTGGTCTAATATTGAGGAACTAATGGGAGAAACAGAGAAACCTGAACCCAATTCTAATCCTGAACAATCTCGGCTCAAAAAACCTCCAAAATCACAATTACTTCCAGATAGCACTCAAGTCGGCGCAAAAGGGGAAGTTCGCTCTTCTCAGTTTGAAAATCAACCGACTCAAATTAAAAAATTAATGCAAAAAACCCTTGAAAATCGAGGAAAATTGAAGGAACAAGTGTCTGCGAGGAAAGGTCATCAAGTTCAACCTTTGAATGAACAAGATTTGTATGCTTTAGAAGAAAGTGTGAAAGCTCAAAATTTAGCACAAGTTCAAATACTAGATGAGTCAAAAGAAGAAGTAGTCACCTCTGAACATCTTGAGGAATTAGCCAGAGAAATCTATAGTGCGATTTGTCAGCGATTTCAAGTGGAACGAGAGCGATATGGTTTTAATAATTTCTCTAATCGTTTACCTTGGTGAACTTAATGCTGTAAAAATCCTATAAATTGAACAATAAAATAAAGTTTAATAATACCAATTTAAACTGAATCAGATGTTATCCTAATAAAGACTGAAAAGAGGAAGTCAAAAAAATAATTATGGTTAAGAAAACTTCAACCAGTACATCGAGTTCTAGCACTTCATCTACGTCTACTTCATCAAGTACAACGTCCTCTTCCTTGTCCAGTACAACGTCCTCTGCATTATCGAGTGTCGCGAGTGATGTGCTAACCAGTACGGCTGATATTGCTTTACTTCAAGCCGCAGCCGAAGCAGATGCGCTGCGAGATCAGCAATATTTAACACTTGAACAACAGAAAGAAGCTCAAGCTTTAGCACTCTATCAAAGTTCCGGATTTAAAAGTGGAAAACTGGTCAAAGCGGCTTTAATTCCTCGCACGGGAGAGGCGGCTAATATTATTCGCTTTCAGTTTAACCCAACTGACCTTCAGTTAAGTCGTAGTGTTTCAATTGAAGATATTAAAGGGGCGCGAACAAGTCGAGGACTACCGAAGGTTAATTTTGGTTTTGTTGAACCCTATCAACTCACTTTAACTGACCTTGTTTTTGACACCCATGAAACAGGTGAAAATGTATTTAATAAAATTCAGCCGATTCTAGATTCTGTAGACTTTGCTTCTTTTCAAGATCCATTTGCATCCGAAGGCGGTTATAGTGAACGATTAGTCGAGGCTAATGTCACTTCTACTTTTATTCAATCCTCAGTTTCAAGTCTCTCAAGTAAGTTAACAGGGGTCTCAGCAAATGCCATGGCATTAGTAGAATATGGGGCTGAAAATCTCGCTTCACAAGCACTCGAATTACGACGACCTCCTGTATATTACTTTATTTGGGGAGATAGAAATTATATGCGTTGTATGGTTGAAAGTTTAGATTATAAACTGACAATGTTTATGCCAGATGGCACTCCAGTTAGGGCAAGAGTTACTCTTAAACTTAAAGAAGTCGATTTGGGTGTGGCGAGTCGAGCATTCAGCGAACGACAACAAATTCTTAAATAAAGTCTACAATCTAATATATATATCATTGAAATAATGGCAACGAGTAACAGTCTTTATGTTTCTACTCCTCTACTTCAAATTGAAGGGGCTTCTTCATCGCAACTTTCTAGTTTAATGAATGATATCATTCAAATATCGGTTGAAGAAAGTCTGCATTTACCCGGAATGTTTACGCTAGTCATCAATAATCCTTATGTTCCGGTGGATGATGAAACCCAAACTTGGCAATACGATCCTATCCTGCAAATTGGTAAACGAGTTAGAATTGGTTTTATTGGAAGTACGACGGAATCTCCAGAATTCGCTCAAGAGAATCAAGACTATATTTTAGACGGCGAAATTACGGCGATTGAAACTCATTTTAATCAGGCTACTCAAGCTCCAATTGTGATTCGAGGGTATGATATTTCTCATCGTCTCCATCGAGGGCGTTATAACCGCTCATTCCAAGACTTTACAGATAGTGATATTGTTACCAAAATTGCGAAAGAAGTTGGTATTTTCCTAGGTCAAGTTGATCATAGTGGTGAAAAATATGCCTATGTTTTTCAGGAAAACCAAACGAATATGGAATTCCTACGAGACAGAGCGGCTCGAATTGGATTTGAATTATTTGTTCAAGATAGTCAACTATTTTTTCGCAAGCCGAAAGCCGGAACAGTTTTAAATCTACAATGGCTGCAAGATTTTGAAAGTTTTCGAGTTCGAGTCACAAATCTGGAACAAGTCAAATCAGTTGAGGTACGAAGCTGGGATTATACTCAGAAAAAACCGATTGTTTCGGTTGCGGATGCAGATGAAATGATTACGAAAGTTACCGGAAATTCTAATGGGAGTATCAGCACAAATGGAACGGGAACTTCCTTCACCAGTCCAACGTTTGGGAGTAATTTTCCTCCGCCGAAAATGATTGTAGTTGATAAACCTGTTCCGAGTCCGAAAGTGGCGGAAACAATGGCTCAAGCTCTCTATAATGAACTCGGTGGAGAATTTATTCAAGCGGACTCCCACGCCCCAGGAAACCCACAAATTCGAGTGGGAAAAGTCGTTGAATTAACAGGAATGGGACGCTACGACGGTCGATACTATATTACAGAAACTCGCCATGTTTATTTAGAAGGAAGATACACCACAGAATTTAGCATTCGAGGATTGCGAGGGGGATCAATTTTTAACACCCTTTCTCCCCAAACAGCTCTCAAACCCGGTCAAACTCATTTGGTTGGGATTGTTACTCACAATGATGATCCGCAGGGATTAGGGCGAGTGCGCGTTAAATTTCCGACGTTGACTCCAGAAGCAGATGGAAGCGCTCATGCGAGTGCTTGGGCGAGGGTTGTCGGAATCGGTGCGGGGGCGAATCGCGGTTTTTATTGTTTACCGGAGATTAATGATGAGGTACTCGTCGCCTTTGAACATGGAGATATTCACCGTCCATACATTATTGGTGGCGTGTGGAATGGACAAGATAACCCGCCAGAGACGGTAGAGGAAACGATTTCTAATACAGGGAAAGTTCGACTGCGAAGCTTTACCACTCGTACAGGTCATAAAATTCAGTTTGTAGAGGAAGATCAAAGCCTTCAAAGTCAAGATGGGATTTATATTCAAACCAGTGGCGGTCATCAAATTCGCCTTAATGATAGCGATCGCAGTATAGAAATAAAGACGAATGGTAATCAGCATATCCGCATTGACGATCGAACTGGAACAATTAATATTCAAACGCCGAATGCAGTCGTAACAGGAACTTTAACTGTGGGTGCGCTTGTAGTTGGTGGAACAGGAGGAATGAACGTTGCAGATGCGATCGCAAATTTAGGGAACCAAGTTCAGACTCAACAGCAAAACTTCCAAAGTTTCCTAGAACAACAACAATTACTTGACCAACAACAAACTCAAGCCGCAACAACCCTCAGTAACCAAGTTCAGACTCAGCAGCAAACTTTCCAAAGCTTCCTAGATCAACAACAATTACTTGACCAACAACAAACCCAAGCAACTGCTGCTCTAAAACAACAACTTCTAGATGCTCAAAACCAAGCGATGACTATGACGACTTCAACTCAAAGTACAACAACTACACAGTAAACACTAAAAAAACTGAATAACTGATCACTGATAACTGATCACTGATAACTGTTACACCCAACCTTTAACTTCATCCATTAAGGGTTTTTCTAATTTCATATATTCACTTTGAGCAGCACTGAGTATATGTTTCATCATCACAGGTTCTCCCGCATCCGCAGCCAGAAATGCAGCATTGAGAGCAATATTACGAATATTACCGCCAGAAACACTCAATCGCGCTAACTTCTCGGCAACTAGCCCTTCTGTTGGGGTTTCAGATGGAAAAATACGCCGCCAGATTTCTGCTCGTTGTTTGGCGTCGGGGAAGGGGAACTGAACTACAAACCGAATTCGACGTAGAAATGCCGGGTCGAGGGCACCTTTCATATTCGTGGTCAGAATTGCCAAGCCTCGGTAAGCCTCCATGCGTTGCAGGAGATAACTAACTTCAATATTGGCGTGGCGGTCATGGGAATCTTTGACCTCGCTACGCTTACCAAACAGAGCATCCGCTTCATCAAATAGCAAAATCGCACCTCCGCTTTCAGCCGCATCGAATACCCGACGAAGATTTTTCTCCGTTTCGCCAATATATTTGCTAATCACTGAACTGAGGTCAATTTTATATAAGTCTAGCCGGAGAGCCTGGGCTATAACTTCCGCAGCAGTCGTTTTCCCGGTTCCGCTAGGGCCAGAAAAGAGCGCACTAATGCCCAAACCGCGATCGCTTTTCTTACTAAAACCCCAATTTTCATAGACTTGAGAACGTTGCCGTAAATGGGCTGCCATTGTTTCTAGAACCTGCATTTGAGCATCCGGTAGCACCAAATCTGCCCAGGTTGCCTTAACTTCAATGCGTTGTGCCATATCTTCCATTCGAGGTCTGGCTTGGAGGCGACAGGTTTCCCAGAGGCGATCAATTAAAGTTTCAGTATCGTCGGGGGCAATTCCTTGACTGGCGGTGGCGGTACAAACAGCCAGAATCGCGGGAGAACTGAGGTTAAATTGGGCGGTAAACTTGTGAAGATGACCATTAAGCTGTTCTCCAAGGTCTCCGAGATATTGTTGCCAATGCTGATACTGTTCGGCTCCTGTAGGACGGCTAACATCAAAGTTAAGGAGGGGGCGTTGTCGAGCGGGAAGGCGATCGCTTCCAGTCACAATCAGAGGACTGCCAATTTGTTCGATGAGTTGCCAAATTCCCTCTCCATGACGGCTCATTTCGACTTGTTCGCAGTTGAGAAGAAGGGCATATCCGCCCAGAACAGACTCCCGTTCCCACAATTTCAACATCCGGTTAAAATCAGCAGTCGCAGAGGGAATGCGATCGCCGTGCATTAGATAAAGTCTCAAACCCAACTGTTGACAAGCCATCTGAGCGATCGTCCGCCGACTGGCGAGATCTTCTCCACAAAGCTGCACAACAGGTAACTTACTACTTTCGGTTGCTTGAGACCAAGTTTTAGCAATTTGTTCGGCGAGGTTTTGATGAGAGTAAACCAATATTCCTAACTCTCGTACAGGTTCGACAATTCCGAGTAATTGTTCATCGAGATGTTGAATACCAACGAGATAGTGCAGAATACGTTCATCAATGCGGATAGGACTCAGAGTTAAAACATGACCACCCCCAATTTCGAGTAAATGCCAACGACGTAGAGGGGCATTTGGTGTTAAGGCACTCCAGTGGGGACGATCTAGAATATTGAGGGCCAGGCTGAACGTGGGATAAGGTTTTTGAGGATCGCCCTGCACTTCTGAACACAAGGCTGGGAATTCGGCATCTAGTTCCATCCCAGCACACAGCAGCAACAAATCTTGCTCGAATGTAGATAGCCCAAAAATTTCACACAATTGTTCTAAAGCAGGAGGTGCCGCAGAATCAACCGTTTCTGATACAGCCTCCGCATTAACCTTAGCTCTCAGTCTGTCTCGAATGCGCGTTATCGCTTGCATCAGAGATTGCTGATTGACATTCTGCCAGTTAGAGTCAGTCATAGTGGAAATAGTAGAAAATAGGGAATCGCAGAACGTTATTAACTGTTAACTGTTAACTGTTTACTGATAACTGTCTTTAAACGATCGCCACTCTGGGCTGAATATATTGCTCAAACGTTGAACTTTCAGGATTTTCATCTATTCCCAGCATACTTTCAGCACCATCAATTTGAATACGCACGAGATATTCTCCAGGTTTAACCTCCCGAATCGGAATCGTCACAACTGTTGCTGTTTCTCGCCGAGCTGGAGCGGTGAATAGATAGCCCAACGGATTCTGACTATCTAAATTATATTCATTCATCATCAGAACAAGTCGCTGACTGCGGCCGATCGCTAAATTAGTGGTAATGGTCAGTGTTCCAGAGCGGGGTTCATCATCAAATCCTTCCAAGTTGTCAACATTTACAGATTTTATTGTGGGTCGTAGTACAAAGGGTGCGACATTCGACTCGATCTGTGGGGGGCGAGGTGGAGCGTTGCGGCTAAGAGTCGCTGTTGGTCTACTTCTCGGAGAACGACGACGACTGCGCGGAGGAGTAGGTGGGGCTTGCAGATGAATAACTTGCAGACTTTGAACTCCGGCTCGAAGCTCTGAAGGAGGAATCAAACTTAAGGGGAGATGGAGTTCTCCACTGTTGAGGACTTGAGGAGTTACTTCTACCTTACCGATCCGAACTTGGGTTAAAACACCAGCAAGGTTCTGACCGCGAATAGATAGGATGCTGTTACTGAAAATCGGCTGGTTTTTACCACTGAGAGCCACAACTCGGCTGATCATAGGTTGTTTGGGAAAGACGGTACTACTGAAAATGCGATCGCGTACAGGTAAAGCAGAGCGTCCGGCTACATCGCTTTCGACTAGGATGACCGTAACTTTATACACCAGAGAGAGGGCGTAGGGGGTTTGGAAGAAAACAGACCAGATTTTGGAGAGTTCGTCTGTGGAAACAGAAATAAATTCAGAGCGAATTTGTTCAACTTGTTCAGCCAGATCAGAGTCAGCCAAGTAGGTAAAGGTCGGGTCAGCGATCGCAGCGCGAATCATGTCTGCACTCAAAACCAACTGATCTTCTAGAGTTTGCACCACACTTCCGAGTAGGCGTTGGGGTTCGAGGTCGCCATCATTGCCATAGAATGACACAACATAAAACAAATCGAGAGCCGCCTGTCGGCGTCGGGTTATTTCGCCCCGTCGTTGAAAATTTGGAGTATCTTGGTTGGTTAAGGCTGGATTGCGTTTGATGTGGTACAGGTAAAGATTAACTCCCGTTTCTGGAATAGAGCCAGTCGAACCATCCGGACGAACTGTGGTGACTCTCGCCCCCTCGACATCTCTCTGAACGGCTCGTTGTAAAATTCGCTGCAAGGTGGCTGTGGCTGTGGCGACGGCTAAATGGTTGCTCATGGTCGATCCGACGAGTTCAAAGGATTATACATCACAATCGCAGCTAGGAGGAAAAGAGAGCATCTTGAGGAAATCTCCTGATTTATGTTAATACGATTTAATTCTCCATCGCGCCTCTACTGAACTGAGTGTATTCGGGTTCAATTCTACAAGAGAACAAATCCTTATTTTTTCTTAAGTTTTTAAGTAATTTTGGATACTTTTATCAACGTTTTATCAAAAAAAGTAACACAATATCAAGGTTTATTGTGAGTGGAGTCGAACTGTTAGGTTTTCTTTCGGTTAAAATCCTCAAGTTTATCCTCTACCACTGATTAAAATTATGGCTGGATACTTAACAAATATTGACAAAATTAAAGATTTCAAAAAAATAAGTGTGAAAAATTCAAATTTTTTTTTCTTCATTAGGTGTAGTATTTTGAAGAACTGCAAATTATCGTGGGTTTTAACCTTTCACTACATTAAAAGTGATTCGCATTGCTTGGGATATCTATGTATTCTGCCGAATTCAAAGGGTAGCAGGTGATGAATTACTCGATAACTTATTTGTAATTTATTGTTAACAGTTCGACTCCGCTGACGATTAAGAAAAATGTCCCGGTTATTATCAGTCTAAAACCAAAGGACTACCTATACAGGTGTTTTCAATCCGTTTTCTCATGTATATGGTTTACTTCAAAGAGAGAAAGTGTTATGGCTAGACTTGACTATTTTGCACCCGGTGTTTACGTTGAGGAAGTTGATCGGGGCAGTCGGCCCCTACAAGGCGTTCCCACTGCTGTCGGTGGATTTCTCGGTTTCACAGAAGATATCCGGGGCGGTGCCGAACCCTTTAAACCCATGTTGGTCACAACGTGGAACCAATATCTCGAATACTTTGGTCGCACCAACTCAGATGGCTTCACCGATTTCGGAGCCTATCTCCCCTTCGCCGTCTACGGATGGTTTCTCAATGGGGGCGGACGCTGCTGGGTGACGAGCATCGGAACACGACTTCCTGGCTCTCCCCAACCTGAAGTCTCAGAAACTGGAACCGAAATTACCAACCGGGCGAATCGTCCCTCTTTAAGATTTTCGATCCGTCAGAGTCCTGAAGAAACACCTTCAGATGATGCCCTTGTTGATAGCTCCCGAAACGGATTCCTGATGGTGAATGATCGCGCTATCCGAGTACAAGTTACAGAAGGATGGCCTAAATCACCGAGCGAAGATACTAATCCATCAGAAGCAATCATCACCGCGAATACTGGAGAATTCTTTACCGTCGTTGTTCGCCAGGGTAGTGAAGAACTGGAGCGGTTCCCAAACCTAAGTATGAATCCGGATGTGAACTCAGCAGTTGCAGATTATGTAGTCACAGCCCTCGAACAGTCCGAGTATATTCTCGCGACTGACCTCTCTATCAGTGGTAGTCCTCTAGCTAGACGCCCAGCCAATGGTCTCTACGAAATTAGCCCGCCTGTCGTTATACCAGAGCCAGAAAACTTTTCGAGTCACGTTGAAGGAATTCGGGACGATCGCACTGGAATCCGAGGACTATTTGAAATTGACGAAGTGACGATCGTTTGTTGTCCAGACTTGATGAAAGTCTACGAACTTGGACTCATTGATATCGATCAACTTCACGGACTGATGGATATGATGGTGAGTATGTGCGAAGGAGCCAGCGACGGCGATCTTCCCAATGCTCCTAACCGGATGATTATCCTTGACCCTCCACCTGATCGCCCCAAACCCCAAGATATTAGCCGTTGGTTGAGTCAAGAATTCAATCGTCGCTCTCAGTTTGCTGCCATGTATTATCCTTGGATTGTGGTTCCCAATCCCCGCAATGCTGGACGCCCCATCGCAATTCCTCCTAGTGGTCACGTTGCTGGAGTGTGGGCGCGAGTTGATGAAACCAGAGGCGTTTACAAAGCCCCCGCTAACGAAGTCCCACGCGGCGTAATTGGCTTAACTCATCCCTGTAACTTCCGCGAACAGGAACTCCTCAACCCCATTGGAATCAACTGTATTCGTCCCTTTCCCAACCGAGGAATCCGAATTTGGGGTGCGCGTACCCTCGTCGAACCCGACAAAACAGAATGGCGTTATATCAACGTCCGCCGTTTGATGAGCTACATTGAAAAATCCATCGAAAACGGCACCCAGTGGGTGGTATTTGAACCCAACGATGAAGATCTCTGGCAACGGGTAAAACGCACAGCAACAAGCTTCTTAACCGAATTGTGGCGTTCTGGAGCCTTAATGGGAGGCAGTCCAAGTGAGGCATTTTACGTCAAGTGCGATTCTGAACTGAATACACCCCAAAGCATGATGCTAGGACGCTTATTTGTTGAGATTGGAGTTTGTCCAGTCCGTCCGGCTGAATTTGTGATTTTCCGCATCAGTCAGTGGACGGCTGAGGGCGAAGTTGAATAAGCCAATCTTCCTAAATTTCTGCCTCCAAAACTTCCTAAATTGGGGGCAGGTGAAATGGTTTGATGTTTACATTAAATGAGGGCAATTAGATTATGACTTCTGGCGCTCCAGTTTTTACCACCACCGCCACTCGCTATCAAATTGACTTTCGTAACAATACAGTCGGTGCCATTGTTGATCGCGCTTTCATCAAAAGTATGGCAGCTTTGACCTTTGAGGGAAAAGTGGCTGGGGGCGATAAACCTTTAGGTTCGGGTCCCAAGGGAATTCGCATTCGCCAAACCACAGTCGCAGGGTATGAAACAAACCCCTCAATGACGATTGAAACCTACATCAGCGACGACCCCAATGATGCTAGTCGTCAGCTTTTTGCTTGGTTTAAAGCCTGTCTACCTCCGGAAGAAGGTGGAGATGGCAGATGGTCTCAATACCGAGCTGATGGTTCAGTCGTTCTTTACGATCCTGATGGAAACGAAGTATTGCGCTGGAACTTGTCACGGGCTTGGCCGAAAAAATATTCGATCGCGGATTTAGATACAACGTCTAGTGATTTAGCTGTAGAAACCTATGAAATTGTCGCTGAGATGATTACAAAACAAGTGGCGCTAGGGGGTAATGTTGCCAGTCCTCGAAACGCAGCAGCAGCCATCGGCTAGTACATGAGGAGGTTTAGAAATTATGGCATTTGAATATTTATCTGCTAACCGATTTTACTTTGAATTTGCGAATAACACTCGCTTACTGATTTCTAAAGCCAGTGGGATTTCAATTAGTATTGATCCCGCAGCAGAAGGACAGTCCATTGGATCGGGTAAGAATGTCAAAAGTGAAACCCAAATTACGCCAGCATCCGTGACATTTGAAAATATGACTTTAGAGTTTGTCACGACTGCTGATAATGATGCTCTCATCCAATGGTATTTAGAGTGTCATCCTCCGGCAATGACTGGGGGTAAAACGATAGCTCCGCAGCGGGTCAGTGATGCGTCTCTTGTTCTTTACAAGCAAGAGGGGACAGAAGGCGCACGGTGGAATTTGGTAGATTGTCTTCCGGCTAAATATACCACCACACAAGCTAGCTCAGATGGAACTGATTTGTTTAAGGAAACGATTGAAATTAGCCATTCGGGGTTACAAAAGGTACCCACCTTGGGAACAACGATCGCACCGGTATAATCAGGGCAAGGCGATCGCATCGTTTTTAAGGCTGACCGCCGCGATCGCACTAAACTTTTATGTGTGGGGAAATGGGAAGATCGGAAAACAAAGCGTTCAGTTGAATTTTGATCAGTCAAAAGGTATTTTTCGGCTTGAGAAAGACTTTTTTCGTTACTGTCCCCGATCTCTTATTCCCTACTTTCTAGGACAAAGCTGCCCATTCTCTGCACGTAGCACTATATCTCAATGAATGCTGACTTGTTTGATCAAAAACGCCGTTTATTTGAAATTCTGACCAGTTCTCGCTTTTACGTGGGATTGCACCTAGATGGAAGTCGAGATGATGTCGATGGTTACTTTATGGAATGTAAGGGATTCAAATATTCCCAAGATGTCATTACCCATACTGAAGTTTTTCCGAAAAAATGGGGCAAAGCAACTCGCGGTCAAGTGATTTGTACTAAACTTCCGGGTAATAATAACGTTGATAATTTCTCGTTGCGGCGAGGACTGAGTGCTTCTACGACCTTATGGGACTGGATCGCGACTGTTAATGGAGGAAGTTGGGCGAATAAATACAGAAACGGATTTTTAACCATTTATCGTCAAGATAGCTCAGAAGGGGCGCGATTTGTCTTTGAGGGAGCATGGCCTGTGAGCTACAGTGTTACTGATAGCATGGCATCCGGGACAGATCTGGCTTGTGAGGAGTTAGAAATCGCCTGTGAAGCCTTTGAACGAGTATTTTAAGCAATGCAAACTGAGTTTGAGTTTACCTTGCCCAAGGGCTATTTAGACGAGCAAGGTAATGTACACCAACAAGGCGTGATGCGACTTTCTAGAGCAATTGATGAGATTGTTCCTTTGCGCGATCCTCGTGTTCAGGCAAATCCAGCTTATGCGACTGTGATTATTTTAGCCAGAGTAATTGTTCGATTGGGAAGTTTGGAAGAAGTGTCTCCAGCGGTGATCGAAAATTTATTTTCCGTTGACTTAGCCTATCTTCAGGATTTCTATCGTGAAATTAATGATTTAGTAAAAGATGATTGATTCTAACTTTTTGAATTCTCTACAATTAAAATGTTCTCTGAAAATACACCTTTGACTCAATTTCCCTTTACCCTTCCCGTCGGATTTTTAGATAAGAAAGGAACAATTCATCAAGAAGGAATCATCCGCCCAGTAACGGGATGGGATGAACTTTATCGAGAACGAGATGTGCAAGTAATTGAAAATCCAGCCTATGGAATTTTGGTGATGTTATCTCGCGCAATTGTCCGACTTGGCGAGATTTCCCCCGTAACACCAGATGTATTAGAAGACTTATTTTTAACCGATTTAGACTATTTACAAGCCATCTACAACCAAATTAATCCACCCGAAGCAGCGATTTCTTTGGCGGGGGAGTCGCAGGCTACCCCCTAGAAGATTTGTATCGGGAGGTAGCCTTTATTGCATTCTATTTTCACTGGTCTAGAGATGCAATTCTCAAGTTAGAACATCGAGAACGACAGATTTGGATCGGAGAAATTGCCAATTTAGTTCAGGGAGAATTAGGTCAATAATTGATCATTTTTGTATAATTCAAGAAATAGGGAGATCAATTGATCAATATATCTATGACAATTAGCAGAAGTCATGCTTACTTTACAGCCGATGAATATCTAGAAATTGAGCGCATCAGTCCGATCAAGCACGAATATCTTCAGGGTCAACTGGTGGCAATGGCAGGTGCGAGTAAAGCTCATGTTATCATTACAAACAATCTTTCCGCTCTATTGGTGAATCATCTTCGAGGTACAAGCTGTATTTCCTACGCAGTAGATATGAAAGTTCGGCTACCTTCACTCAATTTATTTTATTATCCTGATGTAGCTGTCACCTGCGATCAACGAGATCGAATTTCCGATCAAGACTTTATTCTACATCCTAAACTGATTATTGAGGTATTGTCTGATTCTACAGAAGCCTTTGACCGAGGAGATAAATTTTCTAACTATAAAACCATCCCAGAACTTGAAGAATATATTCTAATTCACCAAAAACAAATTCTAGTTGAAGGGTTTCAACGGAAGTCTGATAATTTATGGGTTCCTCAGATTTATCCTGCGGGTGATAATATTGAATTTTTGAGTATCAGCTTGACTTGTGCGATCGCAATGCTTTACGAAAATATAGATCAGCTTTTGTAAGATTGGAAAATTTAACAAAATATCTAATTATCTCAGAAAACTTTCATTAAAATTATAAAAATTTAACCCGATTCATCATATCTTCGGGAGTGTAAACCTCATACATTAATACCAAAGTTTCGATAATTTGACCGAGAAAACGGCTATTTTGATGGCAGTAAGCAATTCCTGAATGATTTTTATTTTTAGCTGCAAGTTTCAGAAAATCATCATCGTGAGTAACCAATACTCTGCCTTCTCGACTTGAAAAAGCCAATTGAGATTCATCACTTTTTGTTCTGAGCTGAACCTCAACTGTAGTTGTGACGTTAATTCCATATTTGCGTAGTTCACGCGCAATTACTGAATTAATATGCTCATCTAAATGATAACGAATCTTATCACTCACCCTTTAACTTCCTCAGCTTTTCCTGTAACAAAGAAGGGTGATGTTTCGCAAATTCCTGAGCAAAGGCAATGCCATCAGCTCTACGCGCTTCAATTTCCTCCTGATTGTCATAATAGTATGCCATTGCAGCATGAACAGAAGCAAGCGACAAGCTGTAATCAGTAGCAATTTCCTCCAAAGTTTCTTTCATTCTCAGATAACGATTCGCAATATCAATTACAGCTATTCTCGTTCCTTTGATACATGGCTTTCCAAAACGAATCTGTGCATCAATACTAATATGCTCAACACTGGTTTGCATTTCTCTTATTTATCATTAAAATTTTATTCAATGAGTTTATCATAGCTTGTTATTGTTTCAAACTTATCGTTTAAAAATACAATGCGATCGCCTAACTTGAATACTCACACTCATTCAATATGACTGTATTATTACTTTTGATCGGGTGTTGGGCGTTGGCGAATTTCTTTAGATCGAGCTAATAACTTCTGTAAATAAATCCGAGTTTCTCTTGAACCATCTTCTTTTTGTTGAACTTCATTCAAGACATTTTGGAACTGGTTACGAAGATCTTGTTCGCGGGAATAAACAACTCTAGCCATACGTTGAAAAATTCGCGCTAATTGCCCTAACTCATCTGTTTTTTCTGCGATTTTATCTAACTTTTTAAATTCATTTTCTCCTGTTTCGTTTGACTGCGATGCAGACGGAGAAGATTCTTCACTCAAATAGTTAGCAACCTGAGCCATGGGTTGCAGGGGTTCAATCACTGCATATTTTAGTAGTCGGTTAATCGTTAGGAGAACCAGAGCAAAAATAACCATAAAAGTTGTAACAGCTAGCCCGGTATTTTTTCGAGCAGCTTGGAAGATTTGGCGAGCCGGAATATAGATAATTTGAGTCGCAATAATTTCATGTAAATTCCAACCAAATCCGCTCTCACTTCCGTAGGTGCTAATCAGATTTTGAGGAGCAGCTTGTGGCGTACTATGACAAACTAAACAGCTAGATTCTGTAACGGCTAAAGGTCGAGCGACATAAAAGAGCGGTTCATCATTAAGGGTACGAAATCCATGAATTTCTTCAACATTAGCATCGGCTTTAAACTGAGCAACCAACTCTGCTTCAAACTCATCAGCTTGGTCACGAGGATTGGTTGGATTTAATGTGGCGTCTTTATAAAGATATTTACTAAATTCTTCTTCTTGTTGGCGGAATTGTTCAAAAACTTGTCGAACCACATAACTCGGTACCGTTTCTGGAATAAATTCAGCCGTTGAATCAGTTTGAATATCCATCAGAGGACGAATTTCTTGAACATGATTAGTCCGGAGTGAATTGAGTGTATCCATCAGGACAATGGCCTGTTGAGTGACTGTTTGTTGAGCTGTATTCCGTTGAAAATGAGAAAGGACTGCATAACTGAGCAAACTACTACCCAGAAATACAAGGCTAAGAATCAGTGTAAATTTCGGTCCGAGCTTCAATCGTTTAAACATTATTAATAGTATAAGTAGTTTGGAGAAAATTGAGCACGATTGCAATTGATATATGAGCGTACAAATAATCAGGGAAGTTGCCCTGCTTAATTCCTAATTATAGCTAAATATTTTTGAAGATTTGATGGATAGCTAACGAGCCTTCTGACATGATATTCGTCTTTTCTGGTCTATTGCTTGAGCCTCACAAATTTTAAAGATTGAGTCAGTATTGTTTGAATAGAATAAATTCAGGTAGACTGTAGACCATCATCTCTTGCCAGTATTAAGGCAACATGATTAGAGCATCATTTTAGAGGACTGAACCATGAGAATGCAGCGTCGTCGGAAAAAAGGTCAAACAGAAGTAGCCAGTCAACCTGCTGTACAGGCGCAGTTTCAGTCCTTTCTCATTTTCAACGGAATACAGCTCAACAAACAGTCACTCAACAGGCCATTGTCCTGATGGAT
>JBCBCI010000051.1:0-44142 GCA_038530755.1 Cyanobacteria bacterium J06592_8 | reverse complement strand
GTCGCCCTCAAATAGCCGTTGTGTCATTTCTAAGGCTTGCTGATACAAGGGTTCGGCTTCGTTGTTGCGTCCTTGAGAGTTGTAAAGCTCGGCTAAGTTATTCAGGCTGAGTGCCACATTGGGATGGTCGCCCTCAAATAGCCGTTGTTTCATTTCTAAGGCTTTTTGATAGAGGGGTTCAGCTTCTTTGTAGCATCCTTGAGACTTGTAAAGTGCGGCTAAGTTATTCAGGCTGTCGGCTACATGGGAATGATCGCCCTCAAATAGCCGTTGTCTCATTTCTAAGGCTTGCTGACACAAGGGTTCAGCTTGACTATAGCGTCCTTGAGAGTTGTAAAGCTCGGCTAAGTTATTCAAGCTTCGTGCAACATCGGGATGGTCGCCCTCAAATAGCCGTTGTGTCATTTCTAAGGCTTGCTGATACAAGGGTTCGGCTTCTTTGTAGCGTCCTTGAGAGTTGTAAAGGTAGGCTAAGTTATTCAGGCTGAGTGCAACATAGGGATGGTCGCCATCAAATAGCCGTTGATACATAGCTAAGGCTTGCTGCCACAAGGGTTCGGCTTCGCTGTTACGTCCTTGAGAGGAGTAAAGTGAGGCTAAGTTATTCAAGTTAGTGGCAACATCGGGATGATCGGTTTTAAATAGCCGTTGTGTCATTTCTAAGGCTTGCTGATACAACGGTTCGGCTTTGCTGTAGAGTCCTTGAGAGGAGTAAAGTCCCGCTAAGTTATTCAGGCTGGCGGCAACAAATGGATGTTCCTCTCCCAAGCGGCTGTTTGTAATTTCTACACCTTTCTTCAGCCACAGTTCAGCTTCAGAATATAATGTCTGACCTTGATAGAACCGACCTAACCTAGTAAACGGTGTAATTAAATCTTCATCCGATACCAACTCAGAGAAAGTGTTAGCTACTTCTTCAATATGTTTAATGGCAGGTTCAACCTGTTTAACTTGTTGCGTGGTAATATTTTGGGGAATATCAGCAGCAATATTAACCATTGTGGTAACAAAGGCTTGTTTCATTGCTGCTGCGTCTTTTTGTTCCTCTAGTTTGTCGCGGAAAAACTCTCGCAACAGTTGATGGAGGCGATAGGTTTTCTCTTTGGTTCGTTGAAATAGGCTGAGTTTAACTAACTTGCGTCTACTGTCTTCAATATCCTCAAGATCAATATCTTCCCCTTGCCAATATTTATACACCAGTTCAACTAAGTCCCACAAAATCGCATCGGGAGAAAACAGAGATAACAAACACCCTAACTGTTGCGTTTCGGGCTGTTTTTGCAACCGTTCCCAACTCAACTCAAATGCGGCGGCGACTCCTAATTCTGCGGTTTCTGCTGTGTTGTCTTCATTTTGGAGAGAAGAATGTTTGAGGCGTTTACGTTGCAGGCGTTGCAGCATCTTGGCTAAACAAAGATCTTCTTCATCTGCTAAATATCGCCCCACTAATTCTAACCCCAAGGGTAAATAACCTAACCATTTACAGAGTTCTTCTGCGGTTTCCGGTTCGGCTTTAATGCGATCGCCAATGATAGACTCAAGTAATTTTAAAGCATCATCGGGATGAAGAACTTCTAAATTAAGGGGAGTAACATTAGGGATCTGTTCTCGCGTGGTAATTAATACTTTAAACCGAGGATTTCCAGGTAAATAAGGTTGAACCTGTTGTTTGTAAGCGGTGACATCATCAACAATTAACAACACCTCACCCTCTGCCCAATGTTGCCAGCAATAGGTTAATTGTTCAGCTTCCGAAAAGCCTGTAAAATCCATTTTGGGGAAGAAGCGAGGACGGGCAAATTGCATCACCTCGAAGATGAAACTTCCCCCAGAAATGAAGCAAACACCGCCTTTGTAAATCTCATTGAGATGTTGACGGGCGTATTGGATAGCGAGTTCTGTTTTGCCCACTCCTCCCATTCCGACTACTGCTGCGGTAATTGCAACTTGATTATTTTGTTGTAAGAGTTGGTGAAGTTCTGCGAGTTGTTGATCTCGTCCAATAAAATTCTCGCGTTCAGTAATACCACGTTGACCTAAATTTTCATAGGGTTTTGCCCTTTGCTTCTCTTCATTCCCCGAAGTTTGCGCCCCCCTTTGTCCCCCCAAATTTGAGGGGAAATCAACTTGAAAGCCTGCATTTCTTGAAGCCCCCAATGTTGGGGGTTTGGGGGCAGGAATTTGAGGGCTTAGTCATATTGTGATATTCTGTTCTTTAATATTAATAGAAGCACCTTCTCCTTGAGCTAGGTTAACCACTTTTTCAATGGTATTCTGATAGTTTTGAGTGCTGGTCTGTTGAGATTTAATAGTTGCCGCAATTTCTTCTAACTTCTTTCTAAGATCAGCATCTTCGCTAATCGTTACTTCCAAATCCTCAACAATTTGGGCAATTTCTGGGTCAGTTTTAGCCGTTGCTTCCACATCAATTACCGCTTGACCCCAATCTAAAGGCGTTTCATTCACCTTTGCGATCGCAGATGCCGTTTGAGGAGATTTATGGTAAAGTTGTTCCAGCAAAACTCCACCTTGTTCAACTATTTTGTCCCCTAATTTGTCGCCTACTTTTCCAGTTGCTTTGGTAATGATTAAGGCAGCTAAGGCAGCGACAGTCAGTTCTATGGGTTCCATTGGTTAGAGTAAGTGTTAATGAAGGTCAGTTATGCTTTCTATTATATGATCTGAAAATCAGAACAGTTTAACCTTATTGATCAAGACAAATATTGAGATTGCGATCGCTATCTCTATTCAGCCAGTAAAATGCTACACTTTCATACTATTACTGCTTAGGATTTTAAGACAAATTCATCAAATTTGACCACTTCTGAATTCGGATCGCGAGTATCGAAATAATAACTACTAACCGTTCCCGTTGCAGTTTCAAAAATACTAAAAGCGGTAATATCATTACTGGCAATATAGGGTAAAGGTTGACCAGATTCTGATAAGATTGGTTGTAATGTTGGCATGACAGGTTCTAAATTATTGGGGTCGCCAACTGGACTATAATTTTGGGCTTGAAAACCGGGAGGAATAAAGCGTCGTCTATTCTCTAAATAAGCGCCATAGGTATTTCCGACATTGGATGATTCTAGAAAATGTATACCACTTTCACTCACAAAACGATTCCATAAATGGGAATGTCCATAATAAACAAATTGTACTCCTGCTTGTTCTAATAATGGCATCACATCTCGAATAGTATAATCATCTGATTTTGGATATTCATAGCGAATCATTTGAATATTTCCTTGCGGATCTCTGTCTATAATTTGAACGGGATCGGTGTAAGCGGGAAGAACATTATCACCAAGAGAATGAGGCGGATGGTGAAACATAACGATTTTGTATTTCGCCTGTTTAAATTCCGGACTATTTAATTCCTGTTGTAGCCAGTTATATTGTTCGCTGCCTTTTTTAATTGGTTCAAATATATGTTGTCCATAACCCCATTTTTCAGGTTGATTAAAGTTTTTATCGGGTTCTCTATATTTCCCTCTAATATTCTGACCCAAACCGGGATTTCGCCAAATATTGGTGATGTATAATGTGACTAAGCGAATATCACCAAAGGTCACAGCATAATAGTTTTTATCACCATTCGGTAAGCTGAAAATTTCATCATAAGTATCGCTGTTATAACTATTATTTTTAATCCATTCAGTTTGAAGATTCGGCTCGTTATTCGGATTAATACTTTGCTGATTTTTTTGATAAAGTTCTTCAGCTTGCTGTTGAGGATAGGGGCTATTAAACTGTTCATTTAATCCGACTTCTGTTGAGAATTTTCCCATCACTTCATGGTTGCCAATTGCTGGAAATAACGGGATATTTTGAATAAGCTGTCCGCCCACATAGGTTGTAGTTACACCATTTTTTTCGAGTTGATAGTTTCCTCGACCTTGCAGTAAGGGAAAAAACGCTCCTCCTCGGTTATCATCAAACCATTCTGAAGCGCGATCAGGAATATTAATTAAGTCTCCGGCTAAGAAAACTGCATCAAGATTATCGATAGTTTCTACAACTTTTTGTAAGTTCGCAGCAGTCATCGGCTTTAACTGATGATCGGAGGTTAATAATATTTTGAGAGGGGTTCCCGGTTGCGGTTTTGCGGCTAAAGAAAACACCTCACTATTAACTGTTCCGCCTTGATTATCAACACTACTAACCTGATAGGGAACTCGCACACCGGGCGTTAGATTTGTGACTTCTGCGACCTGTCGCCAAATGTCTCGCATTGTTGGTTTTGAGTACACCATTCCGTCTTCCGTTTGGTTTCCGACTCGTGAGTCTTGATCTTCTTGAGTTCGACTCAGTTTTGTGCTTGTTGCTGTTACTTTTTGTTGGAGATTTTCTCCATAACTAACGATGTGACGAGAACCGGGGAATTCGGTAAACCAGACAACTTTAACTGAGTTTTCGGTCGGAAATTGTAAGAAAGGATCGGTTAAAAGTTTAGGTTGAGGAAATAGAGCAATCATTGCTATAATTAAAAGAAAAAGTGTAAAAATTAAGACACCGATAATCCAAAGATTACGAGGTGCATCTGGAGAGGTAGACGTTGAACTCGATGATGACATAATGCGTTCTGGCTACTGGTTCTAATTATAGGCTAAGGCGTTACTCTAGAAAGCCGTTATTTGTTCGAGAATTGAGTTTAATAGATGTAAATAGATACAAAAAAACTTCCCCTCACCCATTTTGTATAAGTAAGAGGAAGTTAGAGATGAGTAGGGGTTAAACCATAGGTGCTGTCAAGTAAGCGGCGAGAACAAAAAATGAGAACACGCACAATGGAAAGAACATGACAATACCTCCTAGAATTAAAAAATGATAATTTAGAATTTCTTCTTCTAGGTATAAATATTACTTAAATTTGGATTTTAGTCAAGCCGGAAGGCAAGATTTTTTGACTGAGATGCTTATTGAAGACATCTACCCGATACCCGATACCCCATACCCTACGACTACAGATTATGATGAAACCCTCAATTTTAGAAAGACTTTGATTTTTTTCGTCAAAATGTTCTCGAATCGTATAAAAATAGAGAGTTGGAACACCTGACTTTCCCAACACCCAACTCCTATGGCCAGTTCAGACCAACAAAAACAGAAAGTTCAAGACCACCTAGCCCGCAGTCTAGCGAAGTTCAGCCAAGCGTCATCCACCTCTTACAACCCATTAAGTTCATCTAGTGAACGCAAGAGTCGAATTATGGAACATATTCGTCTGACTCGTGGCTAAATTCTGATCAACCTTAAAGAGTGCAGTCTTCTCGTGAGGGCTGTACTCAACTTGATTTTTACTCTCTCAAAAAATACTCTCTCAAAAAATAAAATCTATCTTTAATGTCCAGTTTTGATCTTGTCGAATAATCTGAATTTTATTGATAAATTCTCGGAAATAAAATCGCCGTTCAGTTTCGGATAAATCTAACCAAAATTGCGGAATGGAAACGGCTTGTGCAGTTTCTTTGAGGCTAACAGGTGGAAATTGAGCCAGTTTTCCCTGAAGTTGGGCGATTTCTGTTTTAACTTTGTAGCTTCGCAGTTGGGCGGTTTCTTCATCTAAAAGACCTGTTGTAATTAGATTTGGAATCTGAGAGAGGATTTCTTGTTTACGCACAATCGTTTGTTGAATTTCAACTTTAATCTGACTAAGATTAGGGATTTCTAGTGCTGAAACTGCACGGGGTAAATTCTCACAAATCTGTTGAATTGTTGTCTCTAAAATATCATTATAGGATAAAGCTTTGCACTTCGGTTGATGAGGACAGGCGGTGGGGCGCAGATAGAGGTATTCACGACTTTTGCGGTAGGTAGTGACTCGACTAACACTCATTAAACCACCACATTCACCACAAATGACTAAACCCGCCAAAGAACGAGGCGCACTGGCTGTTTTCGGAGACATTCGTTGATTTCGTCGCAAGAGTCTATCAATTTGGGCGGCTTCTTCTCGACTCAGAATTGGAATATGAGTATCGAGAATAATTTCACTATTTTTATATTCTAAATCTCCTCGATAAACTGGATTTGTTAGCCATCTTCTTCCCGTTGTGACGGAAATTTTTTTACTATATCGCTTCTCTAAATATCGCACCGCCCCTCGCAGAGAACCGTAAATTAAAAACCGTTCAAAAAAGTCTTTAACGACTGGGGCTGTGGCTCGATCTATAATATAACGTTCTTTTCCACGACGATAGCCGTAGGGTGCTTTTCCGGGTGGTGGAGTGGCTTGAATACGGTTGCGGGCGTGTCCTTGACGAATTCGACGACTGCGATAACTGGCTTGAATTTCAGCGATCAGTTTGATTAAATCAACTTGAGTGGCTTCAGAAATTGCTGTTTTTAAGCTTGATTCTATCGCTACAATTTTAATATTTAATGCTTCTAATTGCAAGAGGCGATCGCTAACGGCTTGTAAACTGTCTCCGAGTTCTTCCCATCGACGAATTAAAAGATATTCTGGCGGATTTGTTTGACAGTCTTCTAATAGTTTTTCTAGTTGTTGGCGTTTTCCTAAGTCTTGATAAACTTGATCGACTTCCCAACCCCAAATCATTGGACTAGGAGCAGTTTCTAACAATGGATCGCTGTAAGAATAGGCAATAATTTTCATGCTTGAATTAATTCACCTAAACCTTTAAGAATCTGAAGAACTGGATACAAATCATTTGCTCGTCTACGCAGCCAAAAGATCTCAGATAAATCATATTCTGGAATAGGTTGTTGAAGTAGTTTGAGAAATAATAAAAACTCTCCATTGGTAATTAATCCAAAAATCGGATAATTAGGGTTAGGATTTGCCATCATATAGACTAACACTTGAGGAATTGCCAATTCAATGGATAAACTTGAACGCTTTGACTCTAAGGCGACAACCCAAAGCTGTTCTTTTACCACTAGAAAATCCAATCGCCCTTCTAACGTTTTTTGTTCATTTTCTAAGGTTATTTGCAGTGATTTTTCTACTTCAATCCGAAAAGGTGGTTGATAAAATCCGGCTAAATCGAGTAAGGGAGAAAGAACGACCATATTAACAAAACTCTCAACTAAAGGGCGTTCTTCCGTTAAATAAAGATAGTTCCGTTTAACACGATCTAAAATATTTTGCTCTAATTCGCTTAAGGGTGGAAAGTCTTGTGTCCATTCTGTAAAGAAATTTGGATCGTTTGTTCGAGATAGATTAAACTGTTGTTTTAAATCTCGTAATGAGAGTTGGCTGGGAATTGTATTGACCATTGATATTAAGATGAAAGCAGAATTTAGACTTGACTCAGTTCAATAATATTACCATCTGGGTCTTGAACAAATAATGCTGCTCTTCCTGATGAACTCATTTGAAATATGCAGTTATTTTCAATTAGTTTTTGTTTAAATTCTTCTAAATCATCGACTGAAAAAGCTAGATGTCGATTTCGTCCCCACTTTTGCGGGTTTACTTCATCCGGAATAACGCTTGAAGCTTGAATTAAATGAATTTGAAAGTTGCTAACTTGATACCAGGTTCCCGGAAAATTTAGAGAGCGTTCAGTTTGAGGTAATCCTAAAATTTTACCATAGAAATAATTAGCTTTTTCTAAATCCGAAACAAGAAGAGCTGTATGGAGAGATTGAATAATTTTCATGGTAGATCAACCCATCAAAAATCATTTGTTTGTAATCTGACTGATTTTAATCTAAACTGTCTAATAATTAATTTTAAAGCAGAGTTGAACCTAATGCCAAGATTGACATTAATAGGGATAAGACCGATTAGGGAACAAACTCTGTTACAACTTGACCGCCGTCTTGATCGCTCGTAACAACAATCGTATTACCCGTAAACTCACCGACTGCTTTATCTCCCATCAAACTTAAAGGTGGATCGATCTGACGATAAACAACATTTCCCTGCGCTTCAAACTGTTGTTGAGGAACCGACCACATTAACTGATCGGTATTTAACTGAGCTTGACGTTTTTGACCAATTCCGACTACATTTCCGTTTAAATCAAACTGTTCAGCTTCGAGATCGCCTGTTCCTTGGTTTGCGGTAACGGTGACTTGTTCCGCTCGATGAAGAATCGTAATCGGTTGCGGAGACTCAATTTTTTGCTGTTCGTAATACCACTGAATTTGATTGCTGGAAATTTGTAAGGGAGGTTCTGACATGGCAATTTGCACATTTTTTTTCAGATCGGCGACTTGGGTTTTGAGATCGATAATAGCCTCTCCTGCAACTCCGCGATCGGTAACCGTTTGATCTTGATAGCGATCGACTTCGACTCGACGATCTGCGATTAATTTTTCAGCTTCCCACTCCCAAACCGCGTGATCGGTTCGTAACTGAACCACCGGATTTTTCACATCAATAACAACCTGATTCCAAAACTCGATCCGTTTTTCTTGGTTAAAGGCTTGGATTTCTGAAGCGACAATATTAACCTGTTCGTGTTCTCCCGTCACTCCATTACGGACGACTAAAATTTCCTGATCGACGATCCACTCCATAAAATGGCCTCGTAGAACCAGCCCTCGATCTACATCCGTCGCTACAACATTCTCGCGGAGGACAATTCGCTTACTGTCTTGGTAGACTTCTCCGAGATCGGCTTCGACTCGGTACAACAACTTTCCATCCTGAAAAAGTTCACCAACAGGTTTAGTGACCTGGGCGATGCGGTTATCTCGACTATAACTCGCCTGTTTAGACTGAACTCGCCATAATAGTTCTCCCTCTTCATTCGCCTGTTCGAGGGTGACATCATCTAGGGTCAAACTATTATCAAATTCCTCTTCCAGTTCGGGTTGAGGTGGGGTAACATTACTTTCCTCTAACTCTGGAGGAGTACACCCAGAAACCCCGAAAATCGCGATCGCGGTTAGACCAGCCAGAATTTTCCGAGAAACCATTCTCTGAATACTCCCAGATAAAAAAGGCTGAGTAAGATTCCCAGCCGTTATTGGTTTGAAATGTCCCCACCGATTACGCATAGTCTCGATCTTACGATCCCTCCAGATGACGATGTTCCATTAAACTCATACCTGACAATGGCCGATAGGAGTAGGGGCTAGGGCTGCGAGGATTTTTTTGAATATCTTCCTTGATATTTTCCAGGTCAATATAGCGATCGGCTACATTAATCAAACTATCACTGGTCATCGAACGCAGACTCACGACCTCAACTCGCACGCCTCTGTAGCTGACACAATCAACCGCATAAGCGAGATCCCCATCTCCACTCACAAGAACCGCCGTGTCGTAGGAACCGACCAAGGCTAACATATCCACTGCAATTTCTACATCTAGATTGGCTTTTTTAGAACCATCCGGAAGCTGTACTAAATCCTTGGCAATGACTCGATAGCCATTGCGTCGCATCCACAATAGGAACCCTTGCTGTTTTTCATTCGTCCGATCAACACCTGTATAGAAGAAGGAACGCAACAACCGTGATCCCCCAGTCAAGCGACAGAGCAATTTCGTATAGTCAATCTCGATCCCCAGTTGTAAAGCGGCATAAAAGAGGTTGGAACCATCAATGAAGATAGCAACCCGTCCTCGATTTTCTAACACTTGTTCTGGCGTAAATATTTCGCCGTTTTTCATGGGATTAAACATGATTTTTATACCTCATTTATTATGGAAAGATTATTTATTGAATGTGCGATCAAAGAGTCAAATTGAAAACAGATGTGTTATCTTAATTAAAGCTTAATCATCTCCTCAGTTATGACGCGACCGTTTCAGGAAGTTCCAGACGTTGAAAGACAGGTTGAGGTTGAGCAAGCTGTTGTTCAGGTGGCAAAATACCCCATTGAGCATGAGTTTCAAAGGGAACTTCGGCTTGAATTTGAGTTTTTTGATTGAAGTCCACAGAGAACCCAAGCTGCTGATAAATCCGACAACTTAGATTAGGAGTAATCGGAGAGAGGAGGTAGGCTGCAATTCTAACAGATTCCAATACAGAATACAGGACAGATGCAACCTGATCTTGTTTGCCTTGCTTATACAGAGTCCAAGGTGCCTGATCGTCAATGTATTTGTTGCCTGCCTGAACAAGATTTAGGATAGCACTACAAACCTCACTAAAAGCTAAATTTTCATAAGCTTGAGCAACTGTTTCACCCAAAGTTATACCGTAGGATTTGAGAGGATGATCATTGGGAATCTCAGCACCGCTGATGTTGGGAACGCAACCGCCAAAGTATTTCTGTACCATCTTCAGCGTTCGATTCAGCAAATTTCCTAAATCATTCGCGAGATCGGCATTGAGCGTGTTGATAAACCGAGTGAGATTAAAATCACCATCCTGTCCAAATTCTATCTCTTTGAGGAAATAGTAGCGAACGGCATCCGATCCAAATTGACTCACTAACTTTACTGGGTCGAGCGTATTACCCAAGCTTTTCCCCATCTTCTTCCCATCTTTAGTCAGAAATCCGTGTCCAAAGATACGACCGGGTAAGGGTAAATTTGCCGACATTAACATCGCTGGCCAATAAACAGCATGAAAGCGCAAAATATCTTTGCCAATCAGATGTAAATTAATCGGCCACCACTTGGATAAAGCATTCTCCAAAGTGGCTTCGCTATCGGGTTCCAGTAGAGCTGTAACATAGCCTAAAAGAGCATCAAACCACACATAAATTGTCTGGTTCGGATCGGTGGGAACAGGAAATCCCCAATCCACATTCAATCGCGAAATCGAAAAATCTTGCAAACCCTGACTCACAAAACTCAACACCTCATTGCGACGACTTTCCGGTTGAATAAACTCGGGTCGTTCTTGATAGAGGGTTTCGAGTTGGGATTGATACTTAGACAGTCTAAAGAAATAGTTTTGCTCATCCCGCCATTCAACTGGCTTATTGGTGTGAATGGGGCAATATTTTTCATCGACCAGTTCTCGTTCCTCTTTAAATTCTTCGCAAGAAACGCAGTACCACCCTTTTTGTTGGCTTAAGTAGATATCTCCTTGATCCCAGACTCGCCCGAAAAAGCTTTTGACGATCTCTGCATGGCGAGAAGCGGTCGTCCGACTAAAGCGATCGTACTGAATATCTAGTGTGTCCCACAGACTCTCAAAGCTAGAAACAATTTGATCGCAATGCTCCTGGGGAGAACGATTGCGACTTTCTGCTGTGCGTTGGATTTTTTGACCATGTTCGTCGGTTCCGGTAATCAGGAGTACGGACTTTCCTCGCAGACGTTGAAATCTTGCGATCGCATCTGCGGCCATGGTGGTATATGCACTCCCGACGTGAGGTACATCGTTAACATAGTAAAGGGGAGTTGTTAAGGCAAACGCATTTTCTGTCTCTTTTGGTTCCATGAGATATTCACACTGGATAGACCTACTCTTAATCGGGTTGAGAAGAACTTGAAAGTTTAGGTGGGGTTTTTGACGGTATTGCAACTAAAGGTTAGCTGTATTAACTTTCGGCTAGAGAGTAGCCGGATACCAATTCCGCTCCTAACTTTTTTGCACTTCTATTGGGTCAAGGTAGACTGACTCAAAACTAATTCTCATCATAGCTTAGGCATTAAACTGAATTAATTGCCTCTCTAACCGAAGAATTGTCTCAACGTCAGACAAAACGTTGTATTTTTGGTAATCTCAACCATCAGAAACCTGAACCAAACTTTCTCAGGATAATACTTTCTTCAATTTTGTAAATAGTGTTCTGGCACAACTACAGAGACCGGGGGCTGTTTTCTTGTCCATCACCTGCCTCCACATACAGGTTTGAACTGACTGAGCGAATCTACCTAAAGAACAATATTATCGTTAATCAGGTAAAGTTATATTAAGGTCAGCAACTTTTGCTCAAATTTCCGACCGACCTCAACAATGATTTAATTATGTCTTCAGATCAAATCGTGCAAAGTTCGCGCGGGTTGCTCACGACTGTTGGAACGCGAATGTTCTTGCACAATGAAAACCGGATTCCTCAGCGGAGTGCGGTGTTAGTCGTGAGTAATCATCGGAGTTTCCTAGATCCGGTACTCTTAACCGCCGCCCTGGGTCGGCCCATTCGTTTTGCTTGTCATCACTATATGGGTCAAGTTCCGGGATTACGAGAAGTGGTGAAAACTTTTGGGGCTTTTCCACTCAAAGAACCAACCCAGCGTTCTCAACATTTTTTTCATCAAGCGAGTCAATTGTTGCAAAATCGGGAAATGGTGGGTGTTTTTCCTGAAGGCGCACAACCGATGGTGAAAATTACCGCCCCCGATCGCGTTGGGTCTTTTCATCGCGGGTTTGCTCATTTAGCTTATCGCGTTCCGGTTGAGGATCTAGCGGTCTTACCGATCGCGATCGCGGCGTTTGATGAAAAAATTGTTCGGACTGGCATTCCGTTACGGCTGCTGAGTTGGTTCGATCCCTCAGAACCCGTTTTTGATCGCCCCGGTTGGCATCCGATGGTCTTCTATAAACGCGCTAACATTTTGGTGGGTCGTCCTTATTGGATTAAACCCCAACAGCAGCAAGCCTATCACGGTAAACAAGCCAGAGAACTTGTCGCCAATCTAACAGCATATTGTCAGGGAGAGATTGAAAATTTGTTACATCAGGGCTGCATCTAACCCGATCGAGATTCTTGATTCAACTGAGTTGAGTTGTAGAGAGTCTATTGAATCCCCAGTACACACCCTATGATTTAAGCGTGAGTTCGTGGAACATAATCCCAATCTAAACACAGCAAATCTAAATACAATTCGTTTTCTCCAACCCGTTGCCGTCCAACAACCCGATTTTCCTCTATTTGTGTTTTTACCGGGAATGGATGGTACGGGGAGACTTCTGCATACCCAGATTTCTCAATTATCTCAGGTTTTTGAGATTCGTTGTCTGAGTATTCCCCTCAACGATCGCTCGAACTGGAATACACTCACTAATCGCGCGATCGCTTTAATCAAGGCGGAACTGACTTCTAACCCGGAACGAACCGTTTATCTGTGTGGAGAGTCTTTTGGCGGGTGTTTAGCCCTTAATATTGCCCTGAAAGCCCCAGAGATTATCGATCGCTTAATTTTGGTTAATCCCGCTTCATCTTACAAGAAACAAGCTTGGCTTCAGTGGGGACCCTTTCTCACCCAATCTACACCTGAATGGTTTTATCCAACTTCTGTACTGACCATATTGCCGTTCTTGGCTTCTTTAGGGCGAATTTCTCTTGAAGATCGTCAAGCCTTAATTCAAGCCATGAAATCCGTTCCTCAACAAACTTCTGTTTGGCGGATGGAATTACTACAATCGTTTAGTGTCGCTCCTGAACAACTCCGACTTCTGAAAAAGCAGATTCTGATTATTGCTGGCGCGGCTGATTTATTATTGCCTTCAGTGACAGAGGCGAAATTCTTAACTCAATCTCTCCCCCAAAGTCGTTTAGTCGTGTTACGCAGAAGTGGTCATGCTTGTCTCCTAGAAACAGATATTGATTTACTCGAGATTTTGCAAGAAGAAAACTTTCTAGATGGACTTCTCGATGAGTCTACAGAATCAATTTCTGCGATTGCGAGTTAAAGGAAGTTGCGGCTGTTGACCCCTAAAATGGAAAACCTTATGCTTGAGTTTATATTTATTCACTCCAGCTAAATTTATGATGACTGTTAGCAGCACTTCTCAACTTGGACTGGCATCTCGTCTGGCTAATCAATTTCTGGCCGTTAAACCTTTATTTAATTTTGCGAAACATCAAGCCCGTCAAAAAATGATCAACCGGGCGGAAAAAATGGGTGTTCCTTGGCGCGAACAAGCCAAAACCCTCCTGTCTCGCAATTGGGAAACTGAATTTGCTCAAGTTCAGAATCCCCAACTTGATTATCCTGAGTATTATCTGCGTCCCTTTCATGCCTACGATGAGGGGAATTTAAGTTGGCAAGCCGCAGTAGAAGCCGAATCGGCTGCCTATACGGTTCATGCTAAAATTTGGCCAGAGGCTGGGATTGAAGGCGATCGCCGTCTGCGTCAAACTTATAACGATATTCTACAAGCAAATTTACCCACAAATTTACAGAATATTGTCGATTTAGGGTGCAGTGTGGGGATGAGTACCTTTTCCCTCCAAGAACTTTATCCTCAAGCCCAAATTACTGGAGTCGATTTATCTCCCTATTTTTTAGCTGTTGCTCAATACAGTAGTCAAAAATGGCAACAACAAGGTTATCCGCTTCCGACTTGGGTTCATGCCCCCGCAGAAGCTACAACTTTACCCGATAATAGCTTTGATCTGGTTTCATTGTGTTTAATTTGTCACGAACTTCCCCAAGCCGCAACCCAACAGATTTTCACCGAAGCCCGACGGTTACTGCGTTCTGGGGGTTATCTGGCGGTGATGGATATGAACCCCAATTCAGAAGTGGCGAGGAAAATGCCTGCTTTTGTGTTGACTTTATTAAAAAGCACTGAACCCTATTTAGACGAGTATTTTAGTTTAAATTTAGAACAAATGCTTACAGAGGCCGGATTTGAACTTCTGAGTTTAACTTGTAATAGTCCTCGTCATCGTACCGCGATCGCACAACTACAGTAAACAGTGAAAAGCCTGTAGGTTGGGTTGAGATGAGGAAACCCAACATATTATAGTGACCAGTAAACAGTAAATAGTAAGTAGGTTGGGTTGAAGTGAGGAAACCCAACATATTATAGTGAACAGTACACAGTAAACAGTTATGTTAAATGCAGAAGATTTATTTAATGAAGCCTTTTATTTATCAAATAATCCTGATGTTGAATTAGCAGTTGAAGCCGGAATTATTGAAAGTGGATTTGCTCACTTTATTGAGTCGGGTCAATTTCAAGTTCGTCAACCGAGTCCATTGTACAGTGAACTTGACTATTTAGCGGCTAACCCTGAGATTGCTGAGGCGGTTAGTCAAGGCATTATTACTAATGGCTTTCAACATTTTATTCAATTTGGTCAATTTGAAAGACGCGATCCGAGTATCCTCTTTAATACCGAGTTTTATTTAACTCAAAATCCCGAGGTTAGAGTTGCTGTTGATGCTGGAAACTTAACGGCGATTGAACATTTTGTGGAATTTGGTCAATTTGAAGATCGCGCTCCTAGTCTTTTATATAATTCTAATTATTATTTATCTCAAAATCCGGATGCAGCGGTTGATGTTGTACGAGATGAACTTACCGGAATTGAACATTATCTTGATATTGGTGCCGCTCAAGATCGAGATTTTAGTGCGTTTTTATCGACCGATAATTCTCAGTTTCCCAATCAAATTGGAGTCGGTGATGTCACTCAAAATTCAGCGATTTTAATCACTCGTAGCACTGTTCCGGGCGAGATAGTCGTTGAAGTGGCAACCGATCCTAATTTTAATCAACTGATTACTATTCAAACCCAACCTGTTAATGATATCACGACTCCCATTAAACTTGAAGTGGGGAATTTAGCAGCCGGAACTCAGTATTTTTATCGCGTTACAAATACTTTTGGGAATAGTCAAGTGGGAAGTTTCCGTACAGTTCCTCCTTTAGAAGTTCAACGGGGGTTAAGGTTTGGAGTCAGTGGAACAGTTCAAGGTGAACTCGCACCCTATCCTGCTATCATTAACGTTCCGGAACGGAATTTAGATTTCTTTGTACAACTCGGAAACACAATTTCTGCTAATACTACTTCTCCGGCTTTACCGGGTGTTTCTCAAGCCCTAACTGACCTTGATTTTGACACAAAATACAACGAAATTGTCACTCAACGGGCGGGAATTAATACCTTTGCAAATTTATGGTCTTCAACGCCTATTTTTTCCGTTTGGGATGATCAAGATTTAATTGATAATTTTGCAGGCGGTGTTTCTCCCAATAGTAGTCCTTTAACTCAGGCAATTTTCGGAACAGAGGGAGAATTTGTCAATGAGACTCCTTTATTTCAAACGGCGTTAAGTTCATTTCAAAACCGCAAACCTCTCCGAGATCTATTCTACGGAGAAACAGGAGATTCTCGCACTGCAAATAAGCAAAAACTTTATCGGGCGGTTCCCTATGGACAAGATGCGGCGGCATTTATTTTAGATGCACGTTCTTTCCGAGATGCACCACTATTTTCACTTCCAGATGTTCCCACCGAAACCCAGATTAATCAATTTATTCAACAAACATTTACACCGGATAGAACCTTACTCGGAGACGCACAACTCGAAGAACTGAAAAATGATTTACTCGCCTCAGAAAATGCGGGAATTACCTGGAAGTTTATTTTTTCGCCTGTTCCCATCCAGAATTTAGGGTTTTCTGAAGCGGAGGATCGATGGGAAGGTTACGCCGATGAACGGAATGAGTTACTACAGTTTATTGATGACAATAATATTGATAATGTTGTCTTTGTTTCGGGAGAAGCAAATGGTACAATAGTTAATAACTTAACCTATCAAACGGGATTTGAACAGCCACAAATTCAGACCAATGCCTTTGAGATTACCGTTGAACCGACAGCCGTACAATTAGAACTCGAAACAGAAGAAATTGCCGCTCCTTTTGGCCCAGCAACGGTTGCTTTAACCCCTGATGATTTCCTCTCGCCTGAACTCAAAGACCTGTATTTTAATCTAGAAACTGACCCCGCTAGAAATGAGTTTATTCAAGGGGTTTTAGATGATCGAATTGTACCTTTTGGTTACGATCCCATTGGGTTAGAAGGGTCGGAAATTGAAGCACAATTAATCGAAGGTTCCTACGTTGCAGCCCATACTTTCGGTTGGACAGAATTTGTCATCGATCCCCAAACTCAACAATTACAAGTCACGGTTTACGGAATTGAACCCTACACTCAAACCGAAGTTGAAACCATTCCCGCCGCAATTGTTAACCGTCAACCGCAAGTGGTGAGTCAGTTTAGCGTCACTCCAACTTTTAGTTAAGTTTATCAGAAATATGGTTAAAGTGGAAGATAGTAGATTTTTCCTTCTAATTCATCTTCTAAACTACAATCTACAATTAATAAAATATCTTCTATTACATCTCCAATTTTGGCATCTGTACTAACCTCAATTACACTCGGCATCCGCAAATTTTCCGCGACTCGTTCGTAGGCAAAGCGTGTAATGGTAGCAACATCGTGAGTCAGCAATATTCTCTCCTCCTTAGCTGACCAAGCCAGAATAGTCGGATCATCTTCACTAGATAAACCCACATCCTGAACTCGGATTAAATCAATACTCGGTCTACAACGTAATAATCCCCTAACAATATTATTATCAAAGTTTTCATCAGCCAAAAATTTCAACATTTTTGTTGTTCGGTTTTTCGATCTAATAATCTCTCACGGAAGCTTTGAGGGTTAAACCGAGTTTCATTTTGATGACGGACTTCCATGGCTTGCTGCTGTCGTTGTTGGAGGTAAGTTTCAACTTCTTGCTGATGGTTCAGATAAAAAGCGATCGCAGCATATACATCAGCTAATTGTAGTGATGAATAACGCGAAACAATTTCTTCGGGTGTTGCTCCTTGTTTGAAAATAGCAACGACAGTATCAAGAGTAACACGAGTATGACCAACTCGAACGACTCCATCATCTGTTGTTTGTAGGGGTGGAGATGGAGAAGCAATGACTAAGGTGGATAGTTGGTTAACTGGCTGTTCTTCTGTATTCATAATTTTTCAGGATTGATCAGGCTGCCCTATAGTTACACAAATCATTAAATCTATCATTTCCTATAATCTACAAAAAAACAACCCAGAATAACTGAGTTGCTATTAATTAATATTCAACTGAAATAAAAGTACAGGTGGCTTACATCATGCCCATGCCGCCCATGCCGCCCATACCCATACCGCCCATACCGCCCATGCCGCCCATGCCGCCCATGCCGCCCATGCCACCCATGCCATCCATGTCGGGTGCAGCGGGTTTCTTCTCTGGCTTCTCAACGACGAGCGCTTCAGTGGTTAAGACCATTCCGGCAATTGAACCTGCGTTTTGCAAGGCTGAACGAACCACTTTTGCAGGATCGAGAATTCCCGCTTTAATCAGGTCTTCACATTCTCCGGTGAGGGCATTGTAACCGACGTTGAACTCAGTTTCTCGAACTTTTTCAACGATGACTGAGCCTTCGACTCCGGCATTATTAGCAATTTGACAAAGCGGCGCTTCTAATGCTTTGGCGACGATTTTTGCTCCAATTTTTTCTTCTCCAACCAATTCTTCAGCAATTTGGTCGATTTTTTTGATTAAATGAATCAAGGCAGTCCCGCCACCGGGAACAATTCCTTCCTCGACTGCGGCTTTTGTAGCGTTGAGGGCGTCTTCAATTCGCAGTTTCCGAGATTTTAACTCAGTTTCTGTGGCAGCCCCAACTTTAATCACCGCAACACCGCCTGCGAGTTTGGCAATTCGCTCAGTCAGTTTCTCTTTGTCGTATTCTAGATCGGTTTCTGCGAGTTGTCGTCGCAGTTGACCAACACGAGTTTCGACGTCTTCTTTATGACCGGATGCGACAATCGTTGTTTTGTCTTTTTCAACGGTGATTTTATCGGCGGTTCCCAACATCTCTAGGGTGACGAGATCTAAGCTTAAGCCGACATCTTCGGAAATGACTTGACCGTTGGTCAAAACGGCGATATCTTGCAGCATCGATTTCCGACGTTCGCCAAACCCTGGAGATTTAACGGCGACTGCATTTAATACGCCTCTGGCTTTATTCACGACTAGAGTCGCTAGAGCCTCTCCTTCGATATCTTCTGCAATAATCAACAGGGGTTGACCTGCTTTTGCCATTTTTTCCAGAACGGCAACTAAGTCCTGAATTGCACTAATTTTTTTATCGACAATTAGAACTTTGGCATTGTCGTAGTCGGCTAACATCCGTTCGTTGTCGGTGACGAAGTAGGGTGATAGATAACCGCGATCAAACTGCATCCCTTCGACAACATCCAGTTCAGTCGTCAAAGATTTGGATTCTTCTACGGTGATCACGCCGTCGGTGGTGACTCGATCCATTGCTTCGGCGATCATCTGACCAATTTCTTGATCGTTTCCGGCAGATACGGTTGCCACTTGAGCGATCGCATCTCCTGCGACGGGTTTGGCAATGGCTTTAATTTCATCAACGATCCGGTTGACTGTTTTTTCGATGCCTCGACGCAAAGAAACAGGGTTGGCTCCGGCGGCTACGTTTTTTAAGCCTTCTGCAATCATCGCTTGCGCTAATATTGCGGCAGTAGTAGTACCATCTCCGGCCACATCGTTGGTTTGAGAGGCGACTTCTTGAATGAGTCTCGCCCCTGTATTTTCTAAGGGATCGGGGAGTACCACTTCTTTGGTGACGGTAATCCCATCATTTACAATATCTGGCGCACCAAATTTTTTCTCTAATAATACATTTCGACCTTTGGGGCCAAGGGTAACGCGCACCGCATCTGTGATGGCGTTAATTCCTTGTTCTAATGCCCGTCTCGACTCTTCATCAAACGCTACTATTTTAGCCATATAACGACTTTTAGCTCTCCATCTTGTCAATTTAGCACTCTTGAGGAGGGAGTGCTAGTTCGTGGAAACCGTACAAGACAGTGAGCAGTACACCGTTTTTTCAGTCCTATGCGCTCCTGACTTTAAGTTTGAGACAGGGATTTTAATCCCTGGACTGGACAGAGTGAACAGGGAATTCAGAATTTATGATTAAACTCGGCGCGATCGCACTGATAATGTACCTAGAAAAGTTTACGGCTTAAATATCTCTCCTAACTATAAGTTTCAATAATATTTAACTCATTGTCAATTTTGTACTTTCTATCAATGCCTCGTTTTTACAAAACTTAACTTAGAAAATATTCTCAATAAGCAACGAGCTTGCGTTCTTTCAGCCTTTATGATATTCTGAATCTTAACAAAACTAGAGGAGACGTGTACCTACTACATCGTTTTGTCAAGTTTTAACGCCTCAAACCTCGATGATTTCGTGACTTTTCCCTGGAATTTACCTCA
Source organism: Cyanobacteria bacterium J06592_8 (assembly GCA_038530755.1). GTDB lineage: Bacteria > Cyanobacteriota > Cyanobacteriia > Cyanobacteriales > Microcoleaceae > Capilliphycus. The sequence goes on along the minus strand of JBCBCI010000051.1, from coordinate 24,213 downwards.
AACCCGACTCAAATCTCAACTCACGACGCACCAATTTTTGTCTCTCTCTTTTCAGGTGGCTTGACAAAATCACTAAAATGTGGGGATTGAGTCTCAACGTGCTCAAGTTTGACTAAACACTTAATATTAAATCCGGTTGTTCAAACACTTTGATGAAAACTGAATGTTGTAGACCTTATCAAGGTTCGACTTTAATTATTCTATCATCCCAACAACATTTTTTATTCCGTTTCAGGAATTCGCGATCGCAAGGATGTAGCGATTTTTAGCTAATTTGAGTATTTCTCTATTCATTCTCGTCTTTAGGTGTGCAGAACTTGCACCCGGAAGCCGTAATTTTAATGTTGAAAAATTAACTTCGAGGACAAACATGAACTCTTTTGCAACCGTGATGACTTTGCTGCGGGAAAGACAGCAATTTCTAGAAGATATTCGTCATAGCGTTAAACTGAAGCGAAAATTAGTTGGTCTATTTGTTTCCAGTTCTGTCTTTTTCGGGATTTATGGGTTAATTATCGGAGCATCGAGTAGCCCCTTACAAGCCATTTTTTCAGCCATCAAACTTCCCGCCCTTTACCTACTGACGCTGATTATCTGTTTCCCAACATTATATTTTTTCAATGTCATGTTTGGGTCTAAGCAAAGCTTTGAACAGTATTTAACCCTATTAATGACCGCGATGGCTGAAATCAGTGTTTTGCAATTAGGGTTTGCGCCTGTATCTTTGTTTTTTATGCTGAGTACCCAGAGTTATCAATTTTTCAAACTACTCAATGTTTGTATTTTTGCGCTGACGGGATTTCTCGGTGTTAAATTTTTCTACAGTGGGATGCAGTTCATGTCTGAGAAAGACGAAGAAGGTCAAAAACTGCGGTTAAGTATTCTGCGATTTTGGTTAATTCTTTATGCGTTTGTGGGAAGTCAACTCGGATGGACGCTGAGACCTTTCTTTGGGGCGCCGGGAAAGCCATTTCAACTATTTCGACAACAAGACAGTAATTTTTACCTGAATATTATCGAATCTCTGACCTCACTCTTTCAATCAACATGAATTCTGACTTGACCCCTTTAGAATTTTCTGAACAAGAACTGGATGGCTTGACGGGTTTATCTCACGAGAGTTTAACGGGTAGTCTTTCGAGAAACCCGGTTGTCAGAGCAGCAATTTTAGGGAAAATTTGGAAAAATCGTCACAAACTCCTATCAGTTCTCAAGGCTGAATGTATGACGGTGGTTCTCAGCTTGGTGGTGACATTTCCCATGATATTATTAACACTCGACAGAGCCACAACCGCCACCTCAGATTTACAAACCAGTCTCCTGTTTTTACTGCGAGTTCTGGGATTATCGGTGGCACTGACCTTAACGCTAAATTTAGGGATTTGGTGGCAAGCGAAACCTTTGCAGAATGTCTTGCATTTAATGGATGAAGTCGAGAAGTATAATGATACGGTTAAAGCGGTTGATATTTTAGATCAATTGAGAAAAACGGGAAATCTCAAACATAATCTGGTTAACCGAGAAGAAGTGATTCAAGCTTTAAGAATAACTCGTGAAAGTTTAGTTAGTGCCTTTCAAGCCGAACGAATTCTGCGCGAACACCAAGATTTTATCGCCCGTCGTTATGAATTATTCGCCCACTTGGAAAATAACTTAACTGCTTTAATGGCATTTGAGGTGACAAACCAAGCCAATGAATACGGACAGTTACTCAATGAAACCTTACAAATTGGGATGAGTGTACATCGAGAGATGAAAAAACTCCAGACAGAGTAAACAGTAAACAGTTTGTAGTTGTGCTTTAGCACAGTCATAAGTGTATATCGAGAAATGAAAAAACTCCAGCAAGACTAAGTTTGATTCTAGCCTCATCTTAATCAAGTTCTGGTGAGGATTGTTTTTCGGGAATTAGACAAATTCCATGAACACCCATCGCAAAAATCGAGAGTCCAAATAAAACGCCAACTCCTTCTGCAAAACAGTTAATTCGATGACGGTTTTCTGCGGCTTGAGCAATATAAACTTCAGTTAGGCTAGAGGCAGGATTTTGAGCAACTTGTTTAAAGTTCTGATGGCTGGCTTCTAAGGCTATCCATTCAGGAAACATATAGAATAAACTGACTGAAGTTACCGTTAAACCGGGGAAAATCACAAATAGCAGTAGAGATAATCTTCGCATAATCTTTTATTCCTGTCGATATCTTCTGATCCTCTAAACGAGAACTAATTGATTTTTTATACTCTTAAATTCTTCAGAAACGCTTTGCGATCGCCTCTACAATTATTATACTGTGTATACATAAGACTATCGCCCCCTAAATCCCCCAATTCTGGGGGACTTTGATTAATGGAGGTAGCTGAGGGCTTTAAGAAATGGGAAACTTTAATTGATGGAGGTAGCTGAGAGACTTCACAATTTAATTTCCCCCCAAATTTGGGGGGACAAAGGGGGGCTACCAATAAATTTCATAGGTAGTCAACAGTTCTATCCTAAATGAAGCGGATCAACATCTAACATCAAACGAACCGACGCCGGACAAACGGCTTGTAATTGTTCTAAATTTAGCGTCTCAATTTTAGTTCCTGAGAGCTTTAATAAAATCTGCCAACGATATCGGTTAGCGATTCTCAAAATCGGTGCAGGTGCAGGTCCCAATATCTCCAAATCGGGAACTTCATCCGCAATATTTAATAACAGGTCTGCAAAGTGTTGGGCGGTTTGTTCGACTTCGGCTTGATTTAATCCACTCAATTTCAACGCCACTAACTGACCATAGGGCGGATAATTTAATTCTTGTCGTTCTTGCAGTTCTCGTTCCACAAACGCCTCAAATTGATAACGTTGCACCGCTTGAATGACTGGATGTTCTGGCGTGTAGGTCTGAATAATCACCTGTCCTGGATCTTCACCTCGACCCGCACGACCTGCAACTTGTAATAAAGTTTGAAACGCTCGTTCACTGGCGCGATAATCCGATAAATGCAATAATCCATCCGCAGAAACCACCCCAACCAAACTGACACCTGCCAAGTCTAACCCTTTGGTTAACATTTGAGTTCCCACTAACAAATCCGCTTCTCGTTGAGCAAAGCGAGTTAACAAAATCCGGTGAGCATCTTTGGTGCGAGTGGTGTCACTATCAAACCGAATTAACCGCAACTCTGGAAACAGTCGGTTCAACTCTTCGACAACCCGTTGAGTTCCACTCCCAAAATGTTTGAAATAGGGAGAATCACACTCTGGACAACGTTGGGGATACTGTTCACTATAGTTGCAATAATGACAGCGCAGCATCGGCGCAACCTGACGAGACGTTTGTAAGGGATCTTCGCGAATATGATGATAAGACAGCGAAACATCACAGTCCGGGCATTCCATCACATAGCCACAACTGCGACAGGAAACGAAGGTACTGTGTCCGCGTCGATGAATAAATAAAATTCCCTGTTGACCTTGGTCTTGTAAACGTTGCAGGGCTTGCTGCAACCGAGAACTAAAAATAGAGCGATTTCCCTGACGCAACTGTGAACGCATATCCACAATTTCGACTGGGGGCAGGGGCCTAGATTGAATTCTTTCCGGTAACGAGAGATAATGGCGAATGGAGATTAGCGATTTAGAGTTAGGCATTGGATTTTCTGTATCAAGACTTTCATTTTGATACTTTGGTGTTCCTCTGCCTGCCTGCCCCCGAACAGTGACCCAACTTTCTAAAGAGGGTGTTGCTGAACCTAAAATCAGGGGGCAGTTTTCCATTTCAGCCCGCCAACGTGCTACTGTACGGGCATGGTAACAGGGCGCAGGTCGATCTTGTTTGAAACTGCTATCATGTTCTTCATCGAGGATAATTAACCCCAGTTGAGACAGAGGGGCGAATATTGCAGAACGGGTTCCGATGATAATTTGGGCTTCTGACCGCGTCATATTCCGCCAAGTGTCATAACGTTCTCCCTCAGACAGCCCGCTGTGATAAACGCAGACTTTCTCTCCAAACCGGGCGCGAAATCGATCTGTGAGTTGAGGAGTTAGACCAATTTCGGGAACGAGAACTAAAGCAGACTTTTGCTGTTGTATAATAGGTGCGATCGCCTGTAAATAAACTTCGGTTTTCCCTGAACCTGTCACCCCGTGCAGCAAAACTTCTGCAAAACCCGATAAATCGTTGATTACATTCAGGGCGTTGGCTTGATGAGGTGTTAAAACTTTAGGTTTGTCGGCGGTTTGTTCGATGCCTTGGGCGAGTCGGAGATTTTCTCGTTCTTCGAGAGTAACAAAGCCTTTTTCTGCTAATCCTTTCAGTGTAGAAGAGGTGGTCTTACACAAGCGCAAAAATTCACTCATCCACGCCTCGCCCCCACAACTTTTGAGAACTTGTAGGACTTCCTGTTGACGTTTGGTGAGATCGAAGGCTGAGTGAGGATCTCCGATTAAAATTACAGCCAGTTGTTGTTTGGCTTGTACAGTTCGTCTTTCTGCTAAATAACTCTCAACCCAACCTCGTTTCTGTAAATCTTGATATCCTTTTCTCAGGGCGTAATCACTTCCGACTCTTTTCTTGAGTTCCGCCCAACTGAGATCATTTGACTTTTGAGCCTGAAGCAGATTTAATACGTTTAGAGCCGCAGAATTAAGAAATAGTTCGACTCCAGAGGGAATTTCATCTGAATTTAAGCGAACTCGACGCTGACTGCGCCGCAATAATCCAGGCGGTAAAGCAGTCCGAATAACTTGAACTAAAGGCGTTTGGTAATAAGTGGCAACCTGTTGTAACAAAGACCAGTAATGAGGTGGAAATAAGCCTTTGCAAACCACCTCACCCACAGACTTAATTTGATCTGAAGTTAAACCCGGAGGAAGTTGAGTGGTCCGGCGAATCGCGATCGCACCGAGAAAGTTCCTCCCAAATGGTACACTCAAGATATCTCCAGGTTCAACCTTCAGATCAGGAGGAATAGAGTAAGTAAAAAGTTGAGGTTCCTCCGGATCTTGATGCCTTAACTGTCCCATCGGAACATCCACCAATACTTCGATCAACGGTAGATCTGGTGAAGAATTGTCTGAAGAATGATTAGGATCGTAGGATGCACCAGCTTCAGCCACTTTGAGATCCCGTTGATCGAAGCGAGTTGTGAACATTGTTAGTCGGAGTTAAAGTGTAAAATCAGGTTTAGGAACCACTGAGAATATCTGCGATCGCATGACGTTCCATCGGAGGTTCAGAAACCATCTGACGCGCATCGGTAATCAACCAGTCTAAAGCCGCCGCTTGAACATCGATGGATGCGCCTGTCTTGTCTACACAATACCGTCCGAAAACCAGCTTGTCTATCAAACGCACACCAGGGCCTAGCCGAGAATATTCAAAGATGACGCTATTGCTAACATAAGCATCACTGCATACCCAACAATTTGGACCAATCATCGTCGGACCCACAATTTCTGCCCCATCTTCAATGCGAGTCATGCCACCGATATAAACGGGGCCACGAATATTTACTTTATCCCAATTCACCGCGACATTCAAGCCTGTATAAATTCCCGGTTTAACTTGGTAGCCAGGAATAGAGATATTTTTCACTTCTCCTGATAATACACCCCGAACAGCTTGCCAGTAGTCTGGAACCTTACCAATATCGACCCATTCAAAGTCCATTGTCATCCCGTAGAATGGCGCACCCATTTCAACCAGTTTGGGGAATAAGTCACCGCCCAGATCGTATTCACACCCAGAAGGAATATATTGGAAAATTTCGGGTTCAAAAATGTAAATGCCCGTGTTAATACTGGTACTAAGGGCTTCATCAACAGCCGGTTTTTCTTGAAATGCTTTAATGCGCCCGTTCTCATCTGTGACAACCACCCCATAGCTGGAGACTGCATCGCGAGGAACCGATTTCATCACGATGGTTGCTAATGCACCCTTTTGTTTGTGTGCTTGTACCGCAGCAGTCAAGTCTAAATCGATTAGGGCATCCCCACACAATACGATAAAGGTATCATCAAAGAAGGGATAGAAGTCCTGAATTTTCTTCATTCCACCCGCAGAACCGACTGCTTTTCCCAGGAGTTTTCCGTCTTCAATACTTCCTTCAAAGGAATAGCATAATTCAACTCCAAAGCGTTGACCATCGCGAAAGTAGTTTTCGATTTCATCAGCCAGATGACTGACGTTCACCATAATTTGGTCAAACCCATGTTTACGAAGTAATTCCACCAAAAACTCCATCACGGGTTTCTGTAGGATGGGAATCATCGGTTTGGGGATGGTATAAGTAATTGGACGAACACGTGTCCCCTTGCCAGCGGCCAGAATCATGGCTTTCATAGTGACTTCCTCAACCCTTGTCTGTTCAGTAAATTGTTATTCAATGGACATCTGACCTCTGGATCAATCGTTGATGATTTTCCAGTGTTCTCGTCAGATTCAGGGGTGATCGGCTAATTTAACGAGATATCAACTCAACCGATCGATCTCCTTCTCCCAATTTACCGAGATTTTGTGACAATGTCGAAATCGGGAACAGGTAACAGGCCCTCCTTAATATCCTTCTGGACTAATTGTGGTGTGATCGCAGTTAGCCTCGGAGAGGTTTGCCATTTTAGATCGATACAAATTACAACGGGATAAGTTAGCGTTGGTGAGTTGGGCTTGTTCTAAATTCGCGCCTCTTAAATCTGCGGAGTGCAAGTTAGCATCACTTAGGTTAGCATTGTATAAGTCGGCTCCTTGTAAATTAACGTTGGAGAGGTTAGCCCCTTGCAAATTTGCATAGCGTAAGTTGGCTCTTGATAAATTCGTGTCTTCTAAATTGGCACCAGAGAGATTGGCTTGATAGAGCCGAATATCTCCCAGTTCTGCGGCGGTCATTTCGCTATTTTGCAAGTTTGCATAGCTTAAGTTGGCGTAGGGCAAATAGGCTTCGTTCAGTTTACTATTTGCTAAATTTATACTTTCTAAATTTACCTCGAATAAGTCAACCTTCTCCATGTTGACATCACTAAAATTGCGCTGTCCTTGTGCATATTGAGACAGCAATTCTCCTACACTCATCTTGTGCATTTTTGTAAAATCTTAACCTTATTTTTAGACCTAAAAACGATTCTCTAGGAATAAAGAAACTGGATTTAGGTAGATATACTCAGTTATTTCTCTAGGTTACGACATCGTTACAAAAAGTGAAGATATATTAATATTTTTTTTTGATTTCCAGCTTCAGAAACCCCCCGAACTCTCATCGAAGCGCAGGTAATTATTAATACTAAATTCAGTTTAGATCGAGTTAGATAGAAATCATTAATCGGTATTATTACCGAAGCTTTATTAGGGCAAGGAGTAACCTGTGGTAGTCCGAATAAATTCTTGAATCTGATGATAGGCTTCTGGATTTGTTTGAGGATTGAGGATAATCGGTTCAACACTATCCGGTATCCAAAAGGTAATTCGCTTTCCGGTATCGCAACTGAAAGCCTGGATGCGATCAAGATTAATTAAGTATTCCTTGCGTTCATACTCTAACCGAATCCAATAATGGGGACTAACGGTAGAAAGCGTTTTGTCGATATAGTTCTGAAGAATCTGATAAACGTCAGGGTTGGCTTGGCTGGTAACAACCACAGGCTGACCAGAATCGGGTAACCAAAATTTAATTCGCTGATTCGCTTCCGCACAAAAGGCACCAATCCGTTCTAGATTGACGATATACTGTTTTCTGTCTTCTAAAATTTTAATCCAGTAAGTCACAGGAGTACCTCAAACCTCGGAATCGATACAGTGGTCAATCGTTATGTTGCCCGACAGGAATCGTTTTTTTGTTTCTGGTTATACCCCAAGTCGTAACTTATGACACCTCAGCCGGAGACTGAACCGAATTAGAATCATCAGAACTGACCTCTGCTGGGGAAGTTGGAACACTCAAATAGCCCTGATCAGAACTAGCAGCTTTAATTAACCCTCGAAATAAGGGATGAGGACTGTTTGGGCGAGATTGAAACTCTGGGTGAAATTGGGCAGCAATAAAGAAAGGATGATCCGGAAGTTCGACCATTTCGACTAAACGTCCATCAGGAGAGGTCCCACTAATCTGATAACCGGATTCCATAAACAAGTTGCGATAGGCATTGTTAAATTCATAACGGTGACGATGGCGTTCATAGATCACTTCTTGTTGGTACAGTTGATAGGCTAGGGTATTTTGCTGCAAACGACAGGGATATAAGCCCAGACGCATTGTACCGCCTAAATCTACAATATCTTGCTGTTCCGGCAAGAGGTTGATGACTGGATTGGGGGTTTCTGGGTCAAACTCAGCACTATCGGCTCTTTCCAGTTTAGCAATATGACGCGCCCACTCAATTACACCACATTGCATTCCTAAACATAGCCCTAAGAATGGGATGTTTTGTTCACGAGCATATTGAATCGCTGCAATCTTACCATCGATTCCTCGAATTCCAAACCCTCCTGGCACAATAATTCCATCAATATTCTCTAGAACCGAAGCAATACTGCTACTTTGAACTTCTTCTGAGTTGACCCAACGAATATTGAGTTCAACGCCAATTTCAATGGCTGCATGACGTAGGGCTTCGACAACAGAGAGGTAAGCGTCGCTGAGTTGGATATATTTCCCAACAATGGCAATTTCAACGGTTGGGGGTACTGTTCCTAAGTTTTCGCTGTCTTTGTGGTAAAGTCGATCCACGAGGGTTTGCCAAGCCCGTAGGTCAGGTTTACGAGTTTCGAGGTGTAAGAGATCTAGGGTTTGCTGGGCGAGTCCTTCACGTTCGAGAACGAGGGGAACTTCATAGATACTCCGGGCGTCTGGACAGGTGATGACGGATTCAACTTCCACATCGCAAAATTCAGAGACTTTTTCTTTGATCCCTTTGGCGAGAGGGCGATCGCAACGACAGACTAAAATATCGGGTTGAATCCCAATTGATCGCAGTTCTTTGACTGAATGCTGAGTTGGTTTGGTTTTCATCTCCCCGGCGGAAGCAATGTAGGGAACCAGGGTAACATGAACGTAAATCACGTTTTGACGTCCGACATCTTTGCGAAACTGACGAATCGCTTCTAAAAAGGGTAAGGATTCGATATCGCCAACGGTTCCCCCAACTTCCGTGATCACCACATCGGGATTGGTATCACGGGCGACGCGCAGAATCCGTTCTTTGCACTCGTGAGTAATATGGGGAATGACTTGTACCGTTCCGCCCTCGTAGTCTCCTCGTCGTTCTTTGTTAATCACTGCTTGGTAAATCGATCCGGCGGTAACGCTATTGAGACGAGACATAGAGGTATCTGTAAACCGTTCGTAGTGGCCTAAGTCCAAGTCGGTCTCCGCCCCATCCTGGGTCACAAAGACTTCTCCATGTTGAAAGGGACTCATGGTGCCGGGATCGACGTTAATATAGGGGTCTAACTTCAAGATTGAAACTGAATAGTCACGTGATTTGAGCAAACGCCCTAAACTCGCAGCAACAATTCCTTTACCGATACTCGAAACGACTCCACCTGTTATAAAAACAAACTTAGTCATAAAATTTATCCATCTCAACTCAATCGGCGAGGCTTCTTTTGTATTGTGCCACAAAATCTTTTCAATTTGCGTGTGAAAATTCTAGCTTTCTGTCAAGGTCTGGCTATCGTTCCCGTCCCATTTTTATCCCTCGAAAATTTGATCGATGGGTGAGGATTCAAGTCTGTCGTTTGGGTTGATTTACCGGAATTTTACTAGGTTGATTTGAAGAGGTTACAGATTAGATTAGTCAAGTCAGGCAAGAAATATAGGACAATGGTATTTTCTTCTAGTTTAACAGTTTTAGGTCAAATTTCGTTAGGGATTGTGTTGGGGCTGCAAATTCCGATCAATACGGCTGTAGCCATTGGGACTTCTGAATCCTTTTTACTCGGATATAATCAGCAAACGCTTGCTCAAGCCTCTGCTTCGGATCAAGGAATTTCTGATTGTACAGAAAATTGTACCGTGAGTGGATTATATGTTTTAGAAAAAACCGATATTTCGGCAACTTTTCCCCTCAAAACAACAGCAGTTCAAGGTCAAATTTCTGGAAATGTTGCTGAAGTTGAAGTCACTCAACGCTTTGAAAATCCTTTTGATGAAACTTTAGAAGCGATTTATGTTTTTCCCTTACCGGATCAGGCGGCTGTCTATGCGTTGGAAGTCAAAATTGGCGATCGCATTATTACATCTACTCTCAAAAAACGAGAAGAAGCCCAAGCGATTTACGAACAAGCGAAAGCGGCTGGAAATACAACCGCTCTCCTCGAACAAGAACGCGATAATATTTTTACTCAATCTTTGGCAAATATTAAACCCGGCGAACAAATTGAAGTCACAATTCGCTACACCGAAAGTTTAAAATTTCAGGGTGGAAATTATGAGTTTATTTTTCCTATGGTTGTCGGTCCTCGCTATATTCCGGGAAACTTGAATAATGGACTCAGTCGCAATACAAATCGCGTTCCGGATGCCGATCGCATTACTCCACCTGTCCTTCCTCCTGCGACTCGTTCCGGACATGATATTACTGTTAATCTTGAAATTGATGCGAGGGTTTTAGGTCAAGAAATTACCTCTCCATCTCATCAGATTTTAACCCAAAATCAAGGCAATAAAATAGCAGTTAGCCTCGAAAAATACGATAGGATTGCCAACAAAGACTTAATCATTCGTTATCAAGTTTCAGAGAACGAAACAAAACTCAAAACTCTGACGCAAGGCGATGATCGTGGGGGGCACTTTGCCTCCTATTTAATTCCCGCTTTAGAATATAATGCCAGCGAGATTGTCGCGAAAGATGTTGTTTTCCTCATCGACACTTCGGGTTCCCAACGCGGTGAACCTTTAGCCAAATCAAAACAATTAATGCGACGATTCATTCAAAATTTAAACCTCGATGATACCTTTACGATTATTGACTTTTCTGACACAACAACCGCCCTCTCTCAAACTCCTTTAGCGAATACCGTTCCGAATCAGCAAAAAGCATTAACGTATATTAATCAACTCGAAGCCAATGGCGGAACGGAACTATTAAACGGAATGCAAACCGTGATGGAGTTTCCCTCTCCAACCGCCGGACGATTACGAAGTATTGTCTTAATTACAGATGGCTATATTGGCAATGAAAATGAAGTTATGGCGGCGGTAAAAAGTCAACTCAAACCTGGAAATCGTCTCTATAGTTTTGGAGTGGGGAGTTCTGTGAATCGATTTTTATTGAACCGTTTAGCCGAAATTGGACGGGGAACAACACAAATCACTCGCCCCGATGAACCCACAGACAAAGTCGTTGAATCTTTTCTAACTCAAATCAATAATCCGGTTTTAACCAATATTTCAATTAGTTGGGAAGGAGAAGGAGATCCGGTTGAACTTTATCCGGTGAGAGTGGCTGATTTGTTTGATAGTCAGCCTTTGGTTATTTTTGGTAAAAAAACAGATCGTCGCAGTGGTAAACTAAAAATCAGAGGCATAGCCGCAAATGGCGATCGCTACGAACAAGTTGTTCCTATTGACTTTACATCATCTCCAACTCAAAATGAATCTGCTGCTGATTTCGGAAATCCTGCGATCGCTCAATTGTGGGGACGAGCTAAAATTAAACACCTGATGAGTCAAATGTTCGGCGGTGAAACGCGATCGGGAGTGGATAGAATCACACAAACCGCCTTAGATTACACTTTATTGTCGCAGTATACCGCATTTGTTGCCGTCAGTGAAGAAGTAAGAGTCGATCCGGATGGAACGCGCCGCACCGTACAAGTTCCGGTAGAATTACCCGAAGGCGTGAGTTATGAGGGAATATTTGGTTCTCAGCCGCAAAGTGACACGGCTTCCGGAACGTTGAGTCGCACGCGGTTGACTCGCCAGCAACCTCGACCCACAACAGCAGGAGGCGTTCGTTCTTTGGAAATTGCACCACCTTCTGCACCTGCACCTCCCTCTCGACCCAGTCCCATCGCCACAGGTTCAGGTTCTCGTCTGGATGTGATAGAAGTTGAGGGATTAAATCAAGAAAGTATTGATCGACTCAACCAATATTTACAAGGGTTGAGTTTACCCGAAGGTGTTCGAGGAGAACTCATCTTTGAAGTCGTGGTTCGTGAGGGAAATGTTGAACGGATTATTTGGGATGATATCAACTCTAAACTAATTGCATCGAAAGCAACTGACGTGGTGATTGTCGTAGATCGAGTGCGGAAGTCACTGCAACAGTTCCAGTTTCCATCTGATCTTGATGATACCCTGAAAATTCAGTTACAAGTTCAGCGAAATTAATCAGTTGAATGTTTGAAGACTATCACTTCAGTTGAAAACTTCGTCATTTTATTGAGAGTTATTTAATAATGACAGTTTCTAAGAGTAATTAGAAAATCAGATATTTGACCTGATGGGTTAGGAATTGTTAAATTTTATGAATCCTAGCCCTATTTTCTTGTATATTATTTAACTCATAACCCGGAACCTGTAATCGCCGATATAAGCAATATAGCTTCTACCCAGAGGTCTAGCCATGAAAAACGATTGAATTTTATTTTGTCTACAAATTTTGAACGAGTTCTATCTCTCGATAGAAGGCAATCTTTTTAGAGAAGCTTATGATAGTATTCGTGATATATAGATTTAGGAAAAAATCATGGGCGGTATTATTGCTTGGCTAGTATTAGGTTTAATTGCGGGTGCGCTCGCTAAACTCATCTATCCAGGTCATCAAGGTGGCGGTATTTTTGCCACAATTGGCTTGGGTGTTTTAGGGGCAATGGTTGGAGGCTACTTAGGTCAATTACTCCTTGGGAGTAGCGGTGCCGCCGCCGCTTCTGCTGGTGCTTTGTCGATTCCTAGTATTATCTTCGCTGTCTTAGGCGCGATGCTTCTTATTTTTATCTGGGGATTAGTAACCCGAAATGCCTAAAATTAGCTTAGATCTGCAATTGAAGTGTATCAGATATTAGGTGAGAAAAATGTGAGACGATATAAAAATCGAGCAGAGCCATCGGAGGCTCTGTTTTTTGTGAATACTAACTTAAACCCTTAACTTAAACCTGAAACCCTTTGCCTTTCTTTTTCTTTTTACTATTTTTAGATTTTGACTGCTGAACTTGCGCCACTGCCTCTTCAAATAGTTGGTGGAGATGTTGAGGAACACTGGCAATTTCTGGAAGTTCGGGTTCGAGAGGTTTATGATACTGTTTAAGTGTGGGTTCTAAATCTTGTTCGATCTGAAAGTCTGGACGCTCTAATACTACTTTTAAAAGGTTTTCTAGGGCTTGAGGATATTGTTCTTTCAGTTGTTGCCAAATAAAGACATTAATCTGTTGATCTTCTAGGTATTTTTTAACCAATTTATCAGCATTTTCTGCTGTGGCGGGATCTTCCGCTTCTAAGACGCTCACGAATTTAGAATAGCTCGGTACAAACATTTGACCCCATCGCGGATGAGAAAACGCCATCACCTGTTCCGCTCGTTTAATTTCATCCGGAAGTTCTATTTTTGGAGCAAACATCCCAGAAGAATCATTACTCAATACTTTTTCGACAGACTGTTCATCTGCACCTGCGGCGATCGCAGAGGTTTTAACTTCACTCTCATCAACTCCTGTCTCTGTTATCATCTCTTTGAGGGATTTTGAGCTATCAATTCCCGCCGCTTCTAATTGTTTTTTAGTCAGTTTTTCTTGTAACTCGGTTAGTTTTTTATTGAGCTGATATCCGGGAAGTAAAATGCGATCGCTCCCGAAAAAGTCTACAAATTCTTGATGATACTTTTCGACCGAGTTCCAAGCTTTTTCTAAGAGTTCGGGTGCATCTCCGTAGAGTTGATGGGGATAATTTTGCTTAAATTCACCAACAGCAACAGCCAGCTTAGGTTTTCCGAGTTTTCCTTTAGGAATACAAGCCCCAGAAAACATCCAATTTCCATCGGGTAGAGGCGCAAGACGAGTGATTAAAATATCACCCATTTTCCATTTTTCCATCTCAGCTTGAGAAATATCCGAACTCGGAAAAACTGTATAATTTTTAGCAGTTAACCAGTTCATTAATTTAAAGCTTTCGGGTTGAATTTCTAAAATCTCAAATAAACCCGTAAAAGTATTTTGCCAATTTTCAATCAAAATGCGATCGCTTTGATCTAAATCGGTCTGACTGGCAAACAGTTCCAGAGGAGTTCGATCTCCAACTTCACCAGAATTTAAGAAGGTATCAACGACTAAATTTTGTAGCCGAATATCTTGACGTTCTCGACTTCCATAAGTGGCGACATACTGTTCAAAGGCGACGGCTAAATCTCCCTCTGCGTCGTAGACAAAATCAACTAACGCCTGCTTTAACTGTGTAGCTCGCTCTAACATTGTGTTCCGGCTCGTTTTTCTGTACTATCTAGACTACTAGGATAACAGTTTTAGTTATAAATACAGTCATTGTCTATATAATAGGAGTCGGTGTTCAACCCAGTCTATTCATGTCTAGACCCACCTTTTATATTGCGATCACAAATCATGGATTTGGCCATGCTGTTCGTGCTGCTTCTGTTGCCGCTCAAATCCAACATCTTTATCCAGATAGCCTCTTAATTTTAGTCACAACTGCGCCTCGTTGGTTGTTAGAATCCTATATTGAAGGTGATTTTATTTTACGTCCTCGTGCGTTTGATGTGGGTGTCGTGCAATCGGATAGTTTAACGATGGATAAAACGGCAACTCTCGAAAAATTGCAGGAAATTCGTAAAGATCAAAACTCAATTATCGCAGGAGAAGTTAATTTTATTCGTCAAAATCGTGTAGATATAGTTTTAGCAGATATTCCTCCATTGGCGGCTTCTATTGCAAAATTTGCGGGAATTCCCAGTTATATGATCAGCAATTTTGGTTGGGATTTTATCTATCGAGATTGGGGCGGAGAATTTATTGAAATTGCCGATTGGATTGCTGATTGTTTTAGTCAATGTGATTGCTTATTTCGACTCCCACTCCATGAAGAGATGAGTGCATTCCCCAATATTATCGACATGGGTTTAACGGGTGGAACTCCTCGTTATGATTTAAACCAACTGCGAGTCGATTTTAAAATTAATACCGTTCCCGAGAAAACAATTCTCCTGACATTTGGAGGTTTGAGTTTGGCTCAGATCCCTTATGAAAATATTCAGAATTTCCCAGATTTCACCTTTATTACCTTTGATAAAAATGCGCCAGAGCTGCCTAATTTAATTTCGGCTAAAACCGAAAAAGATAAAATTAACAGTTCCATCGATTATACTCACATTCGTCCGGTTGATTTCATGCCCTTGTGTGGACGAGTCGTTTCTAAACCCGGATATAGTACCTACTCAGAAGCAATGCGTTTAGAGATTCCGATTGTCTCTTTAACGCGAGAAGGATTTGCCGAATCGCCTATTTTATTAGCAGGCTTGCAGGATTATAGCTACCATCAGATTTTAACGCCTGCGGACTTCTTTGAAACCAATTGGGAATTTCTTAAAAACCCAGTAGAACCACCTCGTTTGTCTCAGACTTTGGATAAAACGGGCAGTGAAGCCATTGCTAAAATGCTCGTTGATACCATTAAAAATAGCGAGAAAAACTGATGATCAGCGATGAACTTTTAGATATTCATAAATTTGAGAGTCCTTTGAAAGCATTGAAAACCTGTAAAGGTGCAGAAAAGGCAATCAGGCCGTACACTGTAGATGTAGCTGACTTGTGTAACATCTCGTGCTAGACAAACATTGCGATCAAGTTTCTTCTCCGCGTTTGATAGAGGGGAACATATTCGATCTGGGTTTAGCATCAACTTTGGCAGACCTGTCTCTGTATGAGTTTCAGGTTTCCGTGAGTTGTCTAGGTATTGCTGTGGCTCAAGTCTTTGAGCAGTATCCTCTAGTTCCCGGAGTGATTTTGGTTAAGGACTCATCCTCCGGAGATTCACAATTTTTGGGGATGCTCTCACGACGTCAACTGCTAGAATTCCTCATCCGTCCTCAAGGGATGAAGCTATTTTTACAGGAACCGCTACACGTTCTCTACAGTTATGCTCGAACTTCTCCGCTCATCCTCTCGGAAGATACACCGATAGTCAGTGCCGCACAGCAGGCTCTAAGACGCTCTCCTGAACTATTAGGTGATCCCATCGTTGTGGAAATCGATCCTCAGTCTTCCTCTTCTGGGAGTTTACCCTATCGATTGTTGGATGTTAATGAATTAAATCTGGCAAACTGGCAAATTCGGGGAATTGAAATGCAAGTTCGCTATGAGCGAATGCAAACCCAAATTGTCCAAATTGAGAAAATGGCGAGTTTGGGACGATTGGTGGATGGGGTCGCCCATGAAATTTTAGATCCAGTCGGCTTTATTTGGGGAAATTTAACGCATCTTTCGGCTTATAGCGAGAGTTTAATTGAGTTGATTGCGGCTTATGAAAGCCACTTTTCAACAATTCCGCCTGAGATTGAAGAACTTCAAGAAGAGATTGAGTTTGAGTATATTCAGCAGGATATTCCTAATATTGTTAGTAGTATTCAAGCCGGAGCCGAACGACTGAAAAAATTAGCAACAAGCTTACAAAATTTCTGCTACATTGATGAAGTTCATCCCAAGCCGGCTGATATTCATACCAATATTGACAGTATTTTACTGCTTTTAAAAAGCCGAATTAACACCGAAATAGAAGTGATTAAACACTATGGTCATATTCCGCCTGTCAGTTGTTATATTGGTCAGCTTAATCAAGTGCTTATGAATATTTTAACGAATGCAATTAATGCGTTAGTCACTCAGGCGAATTATCAAGACTGGACAGAAGAGTATCGAGGCAGTCAAAGCAAAGATAGTCAAAAGCCCCAGATAGAAATTACCACAGAAGTGCGATCGCCTAAAACAAAACTGAGTACAGAAAAAACCGCACAACGCTGGCTTTCGATTCGGATTGTTGATAATGGCCCTGGAATGTCTCTGGGCGAACAACAAAAGATTCTAGAGTCTTTTACGACTCAAAATCGTGTTGATAAAGAGACCAGTTTAGCCCAGAGTTATCAGATTGTTACCGCTAAACATGGAGGTCAATTTTTAATGGAATCTGAACTGGGTATGGGAACAGCATTTGAGATTTTATTGCCTTTGATGTGATTGAGATTGCATGGGGAATGTCTGACTCACTTACTTTTACAAAGGGGACGCATCAAGGGTAAACTGAAGAACTTAGGTTCATTTTCGGGCGTGGTGTTTCCCAATCTCAACTCATGCAACTGATCGACTGGCTAATTATCATTCTGTACCTGATCCTGACAATGGCGATGGGACTTTATCTGTCTCGTCAAGGATCGAAAAGTCTTGCTGATTTCTTTGTTTCTGGGCGATCGCTTCCTTGGTGGCTGGCTGGAATTAGCATGGCTGCCACTACCTTTTCCATTGATACTCCTCTTTATATTACCGGAGTTGTTGCTAATCGCGGAATTGCTGGAAACTGGGAATGGTGGACGTTTGGCATTTCCCATATCATCATGGTATACGTTTTCGCCCGGATGTGGCGGCGTTCAGAAGTGCTGACAGATGCAGAGTTGACAGAATTACGTTATGGTGGTCAGATGGGGGCAATTTTACGCGGGGTAAAGGCGTTTATTTTTGCCGTTCCCATGAATTGTATTGCCATTGGCTATGCGATGTTAGCGATGGTGAAAGTTGTTGAAGCGTTGCAAATTTGGGATACATTAGGTATCGAAACAACCGCTACAAATTTAAAGCTGTTTAGCGTTATTGGCGTTAGTATTTTTGTGTTATTCTACGCAGGATTAGCCGGACTTTGGGGAGTCGTTGCTACCGATTTCTTTCAGTTTTTTCTGGCTTTATTTGGTGCAATAATTGTCGCTTATTTTGCACTCGGTAGTGTGGGCGGTATTGGAGAACTGGTGGCAAAAGTTCCTTTAGCCTCTCCTGACAAGGATATTTTATCGTTACTTCCGGTTTCAGTTGGGGGAGAAAATGGATTCATTGCCTTTAGTCAAACTGCCGGAATTACAGCAAGTACCTTTTTTGCCTATATTTTTATTCAATGGTGGTCTTGGCGTCGAAGTGATGGCGGTGGTGAATTTGTGCAGCGATTTGCCGCCGCGAAAACGGAAGCAGAAGCGGAAAAAGCGGCTTGGACGTTTAATATTATGCACTATGTAGTTCGGACTTGGCCGTGGATTTTAGTGGCATTAGCTTCGATTGTTCTCTATCCGAATTTAGAAGATAAAGAACTAGGATATCCGCAACTGATGCTGGATTTTCTACCTCCTGGAATTTTAGGATTAGTTGTCGCTTCGTTATTAGCGGCGTTTATGAGTACGGTTTCTACCTCGATCAATTGGGGGGCTTCTTTTATTACGAATGATTTGTATTTGCGGTTTGTGCAGCCGAATGCCTCTCAAAGTCAATTGGTTTTGGTGGGACGAATCTCTTCAATTGTAGTGACAATTTTAGGGGCGGGTGCGGCATTTTTGGCAACAGATGTGGCAACGGTTTTTCGCCTCGTGATTGCAATTGGAACAGGTTCGGGATTAGTCTTAATATTACGATGGTTTTGGTGGCGAATTAATGCAGCCGCAGAATTAACGGCGATTGTTGCTAGCTTTTTTGTCGGGATGGTAACGAGTTTAGTTCCGACTTTTAAAATTGAAGATTTCGGGTTACGGATTTTATTTATTACCGCTGCGGTGACAACCGTTTGGGTGATCGTTTTATTGCTAACCTCTCCAGAATCAGAAGAGACTTTAGAAGGCTTTTATCGTCATGTTCGCCCAGGGGGACCCGGATGGAACCGACAACGTTTGAAAACAGGTTTAGCCCCCGCTCAAGATTTGGGGTTGGATCTACAAAAAGCGATCGCAGCGATTGTATTATTGTTGGGTAGCTTACTCAGTGTCGGTGGATTTTTATTGTTGCAAGAAACCCTGGCTTGGATTTGTCTGGTTTTAGCCGTTTTGGGTGGAGTAGCGTTGCGTCAATTGAATAAAACCCGGATCTTACCGATGCCCCGGCCAGGACTTGATGATGAGGATTTAGAGGATTATTAGTCAAATCTAGACTATAATACAGATTAAATTATTTGGGATTTTTTTAGCTAAATTCAAAAATTATGGCTATTTTTCGTCAGTATATTGCGCCCTTGCTTGTTGTTTTAATCTTTTTATTGGCTTTAGTTGCCGTTAGCGCTCGGATCTTTTTACCGGGTGATTTAGCCGAACCTGCGCCCATTGTTGAGGTGAGTCCAACCGGAGAGCAAGCTCAAGTTATTCTGAATACTGAATATATTCGTGTCTGATTGTTTAATTCCGGGCTATCAATTGTGTTCGGGTTCTCGTTTAGATCGGGCGTTACTGTTGAAGTTTATGCACCGGACCTATCGAGAACTCTACCCTGATCGCAATTTTGATCATTTAGCGAATACCGTTGAGCAATATTTTAGCAATCAAACCCCGTTATGGTGGGTGGAAGTTCTCAGGGAAGAAAAGTCCTCAGAAATTCCGACAGATTTCTCACCTTTGCGAACCCTTTCTCCAATTGCTTGTTTGTGGATGGGAAATGCAGTCGATCAGTTGCAAGGTGGACGAATTGCTCATATTTTTCTATTGTACGTTAAGCCCGAACATCGCCATCGAGGAATTGGTTCGGCTTTAATGACTCATGCAGAAACCTGGGCGAAACAACGAGGAGATCAACAAATTAGTCTCCAAGTTTTCTCTCACAATCAGCCTGCTTTGAATCTTTATCAAAAACTGGGTTATCAGACTCAATCCATTTCAATGGTAAAGTTACTGTAGCCGTTGGAACAGAACAGAAGTGTTAACGCTAGAGACAAGAGCGGTTGAATTACCTACTCCCGACTCCCTCCAGCCTATAAATAAAAATTTGCGATCGCTCGTTCAGATGTCACCCTTCTGGGGTAAATTAATGATATGGACGATGATCAACTCAGTGTAATTCATAGCCCAGACGTTTGGGAAAGTCCCCTGGATCATTTCGAGGAGTCCGAAGCTCTCAAGCCCGATCCAGAGGAAATGTTGCCGTTGCTCGAATCCCCAGAACCACAACGCCGCATGATTGCAGCCAGAGCATTTTGTGAGATTCAGGATCGACGGGCAGTTCTGCCATTGATAAAGTTATTGCAAGAGGCTTGTCCCTTGGTTCGGGTGAGTGCGGCTTATGCGTTAGGACGAAATCCGAGTCCAGAGGCAGTAGAACCGTTAATTCAGCAACTTGAACAAGATTGGAATGGGTATGTTCGTAAAGGTGTTGTTTGGGCATTAGGAAACTGTCAAGATGAACGAGCAATAAATCCTTTAATTGATGCGTTGAAAACAGATATTTCAGCAGTGCGGCTGTGGTCAGCGAGTTCTCTAGGCCAAATGGCAAAAGTGGGGTATGATGTTGTCGTCAAAGCCGTTCCACCGATTATTGAGGGATTGATACGCGATGAAGTAGCAGCCGTTCGCAGTAATTGTGCCTGGGCGTTAGGTCAGTTGTGTCGAGAAATGCCCTCTAATGCCGTGTACGCGGGGGCAATAGATGCCCTAATCGAAGCCCTGGAAGAAGATGATGATATGGGTGTGCGAGAAGACGCAAAATCTTCATTATTGCGAGTTGGAGACCCACGCGGATTGCAGATTATTGAGGAGTTGCAACGGGATGGATTATTGTAGAGATTATTGTCAGGGTTAATATAAAATTTCCACCTCCGTTTTTGCCAATTATTTTGCCAATTCTCCTAAAACCATCAACAATAGACTCTGAACGTCTAAGGTGCGATGAATATTTATGGACTTAAATACAATTACAATTTCTGCTGAGACAGACAGCCCAGAAGGTCTCGTTGTTTTTCTGCATGGTTGGGGGGCAAATGCTGAAGATTTGGCTTCGTTAACCCCATTGCTGAGACTGCCGCAATATCAATTTATTTTCCCAGATGCGCCTTTTCCTCATCCTCAAGTTCCACTCGGACGAGCATGGTATAGTCTAGAAACTCCAGAATACACAGGACTAGAGGAGAGTCGCCAAACGCTACAGGATTGGTTAACGTCTTTGCAAACCTCTACAGGAATTCCAGCCAGTCGAACGATTTTAGGAGGATTTTCTCAGGGTGGCGCGATGACGATGGATGTCGGGCGAGGGTTGGGTTTAGCAGCGTTGGTAGTTTTGAGTGGTTATCTACACTTTACTCCAGAACCTGTGAGTGATGTTTTGCCTCCGATGTTAATTGTGCATGGTCGCATGGATCGAGTGGTTCCGTTGAGTGCAGCAGTACAAGCTAGAGATCGATTTCAAGAACTCGGTGCAAATGTACGATATCACGAATTCGATATGGCACACGAAATTCGTCCGGAAGTCTTAAGTTTAATACGAAGTTTTGTTGTAGAAGTGATGTCGAAATCCAGCTAAAACCTTACACTAGAAATAAGGAGTCTAATGTGAGATTTTTCCCCTACAAAGGCTCAAAGCAAATGCGATTTATCGGAGGTGGCTACAGATGGAAACGTTGACTCGATCCTCGCCCCAAATTTCTACTCTGACTGTAGATGATGTGGCTGAATTAGCAGCCCGTTTGGAACAGGATGACTATAGTAATCCATTTGACGGTTTGCAGGATTGGCATTTGCTACGAGCGATCGCATTTCAGCGCCCTGAGATGGTTGAACCTTATCTTTACTTACTTGATATCGAAACTTACGACGAGGCTTAAGGGTTCATCGATGAACCAAAATTTAGGATTATGGGGTTCACCGAATGGGCTGTACCCCTCTTTTAATCCCAATTAAATCATTAAAATTTTCGCAAAGGTAACAAGGTTAACTGATGATTGAAGCTTGATGCTTTCTATGGCGTGAGAGTGAACATGAAATCGATGCCAACTCCATTTCAAAGACGAATTTTAATCGGTGTCAGTGGTGGAATCGCAGCCTACAAAATTTGTGAAGTCATTTCTACTTTAGCCAAGGCGGGCGCAGAAGTTCGAGCGATTTTAACTGACTCTGCTCAACAGTTCATTACACCTTTAACCTTAGCCACGCTTTGTCGTCATCAAGTCTATACGGATGCTGATTTTTGGCAACCGATTCATGGGCGTCCACTTCATATTCAGTTGGGAGAATGGGCGGAATTATTCATTATTGCTCCTCTGACTGCAAATACATTGGCGAAGATTGCCACTGGAATGGCAGATAACCTACTAACCAATACTCTCCTCGCTTCGAGTTGTCCGGTATTGTTGGTTCCGGCGATGAACCGTCAGATGTGGCAGCAGGATGTTGTTCAGCAAAATTGGCAGCAGGTTCTCAAAAGTAATCGCATTCACGGTATTGCTCCGGTTTCTGGGGTTCTCGCTTGCGATCTTCCCCTCGAAGATACAGAAGGTTGGCAAATTGGGTCTGGGCGGATGGCAGAACCCAAGCAAATTTTGACTCATATTGAGTCGTTGCTACATACGGAGGGAAAACGAGATTTAGTCGGAAAACGGGTGCTTGTCAGCGCAGGAGGCACACGAGAACATCTCGATCCAGTCCGGTTTATTGGCAACCCGTCAACCGGGAAAATGGGGCTGGCAGTTGCGGAAGCCGCCGTTCATCGAGGGGCAAAAGTTACCTTAGTTCACGCACCGATGAATTCAGAGTTGTTGGCGTTGTTGCCAGATGCCGTGGAACGGGTTAGCGTCACCAGTGGAGAACAGATGGGTGAGGCGATGCTCAAACATTTCTGGGAAGCTGAAATTACCGTGATGGTGGCGGCAGTCGGAGACGTTCAACCTGCTGAATACCATGATTATAAGCTATCCAAACAGGATTTACCTACAGCTCTTCCATTAAAGCAATGTGCTGATATTTTAGCAGAATTGGGGAAAATAAAGCAACCCTCTCAATTTTTGGTGGGATTTGCAGCACAAACGGGGGAGATTTTAAAGCCAGCTTTACGGAAATTAGAAGCAAAGAATTTAGATATGATTGTTGCAAATCCTGTCGATCAAGCGGATGCGGGATTTGGGAGTGATACGAATACAGCAACTTTTATTTATCGAACGGGGAAGCAAGTTGATATTAGCGGATGTAGCAAGTTAAAGCTGGCACATTATTTATTGGATGGAATTATCGCGGATACTATATCTATGTAAAGTTAGCGCGATCGCGTTAGATTTAAGTAGAGATATTCCAAAATCACGCCCTCTAGTCAAACAAGTTTAGCTAATAAAATTCTGATTATTATTTCTAATTCTTCAGTAACTCGATAAAGATTGATGCCTTCACAGATCAATTTTGATTGACGATCTAAAATTCCAAATTGCCAAATATTCCCCGTAGTCACAGCTCCTAAAATTTCAGGTTGTGGGGAATCCATCCATTGGTCAAGGGCAATCATTTCTGTCGCTAACTGGGTAAATCCGCGATTAATATCTGCTTGTTTAGCTTCAATCACAATTAAATTAGCTGTAGAGCGTAATAAATAGTCTAATTTTCCTTGTAATCTATTATCAACTTTAATAGAATATTCTATTCTTAAATTAGCCCGGGAATAGTGAATTAAATCTGCAATAATAGGTGCAATTAGCATTTCCCGACGGGTCGCTTCATTCTCTAAATCTACATAAGGTAATATTTCTTCAATCCGTTGCTTTAAATCAGCGATTCGGTCTAATTCATCGGTATATTGTGGTAAAGTGAGGAATTTTCGCTGAAATGAGTAACCTAACTCAGCCACCAAATCCTCTGCCGTAAATCCTAACTCAAAATAATTGCTGAAAGTGTAGGAACGATTTGGATCAAGTAATGGTTGACGAGTCATCGTTTTTCTCCATTGTTACTAATAATCTCGACATAGCCAAGGTTTATGCCAAATTTGATAAGCCATTGGCTAAAAGTTTTCAGTTTTTTAACTTCAAGTTAACGAATCAATTCAGGGCTTCTCTGACTAAACTTTAATCAATAATAGTAGATTCTGAGGTTTCTTGAGTGGAATGTTTCAATTCAGAGGAATAATGATGGCTAATATAATTAGAACTATTTTCATTAGAACCATTTTCATCGTGATGCCAAAGCAGTCGTTGAGGCACTCCAATGGCAATTCCTTCGCGATCAAAAGCCAGTTTAATTCGGAGGCGAAATTCTCGTCCGACTGCCCATTGCTGAATCGGTTGAGTCTTAATCCAAACTTGAATTAAAAT
>JBCBCI010000050.1:0-44771 GCA_038530755.1 Cyanobacteria bacterium J06592_8 | reverse complement strand
TTTGACAAGGATTAGAACTATGACAGTAACGTGGAACTATCGAGTTTTCAAAGAAGCCAACGATGATTTTATTCTTCTAATTGATGTCAAACCTTGAGCAAATAGAGTCTGCGATTCTTTCACTATCTCATCAAGATTTTGAAAAGCTTAGAAATTGGCTTTTAGATTTAGATTATGAGCGTTGGGATAAACAAATAGAGCAGGATATTGCAGAGGGAAAATTAGAAGAACTAGCAAAAGAAGCGATCGCAGAATTTAAAGCCGGACATTGCCGTGAGATCTAATGCACTACGCAACACGACGATTTTGGCAATATTACAACTCTTTACCTGAAAGTGTACAGCGAACCGCCGATCAATGTTATCGATTGCTCAAAACAGATCCAACTCATCCATCATTACATTTTAAAAAATTAGGCAATAATTATTGGTCAGTTCGTGTAGGATTAAACTACCGAGCTGTGGGTGTTGAAGTCGAAAATGGTATCTCCTGGTTTTGGATTGGGACACACGCAGAATATGATAAATTGATCGGTAAGCTTTAGTTTTTCAGAATGTTTATAGACTTCAGAACTTTCAACCCTTTAAACTATTGCCAATTTCCGACTAAAACAAAGGGTGCCCAGTAGAAAGGATGACGAGTTCTATCTGTATTTAAAAGATTGAGTTGAGCGGTTCGTACTGCTTGCGCTCGGTTAGATTTCTGAGTAGGATTTGCCAGTTCTCGATAAAAATCTGTCATAAAACGAGCGGTACTTTCATCTTCAACTGTCCACAACGTTGCTAACGTGCTACGCGCTCCCGCTCGGACTGCAATTCCTGCTAACCCTAATGCTGCGCGATCGTCTCCTTTCACCGTTTCACAAGCACTTAAAACGAGTAGTTCAATTGGGTTTCTTTCATCAGGTTTCCGCAAAAGTTGGTTAAGAACTCTGACATCAATTCTATCATTATAGGTCAGAATAAATGTCTCCTCAGCATTAGAACCAAATTGACCATGAGTGGCGAGATGAACTACCGGAAAAGGCACTTGATTAATCAGAGTTTGAAGATTTTCGCGGGTAAATTCTTCATTCTGACGTTTCTCGTGATCGGGAATTGTTTCTGCAATTTGGTTTAACTCCTCATCCACTGCTGGAAGTGTTCCTAATTCTCCAAAACTTGGCGCGTCACTAGCTCCAGCTAAAAGTGCTTTTAAGTCTTCCTGAGTTAAGGGTTGTGGGTTCAAAAGTTGCAAACCCGGTGTTAAGGCGATCGCATATTTTTCGACTAAAAATTTATCACCATCGTACAATGTTCCCATCGGAATATTTCTCAGTGTTCCATCTAAAACAAACACTAAAGTATCAACTTCACTCTGTTCTATATCTGTCGCAATGGGGCGAATCATCCAGTCATAAATTTGTTGAGTTAAGCTGAAAATTTCTGGAGTCGGTGCTGTAGTTCCATCTGTTGGCGGTTGCAATAATTCTCCCTGTAATTGTCGAACGGTTTGATTGATTTTTTCTCGACTGACTGAGGTTTTATACAAACGAAAGGTTGGCTCCGGTTTTGTCGGTAAACTCACAATAATTTCCAGTCGATTTGGCAAAATAATCGGATAAATCACCGCAGCCGTTTGAGCGACTTCATCTACAATTCTAGGGTTCGCATCCACACAAGCATCTCGAAAGAAATTATTCAGTTCAGCGAGTTGTAAAGATTCAATCACCTGACGCACTTCTCGGATTTGAAGCTGAAAGTTTTCTGTCTCTCCTTTCTCTTGCAATTCCTCGGCTTCTTGGAGTTGTAAATTCACTAATTCTCGATAAACAGGTTCAACACTTTCTCTGAACGAAAATTGAACTTCTGGGTTAACTGAAACCAAATCACTCCGTAGAGCTTGCAAGGTATCAAAAGCATTAGTATAAGCTGCAATTGCTCCTTTTCTATCCCCTTGTTGGTTGCGAATTCTTCCGAGTTGCCAAGACAATTGATGAGCAATATCGGGTGAATTATAAGGAGGAGCTAGACTTAAGGCTTGTTGGGTATAATCTTCTGCAATTTTCCATTGTTTAGCCTGTTCGTAAACCTTTCCAAAGGTTCCGAGTGCGTAGGCTTTAGCCTTTGTATCTCCTAAATTTTCTGCTTCTGTGACGGCATTTTGTAAGTATTCAAGAATCGTTTCTTTGGTTAAACTATTGGGTGTTGTTGTTTCTTGGAGAGCGAGTAAGCTTTTAGCAAAATTAATTTGAGCATAGATTCCGGTTCGAGTTGTCGTTAGATTTTGTAAGGGTTCGTAAATAAAACGGGATATTTGTTCAGCTTTTGACCATTGCTCACTATCAATAAATAGACTCATCTGATTGAGTTGCGCTTGAATTTGTGTGAGAATAATTGGAGATGTTTCTGCTGACTTATGATATAAATTCACAGCTTTTTCTAGGTCTTCAAGATAGGATTGACGCTTTGTTCGTCGTACTCGTGCTGAGTCTCCATCTTTAAAGGAAAGGCGACGTTTTCGTTCTGCGATCGCTCGTTCTGTGTTGCCCAAATTCATATAAATTGTCGCAATCTTTTCTACACTTTCTTGTTTTTGAGCAATTTGTAAACTCTCTTCTAAAAGGATCTGAGACTGTTCGATTTTACCTACAACTCGTAGAATGTTTCCCAAGCTTCGCAAGCCTTCTAATTTTATATTTGAATCTGGCTTTTCTAATAAACTTGTCACCGTTTCGTTTGACAATTCACACCCTTGAGAGGTGGGATCTTCAATTTCTAAAACTTGTAATAAGATTTGACAAACTTTCGGATATAAACCCAAATCTTGGAAAGCTTGAGATTGATTCAATTGATTTTGAGCGAGTCGAGTTTTCTCCCCAATTTCTTGATAGATTTTAGCCGCTTCTCTCCAGCTATCAATTGCATTCTGCATATTTCCCGTTTCCCACTGCCATCGCCCTTGAATGTCTAGGGT
This sequence comes from Cyanobacteria bacterium J06592_8, assembly GCA_038530755.1. Classification (GTDB taxonomy): domain Bacteria; phylum Cyanobacteriota; class Cyanobacteriia; order Cyanobacteriales; family Microcoleaceae; genus Capilliphycus. The sequence goes on along the minus strand of JBCBCI010000050.1, from coordinate 41,816 downwards.
TTGAGCGTAAACTTTAAAAGTTTCACGAGATTTTTGTAGAGATTGAAGTATCGTTAAACTTTGCGAAATTGTATCCTTTGCCTGTTGCCATTGATTAAGTTTCTGGTAGGTTAAAGCTAAATTACTCAACGCCATACTCTGATTAACGCTCTCGCCTTGTTGAGCAAAAGTCGTTGCGGCATCTTGCCATAATTTTACCGCTTTTTCAAACTCTCCCGCTTGATACAAAGCTTGAGCTTGCTGAGTCAGTTGTAAGCCATTTTGCTGAGTTTGAACAATAGCAGTTCCAGGTGTCATGCGAGCGAGAACCGGTTGAACCGCTGCTGTTACTAGAAACAACACAACTAATCCAACTTGAAAATATTGCTTGAACTTTCTTTTTAGATTCGTGATTTTAAACTTAGCGTTATACTTAACTTTAAACTTAATCATTTTTCTCTTCTGCACTTCCCTCTCCTGACGCGGCAACGTTCATGAACGAGCCTAAAAGTTGATCATGTTTTATATTTTAGAAATAAACTTTGATTTTGTCTATAGTCTTTTTATAATATGTTTGAATAACTGTTGACTTGTAGGAGTCATCTCATCAGTGACACCCAGACTTGTCATCAGCAATCTAAATATTAAGCTACTGCTCTTATTTTCTGTCCAATTTTCAGAGACTCTTTGTAAAGAAAAAGTAAAGAAAGTGTATGACTCAAAATTTTAGTTATAGATTCTAGAAAGGTATAACTATACTTATGGGTGTAGCGTTTTTTTGTCCAAAAGTCTCACAACATCTACTGATAGTGACACTATCGCTCATACTTTACTGAAATACGAACTTTATGGGGAGATTCTTTCAAATGAATAGAATAAAAACTTGGATAAGGTACTTGATTTTCTTCGCACTTGCTGTACTAACCTTTCTCATGATTAACTTAGTCACTCAAGCCCAGACAAATGAATGGGGTTACAAAAGTCAGAACGGACCCAAAAAATGGGGAGAATTAAATCCTGAATTTATTCTCTGCAAAAGCGGAAAAGAACAGTCTCCAATTAATATTGAATCCACAATAAAAGCTAAAGAAAAAATTGAATTTAATTACGGTTATACTCCTCTAAAAGTTATTAATAATAGTCACACGGTAGAGATTGTGTATGAATCTGGAAGCCAGATCAAAATAGAGGGTAAAATCTACAAGTTACGGCAATTTCACTTTCATTCTCCGAGCGAACATCACCTGAATGGGAAAAGTTATCCGATGGAAGTTCACTTAGTGCATGAAAATTCTGAGGGTCAATTAACTGTAATTGGGATTTTAATGAAGGAAGGAAAAGAAAATGAATTTATCAAGAGTTTATGGGTTCATGCACCTGAACAAAATCAAGAAAATATAATTAGTGGAGTCACGATTAATGCCAGCGCATTACCTCCAGAAGATCAGACTTACTATAATTACACAGGTTCATTAACGACACCTCCTTGTAGTGAGAACGTGAACTGGATAGTCTTTCAAAAACCCATTGAAGTTTCCCGTCAACAAATTAAGGCTTTTCAGACTTTATACAATGGTAATGCTAGACCCATTCAACCTCTTAATGATCGTCAGGTCTTTTGAGAGTATATTGCCAACAGTCTCTAAAATTTTTAATCAAAAACTTAGAGTCCGATTCTCATAATCCCCAACTTACAACTTAAACTTTAACTCAGATTATTGAGTTCCCAAAGACTCAACCGGATGTTATCATTTTTATGAGCTTCCTGAGAATAAAGAAGATTAAAGTTAAATTCTCAGGACTCCACAAATTCCGAAAATTTGAAACAATATTAATGATTCAATTCAGAATGAGTCAATTGAATAATTTACCTCCTTTCACGCATATTTCTCGACGAACAGCCCTGAAAATTTTTGGAGTCAGTGCCATTTCGGGATTGATGGGTTATTCTCGACTCAATAAACCGAAACCGACTCTTTTTCAACCGGATTCTCTTCAACTTCCTCTCGTTCTCAATCAACCCAAACAAGTGGTTATTGTGGGCGGTGGATTGGCTGGATTAGCCTGTGCTTATGAACTGAGTCAACGAGGTTTTCAAGTTAAGCTATTAGAAAAATCACCTCAATTGGGAGGAAAAATTTCCAGTTGGTTGATACAAGTTGAAGATCAACCCTTTCAAATGGAACATGGTTTTCATGGCTTTTTTCCTCAATATTATAATCTTAACTCTATTGTTGACGAACTTCATATTCAAAATAATTTTATTTCTTTAGAATTTTATTCAGTCATTTTCAAAAATAATCAATACCAACCTGAAGTTTTTCGCCCGAGTCATTCCTCCTTTCCCTGGAATATTGTTGATTTAGCGATTTCCTCTCCCAATCGATTACGCTGGGGAATTAACCTCACAAAACCCCATCATTGGCAAGTATTTCGAGAGATTGGAGGCTTTAAAATACCGAATAGTTTTCAACGTTTGGATAACTTATCGGTTGCTGATTGGGTGAAACAAGATTTTCCGCAAGGCTTGTATGATTTGTATTTCTTACCCTTCGCAAAATCGAGTTTAAATGCACCTGATAACCTTAGTGTCGCTGAACTGATGCAGTTTTTTCATTTCTACTTTTTTGGAAATCCTGAAGGCTTGGCTTTTAATGGTACACAACAGGATATGGGAACAAGCTTAGTTCAACCCATTGCTAAAGCGATTCAAGACAAAAATGGTGAAATCTTAACAGATGTAACGGTTAGTAATATTCAGATTAAATCTGGAAAAATAGATTCTATTTCTTATTTTCAAGGAGAGGCTGTCAACTCCGTTCCCTTTTGGGTTAGACGAAATCAACGGCTGACAAAAGATTGGGAATATTATGGCGCGGGAGATCAAGTTTATGCCATTCCTGCTGGCAAAAAGCAAGCCCTTTCTTTATCCTGTACTCATCAAGGCTGTACCGTTAAACAGGCTAAAGATGGTAACTTTTATTGTCCTTGTCATGGCAGTATTTTCGATAAAAACGGAAAAGCAATTTCTGGACCAGCCCAACGTAACCTCGCTCAATTTAAAGTGATTCAACGACAGCCTGAACAAGTTCAATTAGTGGCTTTAAACTCCAAAAATAACAGTCCTGAGTTAACGATTCAAGCGGATTATTATATCTTTGCGACTGATATTCCTGGAGTTCAACAACTCTTTTCTTTGACAGAAGGAGAAATCGACTTAACCCTACAAGAACAAATTCAAAGTTTACAAGTTGCTGACCCTTTTGCTGTCTGTCGCTTTTGGTTTAATCGTGATTTTGATTGGAAACATAGCAACTTTACCTCCTTATCTGGCTATCAACTAACCGATAGTATTACTCTCTATCATCGTATTCAACAGCAGTTCATAGATTGGCATCAAGAAACCGGAGGAAGCGTTGTTGAACTACACGCCTATTGTTACAAAGAATCTCAGTTTCCGACTCAAGAAGATTTACTCATTACCTTTGAAAAAGAACTGTATGAAATCGTTCCAGAACTCAAAAAAGCTCAGTTAATTCATCGAGAATTAGTAAATCAAAAAAACTTTGCGGGCTATCCACCTGGAAGTGATGCAAAACGTCCTCAAACTGAGTCTGGAATTCCTAATTTAATGTTTGCTGGAGATTGGGTGAAGATGCCTTTTCCCTGTGGTTTAATGGAACGAGCGGTGAGTAGTGGATTACTCGCTGCGAATCAGGTTTTACATCAAGAAGGATTACAACGACGAACTTTATTGTCTGTAAATCCCAAAGGTTTTTTACAATTATAAATCTATAAATATAACCCGACAACGATGAACCAAAGTCTCAAAATACGTCAGCTTGGAATTAATCCCAATCATTGGTATGTTGTGGCTCGAAGTTGTGAAGTTAAAGCACAACCGCTGGGGGTAATATTATGGAATCAGCCGATAGTTTTGTTTCGGGATAACCAAGGCGAAATTCAGGCTCTAGAAGATTGTTGTCCTCATCGAAAAGTGAAGCTTAGTCATGGTACAATTATAGAAAATTATCTCGAATGTGCTTATCATGGCTGGCAGTTTAATACTCAAGGAAATTGTGTTAATATTCCCTATTTAGCTGAAAATCAGAAACTTCCAAATTGTTATATTCATCAATATCCTGTTCAAGAGTTAGATGGTTTTATTTGGCTTTTTCTGGGTGAAAGTTCAACTCAAATTCAACCGCTTGGTGTTCCGGAATGGGATCATTTGAATTATATTGCAACGGTTTCAACCATTAACTGTCAGGCTCACTATTCGTTTTTAATTGAAAACCTGATGGATATGTATCATGGACATTTACATCAAAATTGGCAAGCGTGGACAGATGCTGTTTTACAAAAAATAGATGAGTCTCCCTATCGAGTTGATGCTCACTATAACGCTCAAAGTTATTATAAAATTGATAAAATTTGGTCAATCTCTCAGCTTTTTTTTCCGGCTTTGCGTCAACTCCATCCTGAACCGTTAGAAGTCAGCTATATCTATCCACATTGGGTATCAACACTGGGAAAAGACTTTAAAATCTACTGTCTGTTTTGTCCGATTAGTTTAACAGAAACCAAAGCTTACTTAATTCATTTTACCTCTCTCCATTCCTTTTGGCGGCTACACAAACTCCCGATACCGTTTCGTCGCTTCCTCAAAAATAAACTCTTGGGTTCAGCGCAAAATTTACTTGATGGATTGGTCGAACAAGATGTTAAAATGATAGAGGAAGAACAACAAGCCTATCTACATAATCCTCAACAAAAAGGATATGAATTAAACCGAGCTTTAGCGAGTGTTCAACGATTGATTTTACATCAGGCATCGTTAACAAAAGTACCGTAGTTGTGCCTTAGCACTAGATACCAGGGATTAAAATCCCTGTCTAAAATTTGAAGTCCTCTCAAGAGGACTAATAGAAAAATAAATTTAAGTTGAGATAACCAATCTATTTCAAAAGTACCGTAGTTGTGCTTTAGCACTAGATACTTTCCAGCTAATCTAAGATTTCAAATTATGTAGTAACCAATTAAACTTAGCTTCAGCCAATGCAAGAAACTCCTGTTTATTCTTGGTCATATCTTCGGTATCTTGTTCGAAATCTTCGAGATAATCCTCATCAACTTGATATCCTAAACGTCGAACTGTTCCCCGCATCCGACTGGCTAAACATAATGAAATTCCTTGATAAAATCGAGAGGCAAATCCAGCATTTCGGTGCAGTTGAGAGGTTAATTCATAACGCGGAATGGCTAAAACTAAACTTTCCTCAACCGCTTTCACCGTCGCTAGAGGTGGGCGATCATCAATAAATGAAATTTCTCCAACGACTTCTCCTTCTGATAACTGTGCGAGTTCTTGTTCTCCATTCGGTGCAATCGAAACACTCAACAAACCTTTTAAAACAACGTAAAGCGCACTAATGGTTCGACCTTCGTAAATTAGTGTATCTCCCGGTGGAATCACTTGTCTTTTCCCTCGACTAATAATCCATGATAAATCCTTATCATCGAGTCCACCCAGTATAAATAAAACTTTTTTTGGTTGTTCAATCATCTGATTTTTGAGGGAGTAGAAGGTTTTTTCATCTTACAGTCAAAATCTATCAGAAAAATCTCTAAGTTTGCCGCTCTCCTCAGACATTTCTTCTCAGACATTATTACACACTTTCGCGGCTCTAATTTTCTGTTGCCACTTTCTCGATAAACTGAATCAGTTCCTCGTGAAACTTGTTCGGTGCTTTCATATAACAAGCATGACCAGCCTTGGGTAAAATCACTTTGCGTGCATCGGGGATCAATTCAACTAAAAGATCGGCTTGTTCAACGGGGACAATTCGATCCTCACTTCCCCAAACGGCTAAAGTTGGCACTTCAATTTCTCGAAGCTGTTGATTTATTTTCAGAATCCCAACAGGCGCGATCGCGACTAACCCGTGAAGTTGCTGTGAATGTTGAACGGCGAAAGACAGACTGTAGATTCCACTCATCGAAGGAGAAACTAAAACAGCCCCTTGAAGATGCAATTTCTCAAACAACTTGGGCAAAAATTCAGAATGATAGTCTGCAATAGATTCCGATTTTCCATAACCGGGTAAATCAATCGCAATCACATGAAAGTTTTTCTGAGCTAAACGTTTGAGAGTGCCAAGATCTTTCCAGGTAGTCGAGCTAAAACTCGCGCCGTGCAGTAATAGTATGGAAGGATTTTGCGGATTTCCTCCTTCTAGATAATGAATCTTTGCCGTTTGAATCTTGAGAACCTTTGATATGATGTCAGATTCCATAAAAACATTAGTATAGTTAAACACGCACACCTGAATAATTTGAGAATTTGATGCAAATATCCTAGCTTATTATATCTTAGGGGGTTAGTCGTGGTTTATATTACATTAAGAAAGTAAATAAAAGTTTTTATCCAATGGAACATAAGCTTTTACCCAAAGTTCCTCTGCTGACGATGTTTCGGCTAGGTTTATTCCAAATGGGATTGGGCATTATGTCCCTGCTTACCTTGGGTGTCATCAACCGCTTGATGATTGATGAGTTGAGGGTCCCGGCCCTGATCGCCGCAGGTGCGATCGCCATGTATCAGTTTGTCGCTCCGGCTCGGATTTGGTTTGGTCAAATGTCTGATGCCAAGCCGTTATTCGGGTATCATCGCAGTGGTTACATTTGGTTGGGAGCGATCCTATTTACGACTGTTTCTTTCTTAGCCCTACAGGTAACTTGGCAGTTGGGAAATAGCTTGCAAACGGCTGGGATGAGTGCTGTGACCTATGCTTGGGCGGGGCTGCTGGCTCTGGTCTTTGCATTCTACGGTGTGGCTTTGAGTATTAGTTCTACTCCCTTTGCGGCGTTACTGTTTGATGTCTCCGATGAGGACGATCGCTCTAAACTGGTGAGTATTGTCTGGTCAATGCTGATGATTGGGATTGTGATCGGCGCGATTATCAGTTCCAGAATTCTCAATCAACCTGAAGTTTGCGGCGCAGATATTCTCACCTACACCCCAGAACAAACGGGAACGGCAGTTAATATTGCTCAACTGCGATCGGCAATTAATCCTTTGTTTATCATCGTTCCAGGGATTGTTTTTGGGTTGTCTATCCTAGGAACTATTGGCGTTGAAAAACGATATTCTCGCTATTCTACCCGTTCTACTATGGTTGAGCGAGAAGACCAAATCACTCTTTCTCGCGCCCTGCGAATTTTAACCGCCAGTCGTCAAACGGGTTTATTTTTTAGCTTCCTGCTGGTGATGAGTATTAGCCTGTTTATGCAGGATGCGGTACTTGAACCCTACGGCGGAGAAGTTTTTGGACTCTGTATTTCTGAAACCACTCAACTCAACGCCTTTTTTGGGATGGGAACCCTAGCCGGGATTAGTTCCACAGGCTTTTTAGTCGTTCCTCGAATTGGCAAGAAAAATACTGTTAAACTCGGCTGTATTGGAACAATTGTCTGTTTAAGTTTGTTTATCGCCGCCGGATTTGCCGCTGACCCAACTTTGCTCAGAGGTGGAATATTGTTATTTGGAGTCGCGTCGGGTATTTTAACCTCTGGAGCGATTGGATTAATGCTCGATCTCACCGCAGCGGAAACGGCAGGTACTTTTATTGGGGCTTGGGGATTAGCTCAAGCCATGGCACGAGGTTTAGCCACACTGCTTGGCGGCGCGGTATTAGATATAGGTCGCTCTATTTTTACGGTTCCGGTACTCGCCTACTGCACTGTATTTGCCGTGCAAGCTGTCGGAATGATGGTTGCTATTTCCATGCTCAGACACGTGAATATCAAAGAATTTCAAGATAATGCCCAAAAAGCGATCGCGACAGTATTAGAAACGGAACTGGATTAAGCTTCATTCCCGGAAGCTTTGAACCCGCGCCACCACTAGATCTTAACCTGTAAAATATGGTACGATTAACAATTGTGGAAAAATTAGAAACCTTACCCAAATTCAAACTATGAGTCTGACCCAAGAACAGAAACAGCAAATCATCACCGATCACCAAGTTCACGGCACAGATACCGGATCAGCTGAAGTCCAAGTCGCTCTACTCACCGAACGTATTAACAAACTCAGCGCTCACCTCAAGCAAAATAAAAAAGACTATTCCTCCACACGAGGGCTGCTGAAAATGATCGGACAACGGAAGCGTCTGCTTGCTTATATTCGCAACAAAGACAACGATAAATACCGCGCCCTTATTCAACGTCTGGGAATTCGCGGATAAGTCTCAACGCCTAAAAACTTGTACGTTCAGCCCATCAGTATCTCACTCAGAGCGCATATTATCATGTCTTCCGAACGCCCACGCCAACGTCTCCCCTTTGAACCCGCAAAGGCTCGCAAAAAAGCATCGAAAGATCAATCTCAACCCGCCGAACCCGAAACGCCCAAGGAATCTCCCGCTCCAGCAAAGCGCAAGCCAGCCCAGAAAAAGGCCGAGAAAAAATCTCCCTCGCCTGCCGCTAAACGTCCTGTGAGTCGAGAAGAAACGGCAATTCCGGAAGTGGTGAGTCAGCGAATGTTATTTCGGATGTCAATCTTGTCCGGTGTACCTCTGTTTATGGCGATTAGTATCTTCGTGGCGAGTTACTTTATTGTCATCAACGAAATTTTTATTCTTCCGAACACTGCTGTTTTATTAACGAGTTTGGGATGTTTTGGCTTAAGCGTTCTGGGATTAAGTTATGGAATTTTCTCAACATCCTGGGATGAAGATCGCAGTGGAAGTCTTGTCGGTTGGCAAGAGTTTAAACTGAATTTAGGTCGAACAGTACAAGCTTGGAAAGAGGCTCGACGAGAAAGTCGATCAAAAAATTAAGAATTAAAAACTGAAAAGTTAAGGTGTGGGTCATGGGTTAAAGTGATATATATATTCAGTCATAGACCCCGTAGGAATAAATGATTATTGTAATGAAAGTCGGCTCACCCGAAGCCGAAATTGAACGCCTAAGCCAAGACCTAGAAACAACTTGGAAAGTTACCCCAGAAAAAATTGTCGGTCAGCATAAAGTTGTCATTGGTTTAGTCGGAGAAACATCCGCTCTCGATCCGCTACAGCTTCAAGAAATGAGTCCGTTCATTGAGGAAGTTTTACGGGTCGAAAAACCCTTCAAGCGAGCCAGTCGGGAGTATCGTCACGGAGAAGCCAGCGAAGTTGCGGTTCCAACTCCTGCCGGTACAGTCTATTTCGGGGAGAATCATCCTCTGGTGATTACTGCTGGCCCTTGTTCGGTGGAAAACGAAGAAATGATCGTCGAAACCGCTCGTCGCGTTAAAGCCGCAGGCGCAAAGTTTCTACGGGGAGGCGCTTACAAGCCGCGTACTTCTCCCTACTCCTTCCAAGGACATGGAGAAAGTGCTTTACATTTACTCGCCGCAGCCCGAGAAGAAACAGGGTTAGGGATTATTACCGAACTCATGGATGCTGATGATTTGGAAGTCTTAGGAGAAGTGGCTGATGTGATCCAAATCGGCGCTCGTAATATGCAGAACTTCTCCCTCCTCAAGAAAGTCGGCGCCCAAGACAAGCCTGTATTGTTGAAACGGGGAATGTCTGCAACCATTGAAGAATGGGTGATGGCAGCCGAATACGTTTTAGCAGCCGGAAATCCTAACGTCATTCTCTGTGAACGGGGTATTCGCACCTTCGATCGCCGCTACACTCGCAATACCTTAGACTTATCTGTGATTCCCGTATTGCGAACTCTGACACACTTACCGATTATGATCGATCCCAGTCATGGTACGGGTTCAGCCGACTATGTTCCCGCCATGTCTCTCGCTGCTGTTGCTGCGGGTACTGATGCGTTAATGATCGAAGTTCATCCAAATCCTGCTAAAGCCCTTTCCGACGGGCCACAATCCTTGACCCCCGAACGTTTTGATCGGTTGATGGCTGAAATGGAAGTAATCGGAAAAGCCGTTAATCGTTGGCCTCAACCCGAAGCTGTTTTAGCATAATGAGTTGAATCTCTGGGTGTGTTTGGCTTTGAAAAGATGGGTCTAACCGTCAGGCCCATCTCAGTAATATTTTGCAGGTAATCACTGTTAGCCGATCCTAACGTTGTTGTGCCGGAGGTGTAAACCGAATTTCAATTCGGCGGCGATTTGGATTGTCAGCTTGATTTTGGGGTGAATATTCTCCAGAGCGATCGTAAAGTTGAGCCGCAGAATAGGCTTTGAACTTCAAGTCGAGTTCCTGCAATTCTTGATTATCCTGAAGTTTGCTCACCACTGCTAAGGCTCGCATCAGACCTAAATCGGCATTTGACCCAGGAATTAACTGATTGAGTGATTCATTTCCCTCGATGACTTGTTCTAAGTTTGCATCTAAATTGCTAAAATTTCCCGTATTCACTTGACCGTCTGTATGTCCGATCACTTCAACGATATATCCTTGATAGTCTTGACCGAGTGTTTTGATTTGTTCGACTAGCTCCTGTTCGATAAATTCATTCAGTTGAGAAGAAAGTGCAGCACTTCCGGATTCAAATTTCCGTTCAGCAGAGTCTCTTAATACAATCACAGGCGGAGACTTTAACCGTTCAATCTCTTCATTAAGTTTGGAAATTTGACTACTCCGATTTTCTAACTGACCTTTGAATTTATCGATTCGTCTTTCTAAACTATTAATTCGGTTAGAACGCTGTCTGAGTTCTCGTTCGAGTTCCTGGGAACGAAAAGCATTCGCCTCGGAAACAGACTCCACAAAAACAGATTTGATAATAGCTAAAATCAGGAACAGACTTAAAATCATAAAAGCATTTGACATCAAGTCCGTAAAGGCTGGCCAAACGTTTAACTCTTCGTCTGAACTTTGGTAGCGAGAACGACGCATTGAAATCTCTCCAGAATATTTTTATCTAAATTTAGAAAAACAGTTCAACTTCTAAGGCTGAGGTTTATTTAAAGAATTACTCAGTTTATCGAGTCCGCTTCGCACAGTTTCTGTATATCGCTCGATGGCTACGACAAGCTTAGTTAATTCACCTTGAATTTCTTCTAAACTATCAGTTCGCGTTACCATTCGCCGTTGTAAAATATCTAATGTATTCATCGCCAGTTGAAAACCTTGAGTTGCATTTTGAAGCTGTTGGGTCATTTCTCCGAGTGATTGTTGATTGATGCGATGAGCTTCAATTAATTCCTGAGAAGTTTGATTACTTTGATTCATCTGTTCGCCAAATTTAACCAAGCGTTTGCTGTAGTTTTGCAATTCAATCATGGCTAAATCAACCGATTGTACAGAAGCAGATAAACTGGTTGTAGATTGAGAAAAATTACGCTGAGTATTTCCTAAATTGTTCGTCGCAGTGGTGAGGGTTTGGGGGAATTGACTCTGTTCAAAGGTTCGTGCAGCTTCCATAAATTTTTCGGTTGTTTGCTGAAAGTTTTCTGAACTTTGGGTCACTTTCAACGAAGCTTCAACCAAACGATGATAAACCTGTTCAACCATTTGGTTTGTTTTGATTTGAGCTTCAGAAACTTCTTGAATTTTTTCCTGAAGTGCTGATTCTATCGAACTTTGAATGCTTTGACTAAACCGATACAAAAATTGATCGAATGTACTGACCATTCCTTGCACGACTCGGTCTAAATGTGTTTCTCCTTTCAAGGTCGGCTGATAAACATTATCCAGATAATCTTCTAACGCACTCAATAATTTATTTTTAGCAATTGTTGTATTGAAAAGAAAGTTCGTAATCGTTAGAAATGCACTAAATAAAATTGCCGTTAAACTGGTAATAAAGGCAATTCCCATTCCCTGAAGTGGTTGCTGGATTTCCTGAAGTAAACTGCTCAAGTCTGTACTATCGGTTGCACTGACCGCTTGACTCAAAGCCGCTAAATTAATCGTAATTCCAACAAAAGTTCCCAGTAAACCAAAGGATAAAAGTAGATTCGGTAAAATCCGACAGTAATAATCTATCTGTTCGCAGGAAATAAAGAAAACTCGTTCCTGACTGTAAATATGATCGATTAATGCTCCTGTATTAACCTGTTCTAACTCTCGTCTAGTTTGGGCTAAACGAACTTCTAACTCTTGTATTAATTTGGGTTTATTTCCAGAGACTTTCCCGTAAATTAATCGCCAAACATGATTTCCTTGAGTGGTGAGATGGTAATGAAGTGCCATTCGTAACAAGACCGCCACAATTGCAGGAATAATCACTAGGGCAACAATCAGGATAATTAAATAATCCGGAATAATCGACATAAGTATCACGCAGAGCCTATCTCTAGATTTTAAGCGATCGCTATACTGACCGCAAATCCGTAGATCTATCGGTATCTATTCAGTCGAACCTGCTTAACTCAAATCGGCTTTGTAGAACAGAAGAACTGTATCTCCCCTTGTCGGGGAGATTATAGAGGGGTCGAGAGGGAATTTGACCCAGTCACAACAAAGTTAAAGTTTGCGATCGCAAATCTTAAGCAAATCTTAAAGTTTGAGTCGAACTTTAACTGTATTTTTGCCGGAACCTCTTTTTCCATTTCAGCAGGACTTTGAACCAAGCTTGAGCAGGTTGGTCATAGAAAGTAAAAATATCACCGTAGGCGACTCTAGAATTGAGATGGTGCTGCCAATGTCGTTCAGGCGTGGTAATACAGAATATCTGGCAAATCTGTTTAATCGCAGTTGGTGTTTTCCATGTTTGCAGAGAAACGTGTCTCCACTCTACATGACATTCTGCCAAAATCAAACCGAATATTGTACCAATCGGTGAAATCATCCATAAAAAAGGAAGAAACATCAGATAGGGAAATACTGCTAAAAAACCCGTAATCAAAGCTATAGGTTTCTTTCTAGAAATCGCATAACGAACAAAACTTCGGTTCGGACTATGGTGAACAACAGCATGAAATTTACCAAAAATATGCTCCGGGACGTGATAGCAGAAAGTTGAAATTAAGTCCCCGGATAACAGCAGAAAAATAGCGACACAGAAAATTTTGAGAAAAATCACAGTAGAGGCTCCTCACCATTCATCTGTGACCTTAATCAATTTAGGTTAAATCCAATTAATTTTTAGGTTAAATTTCGGTTAACTTTGGCTCTCAGCTTACTTAGAGAAAATCATCTTCAACCCGATAATCAGCATCGCGATGCCGAAGATACGTTTTAGATATAAACCTGGAATTAGAGCGGCTAGCTTGCCACCAAATAACCCTCCAAGAAAGAATCCTAAACAGATCAAAGCAGCAACTTTAACGTTTACATAACCTTCTTGATAGTAGCTCCAAGCGGCTAACAAGCCAATAGGTGGAACGAGTAATGCTAGAGTTGTTCCCTGAGCATAATGTTGAGAAAATCCAAAGAAATAAACCAGCGATGGAGTTAATAAAACCCCTCCTCCGATCCCAATTAAGCCACTAATTGTTCCCGCCGCAACTCCTAAAATTAAAAGAGCGATCGCTTGCATCATGTCTGACTCCCTGATTTCCAGTAATAATAGCTAGATTTTGAGTTGATGCACTGACCCTGATTTGAATATTCTGGGATATAGTATAAACTGATTCTCTACAATTTTTGAAGTTAGCTTTAAATTAGCTTATTGCGAAGATGAGAGGATACGAAGTCAATCGTGGAGGTAGCAGCGACTAGGATAATTAAAATTGCACAGACTTTTTGATATTGAAAGGCTTGGAAGCTTTGATAGAGAGATACTCCAATTCCGCCCGCCCCGACAATTCCCAATACCGAAGCTGCACGAACATTTGACTCAAAGCGATACAAAACATAGGAAATCCACAACGGCATCACCTGGGGAATTACGCCAAAAACAATCTCCTGAATTTTTTGAGCGCCTGTGGCTCGAATTCCTTGAACTGGGCCAGGTTCAATAGACTCAACTGCTTCTGAAAATAACTTTCCTAATGTTCCGGCGGTATGCACAAATAATGCTAAAACTCCGGCAAAAGGCCCTAAACCAACAGCCACTACAAAAATTAATGCAAATACAATTTCATTGATGGCTCGCATTGCATCTAGTAAACGACGAATCGGCTGTACTATCCAAATCGGACAGATATTTCCTGAACCTAATAAAGAGAGGGGAATTGCTGCGATCGCCGCCATTAATGTTCCCCAAATTCCCATCGAAATGGTAATCATTGTATCTTCAAGATAATATCGCCAGTCTGAAAAATCGGGCGGAAAATAAGACTCGATATATTCAGCCATATTGCCGCTATTTCTGAACAGTAAGAGGAAATTGAGTTCTGCTTGTAGACTTGACCCAATTAAGAGAGCGATCGCGCCGATAAAAAATAGAATTCGAGTTGTGCTTACTCGCTTTTTCTCTTGGGATAACATTTCTAAAACGGCAGGAGAGGCTAGGAACTCTGCACTAGAGGGAGTAGATTTTAACGTCTTATGGTTATTATTCATTCTATAAAAAAAATACTAGAGAAAAACAGCCCTGCTTACTTTTAAGTGTAGAGGGCTGCAAAAGCTTTCACAACTTAATTAACTTTGTACTGCGTTTAATTGTTGGTTCAACTCCTCGATTTTTTTCTGTTTCTCAGTTTCATTTAGTGTTTCGCTATTTTGAACTTCTAGGATTTGTTTGCCAATTTCTAATTCTCGAACTGGATTCCAATCTTGATCGCCTGCGGGATCAAACCCTGACCATTCTAATGGCCCTAATATGCTTTCATCTTTATAGTTGTAGAAGAAATCTTTAAGTTTTGCTTTTAAATCATCAGGTAAATCTTGACGATAGGCAATCGGATCGCTAGGAATTTCCGGAGAAGTCCAAATTACTTTAATTTTTTCACGGGCATCTGGGTTTGTTTTTTCTAAGCGACTTAGAGAGTCATTATTGTTGGTAGCAACATCAACTTGATCGTTAGCAATGGCTAAAGCGGTGGCTTCGTGGCTTCCTGAAAACACTAATCTTTCAAATGCTTTTTTAGGATTAACGTTATTTTTAGCAAAAATGTAATAACTGGGAACTAAGAAACCGGAAGTTGAGTTTGGATCGTTAAAGGCAAAGGTAAGATTTGCTGAATTTTCTAGAACATATTGATCGCCATTCTCGTTCTGAACTTCAGCAGCAATCGGGTTATCTTTATTGGTAATTAAATGAGCATAGTAGCCTTTAGAACCATCGAGATCAACCGTTTGAGCAAAAGCTTCAGCATTGGCAATTTTAGCCGCTTCAATGTAGGATTTTCCGCCCAGCCAAGCCAGGTGAACCTGTCCAAAACGCATTCCTTCAATCACACCATTATAAGAAGTGGCATAAAACGCATTAACAGGCATTCCAAGTTCTTCTTCCATTGCCTGAATAAATGGCTCCCAAATCGGTTTTTGATTGGCTTGAGATTCGGTCGAAATAATCCCAAAATTGAGTTCTGTAATCTCGGAAAAGGGTTTAACTTGTGAGTTGTCTGCAACAGTTTGAGCGGCTTGTGATTCTGAAGTTGCTTCAGTTTCAGATGTTGTTGAACTCGGTGAACAACTGGCGAGGAGCTTGGCTCCACTCAAAGATAAAACAAATAAAGAACTTGATCTTAAAAAATCACGTCTTTCCATAACTTTCTCCCAATTAATGATTGATTATTTTCCGGATCTAATTACAAGAATTCAAGCTTAGACTAATTCTCCATGTCCGCTCAAAACTAACTCTTTAGCAGAACTTCCATAGAGTTCGTTGAGTCGATTTTGGCTGAGAGCTATTGTGGCTCCGTCAAAGATTACTTCTCCGTTTCTCAGCGCAATTGAGCGAGAGAAATAACGTTTGACCATCTGGACTTGATGCAAAGAAGCAATCACAGTCACTCCATTTTGTTCGTTTAATTCGCTCAATAACTCCATCACTTTTCGAGCAGATTCTGGGTCGAGAGAAGCAATGGGTTCATCGGCTAATATAATTCGAGCGCCTTGAACTAAACAGCGAGCAATGGCGACTCGTTGTTGCTGACCTCCGGATAGCATTGCGGCTCGTTTGTAGGCTTGGTCTAAAATTCCCACTCGCTCTAATGCAGATAAAGCTTGCACTTTTTCAGCTTTCGTAAAATAACGAATCACTGAGCGACCTAAAGAAACTTGAGCTAAATTTCCCACCAAAACATTTTCGAGAACCGTTAATCGATTCACTAAATTAAACTGCTGAAAAATACACCCAATATGACTTCGCAATTGGCGAACTTTTGAGTGAAATTTTCCCTCAGATTGCAGGGAACAGTTAAAAATTTTGACCTCTCCGCTCTCTGCGCGTTCTAAGCCATTTAGATGACGGAGAAGTGTTGATTTTCCGGAGCCTGAAGCCCCAACAAGGGCAACCATCTCACCAGATTTTACCGTAAAGTTGACCTTTTGGAGTGCAATTTTACTCTTGAAGGTTTTGCTGAGATCCTTGACTTCAACTATCGTTTCTCTAACCAATCCCGTAAATTCCCCCTTGGCTTTGACCGTTAATAGTTTAAAAGATTAAGATAAAAAAGTAAATATATCTAGGTTATCATTCGGTTAAGTTTGATCTAATATTTGCATACGTTCTGAACAATGACTATAAAATATGAGCAAATACAAGGGATTTTCGCAGTTCTTTAACGAGACGATAAGCTTGGTGTTTGTAGAGGGGAATGGGTAAAGTTGCGGGTAGATTGTTCATCAAATTTCGAGCGAGACTTAATTGGCAACCTGAAATCCTAGCAATTATATTTGACCCTTCAAATTCTGCATCAGGAGTGCGTGCAGCTTCAATCCGAACTTTTGTTGCTTTGACCGCGATACTCAGTCCCAGTTCAACAGCTCGTAGTCCTGCGGTTGTCGCCAGAACGACCATGCGATCGCCAACAGAGAGTATAACATCATCAGAAGGAATAAATCGAGGCGGCTTGCCTTCAGCTTGATGTAATATCGGTACGACACTATAACCGTAAGCCACATCCGACAATAGCAACCCGTTGAGTGTATCTCCAGCTTCTATATGATATTCGGTTACTAAAATCGTTTCATTACCCATACGAAATAAATTGAGAATATTTTCCCCAAATGCTGATCCAGCAAAGGCTTCGGCTGCAACTTCGTAGGCACATAAAGCATGAGTATGAGGTAATAAATGAGTCAAACTCTCACTGAGACTTTGTGCCATGGTGCGAATCACAACCTGACAATTAGGGTTAATATTGCGAACCATCAAAGCAATTTCTAAGTTTAAAATCTCATCACTTGTAACAATCACAACACTCCTAGCCGTAGAAAGATTAACTTTACTGAGCGCATCTGAATAATTACTAATAATTAAAGGAATAGACGGTAAAAGCGTTAAATCAAATTGAGCATCGGCTGTGATACCTACAGTTGCTTGTTTAAATTGTTCTAATAAAGTCACAACTCGTTGACCAACTCGACCTAAACCAATCACAATCAAATGGTTATTTGTTGGAATCGGTGGACGGCGACGAGTGAGTTGAAACCGGGCACTGAGGAGGGCTTGAGTGAGGAGTGCATACAAGACCCCAACTAAGGCTGTTCCGGCTAATGTCAGGGTTAAAGCAAAAAATTGTAACCATCCTGGAATTTCTGTGATGGGTTCAAACTCACCGAAAATATCAGCATATCCTCCCAACAACAGAACAGCTACGCCGTAGAAAGCACTAATATAGGTTGTTTCTGGGTAATAATATCGGAAAAGTAGTGTTCCAATCACAGAGAGGACAAAAACCAATAAGCCACAAAACAAAGCCACTCGTCGCAGAGGTTGATGTTCACTTTGTTGCCAGTAACGGAGAATTTGATCTTGGAGAGAGTGCCAACTCAGTTGGCCGAGAAGATTTCGCAGAGTTCTTCTCAAAGATGATTTAGCCCTGGGAGTGGGTGAAGTTTGAGAGAATTGAGACAATGACCGTTCGACGACTTCGAGGTAGATAATCGTATCACCAGCAGAAGGTCTCGCTTCGGGTTCCCAACTGTGAAGTTCTAAGGGTTGAGACGAACCTTCGTGAAAGTGACAAATCAGGCGACGGCTGCGACTGTTGAGATCTTGTAAACTAGAGCGATTACACCAAGGATCATTGAAAGTGAGTTGACGTTGAATAACTTGAATGCGGTAGCCCTCTAGGTTGAAAAATCCGAGAACTTCATTTCCTAAAGCAGCTAAAGCAAATGCAAATGCGGGTAGTTGAGTGGGTTCGTAGGCGACTAAGTTGCCGAGAAGTTGACCGAGAAGTTCATTCAAATTTTCCTTGGAAGAACGAACAACTAAGCGAGAAAGAGGGCTAAGTTTGCGAATAATCAGGGCAGTTTCGGCGTTAATTCGTTCATGGGAAGTCACCACTAACACACAGCGAAACTGTTGAATTCTGATTTGATTGAGTAAATCAATATCGCGACAGTCTCCGATAATTAAATCTTCTAGCAAGTGGGGTAAATTGGAGATATCCCACTGTTCAGGAGGGGTTAATTCAATCGCACTCACTTTGACTCCGTAGGCTTTGAGCGCCGCCACACATTGTTGCCCTAAACTCCCCAAACCACAGACTAAAAATTGATCGGACAGCGGTTCAGATGTATTTTCTTGTGAATCTAAGAGAGGATTTTCAAGCGTTGACATAGGAAACCCATCAACAGATTGATTGATGGAATTGTTGAAAGAGGACATCCAGAAAATCAGAGATTTTCCAGATTATATAGTTGCACCCTTTAAAATATTATCTCAAAATTAGCTAGAGCCGGATGTCCCCTTTATCGTCATTCTCTTGGATTCTAGGTTCTATCAGAGAATTTCATCGACTTTGAGGCTGATACAGGGAATCTGTCTCATTTCAATGGAGTCATCGCAAACGCTGTAATAAACCTCCAGATGGTCTTGGGCTTTCGCTTCAAATAGTAAATGTTCACTCGGGAAAACAACACGTTCAAAGTAGCCTGTTTCCGACGGAGTAATCCTTAAAATTTGCAGTTGAGCCGTTTGATTTTGATAGCTACAAAGAATCAGATGATTAGAGGGTGAGTTCGAGAGTTTTGTACAAGTCATAGCAGATGGTTCCACACTTTTGTCTATACAAGTTGTGCACCCTAATGTCCTACACTAACTGGGGTTAGTCATAGACAGTTTATTCAAGATTCCCGATTGTTCGGTACAGGGAGAAAGGCAAACCTGTCTAGGCATCTGCGTCTCTAGTCCCTTATTCTATCAAAGCAGATCTCCTTGACAATTAAGTTAAGGTGTGTTTAAGTTATAAGTCTGAGATAGCAAGTTCTATCTAGAGAAAAGCTACATCAGCAAGTCACCACTGGCATTTCAAGCCATCTATTATAATAGCAGTAACTTTCTTAAGGTTTTGTCAAATAGGAAACATCGCTACCGCGACCTATCATGTATGGATTGTTTGCAGACTTGAATCAAATTTCTGTGAATTTTTTGTGTCTTTACACTAAATATCATCCTTGTTATATCTTGTTATCATTCTAGTTCTTAATTCTAAAATTTTGTAAAAAACTCCGGATTGAGTTGTTATAATATTAAGCAGACTGACACTGAATCATTAGATGCTAATGATTCGATTTTGGGAGGTGGAAATGACAACAACAATGACTGTTGAAAACGTGAATACCCTGGGAGATTGGGCAGCACTTGGAATTCAAAAACATTTAGAAAAAATACTTCAGCATGAACCCGAAGTTTTACTCGACCAAGATCCAGAAGAACTTCATCAAATTCGAGTCGGAATGCGGCGTTTGCGTTCGGCGGTAGTTGGGTTTGATCCGGTACTCGATTTACCCCCAGCCGCGCAAAATAAAAAAATTGGTCAAGTGGCTCGCTGTTTAGGGCAACTGCGGGATTTAGATGTTTTACTCGAAGCCTTGCATGAGCGCTATTATCCAAATTTACCCGCGAAAGAACAGAAAACACTCAGGCAAGTTTTTTCCAATTTAAGTACACAACGTCAACAAGCATTTAAGTTGGTGAAAAAGACCCTAGAAGGAAAGAAATACCGACAATTAAAGCAAGAATTGCAACAATGGTTAGGCTCTCCTCGCTACACAAAAATTGAACAACTTCCCATTGAAGAAGTCTTACCGGATTTATTATTACCGGATATCAGCAGACTCTTTTTACATCCCGGTTGGCAAGTGGGAATAGAACCCTTTCAAGATGAGTCAAACCTCACTCCTGAATCGACTTTAAATGGATCAACTCAGCTCTCTTCAAAGACCATAGAACTGATTTTACAAGCTGAAGGAGAAAAACTCCACGATCTTCGTAAGCGAGTCAAAGGCGTTCGCTATCAGATGAACTTGTTTAGTGATTTCTACGGTGCAACCTACGCCGCTTACCTACAAGATATGAAAGACATCCAAGAATGTTTGGGTGATATTCAAGATAGTGAAGTCTTAGAAGCGGTAATGACTAGGATTCTAAAGTCAAATGTTGAGTCAGCTTTACCTAGTTTTGCTCATGTACTCACTGAAAGTCGTTTTCAAGCTTGGCAAAAATGGCAACTGTTTCAACGCCGATATTTGAATACAGAACTGCGTCTCAATTTCCGTTCTACTTTGCTACATCCCATTATCAACTAGCTCTAGGTTTGTAGTTGTGCTTCAGTAGGGTGCGTCACTGACGCACCACATTATTCTAAATAGTAGCAATTGTTCCAGATCGTAAAGCACCTTCAATATTATTTCCCCCACACCAATCTCCTACACAAACTAAGGGTAAGGGGACAGTTGTGCTTAAACTGAGAACAGTTAGAGGCTTTCTACAAAAGGCATATCGCCAGCGATGAACCTGCATCCATTCTGAATCTCCCAACGAGAAAACATTCGCGACTGACTTTAACAGCATTTCGCCAACAGGTTGCAAATCGGCTACATCTAAATATTTTTGTGCAAATTGAGCAGAACTTTGTATGACTAAAATCGGTTGTTGAGGATTCAGCCGTTTACTGCTATCTAATCCCACCCAAGCTAGAGATTTATCCTCTGAAAATTTAACCGCTTTCCAAAGTAAATTTTGTGGGTTTAAAACCGTTTCTGAATAACCCGCCATCACCGTAATACAAGCATCATATTCAACTGAACGAACCTGTTCAATAAAATCAGAAGGAAGTTGAGGAGTCAGGGGTTCTAACAACATTAAAGCTTGGGGAGCTGGAATCGCAATAATGACGGCTTTTGCTTCAACTTCTTGGGGATTTTCAGTCGCAGTCGGATGCGTTATTTCTAAAGTTAGATGCCAGTTTTGATCAGGTGTCGGAGTCAAAAGCTGTACTCGACGATTGCACCAAATTTCTAACCCTTCAGCCAGAAATTTTCCGACTGTGTTCATGCCATTAGGTGCTGTATAACAAGGTTGAGTAAATTCAGGTTGCAGTTGATTATTATTGAACCCATAGATTGTATCCGTCCAAAGTTCTAAAAGATCTGCGGCTTTTAACCGTTCAATCAAATCTTGAGTCTTTTCTCCTGTTGCTTCTAAATAACGAACGCCGTGATCGACTCGTGATCCTGAAATTCGCCGTGTCGAACAACGCCCACCTACACCGCGAGATTTTTCCAAAACAATAACAGAATGTCCAGCTTTTTTCAACTTTTGAGCAGCCGTTAATCCGGCTAGTCCAGCCCCAATAATCGCAATATCAAATACCCTAGTCATCTACTCTTTTACTCCCACTCTTTTAGAATTAATTCTACTGCCATTCTCCTTTTTCATCTAAGATCACTTTTTCTCTTTCTAAAATTCTCAGTTGTCCTTCCGTTGAGATAAAATACTTGTAGTCTCCATTTTCAAAAATATATCCCAGAAAACGAGATGGAGTGACACCATCAGCGCCTATTGTATGATAGCTTCTACCCATCAATTCTATCGAACTTCCTGTTTCTCGATCTGTACCAATATATCGAATATGATCGCAAACCACCACGCCTTCCGGACAGAGTCTTTCTATCTCAATTCGGAAGTTTGGGGTCAGTAGAACTTGTCCTTGGGCGAGAACCGGAAATTGCCAACTCCAGAGAAGAAACGAAACTAGAATTTGTCCAACTCTGGAATGGGAGAAATAGTAATTCAGAGTTTGGGATGAGATCTGCATTAATCTAGAGACTCAGCTAACTTTTTGAAGAATTAGTTCTAGTGTAATCCCATCACCAATAATTTTCCAACTCTGACACATTTAAGGCGATCGCATTAGGCTTTAGACTTAACTCAGCCCTGTCGCTAGTATAAAATAACATTATAGTCTCCGCCTTTACCTTGCTTGCAATCTACCATATAAATTCGTAACCGCTTATGGGTTCTGATTTTGGTAAATTAGATAGAAATAACTCTCGGTTCACTGATGACTTTTAATCCTTCTATTCTCATTTTTGATACAACTCTTCGAGATGGAGAACTAACTCCTGGTGTTCAATTTTCTTCGGAAAATAAGGTGAAAATGGCTCAACAGCTTGAGGAAACTGGAGTGAATACAATTGAAGTCGGGTATCCCGGACAGCGTCAAAAAGATCTTGATGATATTGTAGCCGTTTCTCAAGTCATTAAAAAGTCTGTCGTTTGTGCGTTATCAGGTTCTAAAACCCATGAAATTCAACAAGCCGCAAAAGCTTTAAAAAAATCTCAAAATAGCTGTATTAATCTCTATACCCTTGTTAATCTTAAGTTCGCTTCAAAAACTCTAGATGAGCAAACTATTTTATCAGAAATTAATCAATCAATCTTGTTCGCAAAAAATTACTGTAGTTTCGTTCAGTGGAGTGCATTTGATGCAACTCGTAGCGATA
Source organism: Cyanobacteria bacterium J06592_8 (assembly GCA_038530755.1). GTDB lineage: Bacteria > Cyanobacteriota > Cyanobacteriia > Cyanobacteriales > Microcoleaceae > Capilliphycus. The sequence continues at coordinate 19,077 of JBCBCI010000050.1, read as the reverse complement.
TTGATTTCTTGAGTCAAGCGATTCAAACTGCGATTGAAAGTGGGGCAAAAATTATTAGTATTCCGGATAGTCTAGGTATCGCTTCACCGCAAGAATTCTATAATTTACTTCAAAACCTGTATCAACAAGTTCCCCAACTTAAACAAGTCACTGTTTCTGTTCACTGTCACGATGATTTAGGAACAGCAGTTGATAATTCTCTCATTGGGTTAGAGTTAGGTGTTCGTCAAATTGAATGCGCTGTTAACGGTCTAGGGGCGAGAAAAGGGAATGCAAATTTAGCTCAAGTTGTCGATAAAATTAAATCAATTCGGGATTTTCAGACCTCAGTTCATACTAACTTAAACAGTGTTCAACAATTAGTTAATCGTTTAGTTTAATGAGTCAAAACTCCATAAATAATCAGGACGCTCACGCTTGCGCCCTGAAATTCACTAATTATATTTGTACCCGAACGTTAATGAGATGCTACGATTATCGGGCTGAACGATTTCCTCGAAAACCTCGACCTTGACGCTGACCTTCGGGTCGGATTTCTGCAAGTTGCGCCCGTTGTTCAGGTGTTAAAATCTCGCGAATTTCGAGCATGGCTTCAAAGCGTTGATCTTCTAATTGTTCCTTAATTTGCTCCATTTCTTGACGTTGTTGACGTAACTGAGCTGCACTAGCGTTACTAGCTTGAAGCGATCGCATTTCCTCACGAGCCGCCTGGAATTGTTCACGTAAACCCTCGGATGAAGCCTTACGTTGTTCCCGAATATTATCAATTTGTTGCTGTTGTTCGCTGGTCAGATTAAGCTGTTCTAATACCCGACCCATACGACCGCCCGGTTCAGCCGAAGCACTTCCAGAAAGAGAGAAAAATAAAGCGACAGCGATGGCAAAAATTCCAGGACGAATCTTCATAAATTAACCTCGAAGTAGTTGTGAATTCACTGGTTTAAGTGATATTTTTATTGTAGGAATCAAAAATCGCGATCGCCTGGATCTAATTTCCTAAATTTCGTTGAGGCTTCTAGGACTAAAGTATGATTCGATCTGTGACTTTGGTACTATGACGTTTTGATTTGAGATATAAACAGCGCTCAAACTCTATTGTAAGCTGAACGCTGCTTTAATTAGAATTTCCTATGCAGCCAGATCGAGGCTTGCTTGTTGTTGCCAATATTTGTATGCTGAATAAGCTAAGGTCACAACTCCAGTAATGATCGCAGATTCATCAATTTCAAACTTGGGATGATGAAGCGGATAATTAGTTTTTTCTCGGTGTCCGACTCCCAAACGAAACATCATTCCGGGTGCATGACTGAGATAAACAGAGAAATCTTCTGCGCCTAAAGAAGGTTCCGGTAACATCATAATGCTTTCTTTTCCCCAAGCTTCTGCAACTGATTCTGCAACAAGTTGGGTAATTGTGCCATCATTTTGAACGGAAGGAACACCTCGGCGATAGTTCATCTGATAACGCGCCCCATACATTTGACAAACACTGGCGACAATATTCTCAATCCAAGACGGTAAGGTATCGTGAGTTTCAGGATGAAGCGATCGCACTGTTCCCAATAGTTTAACCTGATCGGCGATTATATTAGGCGCTCGTCCACCTGTAATCTGACCAATCGTTAGCACCACAGGTCTCAAAGGATTATGAGTACGGCTGATGGCTTGTTGTAGGGTGGTAATCACCTGAGCCGCAATCCAGATGGCGTCCTTGGCTTCGTGAGGTCGCGCACCATGTCCAGACTCTCCCATAATGGTTAATTCTAAATCATCGGCCGCTGCCGTTAAAGCCCCTTGACGAATCCCAACACGTCCAGCGGGAATACTCGGAAAAACGTGTACTCCCAAAATAGCCTCGACATCTTGCATAACGTTATCTGCAACCATCCAACTCGCCCCTTGAGCAATTTCTTCAGCAGGTTGAAACAGAAAGCGCAAATTACCGGGTAAGCGTTCCTCTAGCTGCGACAATACCATCGCCGTTCCCAAGCCGAGAGTTGTATGTACATCATGGCCACAGGCGTGCATAATTCCACATTGACGCGAAGCATAGTCTAGTTGCGTCAGTTCTTTGATAGGTAAAGCATCCATATCCGTTCGGATGGCTAGCCATTGAGAACTATTACTTTTCCCTTTCAATTCCCCGACAACCCCAGTTTTACCGACAGCCTCAGTAACGTGAAGCCCACAGGAAGAGAGAACTCCCGCAACATAAGCCGCAGTCTGGTATTCTTCACCACTCAGTTCAGGGTGGGAGTGAATATGGCGGCGAATTTCGATCAAACGAGGAGCGAGATCTGTTGCTAATGCTTTAATTTGATTGAGCATAGATATGTAAAATTATACAGTCTGACTTTAGATCCAGTTTAACGAGCTTTACCTGATCAGCTAAGGAACTTTATCTTTTTCCACTTGCAATTTTTGAACAAGTCGATGAACTTTTGTCGAAGGGTTGGGATGGTTGTTGCTGATTTCAGATTGTTCTGTTTCTAAACGTTCAGCATTTGCGATCGCTCACTTTATCAAAAATGAGTAATTATGCTGTTGATCTTTTATGGGCTGAGAAATATTTAAGATAGTTTAAATCTCCAAACCATAATAAACTGTATAATTTTCGTTGTTTTTAGATGAGAATTAACTCTCTTGTAACTCGACTATACCTGCAATTAACTTCCAACAAGGCTGTTCTTCTTCTTCCCAGTCATTAGGTTTCCAAGGCATACTCAAACTGACTGTAACTAAACAAGAATGGCAGGGACGATATCCGAGTTCTAATTTATGAACAAAGACTGGATCGGTGATGCTTGCAGTTAACTGTTGGCCATATTCGGTTAAGATTGTACCTTCCCATTTAGGATTACTCTTACCTCGGCGTCGAACCTGTTCCACAGAAAAATGTACCGTTTTTATTAATTGCAATGTTTGTCGTTGACTAAAAGGGAGTGACTGAAGATAACTAACTGTTACATAACGTTGATCATTATGTAGGATATAGGGATCGTGGCTACAATACTTGATTAAATAACGAGGCGGAACTTGTGCTGTACATCTCCATTTTCCGGGTAAGATTGCCAGATTTTCGCACTCAAATCCAAAATCTAATCCAGTTTTATCAAGAGGAATATCTATGACATCAAGTAAAGCAGGTTCTCGATTATTAATGAGACGTATAGATGTAGGGACACTACCATCCGGTAAATTAGAAATAGCACGAACCCATTTTTGTGTGATAGTATGAATTCCAGCGATGCACCGATTGCCACACTTCCAAGAGTTAGCAAGGCAAATAATTCGAGTCATGCTTCCGACTCCCAAATATTGGAAACTGATAGAATATAAGATTTACCTTGATATTATCTAGAGTCTTTTGGGTTGTCCATCAAAGATGATATATATTGAGATTAATATCCTGCCATTTTTCTTGGAGATATTCGGCAACTAAACGACGGTGACACTGTTCGGGTGTGGTTTCACTACATAATAAACAGCCTTGATTAAAAAGCTCAGGTAAAAATTTATTTTCGACTTCGCGATCGCGCATGAGTTGTAAAAACTGTTGTTCATAAACTTGCCAATCTCCTCCATTTTTTTTATACTCATTCAAGATATCTTTTGTAGGAGAAAGATCAAGTAAATGAATATACTCGATATTACAGATAACTTTCAAAAAATACTCTAAATCTTTTTTCTTTGTAAATCCAGCCAGTTGAGAACTATTATTCAGTCGAGCATCAATGAGTCGATGAATCCTGGCTTCTGTTAAGGTGTCAAAAAACTGTTTAGCACTTTTGCGAGTAAAGCCAATTGTAAATAAATTAACTTCGGGTTTCATTTTTTTGTTCGGGTTTTTTGAAGGCAATTTCATAGCCTTGTTTTGAATAAGCTTCTTCTAAGCTGATTTCTTGTTGTTCTTCGGGAAGATGGGGTTCAAATAAACTTAACTGAATGGCTTCTTGATGCTTATTTTTTTTGTTAAACTTAGCAAGCAACCGTTCTTCTAACTCAGCTTGGGATTCGAGCTGACCCTCTGATAAAATATGATTAATTTTCAAATTAAACTGACGCAAATTTCGGCAAACTAAAATAGTGCGGTGACAAGTTATCGGATCTTTCTCTGCACACATTAGAGCAATTCGATAGGTCTTCAAGCCATTCAGAACTCGCTGAAGTCCTTCTGTAAAACTATCAGTACCCGCAATTCGTTCGTAGACTGCTTTTCCCAGACTATCATAACAGCTTAGATCCTCAGATCTTGCTCCTAATTCTCGCCCTAGAAAGACATAGTGAATTCTGGCTTGTTTGAGTGTTGTTTGTAATTCTGATTGACTAAATTGAGGAAAACGGCGACTATAGGGATGCGATCGCACATCAGCAATTGCGGTAATTTGATGCTGTTCTAACAGTCCAATAAAAGTTTCTATCGGATGATTAGAATGACCAATGGTAAACAATTCCATATTGTTTAATTAAACACAATTAAGCATCTGAACTCGGTGTATCTCGTTGGGTGAAACGCTGAATAGACAGTTGAATTGCAACTAAAATTAATCCGAAGGTGAGGAAGGCAAATACTCCGGTTCCCATCATACATAATCCTCCGACTAAAGTTCGGACCGTAACCGACATTTGAACCACTGCAATATTATCGGAATGAATGGGTTTATTGGCGTAAGTTTGAGTAACGGAACGAGTAAGAAAATAGAGGGCGGTGGCAATGCTACCCAGTACAGCCGCATTACTTAAACATCGCAGAGGCGTTACACCTTCGAGGTTATTTTTAGAGGATTCAGAATTGGATTGAGAAGGAGATTTACTCATGGATTTGTGAATAACTAAATGATAATCTAAGCGAGGGAAATTCCTGTAGAACTAAATTGAGCCGTCCAGAAGTCTAGGTCTGGATTTGCTATTTGCTTACGAACCGTTTCTACAACCATTAAAGCTTGTTGCTGAGATTCGGTTAATGCAAATACTGTTGGCCCGGAACCTGACATCATTGTACCTAATACATTTTGCGACGCAAACGCTTCTCGCAGTTCTAATACTTCTGGATATTCCGGTAACGCCACTTTCTCTAAATCATTGTGGAGAAGTTGCCCAATTTTCTCGCCATTTCGTTCCATAATTGCGGAAACCATTTCCCCGGAATGAACTCGTTCTCGCCGACTCTGTAAATCTTCGGCTTCCCTGACATATGTATCACTAAATTGAGTGCGGTAGGTTTTGTAAGCCCAAGGTGTGGGAATGGCAAGGTTACGATATTTGGCTAAGACCAAGTGTAAATGATCTAAATTGACTAAGGGTGAAAGCACTTCTCCTCGCCCTGTCGCCAACGCTGTTCCGCCCTGAATACAAAATGGAACATCAGAACCAATTTGGGCGGCGAGTATTTCCAGTTCGACTTGAGTCAGTCCCAATTGCCATAATAAATTCAACCCCACTAATACGGCAGCACCATCGGTTGAACCGCCCGCTAAACCTGCGGCGATGGGGATTTGTTTTTTGATGACAATCTCTACGCCCCCATATTGTGCCATTGCATCGGGAAATTGTTCTGCCATTAATGCGGCAGCGCGATAGGCGAGGTTTGTTTTATCACTGGGAACTGCGGCGTTATCGCATTGAACAGAAATTGTGTCGATTTCGATGGGGCGAATGTCAATTTGGTCTGCCAGGGTAATACTTTGCAGTACCATCGCCAGTTCGTGATAACCGTCTGGGCGATCGCCTATAATTTCTAAATATAGATTAATTTTGGCAGGAGCAATTAGAGAGTAGGAACGCATTAGAATCTGTTAGGGTTTTAGGAGTCAGACTGGTCAAGGTGAACCAGTTGGTTACTCAGAGTCACCCATTGCTCAACGCTGAGGTCTTCTGCACGAGCTTGGGGATTAATTTCTAATTGTTCCAGAAGTTGCGTCAAGCGATCGCGATCGATTACACTTCTTAAATTATTCCGAAGCATTTTACGTTTACTGGCAAAACCCAACTTTAGCGACATCTCCAAGTGTTTAGGATTTTCTGCTGGATTTTCAATCGGGCGAGGACACAAGCGCACCACCGCAGAATCTACTTTTGGAGGCGGATAGAAGGCTTTGGCTGGCACTTCACAAATCAACTCGCATTTTGCTAAATATTGAACGCGCACCGATAAGGCTCCAAAGGCTTTTGAACCCGGCTTGGCAGCCAGACGTTGAGCCACTTCTTTCTGCACTAATAGTACCATTAAATCATAAGGTTTTGGGTTCGGTTGAGCAATTGTTCCTAAAAGTTTTTCTAGAATTGGCCCGGTAATATTGTAAGGAATATTAGCAACAACTTTATTAGGATTTTGAAAGCGCGGAAAATCTTGGAGCGTGTCTTCTAGGGGGAGAGTGAGAATGTCACCTTGCAGCAGTAAAAAGTTATCAATTTGACCAAATTTTTTCACTAATTTTTGGCATAAATCGCGATCAATTTCTACAGCTAAAAGAGTCTGAGCTCCCCTCAGCAAAGGATCAGTCAAGACTCCCATTCCTGGACCGATTTCTAAAATGTGATCAGAGCCAGACAACTGAGCAGCCCTGACAATTTGGTTTAAAGCAGTCTGACTACGAAGCCAATGTTGAGCAAATTGTTTGCGAGGATAAGACATAATTTTTTTGCAGAACGTTTAGTTGAATCGGGAACAGAGAGATAATCGAGTGTAGAGATTAGAAGGAATAATCAAATCAAGGAATTGCTTCAAGTCATGTATCTAGTTTGTGATCAAGCCGGGTTGCAACACCAATGCTAAACATTAAAGTGACAAAGATGAGACACATTTTGAGGATAGAGTATATTTTGATCGGGAAAAAAGATTTGCTAGGGTGTAGAAGTTAGATAATAAACTCAGGAATAAGGAAAACCCAGGATGCAATATAAAATCCGCTATAAACCTGCCTTTGCAACGATTTTTGTCATGCTCCAACCGGATGATAGCTTCACCGCAGAAGCGGGAGCCATGGTCGGGATGGAAGGCAAAGTCTCAATGAAGACTCATTTCTCCGGAGGATTGTTCTCAGCTTTACTCAGAAAATATTTAGGCGGAGAATCGTTATTTGTCAATACATTTACCAACAAAACCAATCAACCCCTACAAGTCGTCTTATCTCAAGCCTCTGTTGGAGATATTGTAGCAGTCGAATTGCAACGCGGACAACAACTCTGTTTTCAATCCGGAGCCTATATTGCCAGTAGCGAAACCGTGAAATTAGGGGTTCGATGGGCAGGTTTTCGCAGTTGGTTTTTAGGAGAAGGATTATTTAAACTGAAAGTGACCGGACCCGGTTTAGTCTTTTTTGGTGCCTACGGTGGCATTACTCAAAAACAAATTTCCCAAGACTTTATTGTCGATAATAGTCATTTAGTTGCCTACGAACCCGGAATCAAAATGGGTATCGGCTTGGCGGGAGGTTTATTGGGTTCTTTGACATCTAGAGAGGGATTTATTAATAAACTGCATGGGAATGGCGTGATATATTTACAGTCTCGAAGTGTAAATGGGTTAGTTTCATTTCTCACCCCAAGATGTCGTTGATTTGAACTACAGGAGGCAATTGGTGAAAGTTAAAGTTTTACAACAACCTGACTGTGCAATTGCAAAGGTTACGTTAGAAGCTCGCGAAGAATTAATCGCTGAAGCAGGTAGTATGGTTGCCATGAGTGAATCTATCAACACCAGCACAACCTTAAGACAGGGAAAAGGAGGCGGAATTCTCGGTGGACTCAAACGAATGGTTGCCGGAGAGTCCCTATTTTTGAGTGTTTTTCGCTCTCCCTTGGATGGTGGAGAAGTATTTTTAGCCCCCAAATTTTTAGGAGATATTCTGCATTATCAGCTCCTAAATTCGGGATTGGTTGTACAAGCGACATCTTATTTAGCGAGTCACGAGAACGTGAATATTGATTTAGGGTTCCAAGGGTTTAAATCTTTGTTCTCGGGTGAAAATATTTTTTGGTTAGACTTGACAGGTCAAGGAGATGTTTTAATCAACTCTTTTGGCGGAATTTACGAAGTTGATGTCAAAGATGAATACATCGTGGATACGGGTCATATTGTTGCCTTTGAGAAAACATTAGATTTTGAAATTACCAAACCAGGGTCAAGTTGGTTGGGTGCTTTTTTAGGTGGAGAAGGTTTGGTCTGTCGGTTTAGAGGAGAGGGGAAATTATACTGTCAAACCCATAATCCCAAAGCATTCGGACAGTTGATTGGCTCTCGTTTACCTGCGAAATAACAGCCCAATTAAATCCAGGATTGACTCACTTTAAAATCTCAAACTTGAACATCTATCCGGAGTAAAATGATGCCGAGTCAAATTGCTTATAAAATTGAACATTCTCCATCCTATGCGTCTTTGAGACTAGACCTCAAGCCTGATCAAACTGTTCTTGTTGAATCCGGGGCAATGGCTGCGATGGATAGCTGTATTCAAATGCAGTCTAAACTCAAAGGGGGGCTGATGAAAGGAGTGGGAAGAATGTTGAGCGGAGAGTCTCTATTTCTGAGTGAATTTAGGGCAGAAAATCAACCCGGACAGTTATTTCTTTCTCCAGGGATTCCCGGTGATATTTTGCATTATTATTTACAGGGAAATGGTTTGATGATTCAATCTTCAGGATTTGTTGCTTCTGGAGAGCAAGTCAATCTTGACACCAACTTTCAAGGATTTAAAGGCTTTTTTAGTGGAGAATCTTTATTCCTGATTCGAGCCACTGGGGAAGGGGACATTTGGTTGAGTTCCTACGGGGCTATTTTAGAAATTCCCGTTGACGGTGATTATGTGGTAGATACAGGCTATATTGTCGCCTTTGAAGACACATTAGACTACAGCGTTGAAATTATTGGCGGTTTAGCATTTAAGAACTTGAAAACAGGGATTTTGGGTGGAGAAGGCCTAGTTTGTCGCTTTCGAGGTCAAGGGAAATTGTGGATTCAATCTCGTCAACTCATGTCGTTATTAAACTTTTTCTATCCCTTTCGACCCACCCAAAGTAATTAAGAGGTAAATTTTGAATACGATCAAAGATCTCACGACTTTTTTGATATGATTATGTCAGCTTTCACAGAAGAGTCCTCTGCCCTTAGACAGAAAATAGCTGAAACAGTATAAATTCTGTCTTGGGGATGACCGAATTGGACTAAGGTTTCGTCAAAATAGATGTACAGCTTGGATCAAATTTAGCTGGGAGAATTGTAACCATGTCTGAATCTAACAATATTCAAGAGTCTGAGACCGTCAAAGCCAGAATTACAAGCAACTTAGAAAAGGCCAAAACAGAGGGTCAACTTCGTTCAGAAAAAATTCGAGAAATTGTCCAAGATGCGATTTCTCAAGCAACATCAGAAGTTAAAGCAGGTTCAGGTGAAATTCGTTCTGTCGTTAAAGATGCGATTTCTGCGGTTGTAGAGAGTTTAGGGGATAAAGGTGGAGAACTCAAAGAAGAAGTGACAGCATCAATTGAGGGAGCAATTGGAGCCATTAGTCGCACCCGCCGCCAAGCCATTTCTAAAACGCAAGCGGATGTCAAACAACTTCAACAACAAATTGAAAGTGCAGAAGAAGAATTACAAACCGAAATTGACACAACATTAAGTGATATCGCCGAGTCAGGTCAAGATAAATCCGAGAGCGTCAAAGCCTCAATTCAATCAGCCGTTGAAACGGTTAAAAATAGCGAAGAAGCTGCTCTCATGCAAAAGCGATATGCTCAACTCAAGGCTCAACTGGCAATTGTTCAAGCCAATTTATCCGCTCGCTATGGTGAGCAATACGAGCAAGTTAAGGACTATCTAGACGAAGCCAAAACTTGGTACGAAAAAGCGAAAGAAGATCCAGAAGTCGTGAATGAGAAAGTCGCTAAAACTCGCAGTGTTTTTGAAGAGAAACTGGGAGAAACTGGCAGTGCGATCGCTCAAAAAGAAGAGCAAATTAAACTGCGTCTCAAAGACTTGTGGGATTCTCTATCTGAGTCATTTAACCGCAAATCCGATCAAAGTCCGAAATCTCTAGAATCTAAAAATCCCAAAGACAAATAAATCTCTGAACTTAAGCTAAAATAAACCCGGTTGTCTTCAAAAGCCGGGTTAAAAAATATTCAGAGATAAGAGGATGTCATTCACTGTACATCCATCAGTTTTTTATCGCTTCTCTAAGGTTCTTTTGAAAGAATCCAAACTGCGTGAATGCAACCCGGAAACCAACCTAGAAGTGTCAGTACAATATTAATCAACAGATCTGTACTTACACCCCTGGTGAGAAATACCCCCAAGGGAGGGAGCAAGATTGCGAGAACAATTTTAAGAAGCTTCATCTTTTCAAATCCTATTTCTTGTTAAACTGCTTTAATTTGTATTATATCGAGTTTAAGAGCATTTGCACCTCTATCTTCAGCCCAATTCTTTGAGGGGTCATAACTCTTAGACCTATCAAGTCATGCTCGCATCTTAGGCTTTTAAAATCTATCCAAGTGAAGATGTCATCTAGAAACAATTTGTATTAAAATTTGAATCATCACCATGGTTTTGAAACATTTGAAAAGGAGAGTTGAAAAATGATCGTGATATTAAAATCACTTTTGCCTCTGTTAGCAACAGCCTTGAGCTTATTAGTGGTGGACATTATTTTTCCAGGTGTTAACTTGGCAACCTTTACTGCGGCATTAGTTGGGGCAGCAGCCATTGGAATGGTAAACTGGGGAGTTAAACCTGTTGTTAAAGTATTGTCTCTACCAATTACTATCGTCACCTTGGGAGGCTTTTCACTGATTGTGAATGGACTCTGTTTTTGGCTGGCATCCATTGTTGTTCCCGGTTTCCAAGTGAGTGGTCTCTTGTCCTTTATTCTCGGACCTGTAATTTTATCTTTCGTCAATACGCTGTTAACTAACTACTTGGTTGAGAAATATCCAGAAGCTGGACAAATTGAGTCCTCTGATTCCGTTTAGACTTTGTTTCGCTGTAAATCTTGAAATTCAAGTATCCGACGGTATCAACTTGCTGTGATAGCAGACTTGCAAATCAAAGGATATTCTGCATTCGCTCATCTAGCCGTCGGATTCCCCAAAAACTTATTAAAATGTTAATTATCTTCTTAATCTAGGCTCAATATTTTTATCGCTCATATTGAAACTCAAATTTACTTCAGGGTCAACAAGATGAAATTTCAAGTTAAATCTCATTTAGGATACGATCTTTCCAGTGACAGCACATTCATCTTGAATATTGGTGCAGTCAGCAATAGTTTACAACAGGTTCTAGAAGAAAATATTCAAATCGAACCCGCAATTAATACTGAAGAATATGTTTCACCGACGCTGAAAAATCGAATCTTAAGGCTGGTTGCGCCACCCGGAAAATTACAGATATCTTATCAAGCGACTGTTGAACTTTTTGTTGTTGAAGATAATCCAGAACTGATTACAGAAATTCCACCCGAAAAACTCCCTCTGGATGTTTTAGAATATATCTATCCTTCACGATATTGTGAATCTGATCGCCTCTTTCAATTTGCCCAAGTTGAGTTTGGTCATTTTCTACCAGGTTACTCACGAGTGACGGCAATTTGTAACTGGATTTATGACCATGTGACCTACTTATCTGGTAGTAGTGATTCTCACACTTCAACTTGTGATATTGTCACTCAAAGAGCGGGAGTTTGTCGGGATTTTGCTCATCTAGGAATCGCCCTTTGTCGCGCTTTAAATATTCCAGCTCGCTTTGTCAGTAACTACGCTTACAATTTAGAACCGCCCGATTTTCATGCCACTTTTGAAGCCTATTTGGGTTCTCGTTGGTATTTATTTGATGCCACTCGTTTAGTTCCTCGCAAAGGATTAATCCGAATCGGTACGGGACGAGATGCCGCCGATGTTTCATTTGCAACAATTTTTGGAGCGGTTCAACCTGAAGATATGAGCGTTTCTGTCGATTGTTTGAGCGAATACTCTCCACAAGCCACCGTAGAAGCTGTGAGTAATTGGATTTAGACACACTTTTTACTCCGATCAAAGATCGCCGTAAACTCTTCTTGAAACGGGTGGATTACTGCCCGCATTCTTCTTAGGCTCTTATTGATGTATTTTGCCATTATTTCAAAGGAAACCCAGCGAATATGGTGTGTAAAGAAGTCAATAACTTTTCAGGCTAGTTTGCTTCGAGGAGGCTAACTGTAGTCAACAATTCGAGATATTTTGCCATCCTTGAACTCAAACTCTGAGCGCCCATTTAGTTTGAGAGTCTCGCCTGCGGTCATTCCATTCGGAAGATCTAATGCTAGTATAGCCTCGTACATCACTTCTATTGACGCTCCATCTCCGGTGGCCTCAAATGCCGTCATCGTCTGCTGTCGGGATCTAAAAAGCCCCTTCGACTGTTCTGCCATCTGACGGAATTCACTAGCTCCAGAGGTTCTAGCATTGACCTCACCTCCTGAAACGTTCTTGAATTCGATTTCGGGATGAACGGTAGCCATCATCCCTTCAACATTGAAAGAATTGTAAGCATCAAGGTAGCACTCAATTAGCTCACGCTTTTCAAGTTCAGTCATAATTCTCCTGATTTCGCTGACGACACTACATTTGTTCACTCTCTATCTGAACCGAATTTGGTCTGATATGCCACTTCTGAAATTGGTACCCTCCAGAGAGTATGTTGTCTGTATGAATAGGTGTTCCAACAATCGTCTATTCGGGTATCATCCCAATGGATGAGCGAAAAGGAGGATACCCCTTGTGCATGACACCTAAAAGAGTGGCTCAGGAACGGAAATCGGACAAAGATATATTGATAATAATAAAGATAATCTATCTGTACTCAAATTATTAAATCAAAGCAAAATATTATGGAGAATTTAACTGTTAATCGTCCTGTGAGTGACTGGGCTAAATTCTATATTATCGATGACAATCAGACTCTTAAAGAACTTGAAGATTCTGACATAACTCCGAATCGTCCAACCTATGTGATTACTCATGGTTTTCGAGATAATCCAGGAACTCCCGATGAAGTTGACACCGAGAATTGGATGCGGAAAATCGCAGCAGAAATTTCCCAACAAGAAGATGATGCTAACGTTATTTTAGTCAGTTGGGATGCAGGTGAAAGCATCACTGATTTTATGAACTATCCCGAACAGACTCAAAAGATACCCTTGGTTGGGCAAGCTGTTCAAGAAATGCTTTATCGTTATGTTGATCTTGATATTATTCAATCAGAAACGATTACCTTAATTGGTCATAGTTTAGGGGCTCAAGTTGCTGGATTTGCCGGACAATATTCACCAGAAGATCAAAAAATTGGTACTATTATTGGTTTAGATCCAGCCGGACCGGGATTTGAAAATGCGAATCTGAATCAACGAGCATTAGGGACGTTTCAATCCCTGCCCGATCGCCTCGATAAAGGAGATGCAACACGAGTAATTGCCATTCATACAACGGATAATCTCGGATATGAACATCCTTTACCTGTAGAGTCTGTTGACAATGAAAATACCCTCGATCTTTATCTAAATGGAGGTGAAGCTTGGGATCAACCGGGTTCTAACTTTTTTAATGATTTTCTCGGTGCAAAAGCTCATAGTTACGCGCATCAATATTTCACTCAACTATTAGCTGGGGAAGGATTTAACCTATCTTCAAACTCTTCTGTGAGTGGTGCTAAAGATTTAGACCAACTTGATAATCCGACACTCCAAAATCAGCCTGACTCAACCTATTCTTTAGTTTCTCTCAATACCCTCAGACAAGGAACTTCTACTGAAGTTGGCAGCGTTAATCAAGGTATTATTGATATTAATACGGAAGACCAGCCCCAAGGAGTTGACTTGAATAATGTCCTCAGTTTTCAAGGTACAAATGATAGAGATAATCTAGCAGGAACTCATCAAGGTGATGAATTAATTGGGTATGCAGGTGATGATTTGATGAGCGGGTTGTCTGGAAACGATTCGCTTTGGGGAGGTGAAGGTCGGGATACGGCTTATGGCGGAGTGGGTGATGATATTCTTCAGGGAGAAGCAGGTAACGATATTTTAATTGGAGGTTCCCAAAACGATCGCTTATTTGGGGGTTCAGAGGATGATATTTTAGACGGTGGTACGGGTTCTGATACATTGCATGGCGGTCAAGGTGCAGATGTGTTTATTCTCGGAGTAGATGAATACACTGATCAGATTGTAGATTTTGAAATCGGTATTGATTTATTTGGTTTGACCGATAATTTAACCTTTGAACAGTTGACAATCGAATCGCTTTCTCAAGGAACTCAGATTAGTTTTGGTGAGCAAATTCTAGCTGTTTTAGATCCGGTTGTACTTACAAAAGAGGTGTTTGTTTTAGTTTAGTAAAATTGGGTTAGGATGGATGCGATCGCGGAGAATTTACAACTCCTCTGCGCTTCAACTCCTCCCATAACCGATCTGTTGAAATTTGATCCCAGTCGATCAAATCTTCGTAGGATAAACGGTCTTCATTCACGATTTCAGCAATGGGATCGCGTACTGATAACGCCCAAGAACGGTTCCAATTTCGGTTGGCTGTTTTCCCATTCCAGGTAAACCGCTCTTCTAAGGGAGATTCCAGATCGGCTCGAACTTGATACAAACAAACTTGAGGATACCAACGCTTAATTGAACCGATTTCATCGTAAGTTAATAAAAAGTTGCCGATTTCTAACTCTATTAATTGATCGGCTTCGACTCTATAGCCTTGAAAAGCATATCCAGTGGTTTCATTGAGATCGACAAAATCGATCACCCGTCGCCAATATTTTTTTCGCTGACCTGCTTTTGAGGGGACACGAATAATCATTCTGAAGTTTTCGAGTGTGTATTAATCCCCAAATTATTTTAACATACTCTCATAAAAGATCGAGCTTTAATCTCTCTGTTGGTATCCTAAAATTATATAAATTATCCCAACCACAAAACAACCAATCATCACGGGAATGAACCATGCAACTGACCGAAAAAATAACCCAATAAACCCTAAAAGGATGAAGATAGAAGCCGCTAAATAATAAGTTCTCTTTTTCATTTTGGTTCTAGTACAAACTTCGGTTAATAGCTAATTGCTGAAGGCACAATCTTTAAAATTCAAAATAGAGTGAGAGCATCTCAACTTAAACTCAGCCAGATACTCACACTCATCAAGTTTAGAATACAACTCTACATGACTCCTTTAAAGATTGAGGAGTTAGCTATTGGGAACAGTTTGAACTCCACCTGCACCCTCAACTCCTTGGGCAATTTGTTCTGCTTGAGCTAAAACATCCTGAGCATCTTCGTTATACTTCAGAACAACAGTGTTACCTTGTTGCGCGACCCAAAGTCCAACATTATCAGAGATATTTGCCTCATCTAAAGCTTGAGCAACACGCTTGGCTAAACCACTTTCATCAAAATCACCATCAAGTCCAACTTTCTCAAGCGGAATTGATTTTTCAGCCGCAGCTTTTGAAACTTCAACTTTAGGATTGGAGGCAGCTTTGTCTTCTTCTTTCTTTCCAAAGAGTTTGCTTAAAAAACCCATTGTTTGATCTCCTACTTTTGGTCTATTTCTAAAGATAAATAAGCACAATGCTGTGCTTAACCTCCGCTTATTATAAACGTAGACCTACACAGTCATCGAGATTTTTGCAAATTTTAATCTTTATGAAAATGGCCATTACGAGGGGGTCTGAGCCTGATAGAGTCTAGTAATTTGGAACAAAAATGCCTTCGCTCCCAAGCCTAGCATAAGATAAATTTTTCTGACTCTATCTTAAGAAATAATCTTTTTGATACAGATATTTACAGGGATTGTAAAGAAAATTAAACTTTACAAAGTTCAGAGTTCCTCAGCTTGTGAGATTCGATCAGTCTGGAAAGGGTTCAAATCAATTTTCACAAGTTTATCAGGAAACACTACTAATGATGACTGTAGCTGCGTTGTCTTATAGGTTGTTTTCGCAGAGCTATACTTTGTAATACTGAATGAATCTCAACCTCATGGGGTTCAATTTCATAGTCCCCAGCCAAAGAGGATTTAATTTTTTCTGGGGAAAGGTAATTTTTGGAAAGAATTGTAGCAGTTTGAAGAGGACTTTTGAGATCGAAAAGTGAGAATTGAATTCTGAATTGGTAGATCATGATGCACTCTCTGACAATGACAGTTTTACCTAAATACAGCAAGGTTTGCCGGATTTAGTCGGAAAAGAACCTCTAGCATAGCAAACCCATCTTAGATATGACAACTTTTCGCAACGAGCAAAGTCTGAAAATTTAGCTAAACTTAAAATTAACCTTTGCGGTTTATGTATGATCTGGGCTTGTGTTGGTTGAGTTGGAAAAAATTTGGAGAAGGTGGTCGGCTAAAGTTTAACTCGCTAATTTTTATGAATAGGAGAGGTCAAGATGGTACAAATATCTACACAATTAGATCTACACAATTAGAAGTCGAAACTCTGTTACTGAATATACCTAAAACTGGGATGAATTATCCTCGATTGAGCGATACTATCCGCTTTAGAGACTATCTGGATCGATGCCTAACTCTTGAAGTTTTGCTAAGGCTTGATTTAGTTTAGCTTGGGCTTGATCTCGTTCCCGCCGCGCTGCGTCACGTTCGAGTAAAATTTCCTCCGGTTCCGCAAACGGTTCACCATCGGGATAGAACAGCGCTAACCCATCCTCAAACAGTTCAAACCGAATCTGTAATAGAGGTGATGTCCAGGGTAGATACAATGCCGTAATCAATGTGAAGATATCATCGGACTGTTCTCGCACAAAACCCCAAAAATCCTGACGTTGGGGGTCGTAATAATAAGCTTCTAGAACTCCGTAATCTTCATAGAATTTCTGTTTTTCTGCCATTTCCCGGCGAGTATTACTGGGCGAAAGAATCTCAAACACCACTTGCGGGGCGATATTATCTTCTTCCCATTGTTTGTAGCTGCCACGATATCCCGGAGGACGACCTAATGCGACCATTGCATCTGGTGCTTGACGGGGTGCGGGGGGTTCCTCAACTTCCACGGGATACCACAGCAAATCTCCTGCTACAAAAGCTTGTTGATCTTTGAGTAAATGCTTGAGATTCGTGACGATACGGACAATCCATTCATACTGCTCAGTATTCTCCGCTATGGGGTTGCCGTCCGAGTCCGGATAGAGTGTTTCGCTAGAGGAGGGAGCTTGAACCATAACTTACACGCTTGAACGGTCAAGGTTAGGATATTATAGCACGTTCACTACATCCTTAACCTTGATTTTTAACCTCGAAACTTGATTGAGGAAAGGGTTTTAAAGTTCACCTTTTGCAATCATTTGAATGAGTCGCGGAGTAGCAGGATCGAATCCAGCAATATCCCAAGAATTCCCATCATTAGGGTCAACTAAAGTAATATTGTACGGCGCAAGCGTCACATAAACCGCCTTCGCTTTAGGATTAAATTTTCGGCGATATTCTGCTAATGCACGACTCGGATGTTTTTGTCCCGCCCAGGTTTCATTATCAGTCCAAAAACAAATCACATCAACCTTCAACTTTTGACGCATCATCCAGTCATAAGCAACTGTTGCATCTGTTCCTCCAAAGTTCTTCTTGCTGGCTTTTCGCATAGCGGTTTGAAACGAATCTTTGGCAGTAATTCCTAAATCTATGAATTGCGTTGAAAATCCTCGGATCATGTAATTTTTCTCTGCTTTTGCGGTGACTAACGCCATCACCGTTGCAATTTCACAGCAGGTCAATCCAATCGAAGAAACCGTACTCCAAGACATCGAACCTGAAATATCAACCGCGTGTAAAAACACTTTCTCCGTTGGTTCAACAACTTCAAAAGATAACTCAAGAGCCGTTTCCAAAATAGTCACAATTCGCGGAACCGGAGTCCAAGTTTTTTGGCTACGTCCTAAGCTTCCTCCAGATTGATAAGTTTTCAATGCTTTCAATACATCAATCGGATGAATTCGCCCTTTGCGAAGGTGCTGACGACTCTTTAAAACTTCAGCAACCCGTTTAATATTTTGAGGTCGATCAAACGCTAAAACCCCTAATTCAGTTAAAGAACCTAAGTTTCGCAACATTGCCCCAATTGGCATTTCATCAAACAATAATTGCCACGCTTTTTGATCCATTTTACCAACAGGAGCAGCCATTTCATGGGTTAAACGACCTTGAGTAATGGCTTTATGAGTTTTGTCGGGATGACGCTTTAACCATTCATACCACCAAATTTGTTTTAAGGCTTCAGAAGGAACACCAGAAGGCAATTCATTCCAACCATTAATCACCCAATTAAACAACATATCGTGGTCTTCAGTTGGCGGTTTAACGTGGAACAAACGCAACGCATCCCGACCCGAAAATCCTTGACGTTGTTGATATTTTAACAGTTGATAAGCCAACCCTTTTACATCCTCACGAGACAGCCAAGATTTCCCGGCTTCTCGGACAACTTTTCCAAATCCTCGCATTCCTTTTGTATAGTTTAACCATTCGTAGAAATGGCTACCTGTACGCACAACTTGTAAGAAGATTTCGGTAAAGGCTTGTTTGGCTTCTGGACTCTCTCCCATTGATAAGAAAACCAGAGCTAAAATGGGAGTGCTATTATTAATAGAACGTCCATCAGACGCATACAGAATTTCATCTGCAACCCGACGAGGATTAGCTTCAATGGCTTGTTCAATTGTCTCGACAAAATCTTGAGTTAATTCATTTTTTCCCGCGTAATAGGCACCGTTTGCTGTTCCCATTATTAAGCAGCGTCGCAAGATTTGCCAGATATCCGCTTTGAACATCCATCCGCCAGAACGTCCTCGAGTCATTTCTGCTTTTCGTCCGGGAAGTGGTTGATTTTGAGGAGTTTTCTTTTGAGAGATAAAGAAGTTATATTTCATGGTGATTCCTCCAGGTAAATTTTTATTTTTTTAATTAGCCCCCCTTTCTCCCCCCAAAATTGGGGGGAACTAAAATTTTAAAGTCCCCCAAGGTTGGGGGATTTAGGGGGCAATAGTCAACTGAATACTGATATACACGGTACTTTTGATGACTTATACTTATGCCGTGATT
>JBCBCI010000049.1:0-45472 GCA_038530755.1 Cyanobacteria bacterium J06592_8 | reverse complement strand
TAAGTGGGAAGCCCACCTCAAGATGAGTGCTCTCATGGGAAAACCCAGTAAGGTCACGGGCAGATTACCCGTTGATAGGTATTCGGTGGAAGTCCAGCAATGGATGTAGCCTAGATACACTAACAGACCGAGGGCTTGACCTCTGTTACTCCTTCCTGACTTCTCTTTGCAGTCTTCTTTGTTCTATTTTTAATAATTTAATAATCAATATACAGAAGCTGACTTTCTAGGTAAAAAAGTTAGCTTCTTACTTTTTTTAGTAACTGGGTTCAAGTAGAATCCCTGAGCCTGTACCACGACACAACTGACTATTAGGAGATGGAAAAGATAGATAGGACTCTGTTAAAATTTGTTGCAGTTGTTCAAAAGCAGCTTGGTGAGTACAGCTATTTACTGTTGATGAATAGGTATAGAGATTATAAATGCTGTTTTTCCTTCTAGTTGAGGAATACACTGAAGACTCCCATGATGTTTATCCACAATAATTTGATAGCTAATGGATAAACCTAAGCCTGTTCCTTGACCGACTGGCTTAGTTGTAAAAAAGGGATCAAAAATATGAGGGATATCTTTATTTTTAATTCCCACTCCATTATCAAGAATTGAAATTTTAACCCAGTTTACCCCTGAAGAATTGATTTGAGTTATAGAAGTTTCAATCCAAATTGACGGATGATAATCTCGAGTGGATAAATCTTGTTTTTTGAATTGATTATAACTTAACTGTAAAGCATCAATAGCATTCGTAATTAAATTCATAAAAACTTGATTGAGCAAGCTAGCATCACATTCAATGAGTGGCAAATCTCCATAGCTTTTAATCACTTGAATATTTGGAAAATTAGAATTCCCTTGCAAGCGGTGTTGTAAAATCATTAGCGTATTTTCTAATCCTTCATGTAAATTAACTGCTTTAATTTTTGATTCATCTAATCGCGAAAAATTGCGTAAAGATAAAATAAGTTCACGAATTCTTTCGGCTCCCACTTGCATCGACGAAAAAATTTGAGGTAGATCAGAAGTCATAAAATCTAAGTCAATTGATTCAATATAATCCTGAACTTCTTCTGGAACTTCACGAGAGTAGGTTTGATAGAGTTCAAGCAAATGAAGTAAATCCTGACTATATTGATGAGCGTGAGATAAATTACCATAAATAAAACTGACTGGATTATTAATTTCGTGAGCAATTCCCGCAACTAATCGTCCTAAACTCGACATTTTTTCGGTTTGAATGAGTTGCGCTTGAGCTTGATGTAATTCTTCTAAAGTTTGCGAGAGTTGTTCAGCTTTTGCTTTTTCTTTCTCAGCCGCATTACAAGCTTTTTCATAGAGTTCGGCTTGATTAATTGCAATTGCAGCTTGCTCGGCTAGCTGACTGAGAATATCAATTTCTTTCGTTTGCCAATTTCGCGGCTGATGACATTCGTGAGCAATTAATAATCCCCAAAGTTCTCCATTTGCTCCAATGGGAACAACCAAATTAGCTTGCACTTGAATTTGGTTGAGAAATGCTTGATAACAATCGGGTAAGTAGGCTTCATTAATATCATTCATTGCTCCAAATTTACCCTGTCGATATCGATTAATACAATGACTGGGGAAACATCCTTCAGGTGTTTTTATCCCTAGAATAGAAGGAATATTCTCGCCAGTAGATTCAACAATAACTTCTCCGATTCTCTTATTAACTAACTTGTAAATTAAGACGCGATCAGCTTGAATTAAAACTCGGACTTCTTGAACAATAGTTAGTAATACAGTCTGTAAATCTAAGGTTTTACGGATTTGGCTACTCACCCGTTCTACTGTTTTCGTAAACTGAAGAGTTTTCCGAAGTTGATTGATGTACTTTTCAACTTTCTGTTCTAAACCAATATTAGTATTTTGAACTTGTGCATAAACCAAGTATTGTTGAATCGCCATAGAAAACTGCTGACCCAAAGCGTTAGCTAGCGTTAGATCATCTTCTTGCCAAGGTTGAGATTGACCTATTTTCAATTCTTGCCATACTTCAAAAGATTGCCGAGGTAAATTTTGTTTAACGTCTAAATCTAAACATCCTGCCCATAAAGTTGTCGTATCAATTTCATTTCTAAAGATCGTCAAGGTCGCTAAAGCTTTCTGTCGATATTGAATCGGGATAATTAGTAATCCTCTAATTTTTGTAGAATGAAAACCAGATACAAGTACCCGAAATAGAGGATCTTTATATAAATCATGAATCGCCCAAATTCCCGGATGAATGGGTGAGTTTATGCTTAAATCTTGGGGTTGATAAAATCGAGTTTTGATCCAATCTTGCCAGAGGGGATGTTCTTCTAAGATAGAACTTGACTCCCATTCAGGGATGATGGGTTGTTCACCGGAAGTCCAGATTTCTGAGGCCTGTTCTTCACTCGCACAAATATAGAGTCTGCCTCCAATACCTTGCAATGCTTGAACTGTTACCTCTAAAGCAGCTTGGAGTTTGATATCGGGTTGTTGATGTAATAGAGATGTAACTTGGTTGATTGTGGCTTCTCGCTTGGCTTGTTGGCGAGTATATTGAAGTAATGTCGATTGTGTAATCGCAGTAGAAAGCTGATCGACAATGAGCTGAACCAATTGAAACTGAGATGCGGAAATCTCCCAGGGTTCAGCATGATGAGAAACCAATAGTCCCCAAAGTTGATGATTAGAATCTAGACCGTCTTGATGAAAAATGGGAATAACAAAGGAAGATTGAACTCCCATTGCTTTGAGATAGGCAATATGGCAAGGGTCAACAGAACGATAATTAATTTCCACCGTCTCAGAAAAGCTTTCTGTTCCGTTTCTGGGATTTGGACTCCAGCCAATTTGTCCGGTTGCGACATTAACTATACTGCGTTGACCCAGAGTGCTAAACATTTCTCGCGCTGCGGGTGGAATATCATCGGCGGGAAAATGTAAACCTTTCAAAGAAGGTAAATGATTTTCATAAATTGATTCTGCCATCACTTGACCGCTACCATCAGCACTAAACTGATAAATCATCACGCGGTCTGTTTGGAGAAAGGCTCGAACCTCGGCAGTGGTTGCTGTTAGAATATCATCAAGTTCTAAAGATTGGCTAATGCGCTTGATAATCCGGTAGAGTAGATACTGTTCGTTGATAGTTTTAATGGAGCTGGAATTGTTGGTTTCTGATTTCATCTTTTTGATCATCAAAAGGTGATTAAAATAGCTTAAATTTTATTGTCTATACTTGAAAAGTGCGATTAAAAAAAATTAGTAGATCTTACAAGCTGTTAAAAAAACTTAACTCAAAATCATTAAGCCTAATTCTGAAAACATCTATATTTAGTATACTCTTCACCCTTCACTTTATCCTCTGTAAAATTAGGGATTATAGATGTTCTTCCATTCAAGGTATAGGTTGCGATTTTCGCAGAAAAATTTGTTAAATTTTACATGAATGTAGATATTATTACAAATTTTCCAATTTTTTGATGTGATTTTTTATACAAGAATTTAAAATTGAAGTTGAAATAGAAAAGGTAGGTGGACTCACTAACAAGATGCGATCTCACCTACCTAAAAATTATGGGTTCAGTTAATTGAATTAAAAAGGTGATAAGCTTTTCTTGGCTTTATCGATCACGTCTGCATAACGCAGTTCACCGCAAAGAATCTTAGTCATCAGTTCAGTTGCAGCGGGAACTTTTACACCGACTTTATAACCAATTCCAGGGAAACGATAAAATAGACCCGCAAGAGTGGTTGCCAAGCCCATATCTACGCCCCATTCTTTCTGCATCACTTGAGTGTAGTTTTCCAAGGCATTACTGGCACCACCCAAGGCTTGATCGATCGCCTCAGCGGCTTTAACCCCACTCAAAATAGAAGGACGAATACCCTCGGCTAAAAGAGGATCGGCTAAACTTGCTGCATCTCCGGTGAGGAGGGCATTTTGAGCGTGTAGTGTTTTGTCACCATCCCAGAAACATAAGGGATGTTCTGCAATGGTTGGACTCGCTTCTATGCCGAGTTTACTGGTATATTGAGTTAAATCCTTTTTCAGATCTTTGGGTTCACCGCCTCGGAACGTACCGATACTGATCGAGAAACTATCAGCTTTCGGAAATCCCCAAATACTACCATTTTTAACCATACCAAATTCAAAGGTGGGGATTTGACCGACACTCGCTGGAAATTCAGCCACCAAACTTTGACGGAGTTTAGACTGTTTTAACCCTAACCATTTTGCCATTGGGCCTTTCGCACCATCGGCTGCGATCAAGTATTTCCCTTGTAGGGGTTCGGCATTTGTACTCACTTGCCAATGATCGCTTTGGAATTTAATTCCGGTAACTTCTGTTTGAGGTTGCAGTTTTGCCCCTTGATCGACTGCTTGCTGCATTAAATATTGATCAAAGACATCCCGACGCACCATCCACATCGGTTTAACGATTTTTGCTTCTACTGGATCGCCTAATTTCCAGGTGTAGCGGATTTTTTCAACCTGGGTTGAAACCGCAGGTGCGAAATCAAAATCGAACCATTGAGCGATCGCGGGTGATACTCCTCCTCCACAGGGCTTCTGCCGGGGCCAAGCGTCTTTTTCGACAACTAAAACGGAATGTCCTCGTTTCGCGAGGTGATAAGCGGCTGCGCCCCCTGCAGGGCCGGCACCAACAATAATGCAATCAAACATCGTTGTCATAAGTTAATGATCGGTGGTTACTTGTTGTTTAATTGTGTTACTAACAAATTAATTCTCAACCCTGGTATTGGCGAATTATTGCCTTTCAAGGATCACAATTCTTCCTTTTCAATCTAGTCAAATGCCTTGATTTTCCGGAAGTTTTTCCTTGAGGGAAATCTGACAATGCTCCGTCCCCAGTCTAACACGCTTAATTAAAACGTCACCAGTCATTGATGACTAAGTTTGACCTCTCAATCTCAGATATAGCAGTACAAGTTTATATGAGGACATAATGATTATCAACATCGGTTTGGGCGGAATCGGCAATAGGGAATAGTTAAGATGTCCTAATCGTTAAGCGTAGGGCTACATTTATATATATGACTAGAGATTCTATTACAACTCTTTGAATATATCTTTAAGATTAATCCCAGTTTTTCTTCAATCTCTTCAATATTTTTTGATCGGTTTCGATCATTTTCCACCCATTTTTCGATTAAAATTCGATTAAAAAAGGATGAGGTCAAAGTGATCGGCATCTTCTCCTTGAAACTTAGTGGCTTTCTGAGTTCATCCATTTAATGAATTAAACTCCAGTATTGCTAGCTCAAAGTTGATGTGATCAGTTTCTTCCTCATCCTTGGGAACTTCAAATTTTATACAGTTTTAATGTCTTTTTCCTTGGATGCTAGTAGTTCCTCAATTTTAGCGGTATACTTATCCGTCAGCTTTTGAACTTGATCTTGTAAATCTCTGGCATCATCTTCAGAGATATCTTTACTTTTTTCTTGCTTACGAACAGAATCGACTGCATCTCGACGAATATTCCGAACAGAAACTTTACCCTCCTCGGCGTATTTCGAGGCTAACTTAACAAATTCTTGACGACGTTCACTGGTCAAAGGGGGAATATTCAAGCGAATAATTGCCCCATCATTACTGGGTGTTAATCCGACATCCGATAAAGAAATTGCTTTTTCAATCAGATCGAGGGTATTGCGATCAAAGGGTTGAATCGTAATCGTAGACGCATCAGGGGTGCTGATGGTTGCCAGGGACTTCAAAGGCGTAGGAGCACCATAATACTCCACGACCACCCGATCCAGTAGAGAACTATTCGCACGTCCAGTCCGAATCGTATTAAATGATCGTTGAGTAGACTCAATCGCCTTTTTCATTGAACTTTCGACTTCAGCTAACTTCACACAAACCTCCTACAAATGTTCCAACAGGGTCTCCGCTGACCGCACGAGCAATATTTCCATTCACCGTCAAATCAAAGACAATAATGGGAATATCGTTTTCCTTGCACAAAGCGATCGCTGTACTATCCATCACCCGCAGTTCTTTCGTCAAGACATGACCATAGGTAAGAGTTTTATAGCGGTGGGCCTTCGGGTTAAGGTTTGGATCGCTATCATAGATGCCATCAACCTTCGTGGCTTTGAAAATCACCTCAGCATCAATCTCAGCCGCTCGCAACGCTGCTGTAGTATCAGTGGTAAAGAAAGGGTTTCCAGAGCCCGCTCCAAAAATCACCACACGGTTCAGTTCTAGATGACGAATCGCTTTGCGACGGATATAGGGTTCAGCGACTTCCTGCATGGCGATCGCAGTTTGTACACGGGTGGGTACACCGATTTGTTCAAGGGCATCTTGTAAGGTAATGGCGTTCATCACCGTTGCAATCATCCCAACATAATCAGCCGTTGCTCGATCCATTCCCGCAGAAGCCGCTTTCATTCCTCGGAAGATATTACCACCACCGACGACAATTGCCACCTGAATTCCTTTGGCGACGACCTCGGCGACCTCTTGAGCAATGCCTTGAACTACAGCCGGATCGATACCGTAGCCGAGACTTCCCATCAAAGCTTCACCGCTTAGTTTGAGTAAAATTCGCTTATATGCTGTTCCCATTTGGAATCCCCAACAGTTTCCACTCAATCAATTGACATTTGGGGCAATCGCGTTCCGCGTGCTTCTGCGGGTCTGCGTCGATTGATGAATCGCACGCTCTGTAGACATTGGGGTGTTCATCAGTTCGGCGGGAGTTCCGCCAACAAGCGGGTTTACGCGATCGTATTCCTCTACTCTTGTGATCATTTGACGAGGATGGGCATTGCCTTCACAATAAGATAGCAGAAAGCGAATCACTGCTTTCAGCTTTTTTCGAGTACACCCGACCCTTCACGTCAACTTTTTTTAACTGCTTAAATTCCCCTCAGTTTCCCTTCAGGATTCTCGATTCATCACCGCCACTGAATGAAGTCACCCAGTGCTTCGGTTGTTGAAGGTTCGATGACTTCTCCCTGAAGCAATTGGGCGATTGCCTGCTTGAGATAGGGACTACTGACTGCTGCGGCTGACTTGGGGTTATCGTCGATTTGGCCACGATAGCGAATAATTCCCTGTTTATCCAGCAAGAAGGCTTCTGGAATCACGTTGGCTCCAAAACAATTCGCGACATCTTGGGTCACATCTCGAATATAGGGAAAATTAAGGTGATTGCGCTGGGCAAATTCCTTCATATTCTCAAAACTGTCTTCTGGAGACTGGACGGCATCATTCGGATTGATACCAACAAGGGTTACACCTTGATCCGTATACTCCTGTTGAAGGTGTTTGAGACGGTCGAGATACAAATGCAAATAAGAGGATTGGTTCGACATGAAAATTACGGTAACTGCCCTATATCGTTCTAGATATCGTGCTAAATGATGCACCTCACCATCTATTCCAGGCAGTTCAAAATCAGGAGCATAACTATTAATTGCAGTACCCTTCATATTTAAACGTATTGCCAAATCTCAATCACAACAACAAACCAGCACACGTACAAGCAGTAGACCAATGTTCTCTACCCTACTTTAACTCACAATCTGAAAAACCCCTAATTCTTGTACAGGAGATGAGAGACTTGAAAGATGGGAAGAGATAATGGGTAACGCTTTACAGGTCAAAGGTTACAGTCTGCAGAAATCGTCAATGATAGATTCAGGTTGGACCCTCAGAAGCGATCAACTCAAATAAATTATCCTCCAAATCGTAACCGAGCATCTGAGACATCGATTTAAGTCGGGAAATACTGGAAATTCCCTTTTGAGAGAGCCAATCTGCTAGGATAAAAATTTTACGCATTAAAAAAATTTCCAGAGCTTCGGGATTGTACTGAATCCCCTCTGTGCGATGGAACTGATGAGGAACTAGCATGGCAACATAGCGAGCCAGTTCTCCGGCCTTCCAGTCTAACAAAAAGGGAAGCCAAGGATAACGAGCATCTAAGCGTAAAAACCACAGTCGGACCTCTGGAACCTCGGACAATTCGCGAGGGTCTTGAGAATCGCGAGGATAGTCAATTTCAAAGCGGAGCTGTTGTTCAGAGGTTGCAATTGTATCTTGTTTGAGTAAAGGTTCGATCTGAGTTTGAGCAGGCGACAAATCCAATCGGTGCAGACATTCGGAGTTAAGCTTAATAATGATGGTCATGGTGTTAACTTTCAAAGGAAAAATGGGGATTACAGGTTAGAGTCAGGGATTGGTCGTTGTCAAACGGTCAAGATTTCCTTTACTCTACCCATGAAAGTGCCTAAGATAAAATGAAAGTAGCCGTAGGCTAATATACATATATTTAACAGCACAGATAACAAATAGTTTTATATAAATAGAGGCAATAGACGTGAAACCTATCCGTTCATTAGAAGATGCACTGAATCGATGTCAAGCGCTCCGAATGCGGTTGAGTCGCCAACGTCGCTTTATTCTCGAACTGTTGTGGGAAGCACAGGAACACCTGTCTGCCCGTGAAATTTATGATCGACTCAATCAACAGGGTAAAGCAATTGGTCATACCTCGGTCTATCAAAATTTAGAAGCGCTCTCGCGTGAGAGTATCATTGAATGTATCGAACGCTCTGATGGTCGCTTGTACGGACATATTAGCGATTCCCATTCTCACGTTAATTGTTTAGATACCGATCGCATTGTTGATGTTCACATTGAACTTCCGGCGGCGGTGATCGAACAAGTCGAAAAACAAACGGGTATCAAAATTACCGATTATCGAATTGACTTTTTTGGTTATAGTTCGTCTGAGTCCCTGAACACAGAGGAAAATACTGACTCTACACCAAAAGCATCCTAATTGAGTTGAAGACCATCTGCCGTCGTCGTTAGTAATCCGCGCTCGGCAACGGGCGAAGCCAAAATCTGTGATGCTATTACTTTGAGAAATCGCCGAGTTCTTAGGTGTTTGTACAAACCGACTCCGCTGCCTACTGCTATAGTATCAATGATTCTTGAAGATGGAATGGGCATTGCCCAACTCCCTCTGCTAACTTTGAGTTGTGTCAGTCCAGTCGGAGGAAAAAAACTCGATCAGTTTAAGAGACATTTAAAGCTAGACGAATTC
This sequence comes from Cyanobacteria bacterium J06592_8, assembly GCA_038530755.1. Taxonomy (GTDB): domain Bacteria; phylum Cyanobacteriota; class Cyanobacteriia; order Cyanobacteriales; family Microcoleaceae; genus Capilliphycus. The sequence goes on along the minus strand of JBCBCI010000049.1, from coordinate 36,392 downwards.
CCTTGACCAATCAAGTAGAGGATCGCTAATATATGTAAAAATTAAAGCGATTTGATTATATTTTTTAACGTGATCGGTCAAAATAGTCAAACTTGGCTCACGACTCTATAAGATCACATCAGATTCACCCAGGGTGAGACCCATGTTGAACTGGGAAGAACCATTCGGTTCAAGCATAGTTTATATTAACTCTCAGGTGAGCTGTGAATTAGGGTTAAGCTGAGGCTGAAAACCTCCCCAACCCGGGTGCGGTACAACTCAAGAACGAAATATAAGGAAATGACGACGTTATGACGACACCCCCATTTAACCAACCCGCCCGCTTCAGTACCGCAGCAGAAGCGGATCTCTCTGAGACGACTCCAGTAACCTCCTCAGAAGAAGCACTTCCCCAAGAGTCCGAGAAGTCCAAAAGTCGCCGTCCCCTGAAGTTGCCGAAAGGATTTTGGGGATGGCAACTCCTCTGGCTCACGGTTCTGTTCGGGTTTGGAACAATGGGAGCAGGGGCTTTACTTTGGCTTCTAATTACACCACCTCCTCCCAATTGTCAAGAAATCTCACCCTTATCAGCCGATGCAGATCGCCTCTACTGTGCAGATCAAGCTGCTCAAGTGGGTGAACTAGCAGAAATTAAAGCGGCTTTTAATTTAGTGGAAAGTTGGCCTGCGACTCATCCCCTTCGCCCTCGAACCCGCAAAATGATGGAAGAATGGACAAAACAGTTAATTGTCCTTGCCAATCGGAAAATTGACGCAGGAAACTTACAAGGGGCAATTGAACTGGTGAGTATCGTCCCGGAAACCAGTCCGGCTTACTCTAAAGTAGAAGATGCGATCGCAGACTGGAAAAATGATTGGTCAGAAGGTCAACAACTCTACAATAAAGCTGTCACCGCTCTGAGAAAGCAAGACTGGGCGCAGGCGTTCAGTAATATTCAGGCTCTGGCTAAACTCAACAACGCTCACTGGCGAGAAAAACGTTTCAATCAACTGGTGGATCGAATGTCCATCGAACGGCAGGGCTTCAACCGACTTAAAGAAGCTCGCAATATGGCAAAACAAGACACCGCCAGCGGTTTGGAAGAAGCAATTATCCTAGCCAATCAAATCAGTCCAAAACTGTACGTCCATAAAGTCGCTCGTCAAGAAATTAAAAACTGGAGCCAAAAACTGATCGATCAGGCTAAACAAGAGTTGCAAGCTAAAAATCGCAACAATGTGATTAATATTGCCAGACGAGTTCCTGAACATTCCCCCCTCCATAAACAGGCTCAAGATTTACTATTGCTGGCAGAAATTCAAGATGTTTCCCTTAATCAAGCCAATAGCAAACCGTTCTTGCAAAAGCTTCTGATCTTACTGGAAGGACAAGCCGCTCTGGATGAAAAATCGATTGACCCGAACCTCTATCAAGAAGCTCATATCCAAACGGAACAACTCGAGGGACAAATTCAAGACTTAGTCGCCCTACAACTGGGCAAAAGCATTGCCAATGTGGGTCATCCCTTTGCTTTAAAACTCGCCATCGATCAAGCCCATACTGTTCGTCCGGAGCGGCCGCGACGGCTCCACGGCCAAACTCTAGTGGCTCACTGGCGCAAAGAAATTCAACGCATCGAAGATCGTCCTCATATTGTTTTAGCTCGAATGCTAGCTGAACAAGAGGATCTTGATGGATTTAGAGCAGCGGTGAAACAAGCAGCTCAAGTCGCTTTGGGTCGTCCCCTGCGTATCGAAGCTCAAACCTTGATTGCGGAATGGACAAAGCGGGCAGAAATTATTGAGGATCAACCCCTACTGACTGAAGCCTTAGCTCTAGCGAAAGAAGGAAATTTGAGTGCAGCCATTGATAAAGCTTCAGAAATTGGTAAAGGTCGGGCTTTATATGCTGAAGCCCGTGACAATATTAATGAATGGGTAACGACGATTCAGATTGCAGAAGATCGTCCAGTCTTGGATAAAGCCTACAGTCTGGCGAGTAGCGGTAGTCTCAGTTCCGCCATTTCTCAAGCTTCTAAAGTTCGCTATGGTCGCGCTCTCTATTATGAAGCCCAAAATGCGATCGCTCGTTGGGTTGAACAACGAGATGCTTACTGGGCGGCTCAAAAAGCAAAAAGTACACCCTCGACGACGTCTAGCAGTTCTTCGAGTTCTAGCACCTCTCAACAAACAGGGTATTCAAGCTATTCTTCCGGTTCGAGCAGCTATTCGTCTGGCTACAGTAGTGGATACTCTAGCTATTCAGGAAGTTATTCAACTTCTAGTTCTAGCTCTAGCGGCTATTCCGGAAGTTACTCTGGCTACAGTGGTGGTTATTCTTCGGGTTATTCTTCGGGTTCTAGTGGTTATTCAAGCGGTTACTCTGGCGGTTATTCAAGCTACAGTGGCGGATACTCCTCTGGTTCTTCAGGGGGCTATTCTTCATCAGGAAGCTCTTCGTCGAGTAGTTACTCGGCTCCTGCGTCTTCGTCTTCGGGAGGTAGCTATAGTCCTCCAGATGCGAACTTATTTTTGGAGTAGCACAGGAATCACGGCCGTTGAGATCCTCCCTTCGGTCAATCCTTTGGAGTCGATCGCAATGTCGCTTGGATTTATGTGATTTCGATTTGAATTGCGTTATTATCAGTCGGTATGGCAATTTTCGCGATCAGGTCTTGGAAAAATCAATACTGGACAAAAGGAAAGCGGTTTTATTACTCATTTACCGCCGGTGTTGCGATCGCCCATACTCTATTTCTCGTAGCAGCCAGACCATTAACAGTGTTCTTGTATTGGTTCAAGAATTTTAGTCCATTTTAATAGACTTTTGATATTAGCCCGGAAATCAATTTCCGGGAATCTAGGTTAGACGAAAAACATTGTGTACTGTTTATTGCTCACTTTGACTACAAATTGGCAGTTAAACTCGTATAATTGTTTCTTTATTAGGAATACTTTCAATCGTTAATTTTCCTTGATGTAACTCCACTAAACGTTTGACAATACTTAATCTCAATCCCGATCCTTGCTGTTCATAAAGTTTACGTTCAAATTGAAGATAAGCCCCAATTTGTTGAATGTATTCTGCGGTCATGCCTCGTCCTTGATCGGCAACAACAAGAATAAACCTATCATTCTCAACTTGTGTTTTCAGATGGACAGGTGTTCCCGGCTCAGAAAATTTAAACGCATTATTCATCAACTCTTCAACAATTTTTGCCAATCGAGTCGCTGCTATAGCAACGAGCGCTCGTGTGTTTACAGATCTAAGTGACCAATAATCGCGAAAACTATAGATGTAACAGGGTTTTTTAGTCCCTAACACCTAACACCTAACACCTGCGCGCAGCGCTATATCTGATGCAGAGCGATCGCCCACACAGACAAAACTGTTTCGGTAAAAAATTTTATTGTTCGATGATAAGATTTGAATCTTTTATCTTGACTGAGGGTAGTAATCGTGATAGAAACAACTAAAAATCAATGATTTTTACAAGCGAACAACTATGAAATACAATCGACGTCAATTTATCGGCTATAGTTTAAGCACATTAACCGCAAGTCTATTCTTAAAAGCTTGCAGTAGTCCGACAGATTCACCGACAACAGACTCAGATCCAGAAGCCTTTAAAATGGCGATCGCATTACCGGGTTCAATTACTGATGGCGGTTGGAATCAATCGGGTTATGAAGGTGTTAAAAAAGCCGTAGAAAGCTTCAACGGAGAAATGGCGTATTTAGAACAAGTTGATCCGGCGAATCAAGTCGAAGCACTTTCGGGTTTTGCGCGACAAGGATATAATTTAGTCATTGGTCATGGCGGTCAATTTGATGCAGCAATTCAACAGGTTGCGAGTCAGTTTCCGGATATATTCTTTTTAGCGGTTAATGGTAATGTGGTTGGCGATAATTACGCTTCAGTTACCACTAATTATTTACAACTCGCTTATTTAGCAGGTGTACTGGCAGCTTTAACAACTAAAAGTAACAAAATTGCTTACATCACTGGACTATCATTTCAGTCAACAGAATTACAAGGAAAAGCTTTTGAATTGGGCGCAAAATCGATTAACCCAGAGATTGAAACGATTACGAGTTTTACCGGAGATTTTAATGATATCGCGAAGGGAAAAGAAGCCGCATTAGCCTTGATTTCTACGGGCGTTGATGTGATTTATCATTTACTCGATAATGCTGCTCCGGTTGTTTTAGAAACGGCTTCAGAAAAAGGGATTTATGCGATTGGAAATGTCAGCGATCAATTAGAAATTGCGCCAAATGCTGTTCTCACCAGTACGATTCAGGATATTGGTGGGGCGGTTGCTTATGTTGCCAATTTAGTTCGGGAAAATCAGGTAAAATCTGAGAAATATATGTTAGGATTAGAGAATCCTGACATTGCAAAACTGGGTGAATTTAACTCAATTGTAGAGGAGACCACTCAAGAAAAAGTGAAAGAAGTTGAAGCCTTAATTTTGGCGGGTAAATTGAGTTTCAAAGACTGTACTGAACAGGGGAAAGAAACGATTTGTGTTCAAGAGGCTGAGTAATCGGGCTATGACAGCATTACGACTAGAACAAATTAGTAAATCCTTTGGTCAGTTTGTTGCGAATGATAATATTAACCTGATGGTTGAACCCGGTTCAATTCATGCAATTTTAGGTGAGAATGGAGCCGGAAAAACGACGTTAATGAAAATTATTTCAGGCGTTCATCAACCGGATAAAGGTCAGATTTATCTAGATAATAAACTCACAGAAATCACTTCACCGAATATCGCAATCCATAACGGAATTGGTATGATTCATCAGCATTTTATGCTAATTCCAGAACTTTCTGTAACTGAAAATATTATTCTCGGAACTTCTAATAATATTCAGCTTAATCTCAAACAAAAAGCGGCTGAAATTAATCAAATCGCTAGCTATGGTTTAGAGGTTCCGCTAACAGCAAAGGTGAAAGATTTACCTGTTGGAACTCAGCAACGAGTTGAAATTCTCAAAGCACTTTATCGTCAAGCCCGGATTTTAATTTTAGATGAACCAACGGCGGTTCTCACGCCCTCGGAGGTGAAATCATTATTTCAAGTATTACGTCAATTGGCTGAAAATAATCATACCATTCTCTTTATTAGTCATAAACTCAATGAAGTGATGGAGATTTGCGATACGGTGACGGTACTCCGAAGAGGAAAAGTTATCGCTACAACGGAAGTAGAAAACACAACCCCTCAAGAACTCGCAGAAATGATGGTGGGTCGAACAGTGAATATTACGCCTCAAAAAACAACAATAAATCTTGAGAAAAAAGTTGTTTTAGCCGTTGAGAATTTAGACGTTAAAAATGATTTGGGAATATCAACAGTTCGAGGACTTTCTTTCCGACTCCATCAAGGCGAAATATTGGGAGTCGCAGGAGTCGATGGAAACGGACAGCGAGAGTTAGCTGATAGTATTGCGGGTTTACGAGAAATAACAAGTGGAAATATCAGTTTAACGCCTCCGGACAATCAACCTGCTAAGATTGGGTATATTCCCGAAGACCGTCAAACAATGGGATTAATTCTTAGCTTTAGTTTAGCCCGAAATTTAATCTTAAAAGCTTTTAAATTATTGCCTTTTTGTCGCTACGGATTTCTACAGAATAAAACGATTAATCATCACGCTGAAAATGCTATTCAAGCTTTTGATATCCGTACAACAGATGCTCAACTTCCCGCTAAATTTTTATCCGGCGGAAATCAACAGAAGATTATTTTAGCACGAGAATTGTCAAAAAATCCGACATTAATTATTGCGATGCAGCCAACGAGAGGACTTGATATTGGGGCGACTGAATCTGTCCAAGAGTGTTTATTAGCCCAAAAAGAACAAGGGGCGGCGATTTTATATATTTCCACTGAACTTGAAGAAGTTTTAGCCATGAGTGACCGAGTTGCTGTCATTTATAATGGGAAATTTGTTGAGATCTTAGATGCGGATGATGCTACAGTAGAAAGGGTTGGTTATCTGATGAGTAATGGCTGAAGCCAAACAAATTAAGCTTAGACAAATTAAACCCGGATTTCAAGCAATTCTTCCGCCAATTTTAGCCGTGTTTTTTGCGTTGTTGGTGGGAGCTGGGTTAATATTAATAGCAGGTGCAAATCCTTTAACGGCTTATACGGCTTTATTTCAAGAATCTTTAACCACTGAATACGGCTTTGGAAATACTCTCAGCAAAACAACGCCGCTATTACTCGCCGGGAGTGGAGTTTTGGTCGCATTGCGAGTAGGTTTATTTAATTTAGGCGGAGAAGGACAAATTTATCTCGGCGGTTTAGGAAGTGTTTTAGTTGGGCTTTATCTTCAGGGTTTACCGAGTTTTATTCATCTCCCTCTAGCGTTAATTGCTGGCTTTTTCTGTGGTGGATTTTGGGCGTTGATTGCGGCTTATTTGAAGGTTTTTCGAGGCGTTAATGAAGTGCTTTCAACGTTACTTCTCAACTATATTGCTCAAAATTTCATTAGCTATCTGGTGAGTAATCCCCTAAAAGCACCGGATGCACCTAGTCCGTTTAGTCCTCTAATTCCAGACTCAGCTCGTTTACCGATTATTTTACCTCAAACTCAAGCCCATGCCGGAATTTTTTTAGGGCTATTCATTGCGATAATTTTATCAATTCTATTTGCATTTACTGCTTGGGGCTATCAAATTGATGCGGTTGGACAAAATCCTCAAGCCGCTCGTTATGCTGGAATTTCTGTGAATCGCACGTTAATTTTAACGATGATTGTATCAGGAGGATTAGCGGGATTGGCGGGAAGTTCGGAAGTTTTGGGTTTGAAATATCGCCTGTTTGAAAACTTTTCTCCCGGTTATGGTTTTGATGCAGTTGCGATTGCTTTACTCAGTCGAGGGAGTCCATTAGCTGTGATCTTAATTTCCCTCTTTTTTGGAACACTGCGGAGTGGGGCGAACGTGATGCAAAGAACTGCGGGCGTTCCGATTACAATTATTTACGCAATTCAAGGGTTAGTATTGGTGTTCCTGGCGATTAGTTTAGCAATTAATTGGAACAAAAAACAACCGATTCAAGTTAAGAATTAAATTAATGATATCAGACAACATCTCTTTTCTAACCGATTATTTAGACTCAAGTTTGAGTTTGGCAATTCCTATAGCGTTTGCGGCTTTGGGCGGACTATTTTCAGAACGTTCAGGTGTGATTAATATTGGATTAGAAGGATTGTTATTAATAGGTGCATTTGTCGGTGCAGCTAGCTCGATTTTGACAGAAAATATCAGTTTAGCGATTATAATTGCTATCCTTGTGGGTGGATGTGTAGGCGGACTTCATGCGTATCTTTGTGTAAGTCTGAAAGTCGATCAGATTGTTTCCGGTTTGGCGATTAATTTAGCAGCAGCAGGATTAACCTCTTATGGTGCGAGACTATTATTTGATAGCGGTACCATCGCTCTAACAAAACTCCCTAAATTAGAAATACCAGGTTTAAAGTCTATTCCCATTTTTGGAGTTTTATTTCAGCAGGATATTTTATTTTACTTGCTTTTAATCTTAATTATCATTAGTACCTATATTATTTTTAATACTTACTGGGGACTCACCTTAAGGGCGGTGGGAGAGTCTGCGGTTGCGGCTGATGCAACGGGAATCTCTGTAATTAAAGTTCGATATTTATATGTAATTTTGAGTGGAGTTTTAACAAGTTTGGGAGGCGTTTACCTGGCTTTAGTTCACGTCGGCTTTTTCACCGAAGGCATGAGTGCGGGAAAAGGATTTATTGCGATCGCAGCAATTATTTTTGGTCGATGGCATCCCGTTTATACCAGTTTAGCCTGTTTTTTATTTGGTGCAACAGAAGCCCTACAACTCAGAATTCAAGCCTTTAATCTCGATATTCCCTATCAATTTTTAGTCATGCTTCCTTATTTAATTGCACTCCTAGCATTAGTGGGAATTGCCGGAAAATCAACACCACCTGCTGCATTAGGAAAAGCCTTTAACTCCCAACATCGCTAATCAAGTTGGAAAAAAGTTTAATTTCTAAGTCAAAATCGGTCGAAGCAAGATAGAATAAAAGTAAATACAGGAGATTCTTAACCTGCTTATATTTTGAAAAAATTCTCAACTCCTCATCTATCCGATCAACTCGCACTAGAATTACTGTAGAATTAACCATCACGAACGGACAAACTGTGACTCAAACGTTAACCCAATCTCTCGACCACCCCAACATTCATCGTATCGTTCTAAATAATGGTATCGTTGTCTTAGTCAAGGAAAACCCGACCGCAGACATTATATCAGCTCGAATGTTCATGCGAACAGGAAGCTGTTGGGAAACGCGATCGCAAGCGGGACTGTCTCATCTGTTGGCTGCAACCTTGACTAAAGGAACTGAAACGCTCTCCTCATTAGAAATTGCTGAAAAAGTCGAATCTGTCGGCGCCCGTCTCAGCGCAGATACTTCAACCGATTACTTTTTAATGAGTCTGAAAACGGTTTCAGCAGACTTTGAGAATATTTTAACCCTAGCCAGTCAGCTTTTGCGATCGCCCAGTTTTCCGACTGAAGAAGTAGAGTTAGAACGAAAAATCACAATTCAAGGAATCCGATCTCAGCAAGAACAACCCTTTTCTGTGGCGTTTGATCAACTGCGTCGGGCTATGTACCAGGATCATCCCTACGCTTTTTCCACTTTAGGTCGAGAAGAAACGGTTTCTGAACTCAGTCGCGATGATATCGTCGCTTTTCACCAAAGTTATTTTCGCCCAGATCGTTTGATTATCTCCATCGCAGGTCATATTACCACAGAACTTGCCACAACCTTAGTCGAAAAGGTGTTTGGAGATTGGCAAATTGATCCGACTCCTGTCACGACTTTAGGATTACCGACATTGGTTTCAAATCCTGAAACGGGCGTGATTTCTCAAGAGACCCAGCAGTCTGTAATCATGTTAGGATACCTCACTTGTTCAGTCAATAGTTCTGACTATCCCGTTTTAAAAGTGATTAATACCTATTTAGGAAATGGGTTATCCAGTCGTCTGTTTGTAGAACTCCGGGAAAAACGGGGTTTAGCTTACGATGTTTCCGCCTTCTATCCGACTCGCTTAGATCGATCTCAGTTTGTTGCTTATATGGGAACCGCACCCGAAAATACGGCGATCGCGATCGAGGGTTTACGTTCAGAAGTCGAACGCTTGGTGAAAGTTCCCCTCACAGAAGACGAGTTACAAGTTGCGAAAAATAAACTCCTGGGTCAATATGCCCTCGGAAAACAAACCAACGCCCAACTCGCCCAAATTTATGGTTGGTATGAAACACTCGGCTTAGGAATAGAATTTGATAACCAGTTTCAAGTTGATATTTCCAAGGTAACAGCCGAAGAGGTGAGTACCGTTGCCAATCGTTATTTTGGTGAACCCTACCTATCTATTGTCGGACCAGAAACCGCAGTCAAAAGTTCTACAGTAGACAGTCAATAGTATACAGATTTCTAACCGGAGATTCAAATCTCTGTCTCAATTATGGAAGTCCTATACGCGAGGACTTAGGGTTTTAGGCAGGGAATTAGTTCCCTGACTTCTACTCATTGTTAACTGTTCACTGTATTTTTGAAGTCAATTCGAGGATAACATTATATCGAAAATCATTCGTGAGTTGGGTTAACATTTTAGATAATTTCGTAGGTTGGGTTTTCTAACCCAACAGCCTTAAGTTTAATTGTGAGTGAGTTTGACTTTCTAGTTGGGTTTCACTTTGTTTAACCCAACCTACATAATACTGAGTTGACTTGACTCCCCTTCATCAAAATGTTGCTCTACTATTATCAGCGGATTTGGTATAATTCCCTGACTTCATTAACTTCTTACTGTTAACTGTTCACTGTATTTTTGAAGTCAATTCGAGGATAACATCATATCGAAAATCATTCGTGAGTTGGGTTAAAATTTTAGCCAAAGAAACGTGAGTTTCAGGAATTTGATTAATCACCTCATTCACTAACTTCTGGTTCAGCTTAGTCGCCGCCTGATGTAAGGACTGTATCCAAGCATCAGGCATAATTGCTAATGCTTCAGGTGTGAGTTGAGAGGGATGAGTCATTTCAGGCATTTGAGGAAGTGGGGTACTTTCACATTCATTCACCACAGAAGCTTCATCATACAAAAACTTCACCCCTAAATGTTTAGCAATCTTCTCAAATAAAACATCAACTCGGAACGGTTTTCGGATAAAATCATCACAACCTGCTGATAAAATAACCGCTTGATCTTGCTGAAAAACACTAGCCGTTAATGCAATAACCACAGTCGCTTGATCCTGCAAATGTTGTTTAATGTATCGAGTCGCTTCCGATCCATCCATTACAGGCATTCGCATATCCATAAAAATTAAATGGGGCTGCCATTTTTCCCATTTTGAGATCGCCTCCTGACCATTTTCCGCCTCTTGAATTTCAAAGCCTAATGGGTTCAAAAGTTGAACAACAAGCTGACGATTCGTTTGGTTATCATCAACCACTAAAATTCGATAACTCTGTTGATTTTTAACAATTCCAATCACTTGTTTACTGACAGCTTTGGAAACAACTTGAGAAGCACAAGCGGGCTGGAAATTAATATTAAATTTAAAACAAGTTCCTTGACCGAGTTGACTTCTGACCTGAATATCTCCACCCATTAGCTTGACAAACTTTCGGCTAATCGATAATCCTAAACCTGTACCTTGTTGAGATTTGCGCCCCGTTTCAGTTTGAATAAAGGGTTCAAAAACATAATTCAATTCATCCGGATCGATTCCTAAACCTGTATCTTCGACTTCAAAACTGAGTGTATTTGAGGTTGAGTTTTGAAGAGTCATTACTCTTAGTTTGACTTGACCTTGTTTTGTGAATTTGATCGCATTTCCGAGTAAATTGATTAAAACCTGACGTAGTTTACACTCATCGGTTTGGATATATTGAGGAACCGCCGGATCGATCTCAAACTGTAATTTTAATCCTTTTGATTTTGCTTTCAACTCCAACATATCCTGGAGACAGTTTAACAGCTTGAGTACATCAAAGTGAGTTGAGTTCAATGAAATTCGACCCACTTCAATTTTCGACATCTCCAAGACATCATTAATCATATTTAAGAGGTGTTCACCACTACGGCTAATAATTTCTAAATGTTCTTGATGATCTTGGAGTAAAACCGATGTTTGTCGTTTCAGATCTCGATTCATCAGTTGCGAGAAACCGAGAATCGCATTTAAGGGTGTGCGGAGTTCGTGACTCATCCGCGCCAAGAATTCACTTTTAGAAAGGTTTGCAGCTTCCGCAGCTTCTTTTGCTTGTTGTAAAGCGATTTCTGTTTGTTTGCGATCGCTAATATCTCGAACAACAGCACAGCCATACTCTTTATTATTATACTCTAAATAGCTTAAAGTAATTTCAACACTAATGCGATCGCCTGTTTTTGTTTTATGAGTAGATTCAAAGGTAAATGATCCTTGTTCTCGTAAATCTTCCCAAGAAATTGACCATTGATTTTCAGACGCATTCGGATCGATATCTTTCACCTGCATTTTCAGGAATTCATCTCGTGAATATCCCAGCGTATTTGTTGCGGCTTCATTCGCATAGAAAAAGCGAGCATTAATATCTGTATACAACACATAATCTCTAGATTTGTCAATTGAGAACTGCGTTAATCTCAGCTTTTCATCAATCTCTTTCTGTTCAGTAATATCTTCTAAAACACCAATAATTCCGATTACATATCCATCCGCATCCAACATCGGAACTCGACTCACATCTAGCCAAATTTGTCTTCCATCCGCCGAGGGTTTTTGTTTCCGTGCAATCACATTAAGTTCGGGTTTTTTAGAAGCCATAACTCGACGATCTTGACGACGATAAAATTCAGCAATTTTGGAGTCTTTAAACAGATCATAGTCGGTTTTACCAATCACAAATTCTGAACTTTCTAACTGAGCCGCTTCCGCCCATTTTTTGTTACAACCTTTGAAAACTAAGTTAGTATCTTTCCAAAAAACTTGTTGCGGAATATTGTCTAAAACTAAACGTAAATACTCCCTTTGTTGTCTAATATCTTCTTCGATTTTCTTATACTCAGTAATATCTTGAATCTGAGCAATCACTGCAAGCGGATTCCCATTTGTATCTCGCCGCAAATAACAGTTTAAAATGCTATAAATCCAGTGTCCTTCTTTATGTCGATAGCGTTTTTCGAGCTTATATTCTTCAAATTCCCCCTTCACTAACCGAGAGAAATAATCTAGACTTAAATCTCGGTCATGGGGATGAGTGATCTGATTAAAACCTCGCTTCATTAACTCCTTTCGACTGTAGCCAACCAATTCACAAAATGATGAGTTTACCTCTAAAAACTGTCCGTCTAGAGAGACTTCCACCATACCAATTGGAGCTAAATGAAATAAATCTCGAAAGCGGTTTTCACTTTCTAAAAGTGCAGCTTCGGTTCGTTGGAGTTTTTCAGTTAAGGCTTGAATGGTTAAACTTTCTGTGTTCATTTTAACGTGAAATTTAGCTTAAATTGGAATCGTAAAATAAAACGTAGTCCCTACACCCAATTCTGATTCAACCCAAATTTTTCCGCCATGACGTTCAACAATTTTCTTACAAATTGCCAAACCAATTCCAGTCCCAGGATACTCCTGAGCGGTATGTAAACGTTGAAAGATTTGAAACACTCGCTCAAAATAACTCGATGCTATCCCAATTCCATTATCCTGAATTTCAAACACCCATTCTTGCTGTTTTTGTTCTGTTAATATTGTAACTTGAGGAATAACACCGGGACGACAATATTTAATTCCATTTCCAATTAAATTTTGAAATAATTGTCCGAGTTGAATTTTATCTGCATTAACAGTGGGTAAAGTTTCATGAGTAATAATGGCTTGACTTTCTTCAATTGAATGATGAAGATTTCTCAAAGTTTCTGCTAAAATTAGGTTACAGTCAACAGGTTTTAATTCTCGACGTTTACTGCCCACTCGACTGTATTCTAATAAATCTTTAATTAAGCCCTGCATCCGAATTCCTTCTTCTAAAATCGGAGTCACATATTCATCCGCTTCTTCCTCTAAATCAATTTCTGATTTCAAAGATAGCATTAATTCAGCAAAACCTGTAATCGTTTGTAGCGGTTGTTGTAAATCGTGAGAAACAATATAGGCAAATTGTTCAAGTTCTTTATTAGAATCTGCAAAATCTTGATTAAGTTTACTGAGCTTTAAATTTTGATGATGAAGTTGTTTTTGGAGCCGACAGATCGTCAGCTGATTTTCGACTCTGGCTAAGACTTCCTCAACTTGAAAAGGCTTCGTGACATAATCTACTCCCCCAACATTAAAAGCTTTAACTTTATCAAACGCATCATCTAAAGCACTCAGAAAAATAACCGGAATTTCTGATGTACGCTCTTGAGACTTGAGTTCGCTACAGACTTCATACCCATCAATTCCTGGCATTTTAATATCAAGTAAAATCAAATCAGGCGGAGCATTTTGAACCGCCATCAATGCCAGTTTTCCGTTGATCGCACATTGCACCTCATAGCCGCGATCGCTTAAGGTTTCCGACAACAGACGCAAGTTATCGGGGAGATCGTCAACGATCAAAATATTTCCCTTCTGTTCGCTCATTAAATAGCTACTCATCGGATCATTCTGATGTTTATAAGTTTAATCTTATAAATTTAATCTATTGTAACGAACAGAAGATCGCTTCTGCCCTGTTTTTAGATTAAGTTTTTAGATTAAGTTTTTTCAGATTAAGTTTTTCCATGACTCCGATTAATCTCGAAACTTACATCAGACGTTGTACTACTTCTCGATAAGCCGCACTATTCATCCCAACTCCTCGTTCATTTAGACGCGGATCGATGTATTGTTTCAGCATTTTAATTCGATCTGAAGTCGCCGGATGCGTACTTAAAATTGTCGGAGGAGAACCACTTCCGAGAAGTTTTCCCATAAAATCTACCGCCGCATCTTGAACATATCCTGCTCGTCCTAATGTAACAATCCCTAAACGATCCGCCTCATACTCAGCCTCTCGACTATTCGGACGTCTTAATGCTAATTCTACCCCAATTTGGACAGCGGCATTATTATCGAGTCCAGCGGCTGAACTCACACCTTGAGCGATCGCAATTTGACGCATTTGTTTGAGTGAATGTCGTCCCACAATATGAGAGATTTCGTGAGCAATAACACTAGCGAGTTCGGCTTCATTATCCGCCGCTAAAATTAGTCCTTTATGAATATAAACAAATCCTCCCATCGTCGCAAAAGCATTGACTTTGTTATCATTAACGACTTGAAAGGTGTAGGGAATATCTGGACGTTCACTCGCTTTAACTAGGCGCTGACCAATTAAATCAATGTATTGAGTTAAAGCCGGACTTGGGTACAATTTAAACTCTCGACCCACCATCTGCTTATTAATTTGTTTTCCCAGTGTGACTTCTTGGCGATCAGAAATCGTAGAAAGCTGAATAATTCTGACACCATGAAAAATTAATTCTTCAATTGAAAAGGCTTGTACCGCTGGAAGTGAAGTCAGCCAAAATGTTAAGGCGGTGAATACCGAAAGTAATCCATAAAACCAGCGACGATGAAACCCTCTTGGCTTCCGTAACAAGAGTTTAGACATAATTAACCCTTCTGTGTATAATTTTTGTGTGTAATTTCAAGATTGAGAAAATAAAAATTGATAGAATAAAATAAAAAAACTTTTAACGCAGGTTGAACGAGACGGATTCAGATCGCGACTCGCTCAGATTAGAATCAGCATTATACTCTTGTCAGATGTTCCTACTCAATTCACAGCTTACTTCTAGACTAATCAATCTTCTAGACTAATCAATGCAAATTCATCAATTTAGGTTGAGAAAGATAATAACCTTGAGCATAATCTACGCCGAGTGCTTGCACCTCGTTAAAAATTTCTTCATTTTCGACACCTTTAGCAATCACCTGTAGACCAATACTTTGACCGAGATAATTGATCAGTTCAACAATGGCTTTATCTGTAATATCTTGACCCATCTTTTTGACAAATCGCTCAGAAATTTTTAAGTAATCAACGGGAAGATATTTCAGGTAAGTAAAAGAAGACATATTACTGCCACAATTATCCAAGGCACAACAGTAACCCCGTGTTTGTAAGTCCGTAATTAAATTAGAGGCGAGCCGCAAATTCTCTAAGGCTAAACGCTCAGAAATTTCAAAACAAATCAGATCGGGAGAAAGTTCAAATTCATTGACCTGAGCATGAATAGACTCAAATAAGCGGTCGTCTTTTAAGTGAGATGCAGAGAGATTAATAGAAAAGCGGTGATTTTCTCGAATTTGAGCGGGAGCTTGTGCGAGTTGTTCTAGCAACGTATTCATCGCCCATTGCTCAATTTTAACGCTCAAATTATACTGTTCGGCAATATTCAAAAAACGTGCAGGTGAAATGAGTTGGTTTTGCTCTGTTTTTAAGCGCAGAAAAACTTCTGAATACCGTCGCTCATCCAAAGTAGCTAGAGGAGTAATTTCTTGGAGATACAAACAAAATCGATTCTCAGTTAAAGCGTGCTTAATTTGCTTTACCCACTGCCAATCACTTAAGAAATAAACATTTTGATGGTTTAGGTTTTGAGGTTTAGTACGAGTTTTTTCCCAGGTCTTAGAAAACATTTCGTTAACTCCTGTAAATCAGAGTAGTTCGGGATTTAATCTACTTCCCAGACTAACCATCGACTGTAAGCTACCTATGAACCTTACATGAGACTTTTCTTAAGGAAGCACAGCAAGCCGTTCAACAGATCTCTCAAAAACCCACAGATTCCCTTTGTCTAGTCCATTCTCTAGGCTATTCAAGATGGTTTTCTCGATAACCACACATTAGGGGGAACGGCTTATTGAATATTCAGGTTTTGAAACATGATCATTCTCAGCAGCTTAACTTGAGGGGTTTGTATTCCTAATTCTAAGAAACGACCCGGATGTGACCACTCGATCTTGGTATTTAGATGAAGACAGAGAGTCAGAATAGCGGCTAACAGTAGTTTTTCTAACATAATTAACTCCTCAACAACCTGATTTCTACTGCACGAAATTTGAATTTATACTAAAATTGTATTGAACCCCTTCAAAATCCCACGTGATTTAACATCATATTTAGAATGACCCTCATAACGGAACTTGTGTGATATGGGTCACAACCTATCTAAAATTGATGGAATAGTGGCGAAAATAAAGGAATTAATCGGTAACTTTTGTAGTATTTGGCAGTGTTTCTTAATAAAAAAACAAGATTTTAGATAAAAGTTTATTAGAGCGATCGCATCCCTTGTAAAATGTTCAGTGGAGATTAGTCGATAGGCTGGAGGGTTAAATGCTGGCACAGATCCTAGCGATCGCTGTGGGTTTCGGGAGCTTCGCTGTTTACATGGCTGCCTTCTTTTTTCCAGAAGTTCATCGCAAAAATGATTTCTTCTGGAGTGGGGTTGGGTTCTTTTATGCTTTGATTTTGTGGCTCTGTGCTGGACGGATCACAGGAGCAGTTCTCCTGGGTCAAATCGCCAGTGTCGCTCTACTGGGTTGGTTTGGGCTACAAACTCTATATCTGCGGCGTGCGGTGACTCCTTTGTCTCAGCAAACCCCTGTCCCTGCAAAATTACAAGAGCAAGCGAGCGGTTTATTTGCGGTTGTAGCCGAGGAACAATCAGTCGTTTCCACTTCACCCTTTGAGAGTTTGAGTCAAGAAATCTTTCCTTCTGATGCAGTTGAATCATTACGTACAGTTGGGGTTCCCACCGAGAGTTCTCAAAATATTGAAGAGAGTTCCTCTGTTGAAGAACCTGTTGAAGAAACTGTATCACCCTCTCCGACTGAAGTTGGATTAGAAGATGAACCTATTGTTGATGAACCGGGAACAGAAATCCCATTGACAGATGAACCCGTTGTTGATGAACCGGAAATAGAAATCCCATTAACAGATGAACCTGTTGTCGATCAACCTAATCCTGAGCAACCGGAAGCCGAAATTGATTTTGAAGATGAATCAGTTCCCGAACAACTTGCAGAAAAAGTAACAGAGGCGAAAATTGAAACTCCTCCGCAACCCAAAGGATTTTCTCGACTCTTGCAATCAATTACAGGTGTATTTAATCGTAAGAAAAAAACTGATCCAGTTCCCCTTTCCTCTGTAGAAACGTCTGTAGAACCCGCCGCCGAAGATCAATCTCAACCTCTCCCTGAAACTTCAGCCGCAGAACAACCAGAATCTTTAGCAGTTGAGGAAGTTGAAGTCATCGAAACTCTAGAAACTTCTCCTGAAACTGAGGTTGAAGAAATCACCGTTACAGTTGAGCCGGAGGTATTTTCTTCTGAAGATCAAGAGGAATTAACAGTGAGTTCGGAGGAACCGGAAACAATTCAATCTCAAGCTCCTACAACCGTAGAAACCGAGACAGAAACCGAAACCGAAACAAAATCTTCCTCCTCTGAAGATGATCCCGCCCTCAAACGTCCAAATCCTCCCGATCCGAAATTAAAAGAAGCAGCTCAAAAGCAAAATAGTGAATCAACAGAATCATAAATTATTGCTCAGGGACTGGACTATCAAAGCTAGAATAGTTCAATTGAGTTAAAATCTCTAGAAATTCCTATGGCGACGTGGCAATGTGTTAAAAACTGTGGGGCTTGTTGTTATCTCGAACCTTCAGAACGTCCTGAACTCGATGAATACCTCGACCCAGAGGCATTAGAATTGTATTTAAGTTTAGTTGGAGAAGATGGATGGTGCATTCACTACAACTCAGAAGATCGAAACTGTAATATTTATCTAGACCGTCCCCGCTTTTGTCGAGTTCAAGCGGATACCTTCGAGGAAATGTTCGGAATTGAACCTGAAGAGTTGAATGATTTTGCTATTGATTGTTGTCAGCAGCAAATAGAAGGGGTTTATGGGGCTGACTCGCCGGAAATGAGCCAATTTAATCAACAAGTTGGCTTCGATGAGGAACTGGAAAATATCAGCTCTTGAGTTCAGACTTGCATCTTCTCAACAAATCTGAAAAGATTATGATTGAATAGGAAAAACTGACTCTTTTTTAGTATTGATTGTGACACCATCTTCTAAATTAAGCCCTGAATCTGACCCTTCCTCTAATTTATCTGATGAAGTTTCTCCAGAAATCTCCACCCGCGAAACAGCAAAATCAACTTTAGTTCAGGAGTTAGCCTCTGCTCAACCGACTCAAGCCCGCAAATTTAACCGAAATGCTTGGGCTACTTTTGCTTCTACGTTTGTGACTATTTTTTTAGCAGAAATGGGGGATAAAACTCAATTAGCAACCCTATTAATGACTGCTGAATCTCATAAACCTTGGGTTGTTTTCGCAGGTGCAGGTAGCGCACTGGTTCTAACCAGTTTACTGGGCGTTTTAGTTGGGCAATGGTTGGCTCGTCGTATTTCCCCTCAAACCCTTGAACGAGCAGCCGGAATAACTTTACTGGTGATTTCCGGTTTACTATTTTGGGAAGTTTTTCAGTAATTAGACAATAAACTCGACAACAACTATAAGCTAAAATTTAAACAGATCAGAAATGGATTTTCAACTTTTAGGATTAAGTTTTATCGCCGTATTTCTTTCGGAGTTAGGAGATAAAAGTCAAGTCGCGGCGATCGCTTTAAGCGGTACGAGCAAATCACCAAAGGCGATTTTCTTTGGAACAGCATTGGCTTTAGTTCTAGCCAGTTTCATCGGAGTTTTAGTCGGAGAAGGTATTGCAGAAGTCTTACCGACTCACTGGATTAAAATATCTGCGGCTGTCGGATTTGCGATTATGGGAGTGCGGCTACTGTGGCCGAGTTCAGAAGAAGAAACCGAAGCATCAGAGGAATAAATAAATAAGGACAGGCGATCGCCTGAATATTAAAATCGTAGAGATCGCCTAAAGTCATTTGTATCTTTTTAACTTATCCGTTTCCGGTGCATCGTCAACTTACTGGTTTCAGTATAAACTCATCCGCTTTCAAAGATGGGGAATTTCCGATGCCTGAATTACAGGTAAAACAGTAGATTCTACAGTGGGAGTATGGCCCAACCACTGCACCGAAACACGAGCAAATTCTTCCGGAGAACCACTAACACAAAAACGAGTGGGTCTAGGTAGATAAGGATTTCCCAGTCCTAACAACTCCAATTCTTGAGAAATCGCCTTGACCAAATGTACCGCCGGATCAATTAACTGAACCGTTCGGGGAAGAAGCGATCGCAATACAGGTGCTAGGTGAGGATAATGAGTACATCCATAGATCAACGTATCAATCTGTTGATCGAGTAGAGGCTCCAAATATTCCTGTGCAACCTGATAAGTATAGGGATCGTGAATGCGATTTTGTTCAATCAGCGGGACAAATTCTGGACAGCCCACTTGCCAAACTTGAACGCTTGCATCCATTTCCTGAATCGCTTGACGATAGGCGTTACTCGCGACAGTCGCAGGAGTTGCAATTACCCCAATTCTCCGACCTTTATGGACTGCGGCTCTAGCTCCTGGTAAAATCACGCCCAAAATCGGAACATCAAATTCAGATTGAACGGTTTCCAGAGCGAGGGCTGAACTGGTATTGCAAGCCATCACGATCATTTTTACATCTTGCTCGATAGCCCAGGAAATGATTTCGCGAACAAACTGCAAAATCTCACTCTGAGAGCGAGTCCCGTAGGGTAATCGGGCTGTATCGCCAAAGTAAAGAATCGATTCATTTGGGAGTTGTCGGTATAACTCTCTTAAAACGGTTAACCCTCCCACACCACTGTCAAATACTGCAATTCTTTGCACTTTTTTATCCGTTGTCATAGAGTCAATTCTCTGTGATTGTACGATCTTTCTCTGATCAGCAGATCTGCAAGTCGATTTTGAGTGAGTTCCCTGTGTCAGATCACATAGGGTACTACATTTTATTCAACTGCCATCCAGAAAGAATACATAGCTCACAATACAAGTTCCTGACAATATAACAGTCTGAAATGATCTGTGATCAACTCATGCTAAATCGGGTTGGGTCGTGGGGTGATCTGCTTAAATGAGCGATCGCCCTTCATAAAGACTTTTAAATGCGATCGCTCATTCAACGATTTTTACCCTAAAATTGCCATTCCGGCTGGGGGTAAATCGACTCGTATTGCGGCTCGTCCCTGTCTCTCTTGAACGGGAACGGTCTGGTTTGAAGGCGGTTGACGCAATTGCTCATCACTCCAATCTCCTCGGTAGAGAAAGGTCAGCGTAGAACCCATTTGATGAATTTCGTGATCGATGGTAATGTCAGCTCCGCGAGGTTCCATCCCATGCGTATTCAGAACCATGACAACTTCTACATCAACCAACACCATTGACCAAGCCAAAATCTCACCAGGGCCATAAAGACCAAAGGCAAAGCCTTCAAACGCAGTCTCCCTCAAATAATGTCGTCCTCGTCTCATGGTTTTACCAATTTCATCTGGACGATTGCGTAAACGAGCGATCGCGGCAATTCGCTTATATGTGGGATGATCCGGATTGAAGAAATGACAGCCCTGAGTCCCAAACGAGCCAAACGCACTCCCAAACATCGCCTCTCGAATATAGCGATCCACGTAAGCTCTTGTCGGTTCTATTCCATAGTCGTGATAATCTTCGCAACCATCAAAAGCCTGTTCGGTGCCGTAGTAAATCGAAGGAATACCCGGCATCGTCAGTTGAACCCCAACGACATGAGCCACCTGTTGATATCGACTTGGTAAACTCTCGCTGTGAGCCGCAAAGCGTTCTTTGTGGGGACGAGAAGACATATCATGATCGTCAAGAACAGAGATATGATACAAACCCGCTTGTCGATAAATTCCCGCTTGAAAGTTCTCGTTATACAACTCAAAAAAAGCATTAGGGTGAGCCAGTCCTTTCGCAACTGCTGTGAGTTGATTATTCGCACTGATAATATCGAGGGCTGCATCCAAATTACGCCCAAAAACTTCTAGATACCCCAGAAGCATATTACTATCAGTAATTTCGCCCATGAGCAGGAAGTTATCTTTACCAATAGATTGAGCGTATTCGTGAATGGATAAACAGAATAGACGAGAGGCTTGGGGAGAAACGTGTTTAACCGCATCAACCCGAAAACCATCACAATCACTCAGCGCAATCCAATATTGATAGACTTTAGCCAAAGCCTTCAGGGTTGGCAGATTTTCGAGATTGAAGTCTTTGAGATCGAAAAAGTCTCCGCGACGAAACTCAACAAAAGGACTCATCAAGTCTTCCCAAGGTGCGGACTCCCAGTGACCAATCGCCCCAGAACGAGTGTACCAGTCTGGATTTTGAAATTCTTTTGGCCAGACTCCATCATCGAGACTTTGAGGTTTACTAATCGGTTCACCGCCTTCAGAACGCCAAGCCAAGAAAGGATGAGGAGGAGAGAAGCGATAGGGTACAATACTGGCTGGACTTCCCCCATTTTCTTCATTGGCGTAGAACCAGTTATTGCCACTGTGATTGTAGATAACATCCAAAATCACGTACATTCCGCGATCGTGAGCTGCATCCACCAAGTCCCGCAAATCTTGACGGGTTCCAAAACGAGGATCGATATCTAGAAAGTTCTGAATTCCGTAGCCGTGATAGGTTTGGAGGTCACATCGTTGTCGCCAAGGTGGATTTAGCCAGAGTGTGGTAATTCCTAATCCTTGGAGGTAGTCGAGCTTACTTTCAATTCCCTTGAGTGTACCCCCAACAAATTGATTTCCAGCCCTCATCCAATCGGCTTTATTTTGAGCTTGGAATTGTTGCGGGTTATTCGGGTCAAATAAAGGCCGTTCTGCCTCACGACCATCACTAAAACGGTCCGGAAGAAGCTGATAAAGAAATTGATCGCGCCAGTTTGATGGACTCGGATGTACCCGTCCTCTTGGCTTAAAGCTAGCATCTGAAAGAGTATGAGGCACCTGGTCTTCGATTTTAACCATTTGAACTTGTCCAGATATAAGGCTTTGTTTTGCTCCGACAATTTCGGATTACTCAACTCATATTAAAGTGTATTGCCGGAGCTTTAGCAATCTGAAATGATGTCCTTCCTCTGTTGCCGTTCTTTTAATCCAAGCCTAAAAACTAGGCCATCCTTGTACTCATTGCACTTTCTTGTTAATTGTTGATGTTATTCAAATGATTAACTGCTGATTTTATGCTGCTAATTTTATGGCGATTTACTTAGAAAGATTCGGTTCGACTACCTCTGGAAAACTCTTAAAATTTCTGCGAACCCAATCCATCCCGACTTCATTATTGAGCTTAATTTTCTGTGGGGTATTTGCATACAGCTTGTGTAAAATATCGGTATCTTGCTCAACGACAACTTTTGCTATCTCTAAAAATTGTTTCCCAAAAAGTCCATAAACTGGATTATTTGGTAATCCATACATCAAAATGTAGGTTCGAGTTTGAGTTTCAGATTCTGGGATAAATAAATGACATTGAGCCACTTTTCCAAATCCAGATTCTCCATGAAAGATCACCAGCGACGGAAAATGATTTTCTAAATGGGCTTTGAGAGTATTCGGTAATAACAACAAACTCGGTTTCTTCAGTTTTTCTAAAAGATTATACGGTGCAGTTACATTCTCAAAAAAAGCATGGGATTGATGACCGCTATCAATAAACTGCTCGAACTTAACCTCTGTAATCTTAAACAGTTCTCGATGAGTTCCATTTTGATGATTATAATCGTGCATATTCAGCAGCATAGTCAGTAAATCGGTTCTGACGCTTGTATCTGCGGTAAACCCAATAAATTGATAGGTGCTGGCAATTTCATTTAAAATACTGGGAATGGGAATTTGAGGTTCATGTTCTCCATAAGACCAGATAAAATCTCCTTCAATAATCAGCTCAAGCGGCTGAAGTTGAGGCTTGGTTTTTCGCGTTGAACCGGGTAAGACTGTGCAGCCTTCGGAGTCAAATTCTAGAGCATGAAACGGACACACAATATGACTGGAATCTCCATGAACTTCACACCATCCTTCTGATAACATTGCTCCTAAATGAGGACAAGTATTCGGTAATGCACTGATTTTATCGTTGTGATCTTTCCACAACACGTAGTCACCGCCGTAGAGAGAGATTTTTTTAGGCTTGTTGACTTCGAGCATAGAGGTGTGGGCGAGCAGCCAGGGCGCACCGGGAAGCATAGATTTCATCGGTTTTTTGTTAACTAACTAAAATTTTAGTTAATTATGGAGGAGAACTTAGAAGCTTGTCAAGTCTTAACTAAATTTTTAGTTAACAGCCAATCCTTCCTCAGAATCAAGAATCTGTTCTAGGCTAGTAGAGGAGACAAACAACCCACCGAACTGTATTGGCGCGAAGAACATCAGTGAAATCTCAAAAAAACACTCCTACCGTTAGAGACGCAGAAGCCACAAAACAGAAGATACTAGATGCTGCTGAAACCGAGTTTTCCCGACATGGCTTAAAAGGGGCAAGAACCGGAGCCATTGCCCGCAGCGCTGGGGTGACGACAGCGATGATTCATTATTATTTTGAGAATAAAGAAGGATTGTACAAGGCGGTACTGCAACGCCCTAGTATCGAGGCGGGTGAAGTCATGGGAGGATTAGATTTAGATCAATTTCCAGCAGAGGAAGCCTTAAAATATTTTATCAGAGCTGCGATCGCCTATGAAGCGAAACATCCCCATCGAGGAATGCTATGGTTTCAAGAAGCCAATCAAAATCAAGGCGAATATTTTAAACTCAGTGTTGATAGTTGGTCTGGGACTTTTGCCTATCTGAAAGAGATTTTAGAACGAGGAATGGCGGAAGGATGTTTCCGAAAAGTCGATCCGTCTTTTACAATTGTGCATATTTTAGGGATTTGTATTTTTTACTTTAATATCCATGAAAACTGGAAACATCTCGTTCCTGATGTAGATCGGCTAAGTCCTGACAATGTTGAGCAGCATATTCAAGACGCGATCGCTTTAATTTTAGCAGGAATTCGAGCCTAAAGGATTTAGCCACTTTTATCTCAGTGTTGCAAACCAATTCTTGATTATTATCACTCTCCTCCGCTTAAATTTTCTTGCAGCCAATTCAATAAGTCATCATTGGTATTAAAATTCCAGATCGTCTCTCCTAAGCGTTCTAGATTTTGAGTATTTAGGGCGTCAATTAATGCGATCGTATCTGGTGAGAGTTCTCCAAAACGGCTTTCCAGTAATCGCAAAAGTATGCTTCTTTCTCCCTCGGTACGCCCTTGTTCACGCCCTTCCTCTAAACCTTCTTCACGAGCTTCTCTGCGGGCTAAACTCAACGCACCCCGTCGATCTTCAACATACATTTCCTGCTTGCGTATTTTCTCTAAATCTTCTACACTCAAGGTAGCTTGATTGGCGATATTCATTGCCTTTTCCAGTTGAGGAATTTCTCGCATTTGATCGGGAATTATTTCTAAGTTCGGAGCTTCTTTAATAAAATAAATCCACTTATCGATGACTGTTTCTAACTCTTCTAACTTTTTCTTGAATTTCGGCAGTTCTACAAAGATTAGCTTTAATTCCTGCTCTTGATAGGGCAGATGTTCTACAGCTTCTTGAAAGTAGAAACAGCTAATCACTTTTTCTAGGGTTGGGAATAGCTGAAAATCGGTAATCGTTAAAGCAATTACTGGGTTGAGGTCAAAATACCCTTGTCCGACTTTGAGTTGATTACCGTAGGCTTTGCATAAATTGTAAACGACTCGCTTTTGAAACGCTTCTACCTTCCAAAGCTGCATTTCTATGATCACTGTTGTGCTATCATCTAATAGAGCTTTCACGTCTAGATAGGTATCTTTTAAATCTACGACATCTCCGGCACTGTAAGGATCAATGATTTCTAAGTCTTGAATTGTTGTATCTCCACCGTAAATCATAGCATTTAGGAAGGAAATCAGGATATCCTTACTTTCATCTGAACCAAATATTTTCTTGAAGGCAAAGTCGGTTTTGGGACTAATAAATCTCATGGTTTTATAGATTTAAAAGTTAGCTTTTTAGGTAATCTTTTGTTTGAGATGAGGGTATCGAGCCTTTGAACGCTTACCGGGTGAGCTTGTGACTTGTTGCTGTCTATACATTTAGGCGAATACAGGACAATAATATCACATACAGGGTTTGATTTGAGGTGTAGCATCTTCAGCATCTCGCTTGCTGAAGGTTCAGAAGTTTAGAAAATAGGGGAGATAGCGATCGCAATTTTCAGTAGATAGGATTAATTTAATGGGCAATGTCTACCGGGTTTAATGGTGATTTGATAGACAATACCCACCTGACTTTAGAGTCTTTTACTTTTTAGCTTTACTTTTTACCTGAGATAACGTCTCCTACTTTTACATCTTGCCAAAATTTTTGGGTTTCTTGGGCGGTAAAGATACCCTGTTTAATCGCTGCTTTCAATAACGGACGAGCATATTTTGCGGTTGCAGGTAACACGATGGTTCCTAATACCAGTAAACCAATTCCAGTTAAGGCCGTTTGATTGTTGGCAGTTTCATCTTCGAGAATTTCTCTCAAGTGCAAAGACAGAATAGCACGATCCCAGTGAAGAATTGACATAGTTCTCAACAGGTAGGTCTAAAAGGGCAAAGAATTATCGTTGACGGGTTTGGAGTTGATGCTGAACTAATGGACGCAAACTATTCAATCCGGCGGCTATGGCTGACCCATTATGAACGCCTGCGGCAACTAAGGGATTGAGACCAACGGTTGACGCTAATCCTAACGCTACTACGTTCGGGGCGACAGCGAGTAAAGTATTTTGTTCGATTAAGGCGTGAGTCTCTTTGGCGATCGCGATCGCTTCGAGTAGACTACTGAGATCATTATTCATTAACACGACATCTGCTGTCTCTCTGGCTACATCAGACCCATCTTCAAAGGAGACAGAAACATCTGCATAGGCGAGTGCAACTGAATCATTTAACCCATCTCCGACAAAAGCAACGGTTCGACCGGAACGATGTAAATCTCTGACTATTTTGGCTTTTTGTTCGGGGAAGGCTTCAGCGTGAACGGTGGACTTGGGGATATTCAGTTCGTGGGCGACTCGTTCGGCGCGTTGTTGGCTATCTCCGGTTAAGATATGAACTTCCATTCCATAACGGTTCTGCAACGCCTCTATTAAGGCTGGACTCTCTGGACGCAAGGGGTCAGCGTATTCTAGAACTCCTTGCAGTTGACCCTCACAGGCGACATGAATTGAAGAGACCCAAGTATTCTCCTCGGCACTAGACCCTTTTAAACCGTCTAAACTGATGCCTTCCTGTTCTAAAAATCTCGCACTCCCAACTAAAACCGTTTTGTCTTCAATTGTCGCCCGAATTCCTAAACCCACTTCATACTCCCACTGTTGACGAACCGGAACCTCTAACCCTTTTTCTTCGGCGTAGCGGACAATGGCTTCAGCGACGGGATGAGTAATACGTTGTTCTGCGGAGGCTGCAAATCTTGCGACATCATCCGCCGACATTTGACCCTCAACGGTTTGTACCTCAATTACAGAAATATTTCCTTGAGTGAGGGTTCCGGTTTTATCAAAAACAATGGTATCGAGTTCGGCTAACTGTTCTATGGTGCGTCCGCTGCGAACTAAAATGCCATGTCGGGTGGTGTGGTTGAGTGCGCCTAAAAATGCGGTGGGAATAGAAACCCGAATTCCGGTCACAAAATCCAACGTTAGGATAGAGGCGGCGCGGGCGGTATCACGAGTTGCCAATAAAATAATACCAGCCAGCAACAGAGACGGAACAATTAATCGATCTGCTAAATTAGCGGCATAGTTTGCCATGCGGGTATCGTGAACGGGCGCTTTTTGTAGGAGTTCGATACTGGCGGCGGCGCGGGTTTTGTTACCGACTCGTTCAGTGCTGATGTGAATATTTCCAGAACGAACGAGGGTAGAGGCGTAGACGGGCGTACCTTCTTTGGCGACAATAGGAACAGATTCGCCTGTTAAGCGTTGTTGGTCAACCACCCCCTCACCTTGAATGACGGTTCCATCAACAGGAATTTGTTCGCCGGGATAGACATAAACCGTTTCACCGACTTCAACTTGGTCGCTAGGAATAGATTGTTTTTCACCATTGCGTTCAACCCAAGCAAAGCGTCCAATCGTATCCATTAAATCAGAAGTTTGAACCTCAGTTGAACGGGCGGTTTGTTCTCGGATTACGTCGCCTAATTCATGCAGAGTAAGAACGAGCGCAGGTGTGACTAATTTGCCTTCTATTCCACCTAAACTCAAGGCTAATATATCAAGGCAATCAATATTGAGTTTATGGTTGACAAATAAGCTATGAAATGCTCGTCTAGCCACAGGAAAAGACACGCCAAGCAAAGCCGCGATCGCCACGGATCGCAACCAAGGTAAGGGAGTTATACTCGATAATAAAGCTAACATTGTGGCTGAAGCCGGAGGAATCAAACTTGACCATTCTCCCTCGTTGTCTGATTCGAGTTCTGAGTCTGATTCTGTTGAGGTTTCAATAACTTCACTCGCCGTTGAAACATCCTCAACGGTGATTATAATTCCAGCTTGTTGTATTAGATTAGAAAAATGAGAAAGGGTTTCTACTTCCGCAAGGTCTTGATTGTAAGAAATGGTTATAGATGCAGCGGAACGATTAATGCGAGTGGAAGTAATCGTGGTTTCAGACTCTAGAATTTTTTGCAACGTTTGAACATAGGCTTGGTCATAACCCAGTCGATAAACTCTAAATCTTACTCTTCCTGGAACTGAATGAACTAAGTAAGGTGCAGCCGTTGGGTTTTGACTTTCTTCAATTACTGCACCCAGATTCGTCATTGCGTGATTATTTAAAGCCGTCATTATGATTTACCCCTGAATTTAGTCGTTAATTTAGTAGAGCGATCGCTTTTGAAATTAATTCCCCTTTTGAAAGAAATTGAGAGCGATTCTAGAATTAATAGTTTAGCCTAGAGGAAATGTCTACTCTCTCCCGTTCACACTTTAATTTATAATTAACTCATTCATAATTTGATTCAATTATTTTCAGAGCCGTTATTCTCCGAGTCGTTATTCTCCGAGTCGTTATTTTCAGAAATTGCCTCATTCACAATTTCTAGTAAGCGCATTCCCAGTTGCACCTCATTCAAACCTTGAGAATCATAAATAATGACAATAGAAGCCGCAGCACAATTAATTCGCACATTAATCACCTGTTCTTCTTGAGTTAAGCGTCGCTCTAAACGATGAGCAAAATTCGGGTCAGTTGCTAAACGTGCCATTCGTAAACGTAACCGACCTGGAACTTGATGAATAATAGTATATTCTTCAGTGGAATGATAGCTATACACTGTACTATTTTCCGGTCCAGCAAAAGGCATACTTTGATGCTTGAGTTGTTCTAGAACTTTACGAACTGCGGTTGCAATTAATAAATTTGCAAGTAAGGCTTGCGAACCGCGCAACTGAAACCGACTGGTCACTAAAATTCCGATTACAACCGGAACAATCATCTCTATTTCTCCATGTTCTTGGAGAAAATCAGAAATTTTGGCTTCGTTCAGGTCAGTGGGAATTGCAGCAGAAGAATTAGAAGTTGATGCTGTCATCGTTTAGAGTTCCTTTCACAGACATCCAGACTATTATTTTACCTAGAAGTTACCAGGAAATACAAGTCTCGACCCGTTTCATTAAAACTGGGTAGGTATAATATTTTTCTGGATTTCCCTTACGGGTTTTAAAGGGCGCTCTCAAACCTGTATTGGGTTGACCTGTAGGCGGTAAATGTCCTTGAGGAGCTTCCCCTACTGAGTAGTTTAACTGATCGTATTGAATCCAGCGATCATTTTGTCGCCAACCCACAGCACTCGCAAATTTATTGAAGGTTTCTGGGTTATATTCTCCAATTGTGTTTCCCGTACTCAGGTAAACTTCTTTTTGAGGAACTAACCCAAATTTTCCGTTTGAATATTTGCGGTAAAGTAGGTCAATATAACTTAAATCTGCACAGGGAAATTTCTGTATTGATTCAGCATCAAACCAACCTTCACTGTCTCGATGAGCAACTTTGAGAGCCGTTTGAAAGATGGCTTCATCTGCTTCTTGCCACTTTCCAGCTTCTAGAAGTTGACGCGCTTCTAAATATCGATCCGAAATACTCGGTGCTGCACCACATCCTGAAATTAATGCAATCCCTAATCCTAAAAAGATGGCTTTCCAACCCCGATCAAACTTCATTTTAACCCCTATTTTTACAGTACACAGTTTTGTAGGTTGGTGTCGAGCCAGCGAGACCCAACATTTACTGAAATCCCAGGAGTAAGGCTCCTTGATAGAAAATAAAACTACCTACCCAAGCTAACGCAAAGGAGAATACGAGAGAAAAGAGCGTAAATCTCAAGGATTTTGCTTCATTGTACATCGTTACGATGGTGGTAATACAAGGCGTGTAGAGTAAGCAGAAAATACAGAAGCTATATCCCTGAGCAAAGGTTAGTGTTTCAGCGAGATGATGAGAAACTCCCGCAGATTTCATGTGATAGATTACAGCTAATGAACCGAGTACAACTTCTTTTGCAATAAACCCAAAAATTAGAGCTAAAGTTAAGGCAGGGTCAATGCCAATGGGTCTCATAATTGGGCTAAGAAATTGACCAATTTGCCCGCCAAAAGTGTTTAATCCGGTTGCTCCGGGTGGTAAATTAGTTAGAACCCAAATTGCTATACAACCGACTGTAATAAACCCAGAAGCCCGTTGTAGAAATTCTTTGACCTCAGACCAAGCTTTCAGTATAACTTGCTTGAGTGTTGGCCAACGATAGGGCGGAACTTCTAATACAAAGGGTTCATTATTTTCAAATTTTCCTTGAAAGATTAATGCAGTTACAATTGCAGCCACAAAGCTGAGAACATAGAGTGAAAATAGAACTAATGCACCATTTCCATTCGGAAAAACGGCTGCAATAATAAATACAAAAACTTGCAGTCGCGCCGAACACAATGCAAAAGGAATAATCAACATCGTCAGCATTCGCAGCGCAGGTGAACGCATCACACGAGTTCCCATCAGTGCCGGAACATTGCATCCAAATCCCGTCATTTGCAAGACAAAACTGCGTCCATCTAATCCCATTCTCGTCATCAACGCATCCATTAAATAGGCGGAACGGGAGAGATAACCGCTATCTTCTAGGGCTGCAAAGACAATAAAAAAGATAATGACTAACGGCACAAAAGAGGCAACGGTTGCGACGCCATTCCAAATCCCATTAATCACAAAATCTTGCACAATTGCGGGAAAAGGCGCGATAACAGGTTCAACAATATGGGCTTCTACCCAGTCTGTAATTGAACCCGCTACGTCTTGAGAGGGAAGTCCGATATTCCACACCACCCAAAAGACGAGAAACATTCCTAAAAAGAACAGCGGTAAACCGAAAACAGGATGCAGTAAAATGCTATCGAGTCGAGTCGTTATAGTTTGCGCCATTTGAGAGGGCATTTGAACCGCTTCATCTAACGCCGCAGCAATTGTTTCTGGATGAATTTCGCCTTCTTCTGTTAAAGCTTTTTCAACGTCATTGACTCGAACAGGCAATTCCTCAAGGGCTAAATACTCTGAAATCTCCGTGTAGGCTTTCATATAGCCTTTGCCATATTTAGCACTGATTAAAAAAACAGGTATTCCTAAATTAGCTGCAAGCTTATCGGTATCAATGTGAACGCCGTATTGTTTCGCCTCGTCTGCCATATTCAGCATTAGAACCGCAGGTAAACCCAATGCTTTAATCTGCAAAGGCATCCGAATCTGACGGTCAATTTGGGAAGCGTTGATGACAACAATAACGAGGTCAATCGCATAATTTTCTAGAAAGTTTTGAACGACTTTCTCATCATCGGTAAACCCGTTCAGGTCATAGATTCCCGGTAAGTCTACAAACTCTGTTGTTTTTCCATTAATCGGAACATTTGCTTGGAGTAAATCAACAGTAACTCCCGGCCAGTTTCCGACATGAGCAGCAACGCCTGTAATGCGGTTAAAAAAGGTGGATTTTCCTGTATTTGGCATTCCGATTAATGCCACTCGTTGCGTTGCTTTGCTATCTTCGGGTCTGACAACTGTCGTGGTATGGCAACTTGTCATAGAACTTTAAACCTCTGATTTATTTATTGATTTGATTTACTGATTAACTTATGCAACTTTGACTAAAATACTCTCAGCTTCATGTCGGCGAATGGCAATTTCTGTAGTTGAACCGACTCGAATATGCAGAGGACCACCTAACCAAGCTTGTCGCAAGACTTGAATCGGTCTATTTGCAGTTAATCCCATCGCTTCGAGTCGTCTAGCTAAACCTTCTCCACTTTGTTTGATATCCACTTGTTCTACCACTGCCATTTGTCCGGGCTTTAATTCAGATAAACTCATAGGATTGACATATTTATAAGGTCTAGACGAAATTATTGCATAAAATTTTCAAGAAAAACAGAAAGCTTTCTTTAGCTTGATTCAGAAGATAAAACTTCACCCTATCAGGTATCCTCAATTGGGGGATACAAAAGCGGAGAAGATGAGGCATAATGAAGACAGTTGCATTAAGGGCTGCTAAATGAGAACGTCATTAACGGAATCTAAAACCAGTACATCTCAACAGATATCGAGCGAAATTATCGAGTCTCTGATTCCGATGTCGATTGCGATGTTACTAAATCGACGCTTGGGGATTTCTGGGTGGTTATCCCTACCCGTGTCGCTAGTTATCTCCAGGTTTAGCAGACAGGTGATTAATGAAGCCAAGCCCGAATTGTTGAACACATTCCGTTCCTCAAATCAACAGGAATTAGAAATTAACCATTCGGATTTTTATGTCGTTCATAATACTCCCGGACGAGTCCGAATTCGTGTTCCGCAACTGGTTAGTGACTCTCATTTAGTGCGACGCTTAGAACGACAAGCCGCTGAAGTATCTGGTGTGAAGACTATTCGAGTTAGTTCCGCGAGTACATCTATCGTTATTACTCATCAGTTTAGCAGCAATGAAGAATTGCGATCACAACTGACCCAACTCATTAACACTGTACTCGATAAACCGACGGTAACATTGCCTGTAGAAGAGGTGATTGAAAGTCAGCAGGTAGAAAATAAGCCGATTGAAACTCAACAAGTTAAAACCCCAAAAATTGAAGTAGAAAGTTCTGCCGTCGAAACCCCTCAAGCCGAAATTGTTACCGAACAGAGACAGTCTTGGCAGTCGGAAAATTATGCAGCACCTGCGATTCTAAAAATCTCAGAAACCCAAGAGAAAACTCCAGAAAAAGAAGGAAGATTTGCCGAGTTTAAGTCAGGAATGCTGCTGCGCTTTTTAGAATTAATGGCAGGTCGTCCGATGCCTTGTACCGCTCATTAGAGATTTCATCAATAAGGAGAGAAAATCATGTTACACGTTCTGAGAAATGTTCGACCCACTACAATTACCACTGCGGTTGTTGGTGTTGGTGCTTTAGCAGTTGCTCCCGTTGTTCTTCCTCGTGTGAAAAGTTTAGCAAAGACAACAGTTAAAAGTGGAACTAAGCTGTATTTGACCGGTCAAAATGCCTTAGAAAATGTTAAAGATGGGTTTCAAAATGCGGTTGCTGAAGCTAAAGCAGAAATGGAGAATCAGTAAGAGCCAGTTCAAGTTTAGGCGTTAACTGAGTGAGAGATAGTCAAGGGGAAAGATCCCCTTGCTTTTATGGTAATAGTGTAAAACGAGTTGAGAGTATTCAAGCAACCTTATTCAGCTTCATTTGTTGTTTTTGTTGTCAATAATGCTGCTTTTTTCTGAGCTTTTTGTTCAGACTCGATAGCAACCTCTGCCTGAGCCTCAGCCACAATATCCCTAAAAACTTCTCCAGTTTCAGCAATAGCAGCCTTGGTTTTCTCCAAGGCACTGACACCAGTTTTAATCGCAGCTTTTGCCACAGGCTTTAACAACGGAACCACAACAGGCGTTAAGACAACAACCCCGACACCGATGGCAATAGTACGACCGGGATTATTTTGATAGGCAGTTCTTACACGGTTTAATACTGACCACTGACCTGGATTTTGTATAGGCATGATTAGTCCTTGAGAGAGTAGATGGAAATCAGTATAATTTAGATGACAAATATAATTCTACATTCATTCTCAATTGTAGAACAGCACAGTAGAGCAGGAGTCGTCTGGGTTAGACGGGTGAGTTAATAAAGAACCTGACCCTCAGCACACATAATATTTCTGTAACAATTGATGTAAAAATCGTGAATCAGCAGTTAGCAAGACGCTTGCACTACAATAATCCTAATGACCAACAGCTTGCAAGACTGGTAACTGGTGACTGAAAAGCTCAATCCTGTGTCTACTCGCTCAAAAACGATTCCAACTTGGGTTTTATTGTCTTTGGTTAGCAACGGAGTGCTTCTCTTCGCCGTTGTGTTACTCGTGATACGACGAGGTCAACCCTTACCGGAGAACTCTCCAGCTAATGCTTCGGTGATGAGTCAACCCGCCATTTCAACTCAACTGACAGACCTAGACTCGACTCAAACTCCGCCACCTCGCCTAGAACCCCGTCATCAGTGGACTTACCAAGAGTGGGTCGAACAGCTAGAACGAGAAGCGGAAGCTGTTGCTAGAAATCCCCCCAAACGGCTAAAAATTTTAGTCGGAGATTCTCTGAGTTTGTGGTTTCCTCCCAACTTACTCCCCACAGGTCAAACCTGGCTGAATCAAGGGATTTCAGGAGAGACATCGGAGGGGTTGCAGAAACGACTCAAAGCCCTCGATATGACTCAACCCGAAGCAGTTTTTATTATGATTGGCATTAATGATTTGATTCGGGGTATTGATGATGAAACGTTGTTAAGCAACTATCGCGATATTCTCCGGGATTTGCGTTGGGTTCATCCCGATACACAGATTGTCGTTCAATCTATCTTACCGCACAGCGCAGAAGCAGCAACTTGGGAAAGTCGCGATCGCTTACTCACTATTCCAAATTCTCGTATTCGTCTACTCAACCGAAAACTCGAAGCATTAGCAACAGCAGAAGGCGCACTTTACCTGAATTTACATCCTTTATTCACCGATGACCAAGGAAAACTGCGCCCCGAACTCAGCACCGATGGTCTTCATCTTAACAATAACGGGTATTTAGTCTGGAAATCAGGGATACAACTCTTTAGTCAGTTGAAATTATAGCCTCAAACTGAAACGACATTGGGTGTAGATGCCTATTGTCTTATTTAACTTTTATATATTGAATTTACGATGTTTATAGGCTTCAATTAGAGCTTCATTTGAAAAGATAATCATACCAAATTTGGTCTGATACAAATTTATAGTAGTATGTATAGATACACCCAAAATATAATCTTGAAATGACCTATAATACCGATGAGGCATTGAAACAACAATAATTTCAATACTTCAATCGTTTATTGTTAAATGATAAACTTGTGCTGATAATAGTGAGTTCTGACCAAAAGTTTAGCAAGGAGTCGCAGCTAGTCAAAAAGTTATTTTAATTATTTAACTCAAACACATCTTCAGGTGGGCATTGCCCACCCTAAAGTTATGAGATTGCTAATTTTTATCCGGCTCTCAAACTGTTCGTTACACTGTTGCTAAGACTGGAGTTTGAGTTTGGGCGGAATTTGCAGGAGTTTCTGTGCAGTAAACTTCACAAAAATTATTCGGACTTTCAATTAGTTTAACCTTGTGTAATTTTGCTCCTAATTCCTGAATTGGATTTTGCAGCAAATCCCGAATATGAACGGCAATATTTTCGGCGGTTGGTACAACTTTGGCAAAATGAGCGATATCCTTATTTAAAAAGGTGTGATCGAAGGGTTCAACCACATAGTCATCAATCGCCTGTTGTAACGCTACCAAGTCAACAATCATTCCGGTGCGGGGGTCAATGTCGCCTTTGACGGTAACTTCGAGATGATAGTTGTGACCATGACCATGAGGACGGGCGCATTTGCCGTAGATTTCGCAATTTTCCTCAAAGCTGAGGTCAGGATGAGCGAGTCGGTGAGCGGCACTAAAATGAGTGCTAACAGTTAAATGTGCTTCCATACTGTTTCCTTGATAATCTGCCCAGAGTTTGGGGTGTTCAAAGACTTGAATATTTGTAAGCGGGAGATGTTTGGCTAAACGTTGCCAAATCACCTTTGCCAGATATTCAGTTGTTGGTAGGGTTTGTTGAAATTCTAGCCACGCATCGTTGAGAAAGGAAAAATCCAGTTGGCTGGTGACTTCTGCTTTGATAACGTGCTTGACATCAGAAAGGTTCAGTACCATTCCGTATTCGTCGAGCTGTCCTATCATTGAGATGTACAAGACGTAATTATGCCCATGACCGGGTGCGCGGGCAGTCAGCCCAAATCGTTCAAAGTTCTCAGTTTCGCTCAGTTCGGGCAACCAATAGCGATGACTGGCTGAAAACTCCGCCCGACGAGTGATAACGCATTCCATAAAATGCTCTGACTTCTATTGTTAAGTTCTCTTTACATAATACACGTTTGCTTAATATTTCTGATTGGAGAGTAATAACCTAGTTGACGATTAGTTGTACAACGCGGTACTATAAGTATGTCGTCTACTCCGATCAAGGTGACAAAGTATCTGAAACCAAGAGAAGCGGCGGAACATCTAGGAGTAAATGTTAGAACCCTAGCTAGATGGGAAAACAAAGGCATCATCCAAGCTATTAAAACCCCCTCTGGTCAACGCAGATATGATCTTGAATCCTATACTCAAAGCTTCTCACACACAAAACAGACCGTGTTATATTGTCGAGTTTCTAGTCATGCTCAGAAGGCGGATTTAAACCGTCAAGTAGCTGCGTTGCAGGCATTATACCCAGAAGCTAAAACAATTAAAGAAGTTGGCGGCGGGTTAAACTTTAAGCGAAAGAAGCTACTTGACCTTTTACTGCAAATTATGCAAGGGGAAATCAATCGAGTAGTCGTAGCTCATCAAGACAGGTTAGCTCGATTTGGCTTTGACTTATTTAACTGGCTTTGTGAGCAAAACAACTGTGAGTTGGTTGTTCTTAATGAAAAAGAATTATCACCACAAGAGGAAATGGTCGAAGATATTCTAGCAATACTACACTGTTTTTCGAGTCGATTATATGGACTGAGAAAGTATAAAACTCAAATCAAAAATGACCAGGACTTATGCAAAGAGCCTTCAAAACAAAACTCAAGCTGAATAATAAGCAGAAAACTTTAATGGTGCGGAAGGCACCGACAGGCAAGCACTCGAATTGAATTCGAGTGAACCTGTCGGCTCAACACGCAGGTTA
>JBCBCI010000048.1:39079-45527 GCA_038530755.1 Cyanobacteria bacterium J06592_8 | reverse complement strand
GAGGAAGTAAGTTTTACTTTCTAGTTGGGTTTCACTTTGTTTAACCCAACCTACATAATACTTTATTATTTTATTTGATTTTTACCCAAACCAAAAATTGGATCATCATCTGGGAGTTTAACATCAGAATTTGAACTCGATGAATCAACTTATAAGTGTTTATCAATAACAGGGAAAATACGATGGTTTCCGGGCAGAAGATCGGGCAGACCTCTAAAATCAATTGTCCGTCTGCTGTAACTGTAGCGATCGCTTCTATAGTTTACATTACTCTACTTGCTAAATCAAATTAAATTTAATTCTATTAAAATAGTAGTTTTTTGATCACAAGATACAGCAATTTTTAGAACGGGAAACTACCATCTAAATCCAAAAAAGGGTAAGCAATGCCTACCCTAAAATCTAACGATTATTTAGCGACTGTGAACTTAGAGGAAAGTGTTTGAATCTAAAATCGCTGTCGCATCTACATCCAGCAACGTTGCAATTAGTTGATTGTCAAGAGTAATTGTTGTATTGCTACCGTCTTGGTTCACGTCCAGTTGAGAAAGCGTTAACCCTTCACCCAAGACTAAGCGATTTTGACCAATTTGGAAATCTGTAATCACATCTGAACCCGAATTCGCATTCAGAACAAAGGAATCATTTCCTTCTCCGCCTGTGAGAGTATCATTACCAGAACCACCTGTGAGGGTATCATCGCCAGACCCACCGCAGAGAGTATCATCGCCTCGGTCTCCCATCAGTTCATCATTTCCGGCATCACCGTAGAGAAGGTCATCATTTTGACCGCCATGAGTGGTATCATTGCCATCACCCCCAACTAAGGTGTCATTGCCTTCGTTACCGTCCATCCAGTCGTTACCGCCTTCACCGAACAGGAGGTCAGCACCATTGAGGTCACGAACTGGGTCATTCGCATCGTTGCTGGTACCGCCAAGGATAGTATCATCTCCCTGTTCACCGACTAAGGTATCATTTCCAATTTCACCGATAACCCAGTCATTATCCTTGCCACCATGAGCGCGGTCATTTCCTGCGCCGCCATGTAAAGTATCTCGACCTAAGTTACCAGAGAGCCAGTCATCTCCTTCATAGCCAAATAATACATCGCGATCGCCTGTTTCTCCCAGGGGTTCATCACCGCTAGGGCCAGCAATTAAAGTATCGTTGCCCAGTTCACCGGCAAGGGTATCATCTCCGGTATTTCCATAAAGCAGGTCATCATCTTTACCACCGTGAAGTTCGTCGTTTCCTTCGCCTGCGACTAAGGTATCATTGCCTTGATTACCATTCAGCCAGTCATCACCCGCCCCACCCAAGAGTAAGTCTGTTCCGTTAACATCTTCAACGGTATCATTAGTGGTACCACCGAGGAGAGTATCGTTACCTTGTTCACCTAAGAGGGTATCATTGCCGAGTTCACCCATCACTTGGTCATCATCTTTACCCCCGTGTGCGATATCGTTACCTTGACCACCGTGTAGGATATCTTGACCCAGGCTACCTTCTAATAAATCCTCGCCAACGTTACCGTACAGAGTATCTTGTTCGCCAATATTACCAAGGGGCTGAGTCCCGCTAGGGCCACCAATTAAGGTGTCATTCTCTGCATCTCCCCACAGTTGGTCGTTTCCAGTGTCTCCGAACAGAAGATCATCACCTTGACCTGCGAAGCCGAAGTCATCACCTGCGCCTGCTAAAAGCGTGTCATTGTTTGCAAACGCTATAATGCGATCGCTTCCTGCACTTGCATTGATTAAATCTGCGTTATCTGTACCATCAAGGGTATCGTTAGAGTTACTATCGGAAATATTGGCATTATTAGCATTGGGCAGTTCAGGTAATAAATCTGCTTCAAACAGAGGTTCTTCAGGGAGTACAATCGGTTCGAGAGTTGGCGCAACGGGACAGCTACCACAGCAAGTGGTTTCAACGGGTTCTGCACTTTCAGGTTGAACGGTTAGGGTAACGGTTGCTGTTCCAATTCCACCTTGAGTATCGATAATGCTGTAGGTAAAGGTGTCTGTGCCTTCAAAGCCCGCAGGAGGTGTATAAACTAATTGGTCACCATCAAGGCTAATCGTACCCCCATTCGCAGAAACCGTATCAAATTCGTGGAGGCTGAAAGCATCACCATCGGGGTCAGAGTCATTTCCTAATACATCAAGAGTAACACTGCGATCGCTTGTAAGAAGTTGGTTGTCATTGACTGCAACCGGAGGACGGTTAGCGATGGGTGTTTCTTCTCCTGTACCCACCAAGTCATCCTCTACCTCCTCAGAAGGGCTAGGTGTTGGTGTAGGTTCAGGAACGGGTGTAGGTTCGGGTTCGGGTGTTAATTCAGTCTCAGTAACCGTAATGGTCACAGTCGCTGTATCTATATCGCCTTTACCATCGCTAATGGTGTAAGTGAAAGTGTCTACTCCGGTAAAGCCTGGGGCTGGAATATAGCGGAGAATGTCGCCATCAAGAACAATTTCACCTCCATTCGCAGAAGTCCCATCAAACTCAACCAAGCTGAGAGGATCGTCATCAGAATCGCGATCGTTCTCCAGTACACTAATATTGAGAGCGGTATTAGCAGTAATGGTTACTTCGTCATCTTCTGCAACCGGAGTGGTATTAAGGTCTTGGAAGTCTGGGATACCATCACCATCTTCATCGGGTAAGTCATCGTCACTGGGAATATCCCCAAACCCTTCATCATTCAGGTCAACTGCATCCGGAATACCATCACCATCGTTATCTGGGCCATTAACAACGCCGTCTCCTTCGGGGTCTGCGATACCTGCTTCAATGATATCGTTTTCACCATCATTATCGGAGTCGAGGTCTTGATAGTCGGGCGTACCATCACCATCGGTATCTGGGGCTAGTTCGTCTTCGTTTCCCCCAAAATTATTATCGTCGGGGTCAGCTTGGTCAAGAATACCATCACCGTCATTGTCGGCACCATTAACAACACCATCACCATCTGGGTCAGTTAAACCGCCTTCAATAATATCGTTAATACCATCATTATCACTGTCAAGGTCACGGAAGTCGGGAACATTATCTCCATCAGTATCACCTGATTCAACGATATCATTCAAACCATCGTTATCACTGTCGAGGTCAAGGTTGTCGGGTACTCCATCACCGTCGGTGTCAACGGGTTCATCAACAATACCATCACCGTCGAGGTCGAGTTGACCGGACTCTGGAGAGGTTTCGATAACATCCGCCAAGCCGTTATCACCAAATTCATTTGTGGGGTCAATAACACCATCGCCATCGGTATCGAGTTCAGCGATTTTTTCAGGAGTTAAGCCACTTTCAACCAGGTCAGATAGACCATCATTATCGCTATCGAGGTCAAGGCTATCAGGAATACCATCACCATCGGTATCGCCAGGGCCATCTTCTGCATCGGGAATACCATCGTTATCATCATCAAGGTCATCCACATCAGGAATACCGTCGTTATCTGTATCCTGACTCGGACTTTGAACGAGTATCGTCACTGTTGCAGGTTCGGAAATATTACCCTCGTTGTCGGTAATAGTATAGGTAAAGGTTTCTTCGCCGATAAACTCTGGGTTGGGTGTATATTCTACTGTTCCATCTTCGTTAATGCTTAGAACACCGTTACCCGGATTTTCAACAATTGTCAAACTACTGGGAATGACTTCTCCATCGTCGGTATCATTCTCAACCAGGTTAATTGTCGTCGAGGTGTTTGCTAAAGTGATTGTACTGTCATTGTTAGCAATGGGGTTATTTGTTTCGTCTACTGTTTCATTAACAGTCACTGTTACTGTTGCGACACTAGAAGGCTGACCCTCGCTATCTTCAATAGTGTAGGTGAAAGTCTCTGTTCCAACAAAGCCCTCGTTGGGAGTATAAACAAACTCATCATCACTGGGGTCATTATTACCCTTATCATCAATTTCAAGGGTTCCGTTAGTCGGTTGGTCGATAATATTGATAACACCTGTAGGTACATCATCCTCAACGTCCGTGTCATTATTGCGAACGTCAACAGTTAGCGGAGTATTTTCTGAAGTCGTTGCGGTGTCATTATTTGCAACTGGAGTATCATTAATACTCTCAACATCAACCGTAACAGTCGCGGGACTAGAAGACTCACCTTCGCTATCTTTAACAGTATAGGTAAAGGTATCAGTTCCGTTAAACTCAGGGTTAGGCGTATAAATGACTTCATCATCGCTAAAATCATTTGGCGTTCCTTTGTCATCAATTTCAACCGTTCCGTTTGTGGGTTGGTCGATGATGGTAATTTGACCTGTTGGTGTACCGTCTTCCGGGTCAGTATCGTTCGCAACAACATCAATAGTAACGGGAGTATCTTCAGCAGTAACAACTCCCTCATCATTGGCGACAGGAATATCATTAACCGGAGGAGTAATACCAATCGTTACAGTGGCGGTATTCGAGGGTAAGCCGTCGCTATCCTCAATTGTATAAGTGAAGGTATCTTCACCATCAAAGTTTTCATCGGGCGTATAAATAACTTCATCATCACTGAAATCATCTGGAGTTCCCTTATCATCAATTTCAACTGTTCCATTTTCGGGTTGGTTGACAATAGTAATTTTTCCTTTGGGTATAACATCTTCGGTATCTGTATCTGTACCGATATCATTTTCCCGAACATTAACGGTGACTGGCGTATCTTCGGGAGTTGTGAAAGCATCATTATTGGCAACAGGTTGGTCATTCACGCCTCCTACACTGACCGTTACAGTTGCAGGGTCTGAAGCGTCACCTTCGCTATCTTCAATAGTATAAGTAAAGGTTTCTGTTCCAATAAAATTCTGATTGGGTGTGTAGATAACTTGGTCATCGCTAGGGTTATCGGGTGTCCCATTATCATCAATTTCAACGGTTCCGTTGGTGGGTTGGTCGATAATATTGATAACACCTGTGGGAATTTCATCTTCGATATCCGTATCGTTTTCTCGAATATTAATAGTGACGGGAGTTTCTTCGGAAGTCGTAGCCCCATCATCATTAGCAACAGGTTTGTCGTTAACGGGGTTGACGTTAACAGTAACAGTCGCGGGGTTGGATGTTACGTCATTACTATCATTAACATTGTAGGTGAAAGTATCCTCTCCAGCAAATTCGGGGTCAGGCGTGTAAATGACCTGGTCATCGCTGAAGTTATCGGGTGTCCCATTATCATCAATTTCGACTGTTCCGTTCGTGGGTTGGTCAATGATGGTAATTTGACCTGTGGGCGTTCCATCCTCATCGTCAGTGTCGTTATTGACAATATCAATGGTGACAGGTGTTTCTTCGTCTGTATCCGCCGTATCATCAACAGCAACAGGCTTGTCATTAATTTCGGCTACATTAACAGTTACCGTTGCGGGGTTTGAAGTCGCACCATCACTATCAGTTATCGTGTAGGTAAAAGTATCCTCGCCCGTGAAGTTGTTATTCGGCTTGTAGATAACTTGGTCATCACTGGGGTCATCTGGTGTACCATTATCATCAATTTCAACCGTTCCGTTTGTGGGTTCGTTGATAATCTCAATACGACCTGTCGGGATACCATCTTCTATGTCTGTATCGTTGTTATCGACATCAATTGTAACGGGTGTATTTTCCCCTGTGGTTATGTTGTCGTCGTTTGCAACAGGAGTATCGTTAACGCCGTTGATAGTAATGGTTAACTCCGCTGCATTAGTTCCGCCCTTGCCATCACTGATAGTATAGGTGAAGGTTTCGGTTAAAGTTTCGCTATCACCCAAAGCCTGAACAGTTGGGTTTGTTTCATCAACGTCATACTCATAGCTACCATCAGGATTAATCGTAAGTTTTCCGAAGGTTCCGCTAACTTCAGTATTATCGGTAACAGGTTCGCTATTAACTGTCGTAACAGTCAATGTGTCATCATTAGGGTCGCCATCAATTCCATCACCATTATCATCATTGATAACGTTTCCGGTTGCAGGTGTTGTTTGGTCTTCATCAACGCTATTATTATTGTCAGTTGCAATGGGTGCGTTATTACTACCGCTAACAGTAATTGTTAAGACCGCTGTGTCAGTTCCACCGTTGCCATCACTAACAGTATAGGTGAAGGTTTCAGTTAAAGTTTCGCTATCACCCAAGGCTTGAACATTTGAATTTGTCGTGTCAACCTCGTACTCGTAGCTACCATCGGGGTTAATAGTCAGCGTTCCAAAACTTCCAGGAACTTGAGTGTTAGCGGTGTTAATAGGTGTGCTATTAATATTAGTAATGTTGAGGCTGTCGCCATCAATATCACTGTCAACTCCATCACCATCGTTATCGTTAATGATATTTCCGGTTGTAGTTGCTTCGGTTTTGGTAACACTTTGATTGTTATTTGTAGCATCAGGTTCGTCATTAACGGGGTTAATGGTGACGGTGACTGTGGCTGTATCTGTACCCCCGTTGCCATCACTGATAG
>JBCBCI010000048.1:0-38982 GCA_038530755.1 Cyanobacteria bacterium J06592_8 | reverse complement strand
CTGTATCATTGGTTAATACTGTTGTGGTTACGGAAGTGTCTTCGTTTGTTGTCTCACTGTCGTTTACAGCATCAGGTTCGTCATTAACGGGGTTAATGGTGACGGTGACTGTGGCTGTATCTGTACCCCCGTTGCCATCACTGATAGTGTAGGTGTAAGTATCAGTGCCATGAAAGTCTGAGTTGGGAGTATAGGTAATAGTCCCATCGGCATTAACGGTGGTTGTACCATTTGTACCGTTTGTTGCTCCTGTAACTGTTAATGTGTCTCCGTCTAGATCTGTATCATTGGTTAATACTGTTGTGGTTACGGAAGTGTCTTCGTTTGTTGTCTCACTGTCGTTTACAGCATCAGGTGGAGCATTAACACGAACATTAACTGTCGCAGTGGACGTTTCTCCATCTTGATCAGTAATCGTGTAAGTGAAACTATCAGACCCATTATAGTTAGCATTCGGAGTGTATTCAATCTTATCGTCAGTGGGGTCATTCGGAGTGTTGTTATTATTAACAACCGCAGTTCCATTACTAGGATTTGTTGCTAAACTAATAGTTCCTGTCGAGGGGCCATCTGTCCCAAAAGTATCATTGTTGAGGACATCAATAATATTATCGATACTATTTTCATTGACCGTAGCGGTATCATCAACTGCGGCGGGGTTAGTATTAACCGGAATGACCTCAATTGTTGTTATCGCAACCTCACTATCCATATCACCATCATTAACAGTCACTTCAAATACCCGATTTGGAGTCGTGATAGGATCGTCGGAAGTATTTTCAAAAGTAATTAACTTGAGTGCATTGGTATAGTCAGCTTGGGTTGCAGAACCTGTTAGTGAAACAATAATTTCACCATTCGTTCCTGTTGAAACAGTGTATGCAATACCATTAACTGTTCCGCTATCACCCGATGCAACAGGTGTACTATCAATGACAATACGGTCATCAGTTTGAGGGTTGGTAAAAGTAACCGTTGCACTTTCGAGATTGGTATTGTCTACATCTTCTGTGAAGGCATCTGTATCTGCAATTGAGACAGGCAGATCATTCTCAGTAAAGGT
The DNA here is from genome assembly GCA_038530755.1 of Cyanobacteria bacterium J06592_8. Taxonomy (GTDB): domain Bacteria; phylum Cyanobacteriota; class Cyanobacteriia; order Cyanobacteriales; family Microcoleaceae; genus Capilliphycus. Next base: position 37,919 of record JBCBCI010000048.1, on the reverse strand, counting down.
TGTTGTGAAATCTCTAGATTGGTTGAGAGTGGCATCAAAAGTCAACCATTCATTAAACAGTTGTACAGAGTCACTATTATCATCTACGACATTAACCGTAAGATTGTCTGATTCAATGTCAACCCGCCAAGTGCTATCCTCATTTGGACTCGACCCATCTTGTGTACCACCTGGAAAACGAAGTTCTAAAATAGCTCCAGAGAGAATAATGTCACCATCGTCATAGTTCTCAATTTGGTCATCTGGATCTGAAATCACACCTACTCCCCCAGTCCAAGTTAGGGTGAGAGAACTGCTTTCTTCGTTGCCTCCAGTTGTATAACCAACCCGATAAAGGCTGACTCCTTCTACAGTTGTTCCATTAGCTGGGGTAACATCAAATTCATAGGTAAAACTATCTCCGTTACCTGTAAAGTTATTGTTCTTAGTTTCTATACCGTTATTACCTGCGACATAATTAACCTCGTTGTCACCCCCACTTTTCTGAGTTCTCGTCAACGTGTAGGAAGCACTAGAAGCCCCATTAGTAATTGTTCCAGTCACAGCTGGTTCCACACCGCTAACAGAATTATTACTAACGGTACTCTCTGAGGGTGTGTTTCCATCTAAATCAACCGTTGGAGGATCGTTAACGGGAACAACCTGTACAGTTGTAGTTTGAGTAGCTGTCTCTACTCCATCGGTAACAGCAATTGTAATCTGTCGATCTGTATTACTAGGATTATCTGTCAAATGAGCAAAAGAGATTGCACCATTTCCAACAATCGCCTGTTCATAGACATCAGCCGAAGCAGTTCCGCTTAAAGTGAGGACAATTTGGTTGGGGTCGCTAGTATCTAAATTACTGGAAATTCCAGCAGGTAAAGTTCCAACGGTAAACGTGTCTCCAGGTTGAGGATTTGTGAGTGTGATTGTGGCTCCTGTGAGATTGTTGGTGGAAGTAATTTCCATATCGCTGTCTGCAATGCGAATTCCACCGTCTCCTTCGGTAAAGGTCGTCTCAAAGTTACCATCATCAGAGCCATCATCGCTGGTGTCTGTGGGAGTACCGTTATCGTTATCGGGGTCTAAGGTTAAGCTAATCGCCATTAATACATGAGACCACTGGTTTTGAACCTCAGTATTAAAGGCTACAATCGCTTCAAATTCACTGGTTTTACAGTCTAAATTCCAATTTCCACCTTTAGCCATGTGACCAATTTTGGTCGTAGAAGCGGCAATTTCTGCTCCGGTTAGGTAGTGTAATTTTTCAATAAATTCGGTTCCAGCATCACCTGCGGCAATATTACAACCGTAGAGAAAAATTGAGTCAACCGACCACTGGCTTAAGGCTTGTGCGTAGCGATCAAATGTATCAAGACTTAACTGGCTAGCACCCAGAGATAAACAGCCTGGCGCACCGTGAGAAACAATATGAATTTCTGATAATTGATGATGACTTAAACATTGAGTAATCTGCTTAATACCGTCTTGGGTCGCGTCCAGAACTACAACAACAGCTTCAGCAGTTACGCCTGAGATTAAATACTGAAAATCTTCAACTTGAGGATCGATAAAGATGACTTGACAATAGCTTTTGATTTGTCTAAATAATGTAAAGGAATTAATAAAATGAGCAGGAGATAGAATGAGTTTAGAATCCTGAATAATGTTCATGGTCGATGCTGAGTTAAGATAGCTTTAATTTCTTTATTATCTCTATCCTCTCCTATTTACCCCCTGATTGTCATCGTGGAATCTACGGAACTTTTTACCTATAGAAATTTGCCTAAAAATACTTAGTAAATTGTTCTTTTTTGGATAAAACTCTTATATAGATCTCAATAAGTTGATATCTGAAAATCTACTTTTCAAAGCCATTAATGGGTTTCAGCCCTCGCCTGGATGAGCATCAAGTTTTAACTATTGTTAGATATTCTCAATATTTTTGAAGATTGATCAGCGTCAATACTTACGTGATTTTACGGAGAACCTAACTACGTGTATTCGGCAAAATACGCAGAATAGAGTCTCAGTATTATACGGGTATCTACGTTAAAAAAAAGAGCGCCAATTGTACGGTGGTTATCGGAAGCTGTGATTAGAGATAATGTAGTTGTGAATGCTCGTCCTGATTTGGGGTAGTTTCAGCGCAGAAAGCCAGAAAGAATCACCCCGACGAATAATCCCACTCTCCCAGTTTTCATTCATCCTCTTGTGTCCCTCTTTTCCTGGCTATGAAATTTGAAAAAATACCCCAAACCTCTCAACTCTTGCAAAAACACGCGATCCGGCTCGAACAAGTGCCTCTCAAGCCTCAATACTCAAAAGTTTTATATATTGACAATACACTCAAACTTCCCCAATGGATTGAGTCATTAAATACTAAAGATAAAGATAAAGATTTTAAACTCAACTGGTATTGGACTCATGTTCAAAGCTTGCAAGCTGGGTTAAACGCTCTCAAGTTACAGTCCTTTGATGCGATCGCTGTGCGTTTATTTTTACCGGATAGCCAAGGTTTAGAAACATTAAACAGGCTTCGATCAGTGACACCGGATCTTCCGATCATTATTGTCAGCCAAACGACTCCCGAAGAACTCAATTTAGCTCGCCAATGTCTCGAAAATGGTGCAACTGACTATTGGCTTAAACCCGGACAGAGTAGTGAAATTCTCTACGCTCAAGAGCTATTGGTGCGAATCCTTCGTAATATCGAGGAACGTAAACAAACTGAACAGGAGTCACAACAGTGTCAGGCTTATCTCAAAGACCATCAACTCTTTGAACAACATTTGCGAACCACTCAAACTCAAATTCAGGGGTTTCTAGAGGCGATTAATGATACAGTATTAATTCTAGATGCAGAGGCGAATCAGATTCAAGTTGTTCCAACTCATGCAGCTATCTCAGAGCCAACGGCAACAGATATTCTCAGTCATACGCTGAGTTTATTGACAGATAAAGAACAATCTCACTTTTTATTAGAGGCGATCGCTCAATCTTTAACCCATCAAACTTCTGTTAATGTAGAATACAGCCTCACGATTAACGAGCAACAGTTGTGGTTTACCGCTCATATCTCACCCTTATCCGAAGAAGAAGTAATCTGGGTGGCTCGTGATATTACTCAACGCAAGCAAACCGAAGAACAATTGCGAGAATCTCAAAAGTTCTTGCAATTAGTCATGGATAATATTCCTCAACATATTTTCTGGAAAGATAAACAGGGTGTTTATCTCGGATGTAATCAAAATTTTGCTAAGGTTGCAGGCTTAGAATCACCGAAACAGATTATTGGTAAAACAGACTATGATTTACCCTGGACAACCGCAGAAGCTGAAGCTTATCGAAAATATGATCGCCAGGTGATGGATCGCGATCAACCCGAATATCACATTATCGAAACTCAACTCACCGCAGAAGGAAAACAAGTTTGGGTCGATACCAATAAAATCCCTTTACACAACAGAAAAGGTGATGTGATCGGTATTTTAGGCACTTATGAAGATATTACAGATCGTCGGTTAACAGAAGCTTGGTTAGAACTGACTCAATTTACTCTCAATCACGCCGGAGATGGAATTTTCTTGGTGAATGCTCAAGGTCAATTATTTTATGTCAATGAAGCGGCTTGTCAACAACTCGAATGCTCTCGTGAACAACTGCTCAACCTAACCATTGAGGAGATCGATCCTACCCTGACCCAGCCAATTTGGAAAAAATATTGGCGTAAGGTAAAAGAGCAGCAAACCCTAACTCACGAAAGCATTCACCGCACTCAGCAGGGCCGAGAGTTTCCAGTAGAAGTTAATATTAACTATCTTGAGTTTAATAATCAAGCCTACAGTTGTGTGATTGCTCGTGATATTAGCGATCGCAAACAAGCGGAAAATCAATTACAGCAGCAATTTACAACTATTGAAGCCGCGATCGATGGAATTGCTCTGCTCAAGGATGGCAAGTACATCTATTTGAATCCCGCTCATGTTAAACTGTTTGGTTATGACAGTCCAGAAGAATTAATCGGCAAATCCTGGACTACTCTCTACAACCCATCGGAACTTGAACGATTTCAACAAGATGTGTTCCCTGCCTTGGGAGAAAATCAGGCTTGGCGAGGGGAAGCGATCGCAACTCGTAAAGATGGAAGTACCTTTCCAGAGGAAGTTTCTCTCACCCTCGCACCGGATGGAACGCTGATATGTGTTTGTCGAGATATTACCCAACGTAAACAAGCCGAACATGAAATTTTCAAGGCGTTGGAAAAAGAACAAGAACTCAACCAACTGAAATCTCGCTTTATTACCTTGATGTCTCACGAATTTCGGACTCCTCTGGCGGTGATTTCTTCTTCGGCGGGTATTCTAGAAACCTTTAACCATAAACTTTCTGAGGAAAAAAGAGAAAAACATATTCAGAAAATTCAAACTCAAATTCAACATAGTATCCAACTTCTAGATGAAATTCTCTTGATTAATCAAGCTGAAACCAACCAACTGACTTTTGATCCTCAACCTCTCAACTTAGTGGACTTCTGTCAGAAAATTATCGCCAAAATTCAACAAAGTAATGATCATCATTCCATTGAGTTAAGTTATCCCCAACATCATCAAGAGATCCGCATGATTATGGATCAAACGATGCTACAACATATTTTGACAGAATTGCTATCGAATGCGATTAAATATTCACCCGATGGGGGCAAAATAGACTTCAGGTTGTCTCTCACGGAGGATAATGTCTGTTTTCAGGTACAAGATCGAGGAATTGGCATTCCGTCTGCTGATCGAGAGCATTTGTTTGAGTCTTTTTACCGAGCGGAGAATGTTGGCAACATTCAAGGAACGGGGTTAGGATTAGCAATTATCAAACAGTGTATTGATGGCTACGGCGGAGAGATTATCATAGAAAGTGGAGTCAACCCAGGAACAACTGTGACGATTACATTGCCGATAGCTAGGGAGCAATCCACATGAAACAAGCAACACTTAAGATTTTAGTGATTGAAGATGATACTGATGTTCGAGATAATATTGAAGAAATTTTGGAGTTATCGGACTACGAAGTTATGACGGCTGCGAATGGCAGACTTGGCTTAGAAGTTGTTCAATCTCAAAAACCTGATTTAATTATTTGTGATGTGATGATGCCTGAATTAGATGGCTATGGAGTGGTTAAATCATTACGAGAAAATCCAGAAACTTCAAATATTCCGGTTATTTTTTTAACCGCTAAAGTTGAACGGTCTGATCAACGGATTGGCATGAATTTAGGAGCTGATGATTATCTAACTAAACCCTTTTTGCCGAAAGAACTTCTCAATGCTGTTGATGCTCGTTTACAACGTCAAAAAATTTATCAATCTCAAGTTCAGGAGCAACAGCAAAAAACTGAAGATGTTCGGAAAGAAGCTGATAAAATTCAGCTCGATCTAGAGAAGCGTCAACAAATGCTAGACGTAAAGGACAAACTTCTGAATAACTTAATTCAAGAACTCACGTCTCCGATCTCTAGTATTAATCTCGCTCTGAAGATGGTTAATAATGCTCAAACTGAAGACCAACGTCAGCATTATATTAATATCTTGCAAGAAGAGTGTCAGCGGGAGATTCAGCTCTTGAATGAGATTTCTAAGTTACAACAATTTTTGCAGCCTGAAAATATTGAATTATTGCAACGATTTAAACTGCTTAAATAGGCAAGATTAACTGGGAAATTCAACTCGATAGGTTTGGTCTTCAAAGGTGACGCGATCACCATCGACTAATTTACGTCCTCGACGAGTTTCAATTTCATCATTCACTAATACCCAGCCTGACTGAATGATGAGTTTTGCTTGTCCTCCGGTTTGAGCGCAACCTACATATTTAAGAAATTGGTCTAATTTAATTGTGGGAATTTCTGAATCCATAGTTTTCGTTAGCTGACCAACAGCGTTCTACAGATGCCTGACAAGCCTGTGAATTCAAGTCTCGAACAAAGCGGTGCAGGGTATTGAAGTTCTGTGTTATAACAATACAACTCTTTTCTTTCGTAGACAATTTATGTTGCTAACCAAAAATTAGTTGAGTTTTTATTGGAATGAGCGCAAGCCGCATATCTAAAATAATAGGCTTACGCTCATTCACTTTTTGGTCATGTAGAAAGGTGGCGGGGAGCGGATTTGAACCACTGACCTTCGGGTTATGAGCCCGACGAGCTACCAGACTGCTCTACCCCGCGTCGCACTTCTATTAGTATAACCTTCTAAACTGCAAACTGACAACCCCAACACTCAAGAAATTTCTAATCTTTTTTTCAAGCCTATATCCATTCAGGGTGTGAGCGATTATGTTTTTCCAATTTCACTCCAACTCTCTGATGAATTTAAAAACTTACAACTATAGGGTTGAAAGGCAACAGGGGACGGGTAACAGCGCTTGCCTGGCTACAGGCGCGGTTTCCGTCGAGAGCGGGTAGAGCCCCTTCGGGTTTGAAGACGAGTCAGCGGGGTGACTCGCTAGCGCAGATTTAATCACGTTTCACCGTCGCGAACGTGGGTAGTTTAGCAATGAGCCATAACTTAAGAGACATTAACTGACTGCTTCTCTAAAGGGACCTCAAAACGTTCGCCGGGAGTGGGGTCGAGAACACGAGTCGAAAGCTTATGACGAGCCAGAAGTGAGCGAAAATCTTCTAGAGTACCAACTGCTTTTAGCAGAGAAATGAGTAATCCTTCGTAAGCTACATCTCCACCTGCTGCGGTGGGTAACATCACCTGCGGTTTCACCCGTTCTGCAATTTCCAAAGCACTCTTCGTTCCTTTGATAATTGGCCCAATTAACGGTAAAGCCAAATCAATAATTGGAGTAATCACCACATCAATGGGGGCTTCTTCTTGCAGAGATTTGTCATGGAAGCCATGCGGTTCATAATAGGCTTTGACATTCGTTTGCAAGTCTCGGAATATATAGCCGTTTTCGACTGTTGTTGGCCCAATGGGAGAACCCGGAACAGCTTTGATTTCCACTTGGTTATCGAGAGAATAGCTTGAACCCTGTTCTAAAGCACGAACTTGAGAAAATCCTAACTCCTCCGCAACCTTCGCAGCATTAACGGAACCGACAACCGGAATCATCTTATCAAGGATTTTCAAAGTTGGGGGATGTGCGTGATCTTCCAATCCCTGAGACAATACAATCAGGTCAATATTAGTAGGAATAGGGCGAGGCGTGCGTTTCTCTCCCTTGAAAAGCCAACCCTGATTCCCAAAGGTTAATGGCCCAACAAGCCAAGGATCGATCAAAATGCGTTTGTTTGCAATCTCCAGAAGCCAAGAGTTACTGTCAAACCAAGTTAGATACATCGGATTTTATTATTAGAACACCTGCTCTCTATTGTAATGAATCTTTACATTCTCAGGAAATGTATCTTAGAGAGGATGTGATTTGCAGAGGCTATACCTAAGCTATAGGCATTTCTTGTGCAATTCAGGAGTTCATTGGAGAGAAGCGTATTAAGCCTGCGGAACATCTCATCTCAAAATATTGTATCTTGGCTAACGATAAAGTCTTCACGTTTTGCAGATTTAGTCATGGCAACCCCTTCCTTACTGTATTTTCAAGGACAGTTTATTGAGCGGATAATGAAAGAACAACGTCTAACCAAAAAAATATATTAGAAGCTGTTCGACAACAGGGAATTGTCTCTTTGCAGGATGTGGAAGCAATTATTCTAGAGCCGGTTGGAAATCTGACTATTATTGAAAAGCAAAAGCTTCAAAATTCGACAGAAAAGTCTACACTACAATCTATTCTAGATCTAAATCAATTCAATTCGTAGTTATGTTTTAGTGCAAAGTAAAAGTGGTTAGATTAGGGCTAAAGCCCAGTTACAAATCAGTTCAGTTCGTAGTTGCGCTCTTTGCGCAGAGTAAAAGAGTTAAATTAGGGCTGAAGCCCAACTACAAGCTACTTAGTTTCAAGCCAGCAATATATTTTTTGAGTTGGACTTGTTGTTGTTCGAGTTGAACAATTCGTGTGATTAATTGAGGTAACGATTCTATTAATCCTTCATTCATATAGCAACGAGCGCTCGTGTGTTTACAGATCTAAGTGACCAATAATCGCGAAAACTATAGATGTAACAGGGTTTTTTAGTCCCTAACACCTAACACCTAACACCTAACACCTAACACCTGCGCGCAGCACTATAGTTTATAATTCATAATTTATCAGACAACTTTTCTAATCTTCTAAAGCCCCTAATAACCCTAAAATCGTCTCAACATCGTTCAATTCTCCAACGATACGGCGTACAGGTTTCGGCCAAACTTTAATCAAGGTTGGTGTGGCTGAAATTTGATCGGCTTCGGCTTGTTCGGGGTGTTTTAAAACATCAATTACTTTTAGCGTGTAAGGATAATTAATGGAGCGTTCGAGTAATTGATGAAGAGTGGCAAGAGTTCTCTCTGTCGCTAAACTATGACCCGAAACAAACAAGCGCAGCACGTATCCAGCAGTTTGAGGAGCATTCATTTCTGGAGATTGATCGAAATGTAAACTTTGCAATCGCAGTGTAGAAGTTATTTCTCGTCGGTCAGCATCAAATTGAGTATCCATCTTTTGAAACTGTACAACTAGGTCGTGATTTTCCCAGAGTTGAGGAAACTGTTTATAATATGTAGAAATCACAAGCGGATTACAAAGATCTTCTGGTTCTCTCGTTGGTTGCCAAACCAGGTTATCCGTCCCAAAAACTGCATTGAGTAAAGTTTGATAACGTAACACTGGAGGATAGGCTTCCGCAGATTGTTTAACCGTCTGAGTATTAGGATCGAGCCATTGATCGAGAGTTGCTGTGTAGCAAGGAACCAAAAAGTGAGGCGGTTCTGACAGTCCCAAGATTTCCTGCAAAGCTCCACACAGATGTAAATGCCATCGACGCCGTTTACTGGGGTCGATACAGTAAATTAAATCTCCCCCAGGCGTGAAAAGCGCAATGCCTTTAAACAATGAGGGATTTGTAGGTTCAGTAGGATTCAAGGATACCGATTTAAGAACCGAAGAAATTGTATATTTTTACAAATAAAAAAGCAGAAGTGTGAACAGCGATCGCCATAAAGAGCGCTCACAATATCTCACACTTCAATACTTTACCCTGGAGTTAAGATCGAGGGTTCAAACTTCAGACTTTTCTTAGACTTTGAGACTAGACCCGACCTCGGAGCATTTGACTCATCTCGTTGGGGTAGGGTGACATTTCTAGACAGATTTCTTCTGTAATCCGACCTTCTTGATAGAGTTCATAAAGCGATCGGTTCATCGTGGTCATGCCTTCATAGGTATCCTTGAGCATGATTTGGTTAATTTCTTCGTACTGATCCTTAACAATATATTCCTTAATAACATCGGTATTAATCAAGATATCGTGAAAAGCTGCCCGTTTACCGTCCGTTGTCTTACATAATAACTGAGCAATAATCGCCACTAACGTTTCAGCAATCGAAGTTTTAATGGACTGTTGTTCTTCAGCAGAAAACATATCCAAAATCCGCGTCAGCGTTTTAATGGCACTATTGGTGTGTAAGGTTCCAGCAACTAAGTGACCTGTTGATGCAGCTTTCAAAGCAATTTGCATCGTCTCCTTATCCCGAATTTCTCCAACGAGCATCATATCGGGGTCTTGACGCAAAGCCCCTTTGAGAGCATTAAAAAACTTTAGGGTATGACGTCCAACTTCTCTGTGTTTAATCAGAGATTTTTTACTTTCGTGAACAAATTCTACTGGGTCTTCAATCGTAATAATATGATAAGCATAATTCTTGTTCATGTAATCAATCATCGCCGCTAGGGTCGTTGATTTACCTGAACCTGTTGGCCCAGTAATTAACATGAGTCCTTTATGATAGCTACAGATTTTTCTGAAGACTTCAGGCAGCTTGAGTTGTTCCATCGTTAAAATCTTTGCGGAAATCAGCCGTAAAACCATTGCTGGCCCTCTCAAGCTATCAAAGGCACTAATCCGCACCCGCACAAACCCGAAGTCAAAAGCCCCGTCAAAGTCTAGATTTTGCTGAAAATATTCGATTTCATCATCACTCATACATTCGCGTAACCAACTCATAAATGTATTTAAGTCAGTCACTGGATAACCTGCTGATGCAATATCACCCCGTTGACGGAACCGAGGTTCTTCATTCACCCCTATGTGAATATCGGAAATACCTTCTTCATTGGCTCGTGTGACAATCTCTTTGAGGGTGGGGTGTCCTTCTGTTGGGCCGGGACCGCGTGGAGAACCCGCAGCTCCAGAAGCAATCGGTTCAGCCAATTGAGGGGGAGAAGCAGCAATTTGTTGAGCCGGGGCGGGAGGGGCAGTAATTTCACCCGAATTTCCTGGAGAACGAGGAATTTTAGGAGGTGCAGGTGGACGAGGAACTTTGGGTGGAGGTGGAACAGGGGGACGAGGTGTTTGGGTCATAATTATACAGCCTTTATTGATGAGAATGGGATAGAAATTTATTTTCACTCTAGCATTGTCACTCTTAGATTTTTATACAGTTCGCGAGTGGCAACGAATAAAAGTCTAATGATCGTGTCGCCATCGATTACGGCAACTTCTGCTTCTGACTTATCCTCGCCAACTCGAAACAATTGACGAAGTTCTTTGTGCTTTTTCCAAAGGAGTTTTCCTTGATCTGTACCAAGCATTAATTTTCCGCGTTTGGTGTCAAAGCGATTTTTAGCCCACATATACAGATGCGAGCGGCAAACTTTCGACCCTTGGAACTTTATTCTTAGTTTGCCCACTTTTCCCTGATTGTTTCAACACATAGGACAAACCAAAGAAAGGCTGGAACTGGCGGACAGAGCGATCGCACTTCACCTTTTTACCGCTGCGACTCACCCGCCGCTCTATCCAATATTCACCATTGACCAAAAATTGATCAAACGGGTAGATTTACGCCTTTTTAACAATAGCCGAAGACTTAAAATCTGCCCTGTCACCCTTCCACCATGCCTTAAAAGGCATGGCTATTATACTTGTGAATTCAAGGTAACTTAACCATCTCTCGGACATTCCCTTCTACGCGACCAACCCCTTGCCCAAAATTCCGATCTTGTGAACAGACTTTCATTTGCAGTCCGAACTTAGGTTTCAGGGAAATAAAGCCACTTCGATCCATTTGTTGAACGGGGAGATATTCCCATCGAAAACGTTGTAATAGCATCGCTATTACAATCTTAATCTCCATCATGGCAAACGCTGCACCAATACACAAACGGGGGCCAGCACTAAAGGGATTATATTCATAGATTGAAGGATTAATTGTCTCCCATCGTTGCGGACTAAAAGCTTCAGGATCGGGATAAATTTCCGGGAGATGATGAGTATGGTAAATACTGACAAAAACCTCTGTTCCTTTGGGAAGAAAATAACCTTCTAATTCAGTATCTTGAGAAGTGACACGTCCATTCCAAGGAACAGAAGTGATGACTCGCATACTTTCTTTAATGACTCTTTCCAGTAATGGTAATTGTTGTAATTGTTCAACGGTTGGAGCTTCACCATGCAGAACACTATCGAGTTCATCTAGCAAATCGTTGCACAGTTGAGGATGTTGAGATAAGAGTAATAAAGTCCAAGTCAGAGCATTCGATGTTGTTTCGTGACCCGCCAGAAAAAGAACGCCAGTATGGGCAATTAATTCATCTTCTGTTAACGGATAACCCGTATCTTCATAACGAGCTTTGATTAACATGGAGAGAACATCAGCATCTGGCGTTTCTTTGGCTCGTTTTTCAGCAATGATTTCTTTCATTTTGGCTTCAAAAAGATGCAGTCCGTCGAGATACCGACGAAAGCTCATTCCCGGTAAGTCCCAAGGAAAAAGACTGGTAAAAGAGCCTTTTTGAAGGTTTAAAATCTCTTGAAGAAGCTGACCCGCATTTTGATCGCTTTGAGTCACATCTTCGCCAAATAAGCTTTGAGTGGCAATTCGCAGGGTTAATCTTTGCATTAATTCAGTAATTTCACAGGGTTCATTGACTCTCATTTTTTCGAGTTCAGACTCTGTGATCGCAACCATATCCTCTCGATAAGAACGAAGTTGTTGATGATGAAATGCAGGCATCATTAATTTTCGCTGCTGCAAGTGAGTTTCATCATTCACACCAAATAACCCCACGCCATAGTTATTCAGGGGTTGAGTGCGTTCTGATACATCTTTGTAACGATAAAGTCTTCCGGATAACGGTGCTTTATGATAAATATGACTTTGAGTCGCAACCTGACGAACGACTTCCGATCCGCAACCGACAACACTACCTGGACAGTCAAGAGCCGAAGAATAAAGATTTGTTCTGCCACCCGCAATGATTGAAGCGACTTTACCATAGGTTTTGAAGAGTTCATTCGCGTATGCGATCGAATCTTTAGCGAAGCGTATTGTAGAGGTTGTGCGTCCGATGATGGGTAGTGCAGCCGGACCGGGAATTGTCCATGCTTTCCGATTGGCGATCGCAGTCATGTTGAAATTTCCTTCAAATTGATTTATACTATTCCTTCTGTTTTGCTTAAGGTAGCATAAACAAGGTCGTATTTTACCGACCCAAATCGTGCATGGTATTAATCAGATCTGTGCATTTTTGAGTTACCGTTTCGAGTTCTGAACGTTGAGTTGAACGGGGCGGATCGAGGAGTTGACCGATCCGAACGGTAACAGGTACTGCGCGAGGCATAACAGAGCCTTTTTTAAGGATCGCCTCAGTTCCCCACAAACAGACTGGAAGTAGAGGGGCATTAGCTTTAGCAGCTATCATCGCCGCCCCCAGTTTCGGATCGTGAATACGACCATCAGCGGTACGAGTTCCTTCTAAAAATAAACCCACCGCCCATCCTTCTTCTAAAGCGGTGAGGGCGGCTCGTATGGCACTGCGATCGGCTGATCCGCGTTTAACCGGATAGGCACCATACAAGCGAATGGCATCTTTTAAAACGGGAACTTGGAACAGTTCTTCTTTGGCCATGAATGCTACAGGTCGGCGCATACAGTTAGAGAGGAGAGGTGGATCAAAGTCGCTAGCATGATTGCTGACCACAATCACTTTTCCTTGTTTGGGGATATTTTCTACTCCCTGAACTCGTCCCCGAAAGTAGACCCGAAACATGGGACTGACGATCGAATACTTAAATAAGCGGTAGAGTATTAAACTTTCAACGGGTTCTCGATTTGCCACAACTCCTCTCCAACGGGATGTTTTTCACTATCAATTAATAGGTCTCAGAAGAATTTAGGTTACTTTTCAGACTGAACGCGAGCTAAAACCGCTTCCATTGCTGAGAGTTCTACCGCTCCGGAGAAGGTTTCGCCATTCATTACGAAAAAGGGCGTTCCAGTGATACCTAACCCTTGAGCCAATTCTATATCTTTTTGAATGGCAGCAGTGGTTTCTTCACTTTGGCGATCGCGATTAAATTTCTCTAAATCAAGCTTAAGGGTTTTGGCAATCTCGATGTAAAGATCTTCACCTAATTTATCTTGTTGCGTAAACAAAGCATCTTGATATTCCCAAAACTTATCCTGTTGTTGAGCCGCCCAGGATGCTTTAGCTGCGGGAATAGCTTCGGGATGAATCTGACTGAGGGGCAGGTGTTTATAGACTAATGTCACTTGCTCCTGATGCTTGTCCATAAACTGTTTAATGGTTTGATGAGCGCGGGCGCAGAAAGGACATTGGAAGTCGGAGAACTCTAAAAGAACAATCTCTTGACTAGATGCGCCGATAGTTGGAGAACCCCCGATAATCGCAGCCGGATCAGCTTTCATCTGTTCGAGGAAGGACTGTCGAGAGCTTTGCAGATCGTTTTGTTGTTTCTGTTGGTACGCTTGCACTGACTCTAAAATCGCTTCGGGATTATCCCGAATCACCTGAATCACTTGCTGTTCAAATTGAGGACTCACCTTTCCCGTTTCAGAGCCTCCCAACTGTGAACATCCGGCTAAGATGAATGATATTGTCAGCAGGGTTGCCGTTAGCCACACCCTAACCTGACGATACCGACTGAATGCTAGTTTTACCCGCATAGAACCAAAATATAAATCAACGCGACACTCTTAACCATAAACTTTATGTTACAGGTTTGAGTATCGCGCCGAAATTGTTACAGATTTTAGGACCTAAACAGCAACTTTAGAGGAGAGATAACCGAGTTCCTCTAACTTGTTCATCACCTTGTCTACACTCTCCGATAGTTCTTCAAGGTCTGTCCGACATTCAACTTCTGGGTTAGCTGGAGGTTCATAGGGATCGTCAATTCCGGTAAATTGCTTGATTTCACCAGCTCTGGCTCGTTTGTATAAGCCTTTAACGTCCCGTTCTTCACAAGTGGCTAAGGGAGCATTCACAAAAACTTCTACAAAGTCTCCAACCATTTCACGAACTTCTTCTCGAATTGCTCGATAAGGAGAAATCGCTGAAACTAACACAATTACACCGTTGCGGGTGAGAAGATTAGCCACAAATCCAATCCGACGAACGTTAATGTCTCGATCTTCTTTGCTAAAAGTTAAACCTTTGGTTAGATTCTCACGGACAATATCGCCATCTAAAATCTCTAGTTTGCATTCTTGGCTGCTTAATTTCTCAGCGATTGCACGAGTAATGGTGGTTTTTCCGGCACCACTCAATCCCGTAAACCAAACTGTTACACCTCGGTGTTGCATTAATTTTATTTCTCCTGCTAAGTAACAACTAAACTCTGGTTGATTATCAAAACTATCTCTATTGAGACTGTCTTCTCAGGACAATATTTCCCTGATCTGAACAACACCCTTATGCACTCATTCAGCCCATGAGCTGATCTCGAAGTCTTGAAGGTGACTCCATGAGTTGCGAATTTGTTCTTATCCCATACTACTCGCACCCTGCTAGGGAGCGTCAAGATCTTTTAAGAATTTTTGGGAAACCCAAGCTTGATATCAGAGCTATTTCGCCGATCCGATCAAAACTTGTTTGCTAGACAGATGGGGAGCTACAGAGATCCAGAGGAGGTTTCTGGAAAACTGAAATTTTTAATTTTCATTCCCGGAAATTTTTGGATCTCCAGCACTAATCCTAAATGTTTACAACCGATAGGGTTTGCTATCATTAGCGTCAAATCATGCCTGCAACTCGGTTGTGCTTCGAGATCGCGCCAGCCTTGTCAAGTGTAATTCGTAATCGTTGGTTGATTGAACTTGTGGCTTGAGAACCCCATTCGACCTTGAGTCCAGAAAAATGAAGATGAGTTGACCGAAAAAGATGATTTTCTCGCTCTAACCATTTGTGATTCATCGCTGATCTGCATTGATTGATTCCTCGCGAGAAGATTAAGCCCTATTGTCTGTTAATTTTTGTTGCTTTATTTTTATTCCTAAAGTCAGATTTATTGGAGTCAATTTTAATGTATAATAGAGATAAAAGTTAAATGTTTAAATTAATATTAAATCTAGATCTCCGGATAAAATTTTAGAGAAAGTTTCTATTTTTAGAAAAGACTTTAGATTAACTCTAGATTATGACCGCTCTAAATCTGGCAAATCTCGATAGAATCAAAGCAGAGCTCAAATGTAAAATTTGATTATAGTTGACTCGAAAAGTTAAAACTCTAAAATTCAATAATTTATCCTATGGCTTCCTCTCATCTCGTTAAACAATATCTCGCTTACTGGTTACAACTTGGTAAAGCAGTTGTGCTTCATAATGGAGATCAAAAACGATGCCCTCAACCTATATTTTCAGGGAATCGCTACAGTTGGGAATTTGAACAATGTTGGCAGGAAATTCTCTGTCCGGACTCAGGGGACTGCTATCTAGAAGGTACAGAAGTTCCCATTCGCGAACTGTTAACTTCAAGTTGGGAAATAGAAGGATGCGCCCGCTGTTCGATGCCAATTCCGTTTCGGACAAGGGGAATGCCCCCAAACTGTTGTCCTTGCTTTGATTTACCAAACTGGCCGAACTCAGAAATTCCCCAACCTCGACTCCCCGCCGATACCCGTCAACATTTAGTGAATCTCTGTAGCCGTCTAACGCAGTCGAATTCAGATGATATTGCCAGTGCTTGAGCGAACTTTGTTACAATAGTTAACAATCTTGCTCAGACTAGATCCTATACTTTATGGATATCAGAACGGTATCGCCGACTTTGCCTTTGGTTGATTCACAAACCCCAAATTCTATGAGTAGCGCACAGCTAGATTCAGTTGCCCCAGTTGCATCCAAGACTGTAGATGTACAACCCCAGCTTGTAACGGTAGAAGACATTCCCAGCCCTGGGGAATCCGAGTCTCATCACACGACTCCAGAGTCTCGTGCTTCCCTCCGTTATGACCCGGTGGCGATCGCTGATTACTATCGCTCTCGCTTTCTTCAAGTCTGGGGACGTTTAATCACCATCATTTGGAAATTTGCCTCACTCGCTTTAGGAATATGGCTGGATAAGAAAACAGGACGTGCTGAGAAAAATGAGGAGAAACGCGCGATTCAACTCCGCGTTGCCTTAACTCAACTGGGTCCTGCATTTATTAAAGTTGGACAGGCTTTATCGACACGACCTGACCTTGTTTCTCCCATTTTCTTAGAAGAATTAACGAAATTACAAGATCAACTTCCTCCGTTTCCCAACGAAGTGGCTTACGGGTTTATTGAGGAAGAATTAGGAGGGAAACCGCAAGAAATTTACGCTGAACTTTCAGCCGATCCTCTAGCCGCAGCTTCTTTAGGGCAAGTTTACAAAGGAAAACTCAAAACAGGCGAAACCGTTGCAGTTAAAGTTCAACGTCCGGGTTTATCAGAATCCATTGCATTAGATATTCATTTACTCAGAACTCTAGCAATTTGGGCACAGAAAAATATTAAGCGGATTCGTAGTGATTTGGTCGCCATTATGGATGAATTTGGCTACCGAATCTTTGAAGAAATGGATTATACTCACGAAGGTCGAAATGCTGAACGATTCCAGGAACTCTACGGTCACATAGCAGACATTTATGTTCCGAAAATTTACTGGCAATATACCGGAAGACGGGTTCTGACCATGGAGTGGGTTAATGGTACAAAATTAACTCAACTCGATAAAATTAAAGCTCAAGGAATTGATGCTCGTTACTTAATAGAAGTCGGCGTACAATGTTCTCTGCGACAATTACTCGAACACGGCTTTTTCCATGCTGACCCTCATCCCGGTAACTTATTAGCGAGTCCAGATGGTAAGTTAATTTATCTAGATTTTGGGATGATGAGTGAGGTTAAACCCTATCAACGTTATGGTTTACTCGAAGCCGTTGTCCATTTAGTAAATCGAGACTTTGAGGGATTAGCAAAAGATTATGTCAAGCTGGAATTCCTGACACCGGATACTGATCTCGCCCCAATTTCAGCAGCTTTAGCTTCTGTTTTTAATAATGCACTCGGAGCCAGTGTCGCCGAACTCAACTTCAAAAGCATTACCGATCAGTTGTCAGCGTTGATGTATGAATATCCTTTCCGAGTTCCAGCTTACTATGCGCTGATTATTCGCTCATTAGTAACATTAGAAGGGATTGCGATTAACGTCGATCCCAACTTTAAGGTACTCAGTAAAGCTTATCCTTATGTGGCAAAACGACTTTTAACAGATCCTTCTCCTCAACTTCGCGCATCCTTAAAAGATTTACTCTTCAAAGAAGGATCTCTGCGTTGGAATCGGATGGAGAATCTGTTAAAAAATGCTCGAAATAGTGATGACTATGATATTAACCAAGTTCTAGATCAGACCCTAGATTTTCTCTTCTCAGAACGAGGTGCTTTTATTCGCGAACGCATAGCAAATGAAATTGTCAATAATATTGATTTAGCCTCTCAAAATGCTCTGACTAGAGTTCAGTCAACCGTGGCGGAGTGGATGGGCGTTAAGCCTCCAGCATCCAATCAAAAGAAACCTGCAACTCCTGCTTCTAAGCCCGGTCAAAGTCAAAGCAATTTAGAGCATATTCAACGGATTATTGGGATTTTACAAGAAACAGAAGGGTTCGATCCGATCGTATTGGTTCAGAGGGTTCCGGACTTATTAGCAAAGCCAGAAGTTCGTCAACTCGGTCAACAGGTGGCAGGCGAGTTAGCCCAAAGAACAGCCGCCCGGTTAATTCGTGAACTTTTGCTCCCGGAGGAAAATCCCGATACTCTAACCAATGGACATCATTCATCTGAAGCCCCAGCCAAATCATTACCGCCTGCGTCTTTGTCTGCGAGTTCTCGGTGATAAATGGTTACAATTAGCGATCGCGCCTGTTTGTAGTTGTGCTTTAGCACTCACATAAGCAATAGGTTGAACCGAACCGCGATCGCGCTTACTTTTCTGTTACAACAAAACAATCGCAGGTTCCTCTAAATATTGAGGAAAATCAGAGAACAGTTGCTTCAAATATTGACGAACTTCTAAAGCTTGTTCGGCGTTCAAACTATAAAGATTGTTTTCATCTTGAGTGAAAAATTTTCCTGGGCTGAGACGCTGATAATCTGGAGTGCGTTGAGAAGCCGGATGAATCAAAACGATTTCCGGTTCTTGGGGAACTAAACCCAAGGGAAGCTGACCGTCCAAAATCGCTACAATTCGCGACTGACAAGACCGTGTATTAATTCCACGACTTTCTAAAACCTGCATAATTTCATTTAGAGATAGCGATCGCCCATCAAAGGCTTTTAATAACTCTTTGAGTAAGAAATAATCTCGATATTGGTGTCGAGAACGATCCAAAACTTGAGGATAAAGTGGTAAATTTGCTAAACCGATCGCCACTTGAATTTGATCAAATTGTTGATTAACTATTTCGGGTTCTTGATGAGGCTTTTTCAGCAGAATCGCATTCGGGAATTTTTGTCGCAACCATCGATTTAACGATAGCCAGTTTCCATTCTCACCCCGACAAATTGCTTGATTAATTCCGATACTAGAAATTCCCGCCTTAACAATCACCTGGTTGAGTTCAGCGTTCAACTGATTGATAAAGGGAACCAAGACTAAGCGTTCTAAATCTGTCGAGTTGAGTTCCCAGTAATACTCCTCAATTTCTAAAGTGTATTGTTGCTGTTGGGATAGAATAACCTTGAGCGATGTTGCGGCTTCTAATAAAGCGACTCCTACAGGTTGACTCTGCAATTTTTGTCGCAGGCGATAACGATTTTGGAGATCAGGAAATCCCGGTTGAGGTAAGATTAAATCTTGATCGAGAAAGACTTGAGATTGTAGCTGTTTTCCCGTCGGGGAATTGAGTAAAAGCTGACAAACAATATCGAGATCTAATGCTTCTCCACCATAAGCCCAACTGTGACAGATAAAATCAGTATAATCTAAGTTTTCAATTTGATCGGGAAGTTCAACGATCGCCATTTCAGTTGTTGTCGATCCCGCATCCAGAATGAATGCACTTCCTCCAGATAAAGGGATTTTACCTGAATGATATTGACTGAGAAAAATCGCGATCGGATCTTCTAGCCAAAAAATTTGTTCAGATCCTTTAACTAAGTTTGCATCTAAGATAGCTTTCTCAACATTAAAGCGATAAGCTTCTGTTGCTTGACTCGAAAAACCAACGATTACTCCAGTTAACCGTTCTAGAATCCAGTATAGTGTTTTTAAGTCTAATTCTTCGGCATGACACCTGTACAACTTCGGTAAAATTAACCCTTTGAATTGTTTCTGCGGTTCGGGCGTTAAAGTTGAGAGTAACAGTTGTAAAGCCCGTTGAAATTTTCCTAAAAAAACAGTTTGTTTGTTCGACAATTGAACTAAAGGGATTGGAACCTGACTCACTTCTGAAGCGTTATCTTGAGCAATCCGAATATAAGGAATTGCCAAATTTAGATAAGATTTAATATTTTTTAATTTTCGCCGGAATCCATCCGATCTTTCTTGCCAGTCTACCTCACAAGGAACACGAAATGTCATCGAATCAGAACCGGGATTTTCTCGATCTATTGCTTGAGTTTCCCAGTAAATTGGGTAAATTTTTTCAGAGTTACGATTCAGTAAACAAGCGGACAATCCACTCCCGATATCAAGTGCCAGATACCATTGATCGTCGAGAGCTAGGGGGGTATTATAACTAAACTCAGGTGATATCATTCCGATTGTATTTTGCGATTCAAAGCCTCAAAATTAAAATCATCTAAATCCGATTCCGGGCTGGAGTCAATCTGTTTTTTCTCATCCGGCTTAACTGTTGTCAACAATTCATCCAGGTTCATCTCAGATAGATCCGATGCTTGAAAAGGATTATCCTCAAGGAAAGAGGGTTCTGACCATAAATCTTCAAAAGTCTTAACCGTTTCCGAATTCTCCAAGGGGTCAGACGTATCATTTGTGGGTATGAGATTAACCTGTGAAATATCAGAGATAGGATCTTCTTCTCCGATAAAAGACTGCTGTTCTAAATTCAATAAATCTTCCTCTAGGAGTTGTTTAATACTTTTTCCAACCATTAAGTGAGAGTCTACCAAATCTTCGTCGTCCTCATCCTCTTCATGGGGTAAAAGATTCTCATTCGGTGAAGCTTGAACGTAGGATTCTTGCTCTAGGCGCTTGTGAGTCGAAGGGGGTTGAGTTGGAGGTTCAGTCAGAGCAACCCTAGATGAGGGTAAACCCTGAGACCTTAAACTAGATGGACGGGGTTGTACGACTCCAGAAATAGTATTAACTTTTTCTGAAGGAACTGGGGACGTTTTTAATGGGTTTACTTCTTGAACTGGATCTAGGTTTAAAGATACAACAGTTGGTGTCGTCTGAGGAATCTCTGAGGCGGGAGAAATTTGAGCTTCAGCTTGAGCCGACTCCGATTCAAAGGTTTTCTCCTCGACAACCACTGAAGCTGTCTCTGGTGTCTGTGAAGCCGATGAAATCTGAGCTTCAGCTAGAACAGATTCGGTTTTTGGCTCTACAACTCGAGAAGTTGTTTCTGAAGTGGAGGAGCCATCTATGCTAACATCAACTGACTCAGGGTCAGGTGTTTCCAGTTCTGAAGTTGTAGAATTTGAAGCAGTCTGTGATAGCTCAGGCTGAACTGACTCTTGATTTTGAGTCTGGGGAGGTGGCTCAAGCTCAACAGAAGTCGGAAGTTCAACTCCGGCGTAGGGGAACAATTCAGGTGTTTTCGGTTTCGAGGAAGGATAAATATAAGTTTGGGTGGGAGGAAATACAATTGATTCCCTGGCTGGGGACTGAGAGGATGCGGGATTTTGTGGAATAGTCTGAGAACGGGTTTCCGCCTGCTGTCGCTGCTGTTTTAACCAACGTAATTCTCGAATCAGAACTCGCCGCTCTTGCCGCATCGCCTGAATTTCTGCTTGAATAGTTTGGGTAAACTGAGACTGTACTTTTTCTAACTCGTCACGAACGATCAACCTTAGAGATTCTTCTAAGGATTGCAGTTCACCATCGGAGTAACGAGGTATGATTTCAGAAGCATCTGTCGGAGAGCTTGGCTCCAGGGAAAGCAAAAAACTTCGCACCTGTTCTAGAACTTGGCGCGATTGCATGATACTATCCCCCATGACGACCAGAGGTGGCCGAGGATTGGATAAGCTCAAGGCTTCATCGATATTTGAGATCAGAGCATTGATGCGATTGAGTTGAGCAGTCACGGCTAGAACCTCTCCCGAAAACTGATACAATGATAGGCTAGGGAAAGAATGTACTCAAGTCAATCTTGCTCTAATTCCAGATTTTCTCTGGCTATCCCCTAAGCGCAACTCCTAGTTATGATACCCTCATGCCAGACGAACGGTATATGGCTCGCGATTCTCAATCTGATATCATTCAGATGATACTCTCTACATCTTTCTTTCAAGATTTGCCTGCTGAGGCGATAGATAAGGCTACGACTCACATTGTTGGCCGCCAACATCCTCCTAATCAAGTCATTTTGCTGGAAAATGACTGGGGAAGTTCCGTTTATTTTATTTTAGATGGTTGGGTCAAAATTCGGACTTACAATTTGGACGGAAAAGAAGTAACGCTGAATATTCTGGGTAAAGGTGAAATTTTTGGGGAGATGGCGGCTTTGGATGAAGTTCCCCGTTCTACAGATGTTATCACCCTCGCACCGACTCTAATCGGGAATATGCCAGCTCAGGATTTTGTGGAGTTGATTAATACCGAACCTCAAGCTGGAATTCGACTCGCCCAATTGATGGGAAGACGACTCCGCCAAGTGAACCGACGACTGCGCCTGCGAGAGTCGGATAGTACCTCTAGAGTTGCCGATATTTTGCTATTCTTGGCGGAAGGACAAGGTAAAACCACAGAAAATGGGACTCAAATTCCAAACCTTCCCCATCGAGAATTAAGTGGTCTGAGTGGACTCGCACGGGAGACAGTGACGCGAGTTCTCAGTAAACTAGAGAAAAAAGGATTAATCCATCGCGATCGCGATGTTATGAGAATTCCAGATGTTCATGCTTTAGAGCGAACATTGGTTTAGTAAAAAGCTGATTAAACTCGGTGTAAATTGAATTAAGTTGACTGTTGGACTAAAGATCCGTTTCCGGAGGTGTTAACTTTATACTCCTTGCATAGACTGATCCGCTTTCGCTGTTCTTTTAGTTGTTTCCTTATAAATGTTTTGTGACTAAAACCCAAGATCCGAACTTTTCTCATTCCGTCTCCCCAATTTCTCAAAAGTCTCAAACCCACTCTTTACCTCGTTCTCCGCTTCCGATGGTGGAAACCGCATTTTTAGCCAGTACCGCGAGTTTGATTTGGTTTGTGAATTATTATTTTCCCATCGGGCCTGTTTTGCGTGTGTTTTTCCCCTTACCGATGGCGTTACTCTATTTGCGGTGGGGAAAACGAGAAGCATGGATGGGTGCGTTGACTTCTCTGCTACTATTAACCGTATTAATGGGGCCGACTCGGAGTATTGTTTTCTTAGTTCCCTATGGTTGGATCGGTGTCGTCTTAGGTGGATTGTGGAAACGAAGGGCGAATTGGTGGATTTCGATTGGGATTGGTGCAATTATAGGATCGATTGGGTTCTTTTTCCGCTACTGGCTGTTATCAATATTACTGGGTCGAGATCTCTGGGTCTACGCTACTACTCAAATCACAGAACTCGCCGAATGGATTTTTATTAAATTAGGAATATTGGCTCAACCTAGTTTAACGCTGGTACAAATTATTGCCATTGCGATGGTTGTTGCCAATAGTGTGGTTTACTTATTTGTGGTTCATCTGGTCGCATTGTTACTCTTTGATCGCCTCAAGAATCGAATTCCTCGCCCTCCTCATTGGGTACAAGTTTTACTCGACTATCAAGACTAACGGTGAGTGTTCGAGTCTATTGTCAACATTCACAGGGAAATCAATGGTTACAGCGATATCAGGGTTGTCAGCCCATCTTTGCTTGTGTGTTAGGCTTTACCGAAACCGCACTGATTCCAGGGATTTCAGCCGCAGGTGCGACTCCTGAAGATCGAAAATATACCTGTGTCGCCGATGCTGAATTTCTCTACAATGGCCCGCAGCCTACTCCTCAATATGCGTTACCGCCCCTAAGTGCGGGGGCTTCTCCGGTTCTGATTTCCCGAACTGTTGTTGATTCTTTTCAGATTCCTCTTACTCTTTTGAATGCAGGATTACCGATTCTTCCTGCGGTTCCCACGATTAACTTGGGCGGTGTTCCGGCGAGATGTGTCAGTTCAGGTGAGGCTTTAGATCTGGGTATTGTTGAAGATCTCTTAGAACAAGGGCTAACTTGGGGAACTCAACTCGCCCAGCAAGCCAGAGACGGTTACGTCATCATCGGAGAATGTGTCGTCGGTGGAACAACAACAGCACTTGCAATGTTGCTAGGTTTAGGATTTCCGGCTCAAAATCAGGTTAATAGTAGCCATTCTCAGTGTAATCATAATCAAAAATTGGCGATCGCAACGACTGGATTAAAAGTGGCTGATTTATTCAATGCAAAAAGAGTAGATCCTTTAAAATTAGTAGCAGCTATCGGCGATCCGATGCAAATTGTCGTGGCGGGAATGACCATTACAGCCAGTCGTCAAGTCGGTGTTTTGCTGGCGGGAGGCACCCAAATGTTAGCCGTTTATAGTCTGAGTCGAGCGATCGCAAATCACTTAAATTTAGACTGGAACCCTGAAAATGTTGTTGTGGGAACGACTCGTTGGGTAGCTGAAGATCCCACCGGAGATA
The DNA here is from genome assembly GCA_038530755.1 of Cyanobacteria bacterium J06592_8. Classification (GTDB taxonomy): domain Bacteria; phylum Cyanobacteriota; class Cyanobacteriia; order Cyanobacteriales; family Microcoleaceae; genus Capilliphycus. The sequence goes on along the minus strand of JBCBCI010000048.1, from coordinate 13,736 downwards.
CAGTTGGGTTAGCTGAAACGATTGGAGATGTGCCTCTACTGGCAACCTTACTCAACTTCTCTACCTCTTATTATCCGCAACTGAGAGCCTACGAACAAGGATATGTTAAAGAAGGCGTTGGCGCGGGAGGATGTGCGATCGCTTCTCATTTATTAGGATGGAATATTCAACAACTTCTCGAAGCCATTGAAGCGACAGCCTATCAATATCAAATCAACAGTTCGGAAGAAAAGTCCTGACGTTTGACGAATCGAAATGGCCCCATTAAAGCCCCCCAAGTCGCTTTTCCAGTTTCAGGGTTAATTCCTTTATCGTAGCTGAAGAAGCGATCGCTCATTACTTCAAACCCTAACTCAATCTGAATGGTTTTGTTTTCATAGGTAAAACAGCAGCGAGTATTTTCGGGTAAATTGGCTTTAAACTGATAGGTATTAGATGTTAGTTGCTGATAGATTACTTCTAATCGACAACCGGGAAGAAATTCTAACTGTTCGGGTGTAAGCTGTTTGAGTATCTCGACAGAACGCCCTCCGCCTTGAACCGCAACGATATCTTGAAGCCGATAATACTGAACCTGAAGACGTTCGGGATAGTCAGCAGAAGAACAAAGCTGCATCACTCGCTGACGGTAGGGCTGATCAAGCGTTAAAGTATTGGCTTGTTCGACAAACAGCGTAATACTATCTGGAAAAGGTTGTATCGGTAAAGGACGATGCCAAAGATACAGAGGAACATACCAAACAGGTTCCGCACTAGCTTGAGCAATATTATCAAATTCACCTGCTAAATAACGAGCAAGGGCGATCAGTTCCGGCGAAAAATTCATGCTTGATCGTTGTTTTGGATCGGGTGGGCGATGCCCACCTCACCATTTTAGAGAATTTAGCCAACTTCGAGATGATAACGACTGGTTAACTTATCTAACTGCTTCACCAACAAACTCAAGAACAGTCCGACATCTGTGACAACACCCACAGACTCAATAGAACCGCGATCGCTGAGTTTCGTTACCACCGCCGGATTAATATCAACACAAACCATTTTCACGCCCGCCGGAGTCATATTCCCAACCCCAATCGAATGTAACATGGTCGATAGCATTAAAATCATATCCGCCCCTTCCAACAATTCTGTATATCGTTCTTGGGCTTTGATCAAATCCATTTCCGTATCCGGAAGCGGGCCATCATCTCGAATCGAACCCGCCAGAGAGAAGGGAACATTATTCTTGACGCATTCGTACATCACGCCCGTTGTTAGTAGCCCCTTATCTACCGCACTGGCAATATTACCACAGCGTCGAACAGCATTAATCACCTTCAAATGATGGCGGTGTCCCCCTTGAACCGCAGTTCCCTGCTTCATATCGACCCCTAACGAAGTCCCCATCATAGATTGTTCGATATCGTGAACGGCGATCGCATTTCCACCGAGTAACGCCTGAACATAGCCATCCCGAATTAACCGAGATAGATGTTCCGCCCCGCCTGTATGGATAACAACAGGTCCAGCAGTAACAATCACCTTACCCCCGCGATCGCGAATTTGGCGGAGTTCCCAGGCGACTTGTTCCACGATTAATTCGACCCGACGTTCACTGGAAACCCCTGCGGACATAAAGCTAAATTCATGGGAATTGCGTTGTTCGCGAGATTCTGTTTTACGAATAGTGCGAATTCCGGCGATATCAACAACGACTTTTTCGTTGACATTGAGATCTCGTAATAGCTTACATTTTGCGACTATTCCTTGTGAGGTTTCCGTTACCGCGATCGCTGCATCCATGCGTTGATTTTGAACTCTCACCCATTCACCATTCACCCGAATTTCTGTCGGATAGATGGTGGTGACATAAAAATCATCGGGGCTAACCCCATCTTGTTGAACAGGTTCTAACTTCGCATCTCGGATATCTTCTTCAAGAGAAACCGCCCCAATATCAATTAACTGACTGATGATGTCTTCCATCACCTCATGGGAAGGCGCAGATACCTTGACTTCGGCGGAGGAGGTACTTTGACGCTGGGCGCCCAAGTCGAAGTTTTGAACTTTGAAACTTCCGCCCCCTTCAACGATTAAATCTAAGGCTTGGTTAATTAACCCCGCATCGAGTAAATGTCCTTCCATGCGAATCGTTCGGGTTTCGACTTGAACCGTTGCATGGCGATCGGGGATAATGGGTTCTGTTACTCGCAGGGTCAGACATTTCGCCGCCCCACCTGCTTTGAGGAATTCAGTCAGTGGAGTTTCTATCAGATTAAAGCCTGCTTCCGCGAGTCTAGCTTTGAGATTATCGCTAACTTTATTCATAACTACCGTTTGATTAATATTAACGGCGTTACACGCAAAGTTAACAGCATCGGGTTCTTCTATGGCGATGCGTTTTTCTGGAGGAACCCGCATTTCAATGATGCGGTTGGAGTAAGCATCAAAAGCAGGAGGATAATAGAGGAGATAGCCTCCAGTCAGGGGACAGAAACAGGTATCGAGATGATAGAAGCGTTCATCCATCAACCGCAGAGACACCACTTCAATATTCAGCCATTCCGCAATGAGAGGATGAGAGTCGAGTTCCGAACGGAAACCATATCCCGCCCACAAGTATCGTCCTTCGCGATCAAATAACGCATCTCCCGCCCCTTCAAAGGGTAAGTCCTTGGGAAGTTCGTACACAGTGAAGCCTTGATCTTCAAACCAGGCTTTAAAATAGGGTTCTTCACCTTGGCGTTCTTTGTGGAAGAAGCGGCTTAGAACAACCGTTTTATCGAGGACTAAACCTGCATTGGCGGTGAAGACCATATCAGGCCAGCCTTTTTCGGGTTTGACTAGCTCTACAATGGCATTATCTTTGAGAATATGATAAAGCTTTTGCCACTGTTCTACAGAGCGATCGCGTGAAGATTTATGAATATTGCCCTCCATCCAGGGATTAATCACATAATCCACATCGTAGTGGTCTGGAGAACACATGAGGAAGCGAATCGAATCAGTCATAATACGTTAAGCTAGGTAGACGCTAAACAAAGCAATTTACAGACATCTAAACAATTAATATTTCGCTCACTTCTGAGTTTTAGAGGTGAGCCACTTTATTTGTTATTCGTGCCAATCTTAGATTGTAGCAGCTTGTGGGACATTAAATAATTGCCAGTTCTCAGTGTTCTAGGTTAGCCTGATGATATTCTCTTTTAAAAGAGTTAGAACTCGATTAATGTTAGTTTCCGTATATTTACGGAGAAAGGATCAAAAATTTAACATCAAAAGTTCAGTAAAAACAACATTATTTTTCTTGAAAATTAGGACTAGGATAAAAAGTATTAGATCTAATTAATCCCTTATCCCTTTTAATTCAGGAGAATAAATTATGAGAACTCAAGAGCTGTTTCACTGGAATCAATGCCAAATCAAAGGAGAAATTAAGTTAGGTAAAGTTTTAGCGGTTTCAACTTCTCAAGAATGGGGAGAAGAAAAGCAGCAGGTTTGTTTTCAAGTTGAAGGAGAAGAGATTGGAAAATGGATTCCCGTTCAGGCAATGCTGGAAGATGTTAAAGCTATTGAGGTTGCTTTAGAAACTCAACCCAAGGTAGAAACTGAAGATATTCAAGAAAAACTTTCTGCTTAAGTCTCTGGCTTCAATTTCAGGTCTCAGAGTTAGCCAACGATTAAAATCGCTGTCTGATATCTCAAGTCCTCTGAAGAGAAGTCATAAAATCATTAAGAATCGAGTCGGTTTCAACCGACTTTTTTTATTAGACGGGGACTTGAGTCTCCGGCATCCATGAAATACAATTAATCTACTAGAATTTATCTTTCATTCCCCGCAAACGCGCAAAAGTTTGAACAGGATCTTGACTTTTAACCCTTAACTGAAGATCCGGACAATCCCAACGCATAAAAGGATTCGTCAACTTTTCTACTCCAATCGTAGAAGGAACAGTGGCTCGATCTTGACTGCGTGCTAATTTAACCTGTTCAAAACGCTCCTGTAAATTGGCATTATTTTCATCAACAGTTACAGCAAATTTGAGATTTTTAAGAGTATATTCGTGAGCGCACCAAACTCTGGTATTATCAGGTAAAGACCGCAATTTTGTTAGAGAATTAACCATCTGTTGAGGAGTTCCTTCAAATAACCGACCACAACCTCCCGCAAAGAGAGTATCTCCACAAAATAATTCACCTGTTTCCTGTTCTGTCTCAGCCGGAAAATAGTACGCAATATGCGCCCTAGTATGACCTGGAACAAAGAAAACTTCCCCTGTGCGATCGCCAAACTGAACTTGATCGCCTTCCCGCAGAAACACCTGCTGTCCCGGTATGCGTCCTTGGTCTTCCGCGCCGCCATAAACCGTTGCTTGTGGAAAACGTTGTAATAATTGACGATTTCCCCCAACATGGTCGTGGTGATGGTGAGTATTGAAAATCGCCACTAACTCAGCCTGGAGTTCTTCTAGACGTTTGAGAACTGGGGTCGATTCAGCCGGATCGACTACCGCCGCGACATGATTTGTCGGATCGTGCAGCAAAAAAATATAATTGTCCGATAAGACAGCTAATCGCTCAACTTGCATAGAAATAGTCCTTGTCTGGTGTTCTCGACTCTAGTGTAGAATATCCAGAACTTCTCAGTTTTGATTAAAATTGATCCATTCACTCAGATGATTGCATGAGCAACTTTTGAAATTCTAACTCAGTCTTATCGGTGCAATAGCAAAGGAATCACAATCCATGCGTTGGTTAAATCAAAATCAATCAAATTCCACTCTGAATCAATTGCTCGATCGCATTCTGACATCGGGAGACCTCGATCGCAGTGACTATCTGAAACTGATGTCCATGATGCTTGCAGATAATGAGGTTACAGATGCTCAACGTTATCAGATTAACCGAATTTTTGACTACGTTCAAACGGGTCGCTTTACGCTTATTGACTTTTAAAGTGAATGTCCCAAATTTCTCCAAATTTTTCGAGTTCTTGTCAATCTCTAGCGAATCAAGTTCTAGAACCCACAGGCTTACTGATTATTGAGAACAACAGTACAAACCGAACGACTCAGCCTGAGAGTATTCAACTGTCCTTAGTGGTTCCGACTTATTGCGAGAGTGAAAATATTCAGGACATGATTCAACAGGTGAGTCAGTTGTTGGATCGAGTATTACTGGGCGAGTATGAACTGATTGTCGTTGATGATGATAGTCCGGATTTGACCTGGAAAATCGCTCAAGATCTCTGTTTGGACTATCCTCAGTTGCGGGTAATGCGTCGTCAACAGGAACGAGGACTCTCAACCGCAGTAATTCGGGGCTGGCAGGTCGCACGTGGTAATATTTTAGGTGTTATTGACGCGGATCTACAACATCCCCCTGAAACACTTCTCCAGCTTTTAGCAGAAATCAATAAAGGGGCTGATTTAGCACTCGCCAGTCGTCATGTCGAAAATGGGGGCGTGAGTGACTGGAGTTTGGGGCGACGGTTTCTCTCACGGGGGGCGCAGGTTCTAGGATTAATAATTTTACCTGGAGTCGTGAGTCGAGTGTCCGATCCGATGAGTGGTTACTTTTTAATTCGGCGAGAAGCGATCGCGGAAAAACCCCTCAGTCCAGTTGGGTATAAAATTTTGATAGAGGTCTTAGCCCAAGGAAAAAGCCGTTGGATCGCAGAAGTGGGTTACGTGTTCCAAGAACGGCTAGAAGGGGCGAGTAAAGTGACTTGGAAACAGTATGTTGAGTATCTACAACATCTTATACAATTACGGTTAAAGCTCTGGCCAATTCAAAAGTTTCTGAGATTTGGGGTTGTCGGGTTCAGTGGCCTATTTGTTGATTTCAGCATCTTTTACCTGTTGCGTTATTTGGGTTTAGGATTGACCCTCAGTGTGATTTTCTCTGGAGAGATTGCTATTTTTAATAATTTTCTCTGGAATGACCTGTGGACTTTTGCAGAGGTTAGCCGTCAGCAACGCAGTTTCGGGAAGACCTTTAAGCGGTTCTTAAAATTTAATATGATTTGCTTAACGGGCTTAGTGTTAAATGCAACAATAGTCAGTGTATTATACCAAAGTTTAGGGACTAATGAATATGTCGCAAAATTGATAGCGATCGCGATCGTGACGTTCTGGAATTTCTGGGTTAACCTAAAGTTGAGCTGGCGGGTCACGGAAGTGGATTCAGATGTCAGATTAAATGGAAAATAATCGAAAACTTGAGTAAGCTAGAGGAATAGATTATGATCGAAATCGACCAAAAGCCTCAAAAAAAAATCACAGACAAAGCATCAATTGCTGTGTTCTATCCGAGCTTTCAAGGCGGTGGAGCTGAGAGTGTTGGACTGTGGATTTTAGAAGCATTAAAAGATCAGTATAATGTCACGCTCTTTACCTTGTTTCCGATTGATTTTAAAAAGTTAAATTCCGCTTATGGAACTCATCTTTCTGAAGAGCGTGTTACCATTCAATCGTTTTTACCAAAGTCGGCTAAAACTAGCTTAGATTTTTTAGTTGCTAATAATAATGTGGTGAGAAAGCTATTAAATCATTTTTATATTCGAGAGTTCAAAGCTAACGCTCAAGAATATGACTTGGTTTTATCGGGTTATAATGCTACAGATTTAGGTCAACGAGGAATTCAATATATTCACTGGATTGATGTTTTTGATAAGGATGAAGAGTTTTATAAAAATATTTCTGACTTCTCTGATGAAAGGATGAAAAGTAATGTTTCTCTGGCAAATTCTGCGGTCGTTGCTGATGCGATTCAAACTGAATACGGGATTGATTCAACTGTAGTTTATCCTCCAGTCGTTTTAGATGTGCAGAATATTCCTTGGGAGCAAAAGGAAAATGCTTTTATTTGTAGCGGTCGATTAACCAAAGCCAAGCAACCCCACAAAGCCATTCAAATTTTAAAAATTATTAGAGCAAAAGGCTATGATGTGAAACTTTATCTAACAGGTGGAGGCGGAGGATTCTCTGGATGGAAATACTTACGATTTCTCGAAAAAATGGTCGCTGAAAATTCAGATTGGGTAACATTATATCAAAATCTACCCTATAAAGATTATGTGAACGTTTTAGCTAGATGTCGGTATGGAATTCATTATAAAAAAGAACCCTTTGGAATCTCAATTGCGGAGATGATGAAAGCAGGTGCGATTCCATTTGTGAGAAGTGTGGGAGGACAAGTTGAAATTGTGGGAGAAGACAATCAGGATTTATTTTTCGAGAATACAGTTGAAGAAGCTGTGGAAAAGATTTTGAGTGTTTTGAGTAATCCTGATCAACAGCAACAACTCCGAGCAAAATTAGAAGAACGGAAACAAATTTTTTCAACTGATAATTTTATGAACAATATTCGGGAGTTTGTCGAAAATTATTTAGACTCTTCAGAAACTTTAAAATCTGAGCAATCAGTCTGAATAGCTCGGGAAAAACTAAGAGATTAAATCGGGAGAAGTATTCAGCTTATCGGCGGTTTATCCTTGAGCTTAAGAAAGTTTTAGATCGCGTTTTCTGAATTAAATAAGGCTAAATAAATATAAATATAGAGATTTAATGGAATGAAAACCATTGCTAACTATCATGTAATTGACCCTACAAATATTGGAGATTTACAATCCTCTCCCTTAAATTACTTTGACTTTCCTGGGTATGAAGTGAGTAAGGTAGATATTCGCACTTTGGGAGAAGCACAAGCTCAGGATGACAATCTATCTCTATTTCCCCATCACACAATTGTTGGGGGAGGTGGGTTAATGTTTGATCGATTTCTCAATCATTTTCAACGACTACAGGCTCGGAAAAACGGTTATCAATTAATTCTTTGGGGAGCTGGACAGCAAATTTATCAAGTTGATCGAGTGGTTCAGTTTGATTATAAGCCCTATTTGGAAAAGTTTGATTGTGTCGGAGTTCGAGACTTTGGAAAAGAATATGATTGGGTTCCCTGTGTAACCTGTATGTACGAAGGTTTTGATCGGAAATATTCGATTGAACATGAGTTTGTTGTGTTTTCCCACAAAAAGTTTCAAATTGATATCGAGCAATTCCCACGGAAGACAAATCAGTCTCAAAACTTCGAGGAAATTATCAGTTTTTTGGCATCAGGTGAGACAATTCTAACGAGTTCCTTTCATGGTGCATACTGGGGAACCCTACTCGGACGAAAAGTTTTAGCATTTCCATTTACGACCAAGTTCTTCACACTTAAGTACCCGGTTGCACTCTATCCAGTCCAAAAATGGCGACAAGCGAAACGACAGCTTAAACTGTTTGGAAAAACACTGTATCAACGTTTTGATCAAACTAAATTTTTGTGTGATACAACCAATTGGCGATCGCATTTAGCGGATTGTCAAGCTTATCCCAATAGTTTAGAAGAATGTCGAGACCGTAACCGATGGTTTCACCAGAAAGTTCTAAATCTTCTCGATCACCACTCAAAAAATTAATTGAATTTCGGAGCTTTTTACCGAATTATCGATCCAGAGAAAGAGAATAAAAGTTGACTAGCCTCAAGACTGTTAGTCAATATTAATAATGTATGAGTTAAGCTACGCCCAAGTATTTGAGCTGTAGGAATAATAGAAGAGATAGTCAGTGAAAGGGTTTGAGCCGATCAACCTGTCCTTTGATTGTAGGAGAGTAAAAACGTTAATGAAACTTATTCAGGCAACAAGCTGGTATTTTCCCGATAGTTCCGGTGGTGTAGAGGTCTATCTCGATGGGTTAGTCCGAGGATTAGCCGAACGTCACATCGAGAATATTGTCGCAGCACCTAAAACGGGATATGAATTTGATTATTATCAATATAATGGCATTGAGGTCTATCGCTATCCTCTCAACCCCTCCCCAAGTCAATCCCAGCAACGAGAGCAAGATCCGCCGGGAGGCTTCGAGGAATTTTCCCAATGGCTAAACGCACAAAAGGCTGACCTTTACCATCAACATTCTTGGCGATTTGGCTGTGGGTTGCATCATCTTCGTTACGCTCGTCAATTAGGAATGGCAACAGTTGTGACGATTCATATGCCGGAGGCAGTCTGCCTGAGAGGAACCATGATGCTGAACGGTTGTTCTCCCTGTGATGGACGCATCGATCCTGTACGCTGTGGATACTGTTACGGTGTTCCTGAACGCATTCCGGCTTGGATGAGTTTGGGGTTAAGCCAAGTCCCTCAAAGGATTAGTCTAGCGGCTGAAACTCAACTTCGAGCCTCAAAAAACGTGCGAATGCGTCAACTAGGTCGAACCGTTGGAATTCCTTCTCAAGTCTCAGCCCAGGCTCAAAAATTGCGGGAAATGGCACAACTCGCAGATCGGATTGTCGTTGTTTGCCAGTGGCTTTATGATGCTTTCAAACTCAATGGCATACCTGAAGATAAAATTGTACTGTCTCGTCATGGTGTGAGTTATGCTCCAACCACTCAGCCTCAACACCAACAGCCTCACACTCCTCTGAAAATTGGGTTTTTAGGACGTTTGCAACCAACAAAGGGCGTGCAAGTCTTAGCAGAAGCTATCTATAATTTACCCAAAGATTTTCCCGTCGAACTGATTATTCATGGAGTGTCCCAGGGAGAACTCAGTCGAGAGAATGAGGAAAAAGTACAAGCAATGGCTCAAACCGACTCGCGAATCAAACTTGAGAAAAAACTCTCTAGAGCTGAAATTCCCGAAGCGATGGCAGGGTTTGATGTCTTAGCAGTCCCTTCTCAATGGCTAGAAACAGGGCCATTAGTCGTCTTGGAAGCCCACGCCGTTCAAGTCCCAGTTTTAGGATCTAACCGAGGTGGAATTGCGGAGTTAGTTGAGGATGGTGTTGATGGCTTGCTTGTTGAAGCAGACAATGTAGAAGCGTGGGCTGATGCGATCGCTCAACTGGCTACAGATTCAGATTTATTGACCCGACTCCGTCATGGAATCAAACCTGTTAAAACAATGAATGATGTCGCTCAAGAAATGGCTCAACTATACGATCAGATTTTGAAAAATTATTCTTAAGATTAATGAGCTGGAGTATCTAAATTGATAACGATGACTCCAGAAGTGACTATACTCAATACAGAAGTTTCACTCACAGCCTAGTCTCCTGGAGTTTAAATTTTTATGAAGCCTAAACCCACGGCTGGAAAGTTAAAGATTTCTATCCTTTCACCAACATTATCGAAAGGTGGTTTAGATCGAGCTTATATCATTGGTCAAGCTCTGCAAACACTCAACTATGAAGTCGCCATCTTAGGGTTACAATTCACAGAGGGAATTTATCCTTTACCTCCTCCTGGTTTACCCGTTATCTCAGTTCCCGGTGGAATTTACCCTCAGTTATTTGTTTCTGCTCAAAAATTACTGGATAAAATAGATGGGGATATTGTTTTAGCCGTCAAACCCAAACCCACTAGCTTTGGAGTAGCTTTACTGAAAAAATTATTAACCCGAAAGCCTGTTATACTCGATGTCGATGATTGGGAACTGAGTTGGTGTGGGGGAGATGAGTGGAGATATCGTCCATCCTCACTGAAACAGTTTTATCGCGATCTTGTTAAAAAAGATGGTCAATTGAGACAGTCCGATCATCCCATGTATCTCCAGTGGATGGAACGGTTGGTGCCGAGTGCAGATGCAATTACAGTAGATACAGCGTTCTTACAAAAGCGGTTTGGTGGTGTTTATCTTCCCAATGGGAAAGATACCCAGATGTTTGATCCTGATCGGTATGATTCGGAAGTCAGTCGAGAACGGTATGGGTTAAAGGGATATCGGGTTTTAATGTTTCCGGGTGCTCCGCGACCTCACAAAGGTGTTGAAGATGTGCTAGAGGCTTTAGATCTGTTAAATGAACCCGATCTGCGACTGGTGATTGTTGGGGGAAGTCCTTACGATGACTACGACGAGCAATTAAAGCAAAAGTGGGGACGTTGGATGATTAAATTACCGCCTTGTCCCGTGGAAAAAATGCCAGAGGTGGTGGCTGCGGCTCATGTTGTTGTTGTTCCTCAACGAGACACTCTCACCGCTCAAGCTCAGTTTCCACTCAAGCTGACAGATGGAATGTCAATGGCTAAACCCGTTTTATCGACTTATGTTGGAGATATTCCCGAAATTTTAGGGGATATGGGCTATTTAGTCGCACCAAGTTCTCCCAAACCACTTGCTGAGAGTATTCGCCAAATTTTTCAGGGCTGGGAAGAAGCTCAAGCCAAAGGAATTCGGGCTAGACAAAAATGTATAGAGAAATATAGTTTAGAAACAATGGCTACGATTTTATCAAAGGTAATCACAGGTTTATCAAGTTAAACTGTTTAATCAGTTCCCAGAATATTTTTCCGATTAAGGATTGTTATCGTATGTCCCCTAATTTCTCCTTTCTGCTCAAATACGCCAAGCATTATCCGCTCAAGATTTTTCTGACAATTGTTCTTGGATTTTCAGGTGCCATTTTTAATGGTGTTAGTACCACACTCATTGTTCCTGTTGTTCTTACCTTCTTGGGTCAGGATTTAGAATTAGTGACTGGAGCGCCGATTATTAAGGCTTTGCTGGCTCCATTTGAGAACATTCCTGAAACCTATCGATTGGGGGTAATGGCGGGAGCGATTATCTTTGCAGTTGCTTTAAAAAATCTCACCACCTATATCGGTCGATTAGTATCGGGTTCTCTGCAACGCAGTTTAGTCTCCGATCTCAGAAAAGACGGTGTGAAGCTCTTGTTAGATGTAGATATGGATTATTACTCGAAAACTCGTATCGGAGACATTCTAAATCAGCTTTCTGGAGAAACAGGGAGAACGTCTAGTGCAGTGAGTATTCTTATTCAAATTCTGACTGTATCGATTACAATTTTTGTTTATTTTATCATTTTAATTTCTATTTCGTGGGAACTAACCTTAGCTTCCTCTCTTGTCGTTGGATTCGTAGTTTTGTCTAACCAGGTTTTGATTAAACGGGCTAAAGTGTTAGGTGAAAAAGTCACAGAAGTAACGCGAGCCTATTCGATTGGAACGTTAGAAGCTTTGGGAGGGATTAGACTGGTTAAGTCAGTCGGGAGTGAAGATAGAGAATATAAGCGGTTAGAAAAATTAATTGAGGATCGGGAGAAAGTGAGTTTTCAAAACCAGATTAATGAAGCCGCTCTCGCTCCCATTAATGAGGTGACAAGTATGATCGCGATTCTTATGATTGTTGTACTTGGACGTTTGTTTTTTGCCGAGCGAATCGAATCACTATCAACGGTGATTCTGACCTATTTATTCGTTTTATTTCGGACTTTACCTTTACTATCAAGCTTAAATAATTCTCGAAGTCGTTTCGCCAATGCCTATGCAGGTGTTGAAGTCGTTCAAGACTTTCTTAACCGTAAAAATAAACCGATTATGGCTCGAGGAAATAGTCCTTTCACCGACTTGAAAACTGGAATTCATTTCAAGCATATTTCCTTCGGTTATCCGGGAAATGATAGTCTTGTTCTTAAGGATATTGAGATCTTCGTTCCAAAAGGAACAACATTGGCTCTGGTTGGAGGTTCAGGTGCTGGGAAGTCAACTTTAGCTGATCTGGTTCCGCGATTTTACGATCCAACTCAAGGTAAAATTACCCTTGATGGTAAAGATTTAAAAGCGTTTGAACTGAGGAGCCTTAGACAAGCAATGGGTATTGTTAGTCAAGACACGTTCCTCTTTAATAAATCTGTAAAAGACAACATTGCCTATGCTAAACCCGAGGCGAGTGATGAAGAAGTTATTAAAGCAGCAGAACGGGCTAATGCTTATGAATTTATTTCTCAGTTACCCGAAGGATTTGAAACTAAAATTGGCGATCGCGGTTTACTCTTGTCTGGAGGTCAACGTCAACGGATTTCCATCGCTAGAGCCTTATTAAAAAACCCAGAAATTTTAATATTAGATGAAGCCACCTCTGCCTTAGATACTGTTTCAGAGCGATTAGTCCAAGAAGCAATCGAAGAACTCAGTCGAGAGCGCACAAGTATTGTGATCGCTCACCGCCTTTCTACAATTCAAAAAGCCGACCAGATCGCCGTTTTAGAGAAAGGACAACTGATAGAACTCGGAACTCACGATGAACTCCTCGCCAAAGGGGGTCAATATGCTCGACTCTACACCCTACAATTTGCTGATGAAATGGAACGAGATCAAGCAATCATTAGTAGTTCTTATCAAGTTCGTTCTCGCCTTAATCCGATGATTGGTTTCCTACAATTATTATCAGATGATTTGATCGAAGATATCGATGAACGTACAGAGCTGATTAATGAGTCCTATCGCTCTGCTACTCATATTCTAGAAAGTTTGGAATTTATAGAAGAAAGTGTTAAACTGCGGATGAATCGGAATCAGGAATCAGCTTAAGTAACTAAAAAAAATAAGCCTTACACTGGGTGAAAGTAATGGAACCTAAAATTGTTGGTATGGTCACGGGTTATTCTAAAGCTAGTCAAAGTGATTGGCTGTGGCAACAAACTCCTCACAGCTTTGGTCGATGGGGTAATATGGTTATGCGAGCAAACGAGCCTAAACCTGATTTTTTGCTTCTTTACCAATTTGATTTTCCACGTCCATCAACTCAGAAAAAATTATCTCTGCGAGAACGTCTACGTCAACTGCGTCAGAAACAACCACCGGAACCTAATCTTCAAGAAAAATTTCGGAATGTTCCCAAAGAGCGAATCATTTATCTTTTGCGAGAACCTCCTTTAGAGGAAATTCTTGAAATTAACAAAGCTAA